>JBBDRG010000090.1:0-18350 GCA_040905585.1 Verrucomicrobiales bacterium
AATCCGTTGTGCGTGCGCGACAGTTCGTACTCGACCCCGCTGTCGGTGAAGCCCAGCTGCGCCCAGCCGTGCCCTATGCTGGTGCTGCCCCGCAGGATGAGATTGCGACCTGCCACGTTGGTGTCGCCCCACCGGCTTCCCACGGTCGCCGCAGTGCGCGCGTCGGTCGCTCCGATGAAGACCGAAGCGCCGAACAAACCGGCCGCGTCGTTGCCCGCGTCGCCGTCGTTCATCGTCGCCAGAACCTCGGCGAAGTCGAAATCGCCCATGTTCAGCCCCGTGACCCCGTCCCAGCCGGCCACCACGTTGATGCCGCCTTCTCCGGCGCTTTCCACCGCGGTGTTGAAGCGAATGTTGCCCGTTGCCAGCAGGCTCAAGGTGCCGCCGGGAGTTCCCGCATCGTCCTGATACCACTGGACCCGGTCGGCCTGGGCGTCGGCGTTGCTACTCGTGCGTCCCACCGTGATGTGGCCCGCTTCGCTTCCGCCGAAATTCGTCGAGATCACCACGTTGGTCCCCATGTCCAACTGCTCGGAAAGCCACACGTTGCTGATGGTGCTGCCGCCCAGTCCGGGATCTCCCGTGGCGGAAATGGTGATGTCGGTGGGATCGAGCAGCAAGGTGCCGGACGCGCCGTCGCTCGCGGAAAGGTCGATGTTACCGCTCACCGCCAGCGTGCCGCGTCCGGAAATTTCCGCGAAGCCGCCCTTCGACACCCCGCTCGCCGAGAGATCGCCCTCGAAGAGCGTGTCGCCGTCGGACCACAAAATCACGTTGCCGCCCTGTCCGCTCGACCCCGCGTCGGCGATAATGACCGAACCTTCCGCGACGCTCAGGTTCTCCGCGTTCGCCACGTCCTCGTCGCGCCCTTGGAATCCGCCGCCGATCCGAACGTCTCCGCCGCCGGTGTCGCCGGATGCGTTCACGGCGGACTGGCTCCCCACCACGATGTTGCGTCCCTCGACCACGACGTCGCCGCCCGCCGCGTGGCTGCCGACGGCGTCCACGGCCCCGTCGAGCGTCGTCGTTTCCGTGCCCGCGATCCTGACGGAACCGCCCTCGGACCCGCTGGCCGAAACGCTCGCGCCGGAACCGACGCTGACGTCGCTGCCGGACACTTCGACCGAACCTCCGGCCATGCCCGCCTCGCCCGAGGCGTCCACGCTGCCGCCCGCGAGGGCGACGTGGTTCCCGGAAACCGAAACGCGACCGCCCGACCCGTCTGAATTACGGGCCACCAGTCGACCGGTGTTGACGACGCTTCCTCTCGAGCCGCCGCTCAGGGTGAGCTTGCCGCCGGTGAAGTTGTATCCGCTGGCCCGAACCAGGCCCTCGTTCTTGATCGCGAGCGCGTAGACGTTGCCGTGGGCCTTGAGTTCGGCCGCCGCGCCTCTGATCTCGCCGGAGTTTTCGATGCCGACGTCTCCCCCGGCGCCGCCCGAGAGAACGGAGATTTTGCCGCCAGAAGCGGTTTGGTTGACGACGATGTCGCCGCCGGCGCCGAAGGCGACCGTGCCGCCGGGCGCCGAGACCGAACCGGCGTTCTGAAGAAAATTACCGAGCAGGACCACGTCGCCGCCGGCGCTGCTGATGGAGCCGTAGTTCGCGATTCCGGCGCTGGTGGTGCCGCGAAATCGATCCGATCCGCCGTTGAGAAAGTCGTTGTTCGTGATGTCCAGGGTCGACATCGTCAGCATCCCGGCCACGTCGACCGATCCCCCCGGACCGACCACGATGCCGTTCGGATTGACAACCACCACTCCTCCTTTGGCCGCGTTCAACTGCCCGTAGATGGCGCTCGGGTTCCCGGAAACGACCCGGTTCAGCGTCATCGCGCTGTTCGCCTGGTGGATGTTGGTCGTTTCGCCTTTCCCGATCGAGAACGACTGCCAGTTGATGATCGCCCGGTTCGAATGGTTCATGATGTCCAGGTTGGCCGAGCCCATGCCCTGGAAATTCACGTTGCCGTGGACGATGTTCGCTCCGCTGGGGTTCGCCTGAACCGACACCGGGAACAGGATCAGTCCCGGAAGCAGCGAGACGAGCGTCAGCAGCCTGAGGAACAGACTCCTGCGTAAGGTGGGGGTAATCGTAGTCATTTTAGGGGGGGGTGAAGATTCGCGCCAGGGGGGCGCTTCACCCTACCTTGTCACCTTCGCAGAATTCGTGACTACCGGGCAACACTTAATTTTGACCGGCGAACCCCGAAGACCCGGTAGCTGGAATACACGTTGGTCCCCGGATCGAAAACGAAGTAGGTCAAGCCGATCGAGCCGACTTCGCCTCGGTCGCGGTTCTCGTCCTCCTCGTCCTCTTCGGCTTCGTCCATGCCGACTCCGCCGTTGAGGGAGTCGTCCTCTCCGAGGATCTCGGCGCTCAGCATGTCGTCGTCGCGGTCGAACCAGCCCAACTGGTCGTCGAAAAGGAAACCGGAGAAATTGAATCCCGAATCGTCCGTTGTTCCGGTATCGGTCGGACCCGTCGGGCCGCTCGGACCCGTCGGATCCGTCGGACCTGTCGGATCCGTCGGCACGATCGGCGCCGGACCCGCGTAGTAGACCGTGTAGAACCCGCCGTAGCTCCCCTCGGGAGTGAACTGGGCGGAGGACTCCGTGAAGGGATCGGAGAACTGGTGTTCGACGGCCGTTCGCTCGTCCCCTCGTCCGCTGCCCGGAGGCGGGGTGCGGCTGTAACTGATCGTGTTGAGGAAGGTTCCCTCCGCGATCTGGTTCCACGAAGAATCCGGCATGTAGAGGCGCAACTCGTCGTCGGTAAAGCCGGAGCCGGCGCTGGAAAAGGTCGTTTCGTCGGTGGTGGTCAACACGCCGCCGCCCGCGTAGGGATCGTTGCGACTCACCGCGAAGAAAGTGTTGCCGTCCCTGAAGCCGTTGAAGCCGGAATTTCGACTCGTGTCCACGTGGCCCACGATGGCCCGGCCGAGCGTGGCGTCGTTGCCGATGCTGACTTCGATGTTCCCGTCGAGGTCGCCGCTGCCCGGGCTCCACGGGTCCCCGTGGCCGATCTTCGACCCGCTGGTGGTGAATGCGTCGGTCCCGCTGTGCATGAAGAGATCGTTGCCCGCGATCACCTTGATGTCGCCGAACTTGTCGCCGCTGTTGTTGTAGGTTCCGTGGCCAATCGAGGCCGCGGTGATATGCCCGTCGCCGCCCATCACGACCACGTTCCCCTGGTCGCCCAGGCCGTAGACCTTGATGGTCTCGTCGGCGAGACCGAGGTTTCCCTGGTCGTTGGCGCCGCCGTGGCCGATCATCGCCCAGTGGTAATTCGAGGTGGAGTTGTCCTCGGTGGACATGCCGCCGACGACGTGGACGCTGCCGTCCTCGGTGATCGTGGTGATGTTGCCGCGGTGATCCCCGCCCGCGGCGTAGCCGCCGTGGCCGGCCTGCGCCCAGTGAAAGCGCCCGTGTCCGCCGCCGTGGCTGACGAGGAAGCCGTTGGGGTCGTCGATCGGGAGCGGGTTGCCGTCGAGATCGACGCGGTCTACGACAGGGGTGTTGCTCCCCGCCATGAAACTGATGTCGCCCCGGGTGGTCACCAGGGAAATGTCTCCGAAATGACCCCAGTTCCCCTCGCCGGCGCCTGCGGTGCCGACGGGTATGCTCGGGTCGCCGCGCTGGCCGAAGTTGTTGGTGTTGTTGCCGGACGGATCCGAGCTCCAGCCCCCGTGTCCCAGCATCGACGAAATTCGGCCGTCGGTGGTGTAGTCGGGGTTGTTCACAGTGAAAGTACCCGCTACAAAGGCCGCGTCACCTCCTACCTCGATGTCGATGTCGCCGTTGAGACCGAAGGAGTCGGCTCCGTTCCCGGTGCCGCTTCGGGCGCCGTATCCGCCGTGACCAACCTGCGCGGTGGCTCTCATACGATCCCCCGCCTTGACGAGAAGCCCCATCCCGTCGGCGTCCCGGGTGCCGCGGACGGTGATGTTGCCGAAGTGGTTGCCATCGGCTTCGTAGCCGCCGTGTCCCAGTTGGACGAAATTTTGATAGTCGAACTGGCGGTGTCCGCCGTGCCCGGCGAGGAAGCGGAGGCCACCGACCTCTCCGAGCGGATTGCCCGCGTCGACGTGGTCGATCACGATGTCTCCCGAATGGGCGCCCCTGTTGCCGTGGCCGCCGTGGCCGAGCTGGGCGGCGTTGCGATGCATCGCCCCCCCTTCGAAGCGGACGTCGCCGGCGGCGTGGATGATGATGTCGCCGGAGTTGCCGGGCTGGTCGTTGGCCTTGTTGCTGGGTCCGTCCGATTCGTAGCCGCCGTGCCCGAGTTGCACGTAGGCGCGCTCCTTGAGGCCCTGCGCCGTCTGGAAAGTGGCTTCGGCACCGGTGCCGTCCCAGTCGTCCGTAAAGTCGGTGTCGGCGAATCTGACTCTGCCGTTGTCGTAGTCGACGTCGCCGAGTTTGTCGCCCACCTGATCGCCGTCCGCGTCGTACAGAAACATGCCCGCCTCGTCGTGGCCGTTGCTGTTGGAATCGTCGGAGCCGTTCACCACATGGTCCCTGATGACCGTGTCGTCGGACAAAACGATCTCCAGCGTCCCGGGCACGATGTTGGAATAGATCTCCGGCATCTGGTAGGCATTGTCGTTGTCGGAGTCGGCGGCCGTGTCCCGCAGATTCGCCAACGCGATCCACACGTTGGTACCCGCGTCGAGCGCCGCGTCGATGGGGGCGCTGGTCACGTGCCGGTCCACGGTCGGCGCGGCGGGCGCGCCGAGGAACTCCAACCCGCCCCAGGTCTCGATGTCGATGTCTCCCCTATGAACGCCCTCGGTGCTGTAACCACCGTGGCCGAGATGAACGTAGGCTTCCAGACCGCGGCCGACGCCCCGGAGGGCGCCTCTGGGGGCGTCGGTATCGATCCCGTTGAGGGAGATGTTGTTGTCGCGGATCGTCTCCTGGGCGCCGAGAACGCTGCCGTCGAAGCGAAGCCCCCCGCCGAGAGCCTTGATCGTGATGTCCCCGGTGAAGCCGTCGGCGTCGTTTACTCCGGACTGATACCCCCCGTGGCCGAGCTGTGCGAAACTCTGGTTCGAGTCGCCGGACACGAAGGTAATCCCACCGGTGTCCACGTCGCCGTCAGCGTTTCCGTCGTCGCCGGTGCCCGAGGTCACCGTGATGTCCTGACGATTCGGCATCACCGTGACGGTACTGCGCCCGCCGTGTCCCAGCATGATGAAACGGTTCGCGGTGGTGTAACCGCCCGACCTGTTAGCCGTCTGGCCGAAGTACCAGTTGGCGTAGTCCGTAGAGAGTCCCAAAACATCCGTTTCCCTGGCCTCCGGCGAAATGAAACTAATATCGCCGCGAGCGGTCACGATGATCTCGGCGGAATTTTCCGCCCCCAGAATATCGCCGGCGCTGGAGTAGCCGCCGTGCCCGAGTTGACCGTGCTCTTGAGTCATCCGTCCGGCGGCGAACCTGATGTCTCCGCCGACGGCATCGGCGCCCTGGCCGGCGAGAACGGAGATGGTGCCGCCCTTCTCTCCCCGCACCACGTAGCCGCCGTGCCCGACCCGGGCGAAAGCATATCCCCAGCCCCAGGACCGGTCGGCCCTGGCGCCGTCTCCGCCCGCCACCACGATGTCCCCCTTGTCCGCCTCCACCAGAATATCGCCGTGGAAGCCGGTGGACGCCGCCAGCGTCGGCGTGCCGAAGGGCGTCTCCGCCCCCGCGCCGAAGTCCGGCGTTTGATCGCTCGAGTTCTGGGCGCGGTGATTGACGCCGCCGTGGCCGATCATCGCGTGAAACCAACGGCGGTTGCCGGCCTGGGCCATGATGCCGACCTCGGATGCCGTCGGGTCCGTCGGATCGACGTAGGTGCCGTCGGCGTATACGGTGATGTCGCCCGTCAGGGAGCTGTCGGGAGTGATGTTGGCCGCGTTCGTCCCGCCGGGCATGATGAAAATGCCGCCCGAGGCAGGGTTCGTGGAACTGGCTCCGCCGTGGCCGATCTGCACGAAACTGCTGAGACGCGAAGCGTCGGAAGCGTTGCCGGCGGGCGTGGGGGTGCCCTCCGGGACGATGGGCCCGAAGTTGGTGTCACCGACGCGTATCTCCTGGTTGTGCCCTTCCATCCGGACCGCCCCGGTGGTGGCCGTCACGGTGATGTCCCCGCTGCGGGTCTGGTCCCAAATGCTGGCCCGGTTGCCCTCGTAGTTGGAGCCGTGGCCGATCTGGGCGAACGACCTCGTCCCGCGCCCGCCCCGAATCTGGATGCCGATGCCTTCGGGGCCGCGGGCGAATCCGGCCGGAGTGGCTCCGTGCGCGGTGACGTCGATGTCACCGTGGGTGCTGCCCTGGTTTTCGGATCCGCCGTGGCCGATCATGCTGTAGATGTTCGTAGATGCCGCGCTATGAAGCGTGTCGGCGACGTCGAAACCCCGCGCGGCCATCACCAGGATGTCGCCGTCGGCAGTGACGTTAATGTCCCCGTCGATGCGGGCGGCATCCCCGGCGTAGTTGGTGCGCCAAGTGCTCGCGAAAAAGGAGCGCCGGTTGGAAATCGGAGCGATTTCGATCCCGTCGCGGGTCGTCACGGAGTCGCCGAACTCGTCGTCCCGCTTCGCCTGGATCCCGTCGGAGAGGATGCCCCCGTGCCCGATCTGGGTGTAGCCGGCGGTGGTGCCGCTCCGAGCGTCGACGCGGCCGCTCATGGCGGCGGTGATGTCTCCGGTGGCGCCCCAGCCCGCCCCGCGGAAAGCGTTGTCTTCCAGCCCGTCGATGTCGCCGGTCCCGAACTCGGTGCCTCCCAGCAGCCTCATGTAGTCCTTGCCTTGCACGTTGCCCGCCGCATTGCCCCACCATTCGTTGAGCACCAATCCGCCGGAGCTTCGCGAAAGCTCGTACTCCACCCCGCTGTCGGTGAAGCCCACCTGTGCCCAGCCGCGGGATATGCTGGTGCTGCCCCGCAGGAGGAGATTGTGGCCCGCCACGTTGGTGTCGCCCCAGCGACTGCCCACGCCCACCGCGGTGCGAGCGTTGGCCGCTCCGACGAAAACCGAAGCGCCGAACAAGCCGGCCGCGTCGTTGCCCGCGTCGCCGTCGTTCATCGTCGCGAGTACCTCCGCAAAATCAAATTCACCCATGCTCAACCCGGTGACCCCGTCCCAGCCGGACACGATGTTGAGGTCCCCCTCGCCCGCGCTCTGCACGTTCGTGTTGAAGCGAATGTTGCCCGTCGCCAGCAGGCTCAGGCTGCCGCCGGGAGTCCCCGCCTCGTCCTGGTACCACAGCACCCGGTCGTCCTGGGCGTCGGCGTTGTTGCTGATGCGTCCCACCGTGATGTGACCCGACTCGCTTCCGCCGAAGTTCGTCGAAATCACCACGTTGGTCCCCATGTCCAACTGCTCGGACAGCCACACGTTGCTGATGGTGCTGGTGTTGCCGGGCCACGGATCGTCTCCCGTGGCCGAAATCACGATGTCGGTCGGATCCAGCAGCAGAGTTCCCGACGCCCCCTCGCTCGCGGAGAGATCGATCTCACCGGTCACCGAAAGCTTCTCGCGTCCCGAAATTTCCGCGAAGCCGCCCTTCGACACCCCGCTCGCCGAAACGTCGCCCTCGAAGAGCGTGTTCCCGTCGGACCACAGGATCACGTTGCCGCCCTCGCCGCTCGAACCCGCGTCCGCGATAATGACCGAACCTTCCGCGACGCTCAGGTTCTCCGCGTTCGCCACGTCCTCGTCGCGTCCCTGGAATCCGCCGCCGATCAGAACGTCGCCGCCGCCGGTGTCGCCGGATGCGTTCACGCCGGAGTCGCTTCCCACCATGATGTTGCGCCCTTCGACGATGACCTCGCCGCCCGCCGCGTGGCTGCCCGAGGCGTCCACGGCCCCGTCGAGCGCCGTCGTTTCCGTGCCCGTGATCCTGACGGAACCGCCGTCCGATCCGCCGGCCGAAACGTTCGCGCCGGAACCGACGCTGACGTCGCTGCCGGACACTTCCACCGAACCTCCGACCATGCCCGCCTCGCCCGAGGCGTCCACGTTGCCACCCGCGAGGGAAACCCGACCACCGGAGACCGAAACGCGACCGCCGGACCCATCGGAATTGCGGGCCACCAGTCGACCGGTGTTGACGACGCTTCCCCTGGAGCCGCCGGTCAGGGTGAGCTTGCCGCCGCTGAAGTTGTATCCATTGGCCCGAACCAGGCCGTCGTTCTTGATCGCGAGCGCGTAGACGTTGCCGTGGGCCTTGAGTTCGGCCGCCGCGCCTCTGATCTCGCCGGAGTTTTCGATGCCGACGTCTCCCCCGGCGCCGCCCGAGAGAACGGAGATTTTGCCGCCAGAAGCGGTTTGGTTGACGACGATGTCGCCGCCGGCGCCGAAGGCGACCGTGCCGCCGGGCGCCGAGACCGAACCGGCGTTCTGAAGAAAATTACCGAGCAGGACCACGTCGCCGCCGGCGCTGCTGATGGAGCCGTAGTTCGCGATTCCGGCGCTGGTGGTGCCGCGAAATCGATCCGATCCGCCGTTGAGAAAGTCGTTGTTCGTGATGTCCAGGGTCGACATCGTCAGCATCCCCGCCACGTCGACCGATCCCCCGGACCGACCACGATGCCGTTGGGGTTGACGACGACCACTCCGCCCCTGGCCGCGTTCAACTGACCGTAGATGGCGCTCGGGTTCCCGGAAACGACCCGGTTCAGAGTCATCGCGCTGTTCGCCTGGTGGATGCTGGTCGTTTCGCCTTTTCCGATCGAGAACGACTGCCAGTTGATGATTGCCCGGTTCGAGTTGTTTAAGATGTCCAGGTTGGCCGAGCCCATGCCCTGGAAATTCACGTTGCCGTGGACGATGTTCGCTCCGCTGGGGTTCGCCTGAACGGAGACCGGGAACAGAGTCAGTCCCGGAAGCACCGTGGCGAGCGTCACCAGCCTGATGAACAGGCTCCTGCGGAAGGTTGCCGTAATCGTAATCATGTTTATGGGGGGTATCATGTTAGGGGAGAGTTCTTCGACGAAGGAGGCAGTGACCCGGTTCCCTCGGTCATCCGCAACGGGACTAAAAAGTCCAACCGTAATACGATGACAACAGGATCGAGAGCGGTTGTAAATCCAAAAATGACGATTTCTGCCTGATTTCACCTATTTTTGTCCCGCCCGGTCATCCCGTGACACGCCAAAATGACGATTTCTACCTGTTTTCACCTAATCTTGTCGCGCCAGAGCACCCAAAAATACGCCTTTTTCTCTATTTTCGGCATTTTCCGGAAGCCGGATTCGGAAAAGTTGAACGTCCAACGTCCAACGTCCAACATCCAACGCCGAAGGGCTGGAGGGCTCGGAGCAGGATGGGGGAACTTCGAACGGTGGAACGTGGAAGGGCTGAGAAGCTCGGAGAGAAGTTGGAACCAGAACGTTGGACGTTCAAAGTTCAACGTTGGACGTTGGACGTTCCCCCGCCTTCTCGGCGTGGTAGACGCTGCTGATCCCTCCCATCTGGGGATGCCAAACCGCCTCCGCGAAGCCGCACGACTCGATCAGGTCGAGCATCTCCGCCCCCGAAGGGAAGCGTTCGATGGAGTCCGCCAGGTAGGCGTAGGCCTCCCGGTTTCCGGTGAGCAGTCCGGCCAACCGCGGCAGCACCCGGTGCAAATAGATCCGGTAGGGTTTTCGCAGCAGGGCGCGCGTCGGGAGGGAAAAGTCGAGGACGACGAGACGACCGCCGGGTCGCAGCACCCGGGCGAACTCCCGCAGGGCGGCGTCCCAGTCGGCCATGTTGCGCAGACCGTAGCCGATGGTGAGGGCGTCGAACGAGTTCTCCGGAAACGGCAGCGCCAGCCCGTCGGAGACGACGAGGTCGCCCAGGCCCCGCTTCCGGGCCTGCTCCAGCATCGGCGCGCAGAAGTCGACCCCGACGACGCGGGCACCGGGCAGGCGTTTCCCCACGGTGGCCGCCAGGTCGCCGCTCCCCGTGGCCACGTCGAGGATCAGGCTCGGATCCGCCTCCGCCACCAGGCGAGCGACGAGTCGCCGCCAGAGGACGTCGATCCCCAGGCTGAGGACGTGGTTGGTCAGCACGTAGCGGTCGGCGATCGAAGCGAAGGCACGGTGAACAAAAGCCGGATTCCGGTCCGGCGACCGGACGGGCTCGGCGGTCGCCGCGTTTCGCTCTCCCTTTTTCGGCGCAGTCAAAGAAATGCTCACGAGAGGACTCGAACCTCCACGGGTTTAACCCCACTAGAACCTGAATCTAGCGCGTCTACCAGTTCCGCCACGTGAGCGGCTACAAAAACGGGTCGCAAAAGAACATCTAAACCCGGAGATGACAACCGGTTTTATTCCCGGCGACGAACGTTTCGAGAGGGGCGCAGGGTAAAAAGAAGCGTCCGCAAATCCCTCCCCTCTTTTTCCTTTTCTCTCGGCGATACGAAAAGCGGCAGAGGACTGCCCGCACTCCAAGACGCTGTCGCGGCGGCGGGCGATGTTCCGAATCTCGCGCGAGCGTCTTGGAGTGCGCCGGTCCTCCGGCGCTTTGGGAAGAAAGGCTCGCTCGCAGGACAAAGGGGCGCTCTGGCAGGTCGGGTAGCTCGAAAAGCGGCAGAGGCTTCCCGCGCTTCGGGATGCCGAGACCGTTTTGCCTCGCGAATTCTCGTCAACCACCCTACTCTCGGACCATGGCGGAAAAACCCCTTCCGTGGCCCCACGCGCCGACTCACCGGTTGAACGAGCAGGGCGCCTATTTCGTGACGGCGGCGACCTACGGAAAGGCGCATCATTTTCGGGGGCGGAACCGGATTCAAGTTCTGCACCGCGGACTGCTGACGGTGGCGGACGATTTCGGTTGGCGCCTGGAAGCGTGGGCGGTTTTTTCCAACCACTATCACTTCATCGGCCACTCGCCCGCCGAGACGTCGGACGCGTCGGGCCTGTCTTCGATGCTCGGCGTGTTGCACGCGAAAACGGCGGGGTGGCTCAATCGGCTCGATGCCGCGCCGAAGCGGCAGGTATGGCACAATTTCCGGGAGACGCGGCTCACCTTCAGGCGCTCCTATCTGGCGCGGTTGAACTACGTGCATCAGAATCCGGTGCGGCACGGCCTGGTGCCCGTGGCGAATCAATATCCGTGGTGCTCGGCAACCTGGTTCGAACGCGAGGCGTCGCCCGCGATGGTGGAGTCGATCTATCGCTTCAAGCTGGATCGGGTGGGGGTGGAGGACGACTACGAAGTGACGCCGGACTGGTGAGAGCTTTCCGAATCTCGCGCGAGCGTCTTGGAGTGCGCCGGTTCTCCGGCGCTTTGGGAACAAAGGAGCGCTCGCAGGACAAGGGACCGCTCTGGCCTCCGAGGGCGATTCGAAAAGCGGCAGAGAACTGCCCCGCTCCAAGACGCTGACGCGGCGGCGGAGCGACTTTCGAAATTCGCGCGAGCGTCTTGGAGTGCGCCGGTTAAAAAGGAGCGTCCGCAGATCCCTCCCCTCTTTTTCTTTTTCCTTGTCTTTTTCTTTTTCTCTCGGCGATACGAAAAGCGGCAGAGGACTGCCCGCACTCCAGGACGCTGTCGCAGCGGCGGCGACTTTCGAAATTCGCGCGAGCGTCTTCGACATCCGGAGGTTCCGCCGGGCGCGTCCGATCCCAAAAACCGATTGCGTCCCGGGCGGGGCCGCCGGAACCTTTCGCCCGGCTCGACCCGCCCCGGCGCTGCCTTGCCGCGCCGTTTTCGGCACCAACCACCGCGAGCCGCGGATCGCGATCTTCGGAAACTTGTGAAACTGGACGCTCTACAATACTGGCGCGACACCCGGGGCCTCGGGCCGGCGAGGCAGATGGCGCTCGACCAGGCTCTGTTCGAGCACTCGGCGTCGACGGGTTCGGCGACGGCCCGCTTCTACGGCTGGGCGGAGGCCGCCCTGACCGTCGGGTATTTCCACCGCTTCGCATCGGGAGATCGCGGCGCCCTCCGCGACCGACCGGTGAGACGTTTCACGGGCGGGGGGCTGGTCGAACACGGGGAAGACCTCACCTTCGCGGTCAATTTCCCCGCCGGAAGCGGCCCCGCTATTATAAAGAGCGAGGACCGGTATCAATGGGTCCACCGGCATCTTGTCGGCGCCCTGAAGGCAACGGGCTTCGAAACCGTGCTGAAAAAGACCGCCGTCCCGCAGGAATCGGGCCCCTGCTTCGCCAATCCGGTCGCCTGGGACATCCTCGATGCGACGAACGGCGCCAAAATCGGAGGCGGCGCCCAGCGCCGTTCGGGCGGGGCCGTCATCCACCAGGGCAGCGTCCGTCTACCGCGCGAACTCCGCGATCCCGAAGCCGAATGGACCGCCGGTTTTCTCGGCCGCCTCTCGCGCCGCGTGGACGCCCTCGGAGAGAGCGAGAAGGAAAAGATCGAGGAAAGCGCCGTCCGTCTGGACCGCGAACGCTACAGTTCGCCGGACTGGAACCGTTGGCCGTGAATTTTTCGAAGGGAATATTTAAATGTGCCGTATGGGTATAATATGCTAATAACGGAACCCGGTTCTGTTTGAACTGGTTTGATTTCAGGGAGTCTTAATAGACCGTTGAAAAAACTTCGCAGCAGAAAATCGCAATGAGATTCGACAAAATCAGCGGCCTCGCCGAAGCCTTCCCACGGATTTTTCGGCGGTCGCTTGAAGAGCGCTAGGGACGAAGGAGCTATGCAGAGTTGGTTTACGTTCGAGCTGGACGGCGAAACGTGCCGGGTGGAAAAGGAAGACATCCACCGGACGCTCTCCGACTTTCTCGCGGCGCTCGATCCGGGATTCTCCCACTTTTCGGACCGCAGCGCCTGGGAAGGCGGAGGCCTCGTGGTCATGGGCGACATCGAGAACGACCGCCATCGTTTCCGCATCGTCGACACCGCGTTGCTGCTGCTGCCCATGCTTGCCGGTCGTCAGATCTGGACGGCCGAAGGCATCCGCAACGCCGAACCGGAACACCCGGTCAATCTCGCCCTCCGGAACGAACCTATCGAATGTGGCCAGGATCGGTTCGACGCGGTGGTGACCCTGATGTTCGAAGGTTACTACCGACCCGACCTGCGCCGGCAGGGCCAGATCAACGACCAGTTCGACGCCGTCGTGACCCGCACCGCCAACGTGCCCGCGATCCGCCGGGTGGCGGCCCAGGTTTTCGCCTCGACGGAGCAGCTCCGACACGAAGCGGCCCAGCGCGCCGAACGGTCCGGCGAGGAAGCCACGGTCTGGACGGGGCGCAAGGACATCTTCGGCGACCGTTTCACCGGCGATCTCTTCAAGATATCCGATCGGTCGACCTTGAACTACGTCGACGGCTCCAAGCGCCGTTTCCATCGACCCGCCAACGTGGTGGAACTGCTCCGGCTGCGGCGGGAGTATCCGAAGTCCCGTCTCGTGGCGGGCTGCACCGGACTCGCCCGAGGCGACGACGGCGAGGAATGGCCGAGTCTCATCTCGCTCGAGGCCGTCAAGGAACTGAATTCGTTCATCACCACCGAGGAAGAATGGGAAATCGGAGCCGCCATTTCGCTGACCGAGGTGGCCGAGCACATCGGGCGGGAGTGTCCGTCTTTCAACAAAATCCTCCGCCGCTTCGGGTCGCGCGCGGTGCGCAACCGGGCCACGCTGGGCGGCTACCTCGCCACCGCCTGGTCCGCCGGGCAGCTGTCCCCGCTTCTCATGGCCCTGAACGCCCGCGTCATTCTGCTCTCGGACGAGGGCGAACGCGACGCGCCCGTTTCCCGGTTTTTCACCGGGAACGGGGGCACCATCCTGGCGCCCGGCGAGTTGATCCGCAGCGTCGTGATTCCCCGCTCCAACGAAAACGTCCTCGGCGCCCGGGGCGTGACCTCGCGCCTCTGCGACGTCTACAGCGTCGGGCCGCGCCGAAACCTGTGCCGTCCCTACGCGACCGGCGCCTTCGGCATCGAACTGCGGGACAGCCAGGTCTCGAAAGCCTGGATCGCCTACTCGGGAATCGCGGAAAGCCCCGTCCGCGCCCGCGAAGCGGAAGATTTTCTCCGAGGCAAAACATGGAACGAGAAAACGGTCCTCGAGATGCTTCCCATCCTGAACGAAAGTCTCGAAGTCGAAACCTCGGGCGACGGGGACTACCGAAAGCAACTCGTCGTGACGCTCTTCCAGAAATTTTTCCATCAACACCCTCGCCCGGACAGCGGGCGCCCCGTGGCATTGACGGCCACCGGCGAGTTCGCCAAACTCGACCAGCCGTTCTTCGACGCGCTGCCAACCTGATGCGCCGGCGGGCTCCCGACGCCGCGGCGCGGCGCGTTTCCCGCCTCTCCTCCGAATGAGCGACCAAGAAGACAACATCACTCCGTTCGAACTGCCCGGAGACACCGAGGACGAGAGCGAAACCTTCGCCGAACGCCTTCGCCGCCGCCGGGACGAACTCTCTTCCGCGGAAGAACCGGCCCGCGCCTCGTGGCAGTCCCGGGCCCGCACCCTTGTCGCTCTCGTGGCCGAAAGCCCGCATCCGGCAGCGTCCATCGCCCGGAAGAACGGGGATGCCGCCCGGGCTCTCGACGGCATCGAGGCGGTGATCTTCGCCGAGAACCTTCCGCCCTTTCAAAACGCGCTCGGTCACGATTTCTCCGGCGAGCCCCTTCTCGCCGAAGAGGAAGTCTTCTACCGCGGCCAGCCCGTCGCCATCGTGGTGGGAACCGACGAACAGGTCTGCCGACGGGCCTTGGAAATACTCGACGTCGAATACCACGAGTCCCCCGGAATTCTCACGCTGGACCATGCCCTCGCCATGCGGAGCCACCACGGCGACGAGCGGGTCTGCGAGCGCGGCAAGACGAAAGAGGCGCTGGCCGACGCCGCCCGGACCCTGGAGGGATCCCTTGCCATCAGCCCGCAGCAGGCCTGCCTTGGCGGCATTTCCGACCTGAAAGTCCAGCCCGTGGAGCGCGGTGCCGGGCTTCGCGTCACCGCGAAGTCCCTCCTCCCCACCGCAGTCAGATCCGCCGTCGCCAAAGCCGCCGCCATTCCCGAAACCGAGGTTCGACTGGAGCCGACCTCGCTTGCCGGCGTCACCGCCGCCCTCGAGATGGAGCCGGTACGCCTCGCCATGCTGGCCACCCACGCCGCCGTCAAGTGCGGTACCGCCGTGACGCTGCGGCCCGTCTCGGCCCACTCCTCGCTGTTGAGAGGGCGCCGCCACGAGACGCGGGCGGACTTCGAAGTCGGTTTCGACGAGACCGGCCTCGTCTCCGCGATCGATCTGAGGCTCGCCCTGGACGGCGGCTATTTTCCCGCCGACGCCAGCGTGGTCATGGACCGCGCCATGCTCCACGCCGACTCCGTCTACGGGATACCGAACCTTCGCATCCGCACCCGTCTTTGCCGGACGAACCGCCTCAACGCCTCCTGCCTTCCCGCCGAAGGGTCCGCCCAGGGCGCGTGGGCGATGGAGGAAATCATCCAGCGCGTCGCGGAAGCCACCGGTCTGACGCCCCGGAAAGTGCGGGAAAGGAATTTTTACCGGGAAGGCGACGAACTGAAGACCACCCCCTACGGTCAAACCGTCAGCGCCACGGCGATCAACCGGGTTTGGCATCAGGTATTGCGCCGCAGCGATTTCGAAATACGCGTCGAAGACGTGGCCGAGTGGAATCGGAACAGCTCCAGCTACAAGCGGGGAATCGCGATCACCCCGATCAAGTTCGGCGTCGGGGATCCTCGAGCGGAAAGAAACGCGGCCGCCGTGATCGTGCAGGTTCTCGCGGACGGCTCGGTTTTGGTTCGCGTCGGTCTCGTCGACGTGAACGACGGGCTCGACAAACAGATTCGGGAAGAGGTGGCCCACTGCCTCGGCGTCGAAGAAAGCGCCATCCGCGTGGTTCTGAACGATTTCGACGGTCTCTCCCGCGCCACGCCGGTCATCGGCGTCGACTCGGCCGGCTTGGTGCTGCGCGCCACCGAGCAGGCGTGCACGAACCTCCTGAAGCGACTGCGCGATGTGGCGCTGCAACTTTTCGCCGCGCGGGGCCAGACCGAGATCGAACTCGAATCGATCCGCTTCGTCCGCGGATTCGTCGGCACCGAAATCTCGCCGCAGAGCCCGCTGCATTTCAAGGAAGTCATCGAAGGCGCCTGGCGCAAGCGGGTCAACCTCGCCGAAACGGGTTACCACCGCGCGCCCAATTTGTGGTGGGATCCCGACCTCGGTGCGGGCTGGCCGTTTTCCGCCTTCACCTACGCGGCGGTCGTCACCGAAGTCCAGGTCGACGCCTTCACGGGAGAAATTCAGATCCTGCGGGTGGACATCGCCCACGAGGGTTCTCCCTCCCCCAATCAGAACGACCGCGACTACGCCCAGTTGATGCGCGCCTTCACCCTGGGGTGCGGCTGGATTCTCTCGGAAGAAGTTCCTCCTCCCGACGCGGAAGATCCCGACGCCTTCCCGGTCGAAGAAGGCGTTTTCGGATTTGCCGACGCGCCTTTCGAAGTGGTGGCCGATCGGCTCAGGCCGCTCGGAGACGCCCTCGCCACTCCCGGCGATCCTTGCAGCGAGGCACCCGTGCTTCTCGCCGTCTCCGTTCGGGAAGCGCTCCGCGACGCCCTGCGCGCCTTCGGACTCGAGGACAGTCTCGATGTCGAAGTGCCGCTTCCCGCTACGCCGCCGCGGGTGATCGCCACCTTCAAGGAAATCAGCCGGCAGATTCGGGAGCGGGGCGAGAAGGAGTCGTCATAGATTTTCCCGCCATGATAGCGGTTCCCGTTTCTGGTTAAATACAGAGACGATCAGGATCTCATCAGACCGCTCCAAGCAGTAAATTATCGTATAGGGAAATCGTCTGAAGTTGCAATGTTGAAAGTCCTCCGAAATTCGTCCCCATGCTTCCGGGTGGCTGAGAATCCGTTTGATCGCGGAATCGGCTTCTATCAAGAAATCCGCACCGAGGCCTGAAACTTCATTTTCGTAAAACTCTGCGGCGTCAGCGAGTTCGGTCAGCGCGGGCGTCAAAACCCGGTATTTCATCCGACGAAACGCGCCCGCAGATCTGCCATTGCGACCGGTCCGTCAACAGCTTCAATCTCGCCATTTCGAAACGCGCTCATCCGGTCGTTCGCTTCACTTACCCACGCGTTTTTCAACTCCTCGGATACTTTCGAAAGACTGAGAAGAAGCCGGTCCGCCAACAACGCCCGTTCCGCTTCGGACAATCGAAGCGCCTCTTTCTCGATAATCGCAGCGTCCATTTCCAAATTTTACATCCGACGCGATCTCCGCGCAATGCTTCATTCAAGTCTCCAATCTCCGCAATTCAATCTCCCGCCTTTCGATTTGTTCGAGCGCTTCCATAATCCTAATCCTTTCACCCACCCAACCCTGTTGAATCATACCCTACGGCGCTTTCTCGGCGAGGAGAATGTCGAAAGCGAACTCGTTGCCGTTGGCATATTTTCGTGATTCGGATACCCCCTGGATCAGCAAGTGGCACTCCTGCCCGATTTTGTCGCACTTCTCCTTCATCTTCACGCCGTAGACGGGATGGTGAATGCCGTGTCCCGCGTTTTTCGACGGTAGGGTCATATCGGCTGCCGTAGGTCATCAGCAGCGGCGGATCGTCCTCGCTGACATGGTTGTAGGCGGAAAATTCTTTGTAGATTTTCTCGTGCTCGTCGTAGTTCGCGATCGCATCCTCGATCGTTCTTTCGCCGACCGCCAGATTGACCATACGGTGCTGGAGAACCATGGGGCCGAGCCATTTCTCGATCTGAGGCGGATCGATGGAAGTTTGGCCGCCCGAGACGAACGCTCCCTGGACGCGCGTGGATTCCCGGGCGACGGGATCGGTGGAATCCGGATCGGCGAGGTCGTCGTGGCAAAGGATCCACATCGACGTACAGGCACCGGCGCTGCCGCCGGTGAGAACGATGCGGTCCGCCCGGATGTTCCACTCGTCGGCCTTGTAGCGGAGAAACTGAATCGCGCGGGCCGCGTCGTGGACGGGCGCCGGTAGCGGATCATCGGGAGCGAGCCGGTAGTTGACCGCGGCGCAGGAAATGCCTTTTTCGAGGAAGACCTCGTAGGCCGGACCGCTTTTGCTCTTGTCGCCACCGGTCCACCCGCCGCCGTGAATATAGACCAGCAAGGGCCGCGGCCCCTCTCCCTCCGCCTTCCAGAAATCGATTTTCGTCCGTTCGTGCTCGTCGTAGGGCACGTCGGCGTGGGTGGGCGCCAGTCTCTCGTCTGCGAGCGCCCAGGGCGCGAAGAAGAAGGCGGCGGAGAAAAGAGCGGGAAGGGAAATTTTCATCGGCGTCATGAGATCGCAACGCGAGGCGCGGGTCAAGACAGGAATCGCGGAAGCAGGAAGCAGGAAGCAGGAAGCAGGAAGCAGGAAGCAGGAAGCAGGAAGC
>JBBDRG010000091.1:0-30491 GCA_040905585.1 Verrucomicrobiales bacterium
AACCTACCGGCTCGGGACGACCATGACCACGGGGTCAATTTTACGACGCTTACGGTCGAGCTTCTGGCGAAGAAAGCGGCTCTCTTCGCGGAGCTGGTCGATGATTTCAGCTTGGGATTGCTCCAACTCGGTCATCGGAATTTATCCTAACCGTACCTCAAAAGATGTCACCAAAAAACTTCGGAAAAGCGAAAAAACCTAGTCACTCGCGCTCGAACCACCCTCGCCGACATCCGTCGCGCAGGTCGATGCCGTCGGTGAGCATGGCGAGGGCCTCGGGAGCGAGCTTGAGTTTGACCTGTTCGGATTGGGAGGGTTTCGGCCAGGAGAAGGTGCCCTGTTCCAGGCGTTTGGCCAGCACCCACAAGCCCGTGCCGTCGAAGTAGAGGATCTTGATGCGGTTGCGGCGTTTGTTGCAGAACACGAAAATCGCCCCGCTGGGTTTCAACTCGACCATAAATTAGTAGTCGTCTCGGCCGTAGAGGCTAGAGTGGCTAGCTATTGGAATGTCGGTAACGGAAAATCTTGGGGTCGGAGAATTTTGAGGCATTGAATTTATTTGAATCCACCTTCCTGGAATCCTTGCGCCAAGAAAAGAACTCCAAAGGTTGTGATCGTTGAAGTCGCTATGTGGCGCGTCGGAGCGGATCAACATCTCACCGAGTTTTCGTTTATTCGCCGAAAATAGTTCAGGGACGGAGAGTTCGATCAGCCAAAAAGTTGGCGGGAGTTCCGCCATAGTTTGTTCCACTAGTTCGCTTGGAAAACGCTCGGTATCATCCCAGCCTCGAAGCTTTGAGAGATGCGATATATAGTCTGCTTTTGATAGATGTATAGTCCTCAAAACAATATAATTCTTCTTAATATGATCAAAGAGTCGGCCTCTCCAGGGCGATTCTTTGGTAGCGGTTATGCTTGGTTTTTTCTCGAAGCGTTGGAGTAGGGCCATCGCAATAATTTCCGCATACAGTCCCCTCATTTTCACGTGGGCAGGACGCGTCCCAATCACACAGGCAATGCCCTCGAGAAACGGATATTGAGGATGGTCATTCAGAGCCGGTCTCATACTCCTAAAATAATGCCGGGGAATGCTGTAGTTTGGTCCGAAATTATCATCATGACCAATGAAGGATCCCATCCAGTAGTCGCTGGGAATAAAATCTAACTTGTGTGCATTTCTGAAATGTGTCGTCTCGGCGCGTGGGAGCCACATATCGGGATTGAAAGTGTGACCAAAAACGGGAACTGAGTGAAGAAAAGGTTCTCCCGAAGATCGGCCGAAGGAATCCCCGAAGACTAAGATGGCGGGAAAGCCTGATTCTATACATTCGTATGTCCATCGCTGGTAGTTGACACTAATCTTCGGTGCGACAAGGTCATGACATTCGTAGACGCTACACTCTGCTCCGGACCGTTCCAGGAGTTCAATCAGATATGGAATTTGAATACCTTTTGAGATGTCCACATCTTCTTCTTGTGAAATTTCTCTCAAGATCCCGTTCATCTCGTGAAAGGACATGTCGCCGTCCTTATGGTAGGTAGATACAACGGTGCGAACTGCCGCATGCGCACAAACATTCGTAACTTCGTTCTGTTGACAGAATAGATGTCCGCGGACCGTAAAAATACGATTGGCGACACGACACTCCCACAGTTTCCCGCCACGGACGCATCTCCAAGGAGCAGGTATGGGAGGCACTACAGCTTCATAAATTCGACGCTTGGCGCGTTTTGCGCTGCCTTTCCCAAAATCAGCTTTCCAGATAAAGTAGCCGATGAAGTCGTTTTCAGTGGCTTCATCAATATCACGAGACGAGTTAATTTGTGACCGGAAGAAGCTGACGCGCTTCGCGAGGTGATCTCCATTCCAAACATTTTTGCGCTTAAGTTCAGAATTTTCCTCCTTTAGATCCCCAATCTCCGGAAGAGTTTCGACAACGATCGAAGAGGCACCATGTTCACGGGCTTGCGAGCATATCCGTGCTAGCGGGGTGTGCTGGTCCCCGGCTGATCCCGTGAAAACAGCTTCAAACTCATTTTCTAAAAATTCAAAAAACGAGTTAGGCCGACCAATAGGGAGAAATTTCGCTTCCCCTATACCAGCGGCAACGCGGCAAAAACGGCCTGGTTCCGCCATCGCTCTCAGTAGGAAGCTCCAATCAGAGGACGCGGAGACGTGATCTACGAGAACGTTTCTCAAATGCAGCGAGATCGTGCATTAACCCTACGGCCATGGCGAACTCTTCAGGTGCCCCGGATCTCGGTTGGCTAAGTTTGGAAGAACGTCGGCTCTTATTTGCAACCTCTGGGGCGCTCGCTGAAGTTACAGGAGATTTCGACGCAGCTTTCTTCTTTGACATGGTGGGAGCCCTTGGATGAGAGTGGGATGAAATGGAGAGCAGAAATATGAGATTTCAAGGTTCTTCTAACACCTTTTTAGTAAGGGATATTTATTTTCTAAGGCAAGAGAATATTTCAGTTAACTGAGGTTTTTCTGTTTTCTCATGATATTTTAATATTCACCAGAAAAACAATAATTCAAGGGTGTGGTGGTGTCGGGACGCTGTCCGGTCAGGACCGAGACCCGCGACGGCATGCACAGCGCCACCTGCACGTAGGCCCGTTCGAAGAGGGTGCCGTCCGCGGCGAGCCCGTCGATGCGAGGCGACAGGACCGGCTTACCGTAGCAGCCCAGCTCGGGCCGGAGGTCGTCGATCGCGAGGAAGAGCACGTTGGGTCGGTCGGCGGCGGAGAGGCCTGCACAGAGGAGCGATGCGAGCACGGCGAACCCGAGGCCCCGGTTGGCAGGTGGAGACGGGAGCGAACGGTTCGAATGCATCATGGGATCGGAAGGATCGACGG
Organism: Verrucomicrobiales bacterium; assembly: GCA_040905585.1. Classification (GTDB taxonomy): domain Bacteria; phylum Verrucomicrobiota; class Verrucomicrobiia; order Verrucomicrobiales; family DEV007; genus Arctic95D-9. Next base: position 2,863 of record JBBDRG010000091.1, read on the forward strand.
CCCGTTCTAGCGCGACTCGTGGCGCGAGGACAAGCGTTTCCCTTACCTCATCGCGTCAGCTCGGCCAATTTGCCCGATGCGAAAGGAGCGAAGTCGGGCGTGTGCCTCCGCGGAAGAGGGCGTCAGGAAGGGCTTGCGAAACTGAGTTTGTGGGCACCGAACGAAATTTGGAAGAAAACTCTTCCATCGCCCAACTCGACGCGACCACGCCGGGCTTGGGGGGCAAACAAAATAGGTTATCGAGGAAAAACCCGTTTCAGATTGACCTATAATTACCCTATGCAGCTAAAAATTCAAAGCTCATAGATCTGCGTAACTCGTTGATTTATAAGGTGGGCCCGGTGGGGTTCGAACCCACGACCAAGGGATTATGAGTCCCCTGCTCTAACCGCTGAGCTACAGGCCCTTGTTGTTTGATTGGAAAACCGGCATCCACTATGTCCGACTTCGCGAAAACGGCAAGCGCGTCTGCCGAGCTTCTCTTGCCCCGGCTTTTCAGCTTTTCAGGACTTTAACTGTCTCGCGGGTAGCCCTTTAGCCGTTTAGCTGCTAGCTTTTTTGCCGTTCTTCCGGAACCGTTTGCAAGTTGTTGTCTGCAGGTATTCGCCGATCCCCAAGCCAGGAACCAAGAACCCAGCTTCAGGAGAGTCCACCCCGCCCTCCCTCCGTCCCCAAAGCCCAACCCTTATCCCATCCCTTTGAAACGCATCCTCATCACCGGCGGCGCCGGCTTCCTTGGCTCCCATCTCTGCGACCGCCTGCTCGGCGAAGGCAACGAGGTGATTTGTCTCGACAACTTCTTCACCGGGAGAAAGGCCAACATCGCCCATCTCCTTTCGAATCCCTATTTCGAGCTCGTCCGCCACGACGTCATCGATCCCTTCAAGTTCGAGGTCGACCGCATCTACAACCTCGCCTGCCCCGCCTCGCCGATCCATTACCAGCACAACCCTATCAAGACCACCAAGACCTCGGTGATGGGCGCCATCAACTGCCTCGGCCTCGCCAAGCGGGTCAAGGCCCGCGTCTTCCAGGCCTCCACCTCCGAAGTCTACGGCGATCCCGAGATCCACCCGCAGCCCGAGTCCTACAAGGGCAGCGTCAACCCCATCGGCATCCGCGCCTGCTACGACGAGGGAAAACGCTGCGCCGAAACCCTCTTCTTCGACTACCACCGCCAGAACGGCGTCGACATCCGCGTCGTCCGCATTTTCAACACCTACGGCCCCCGCATGCTGCCCGACGACGGCCGCGTCGTCTCCAACTTCATCATGCAGGCCCTCCGCGGCGAAGATCTCACCATCTACGGAGACGGCACCCAGACCCGCAGCTTCTGCTACGTCGACGACCTCGTCGAAGGCTTCGTCCGCTTCATGGACTGCGAAGCGGAAAGTTCCACCCCCCTCACCGGACCCATCAACCTCGGCAACCCCGGCGAGTTCACCATGCTCGAGCTCGCCGAACTCGTGGTGAAGAAGGTGGGAGGTTCCTCCGGCCTCGCCTTCCTCCCCCTCCCCGGCGACGACCCCCTGCAGCGAAAACCCGACATCGCTCTCGCCAGAAAGACTCTGGGATGGGAACCGAAAATCGACCTCGCAGAGGGTCTCGACCGAACGATCGAGTATTTTCGGAGGCAGGAGTAGCTGCCTAGCCATTCAGTGCTTCCGCCCTGGTTCAGCCCAGCGCAGGACGCTTCGATCGACTGGGATTCGCGGTGATCGGTCGGGGTGGCGGACAGGGTGGGATTCGAACCCACGGTTCCACAAGCGCCCCCGGCGCAATGGGAAACCCATATAAAATAAGGCTTCAGCGACTTCAATTTACTTGACCTACTTGCGATACGTTGCCATTTTCGTTGCCAGCAAGCTATGGCATCACTACGAAAAAAGGCTCGATCTCAATATTGGTTCGCCTGTTTCACCCTTCCCGACGGGACCCGCGTTCAGCGCTCCACCAAGGAAACGAAACGGAAGGAAGCGCAGAATAAGGCCGATGAATGGGAGCGGCTTTCGAAAGAGCGGGCGAAGGCGAAGCAGGCTCAGCGGGTCATTGCCGACATCTACCAGGCAGCGCACGCCGCCGCGCTTCCCAATGCCACGGTGAAGCTTTACCTCGAAGGATGGCTCGCACGACGGAAAGGGGAGGTTTCGCCCGCCACCTCTCAGGTCTACGAGAACACGATTTCGAAGTTCCTCGCGTTTCTCGCCGACGAGAAATTCCCGCTCTTTGAGTTGGAGACTTCCCACATCCTCGCGTTTCGGGATTCCCAAGCGCTGAAGTTTGCCAGCACGACGGTAAACAGCTACATCAAACACCTCCGGATTTTTTTCGAAGATGCGCGGCGGGACGGATTCCTCGCCGACAATCCCGCGAAGGACTGTCCCCGCCTGAAGGTGCAAGCGGGCGACGGGCGCGGAAAGCGCCGCCCGCTCACGGTGGAGGAACTCCGAAAGATCCTCGACATCGCCGACGAGGAGATGAAATCCCTGATTCTCTTTGGCCTCTACACCGGGCAGCGTCTCCGCGATCTTTCAAATCTGACGTGGGCGAATATCGACACGGTGGGTGGAGAGGTTCAAATCACGACCGCGAAAACCGGGCGCGTCGTCCGTGTTCCGATGAGCGCCCCGCTTCTCGCGCACGTCCAGAGCCTGCCGTCTTCCGACGATCCGAACGCCCACCTGCACCCGAGAGCGGCGCACAGCACCGGACCGGCCAATTCCAACCGGTTCACCGACTTGCTCGCCAACGCGGGACTGGTCGCCCGCCGAAAGCCGTTGAAGAAGGATAAAGACGACGAATCGAGAAAACGAGCGCCGAGCCAGCTTTCGTTTCACAGTCTCAGGCACACGGCAACGAGCCTGATGAAAAACGCGGGAGTCTCGCCCGCTATCGTTCAGGACATCATCGGCCACGATTCGGCGGCGATGTCTGCGAGCTACACGCACATCGAGAGCGCCGCGAAGAAGAAGGCCCTCGACTCAATTCCCGACCTCACTGCGAAAGGAGTCTAAATGGCAGGTGCCTCCGCTTTTAAAGATCTCGCACTTCCTGAATTCGCCGAAAGAGCGGGCGAGAAATCGGTATACGAAAGCTACGGGTTGAACCCCTTGCAGACCCCGAAGGTGATCAGGGAAACGGTTCGGGAAATTGGCGTCTATTCAGCGATTCCGCTTCTTGCACTGTACGGAGAGGATTGCTCCTTCACTGAGCGAGCGCCGTTCTTTCACTTTGTCGAGACCACACCGGCCGGGCATACCCTTGCCCTGCAAGCTTGCTTTGCTCGTGAACGTACACGGACATGGGCGAGATTCTGCCATTCGATCCGCCAGCCCGGTTTCGTTCACGCGTGGTTCGCATTTTGTGCTTCTACTCGGAAGTTCGACAATGAGCCCTTGAGCGATCAGGTGAAAAGATTGAGGAGCGATGGCGCCCCGACTAGAAACCCCCTCACCAAATACCTTGCCGAAAAAGCAAGGGATTCGATTCCCCTGCCAGGAACATCCGCGTTTGACGACTTCATTGTTGAACAGGCGAGGTATTCGAGTTCGGAAAGGAAGAAGCAGGCGCGAAACAAACCGCCAAGATCGTCGTCACCTTACAAGGCAATTTTGGAACATGATTACCTCGCGAACGCGCTTTGGTGCCGCACGTCCTCCGCCATCGTCTCCGAGTATTTCCCGAACGCGAATGCCGACGAACACGAGAAACACGAGAGAGAGTTGAACAAGGCGTTTTCAACCCTCAAACTTTCCAAGGCGCGGCGGAGCGATATTCCGGAATGTCCGGACATTGATGGATAAAGCGGACTCCGAACATTCGCGACACGAGCCAAACCATGGCTACTTGTATTGGTGATGAAGACATCACCGCCCCCCCTACACATCGCCCCGCAGAATCCCGAATGGCTCCGCATCGTCGAAGCCTGCGAATACGCCCGAGTCTCGAAACCGGTCATTTACGACTGGATGAACAAGGGCTGGATCAAGAACGTCTCGCTTCGCCAGCGCGGACAGATCAAAGGCGTCCGCCTCGTTTCCTTCGACTCGCTCCGCGCTTTTCTCGAAAGCCGTGCCACCGGAGGAATTGAGACCGCTCAAAACGACAAACCCACCGAAACCCGCTGAACGCGGACGGTGGGTTCGTCTGATTGTCTTGGATCGACATTTCTAGGCTACCGCCCGCCGTTCGCGTTTGCAACACCGCAAACGCTATGAACCTTACCATCGAGGAGGCCGTTCCGCGTCTCCTATTACCCGACCTCGCCCGCCGCCTTGCCGTCGCAGCCGAGATTCCCGACCGTGACGGAAAGACCGTTTCCTGTTGGTTTCCCGAGCGCCATCCGAACGGAGATCGACGACCGTCTTTCAACCTTCACTCAGGCCTTACCCGCTTCAAATGCTTCTCCTGCGGCATCGAGGGACGAGCGCCGGACCTGATCGCCCACACGTTGGGGATTCCCGTCGATCAAGCGATCAAACGCTTCCTCGCAATGGCGGGCGGAGTCTCGCCCGACGATTCGCGCAATCGCCCACTCAAACGAAAACGAAGCCTCGAACTCCCGCCTGACCTGAATCCGGGCACCGAGGACGATTGGAGTAGACTCGCCCAGCTTCGAGGTCTCACCCTTGCGGCCCTCGATCTCGCCTCGGCAATGGGCGTTCTCCGCTTCGGGACTGTTCACGGCTTTCCTTGCTGGATTCTCACTGACGAGAGCAAGGCAACGGCAGAAGCAAGGCGACTGGATGGGTTGCCGTTCCCTGCCGTCGGTTCGCTTCGCGAGCGAAAAGCCCACACCCTACCCGGCAGCTCCAAGGCATGGCCCGTAGGACTCAGGCCCACGCATTCGAAGCCGGACCTCTTTCAGCATATCTTTCTCGTGGAGGGAGGCCCGGACCTTCTCGCAGCCTACCACTTCGCCTACCTCCTCGATGGTGGCGCTTGGCTACCCGTGACGATGCTGGGGCGGAATTGCTCCATTGCGCCCGAGGCTCTCCCCCATTTCCGAAGCCGAACGGTGAAGATATTCCCCCACGCCGATCCGGATGGCGGAGGCCTTGAGGCGGCGAAGCGATGGGCCGAGCAGATCGCCGGAGCCGGGGCCATGGCCATCGACGGCTTCTCATTCGCGGGACTCCACACCCGGAGCGGTGCCGCCGTGAACGACCTGAACGATTGCGCCTACCTCAGCGCCGAAGATCAATCCGAACTCGCAGAACTCTTTTCATGAACCGCAACTTTTCACTTCTCGACAATACCTCCGTTGTAGGACAACACGACGCCGACCTCCCGAGCGGACCGCCCGCGATGCTGGACCGCGCCGCCCTTCCCCGCGTAGTCGGCGACCTGATCGGCAAGATACTCCCGCTCACCGAGGCCGGGGAAGCCGCCCTGTTGATCAACTTCCTGAGCACCTTCGGAAGCATGGCGGGTCGCAACCGTTACACCTCCGCCGGACGCAGACACTACCCGAACCTCTTTGGCGTGCTTTGCGGAGCGACCAGCAAAGGCCGGAAGGGCACGAGCTGGAGCGCTTTCAAAAACTTGATTCCCTCCCTGGATGAGTGCTGGTCACAGGAGTGCCTCGCGAACGGACTCAATTCCGGGGAAGGTTTGATCTACCATGTCCGGGACGCGTCCACCGACAAGAAAGGCAATCGCGTCGACGGTGTCTCCGATAAACGGATTCTTGTGATCGAGGAGGAGTTTGCAGCCATTCTCAAGCGAATGAAGGGCCAGACCAATTCGCTTTCCGCCGTCCTTCGCGACGCTTGGGACGGGAACGACCTTCGGAGCATGACGAGGAACTCACCTGACCGGGCGACCGCTCCCCACATTTCCGTTGTGGCTCACATCACCAAGGCGGAGGCTTCCGATCTCCTCACCGGGACCGACTGCGAAAACGGATTCGCGAACCGTTTTCTGTGGGTTTATGCGGAACGCTCCAAGTTTCTTCCGGAAGCAGGCGAGATTTCTCCAGACCACGTATCCCAAGAGATCGCAATTCTGAAAGCCGCCCTCGATCAAGCGACATCCGGAGGCGAAAGAGAGATACCGCTTTCTCCGACAGCGCTGGAACTCTGGCACACCGTTTACCGGGAACTCTCGGACGGAAAGCCAGGTTTATTCGGAGCCGTCATCGGTCGAGCCGAGGCCCACGTTCGGCGACTGGCCCTCTGCTACTCTCTCCTCCTTGGAGAGGAAAAGACCAGCGAAACAAGCCTTCGCGCCGGTCTCGCCCTTTGGCGATATTGCGACCAGACCGCCGGATGGATCTTCGGAACACCGTTCAACCACCCCGACGCAGACAAGATCTATAACGCCCTTCGGCACCGCCCCGAAGGAATGACACGAACGGAAATGAACAGAGTCGTTTTCGCGAACCACGCCACGAAAACCCAACTCGACAAGGCTCTTGAAATTCTTCAGAAAGCCGGAGCCGCCTTCCCGACGAAGCTGAGAACGGGAGGAGCCGACCGGGAAATATGGAAACTCACGGGAACCGCGAAATAAGCGAATTAGGCGAAGAGAGGTCGGATTGTTTCGCTCTTTTCGCTCTTTTCGCACTCGTCGACCTCGATGGCAATCAATCGGAGAACTGCTTGCGCCCTCTCGCTCTCCCGTGTTCACTGGTCGCGCTCCGTTCCGGGAGGCCGACCAAAGAGGGTTGGGCGGGCGGGCGAACCCTGTTGAACCGCACCGAAGGAAACCGGAGAGAATGCCCACGCTGAACTGGATCGGGAAGGAAGCCGTCGTGAATCATCACCTCACGGTGCCGTTTCGGCTTCTGAAGGACGTTCCGGATCTTTCCTGCGGCGATCCGGGGAGCGGGAACCTCATCGTCGAGGGCGATAACCTCGTCGCGCTGAAGGCTCTTCTTCCGTATTACGCGGGCCAGGTGAAGTGCATCTACATCGATCCCCCCTACAACACGGGAAACGAGGGATGGGCCTACAACGACAACGTGAACTCTCCCGTCATCCGGCAATGGATCGGCGAGACTGTCGGCAAGGAGGGCGAGACGCTCGACCGGCACGACCGCTGGCTTTGCATGATGTATCCGCGGCTGGCGCTGTTGAAGGAATTATTGCGGGAGGATGGGGTAATTTTCGTCTCGATTGATGGTCGGGAAGTCACTTCTTTGCGATTCATCCTCGACCAGATATTCGGACGAGAGAATTTCGTTGGTTCAATCGTTTGGAAGAATGTTACCGACAACAATCCGACGAGAATTTCGGAAGAGCACGAGTATTTGCTTTGCTATGCCAGAGAAAATCGGAAACTCGAACGAGTCTGGAAATCAGCCAAACTCCCAATAAAGGAGCGGCTAGAAAAAGTATCCCGCGACTTCAAGAAACGATTTCCCGACTTGGAGAAAAGGCAAGCGGCCTACACCAGATGGTTCCGCGAGAACAAGGCGTTCATGTGGCCATTCGACCGATACAAATACATCGACGATGGAGGAATTTTCACTGGAAGTCAGAGCGTCCACAACCCCGGCAAAGAAGGCTATCGATACGACGTAATCCATCCCGTCACCGAAATGCCCTGCCAGCAACCTCTTATGGGCTATCGGTTCCCCGAAGAAACGATGGAGCGCCTTCTCTCAGAGCGGAGGATTCTCTTCGGAGAGGATCACAACAAGATCATTGAGATCAAACTCTACGCTCATGAATACAAGGCAAAGCTACCGAGCTTGATCGAGATGGATACTCGTCTTGGCGCGAATGAATTACGTGCAATTTTCCCTGAAGCAAAGAGGGTTTTCGGTTTCTCGAAACCGTCAGAACTTATCGTTGAACTGATTAGCTTTGCCACTGGCAAGGATGATCTTATTCTCGACTCCTTCGCAGGATCGGGAACAACCGGGCACGCTGTGTTGAAGCTCAACCAAATGGACGAGGGACGCCGACGTTTCATCCTTGTTGAAATGGATAGCCAAATTGCATCGGAAATCACGTCCGAGAGAGTTTCCCGAGTTGCGACAGGATACGCCAACCGAAAGGGCGAGGAGGTATCTGGCTACGGGGGGAGTTTCCGCTACTGCCAACTCGGCGAACCGCTCTTCGACGAAACCGGCGAAATCCGAAAATCCGTCACCTTCGGCGAACTCGCCCGCCACGTCTGGTTCACCGAAACCGGCGAACCGCTCCCGAAGCAACGCGTCGAGCGGACACCGTTTCTCGGCAATTACCGGGGCACGGGAATTTTTCTCCTCTACAATGGGATTCTGGAGGACAAGTCTCCCGGAGGGGGAAACATCCTCACCCGTGCAATCCTCGCGGAGCTACCGCCCTTCAATGGTTCCCGCGTCATCTACTGCGCCGGATGCCGGATCGGGCCGGAGCGGCTCCGGAAAGAGGGAATCATCGTCCGTCAGACACCCTACGAAATCAAAGTCTCATGATCGCTCTGAAGGATTACCAGGCTCGTTGTCTCGAATCGCTCGGGGACTATCTCCGACTTGTGGCGCGGACCAGCGATCCCGCTTCCGCTTTCGGCGAAATCACACAGCGGCAATTCCAGGAGCCGCTTCAATACCTCCCGGTCTCCGTGGCCGGTCTCCCGTCGAAGATGCCCTACGTCTGTCTTCGCGTCCCCACGGGCGGAGGGAAGACGCTTCTCGCCTGCCACGCGTGCGGACTGGCGGAGACCGAGTTTCTCGAAGCGGACCGGAGCGTCGTCCTCTGGCTCGTTCCCAGCACGACCATTCTCGACCAGACCGCCGACGCGCTCCGCGATCCCCGGCACCCTTACCGCCGCGCTCTCGAAACCGTTTGTGGAGACGTGGAAGTCCTCCGAATCACTGAAGCGCTCTCGCTCTCCCGTGCCGTCGCCGATGGGAAAACCGTCGTGATCGTTTCCACCATCCAGGCTTTCCGGGCGGACGATCCGACCGGGCGGAAGGTTCATTCCCAGGCCGGTGCTCTCTCCGAGCATTTCCTGAACCTCCCCGAGGGAGCCGCCGACGATTTGATTCCCGGAGCGGACGGGAAGCCGATTCCCTCGCTCGTCAACGCCCTCCGACTCCGCCGACCCGTCGTGATCGTGGACGAGGCCCACAACGCCCGCACGGACCTTTCCTTCGCCGCGCTCGCCGACGTGCGCCCCTCGTGCATCGTCGAGTTCACCGCCACCCCCGCGAAGAAGAAGCACCCGTCCAACGTCCTGCACCAGGTCTCCGCCGCCGAACTCGCCAGCGAGGACATGGTGAAGCTCCCTCTCCGCGTCGTGCGCCGCGACAAGGGACAGAAAGACCAGCTCCTCTTGGAGGCCGTCTCTCTCCGAAAGGATCTCGAAAAGCTTGCCGAGGCGGAACGGCAATCGACCGGCGAATACATCCGGCCCATTCTCCTGATTCAGGCCGAGAGGGTGGACGAGTGCGAACCACTCCGCGAAAGACTGGTCGAAGACTTCGGAGTCGAGCGGGATCGGATCGTGATTTCCGTCGGGACGAAGGACGAACTCAAGGAGATTTCCGAGATCGAGTCGCCAAAGTGTCCCGTCCGCGTCATCATCACGGTGCAGAAGCTCAGCGAGGGCTGGGACTGTCCCTTTGCCTACGTGCTTTGCAGCCTCAAGGAAAGCCGCTCCGCAACCGCCATCGAACAAATCGTCGGACGCATTCTCCGGCTCCCGAAGGTGAAGAAGAAGACGCACCCTGATTTGAATTGCGGCTACGTCCTTTCCGTTTCGCCCTCGCTGGAAGACGTGCTTTCCGAACTGGTCGACGCTCTCGAATCGAACGGCTATACTAGAACGGAGGCGCACCGAATCGTAATTCCCGGAGGCACCGGAACGCTCCCGCTCGGAGTGCAACCACAGACGGCCGCCATCGGGGCGGAAAACATCGACGAGGAAGCCGCTACCGCGAAGGCGACCGCTCTCGAGGGCAAGGTCCGGATCGAGCCAAAGGAAGGAACCATCACCGTCGTGACTCCACTTTCCGACGACGAGATCGAATCTCTTGAGGAATGCGTCAAAACGCCCGAGGCGCGGAAGCAGGTGCGGGAGGTGGCCGAGATGGTCCGCGAGGTGGAAAAGGCGATGGGGGGCGACGGGAAGCCACGCCCGCCAACGCCGTATGAGCGCCAGCTAGACTTTCTCGTGCCGCTCCTCAGTATCCGGGAGGAGGATGAATATTTCGAGTTCGAGAAAACCTTTCTCCTGGAACACCCGTGGAAGCTCTCCGCGAAAGACGCGAACCTACCGGACGCCTACGACCCCACTCAGCGGAAAGCCGGAAGCGCCGGATTGATCTTTCTCGGCGACAAGGGCAAGATCGAGGGTGGGAAGGTCGGAGAGGACGAGGAAACGGATTTCGTCGCGCAGCTACACCAACAGGTGATGGCATTCGCTCGGAACACGGACTGGACCGTCGAGCAGCTCGTGGCATGGCTCGACCGAAAAATCCGGCACCAGGACATTCCGGTCTCGGAATCGACCGAATACCTCCGCAAGAGCGTCCGGGGACTCATGGCCTCGAAGGGAATCGAGGACGTGTCTCTACTGGTGCTCGACCGCTACCGGCTCCGAGACATCGTGCGCGACCGGATCGAAGCCCACCGCGAGGCCGAAAGGAAGGAAGCGCACCAAGCGCTCTTGCTCTCGGATTCCGCCCTCACTGTCACCGAGGAAGTCTCCGTCAACTTTCAGGAAACGCTCTACGAGCCAAGCTGGCTCTACGACGGGAGTTTTCCTTTCAAGAAGCATTACTATGGCCCGAGGCCGGGGGAACTCCATGAGAAGACCCCGAGCAGCGGCAAGCTGGGCGAGGAGTTCAAATGCGCGAAGTATCTCGACCAGATGCCCGAGGTTGAATTTTGGGTCCGGAATCTCTCGCAGCGGGAAACGTCCTTCCGGCTCCTCACCTCGCGACAATTCTTCTATCCCGATTTCGTCTGCAAGCTCGTGGACGGTCGGATTCTCGCGGTCGAATACAAGGGAGGCCACCTCTACGATTCGCCCGACAGCGAGGAAAAGCGAGCCATCGGAGCCGTATGGGAAGCCCGCAGCGAAGGAAAGTGCCTTTTCGTCATGCCGACCGCGGGCGATTTCGATAAGATCGCGGCGAAGATTGGATAATCACCGCCAAAGGCGTTCGCTGTTTCGCACAAAACTCTCCACAAATTGAACGAAACGTGCCGTCGGGGAACACTTGCCAAAACTAAGATGAGCGACACCGAGGAAAATCCAGACAAAAACCCATGATTAGAACTGAACGGATCACTTTTGCGCTCAACCATGTTTCGGCAACGGGCGGTTGGGACTTTGAAGTTTTCTGTAACGCATTTCTCTCATCTGAGATTGAAGGATTGCGCCCCGTCGGAGGAGTCCACGACCGCGGACGAGACGCGGTCATTTACTCTTCTCAAGAGAACGAGACAACTTTTCTTCAATACTCCATCACCGAAAAATGGGAAGATAAGATCAAGAAGACGATCGCTACATTGAAAAACAATGATTTTGATGTGAAAGAACTCATTTACTGCACGAGCAAGAGCATTATCGCACGCGCGACTGACGTTCGTAAGTATGCAAGATCAAACGGTGTATCGCTCGACATTCGCGACCGTAGCTATTTTGTTGCCAACGCGAATAGTTCAAGCAGCACACTTTCCGCATGTGAAGAATTCGCAGGAAAGTATTGCGATCCTATTACCACACGTGCGGTTGCCGAGGAAAGTTTAGGCCCGCCTCAAGCAGACCCCGAAGTAAAGGCCGCTCTTACAGCTCTCTCAGCAGAATTAGTGACGAGAAACGACGGAAAATCTTTGGAAAAAATTGGGATGGAGGCACTACTTGAATATTCTCTACGAGCCGCGAATCCCGACAATCCGAAATCTCGATCGAAGATCCACGACGACTTCATTAAGATGATCCGCTCTCATCCCACCGATACCATCAAGGCTAGGGTAGACGGTATGCTCTCCCGACTCTCATCTCGGAATGGAAGAATTAAGCACCATAAAAGTAAAGACGGATTTACACTTGAATTCAGCGAACGAGAGCGACTGTCCGATCGATACCTTGAGATTTCTGAACTTCGTAGGAACGCTACGGAAGACATGGGGGAAATGTTAGACGCGCATATCTCCGAAAATGAAATCGATTACGCAGTAGAAAAAAAGCATTTCCTTGAGGACATTTTTACCCTTGCTTTGGCGTACCTCTATAAATCCGCCGATGACTCAGTGAGCGCTATTTCATCGAGGGATTATAGCGGAGCCAACAGCCTGTCACTATTCGAGTTTGTTGAGGCGCAGTTCTCAGATAATTCGGTCTCTTTGCTTACGGACGAGAGTCATTCGCGACTTGAGCAAATCGACATCCTTCCCCCGTTACTAGACAAATGCTTTTCTACACCCACTACCGCGATTCAGCAATATCTAAATAAGGCTTCAAGGACCTACGAATTCCTCTTCTCGATTCAAGAACTTGACAAGATCCGCGACTCGGTCGCCCGCTTAGTAAGCGCGTGTAAAATTCTCCTTGATACGAATATTTTAGTTCAATGCCTTTGTGATTACATCCGACCATCAGAAGAAAGGTCTGTGATAAAGATGCTTCATCAATGTCGAGATCTTGACACGGAACTTTTCGCGACATCTGAGACCATAACAGAACTCTACGCCCAAATTAGAACAGCTCGCGGTATCTTTAAAGCGAAACTGAGAGGTCAACAGATTTACGGAAATTCAGAGCTAGTAGATGCTTACCTTTATCATAACCGAGGTCAATTTACAGGATTCGAGCAGTTCTCTGAGGCATTTTGTGGGTTTGACGATCCTCGCTTGGATTTAAAGGAGTTCCTTAAGGCGGAGTTGGGGGTTGAATTCGATGAGTTTGACGATGAGCGAAACCAAATAGACCACGAGCGACTTGAGGCGCTGACATCCGTTCTTTATGCGCGAAGGCCGCAGAAGTTCACGAAGGAATTGTTGATAGAGCTGTCCCGCAATGACGCGAAGATCCTCTTGCTAACAGAACAACTCAGGAGCCGCCCGGGATCCAGTCGCCAGTGGTGGCTTCTAACGAGAGACAAACGCTTACACCGGCTTGATCACGAAATCCGAGAAAGTGAGGCCATGAGCCTTACAATGAATCCGAATTACTTTACAAAATACCTAGGGCTGTACTCACGTAACGAAGGCGATGCGCTCCCGTTAGCATTCGATATGGCGGCAAAAGGGTTTATACCTGACGAACTCATCGAAGGCCTTGAGAGTTTGGAACGCGAGATTCAGAATCTTCCCCAATACCGGCAGAAGAGAAAGCTTCGAGAATTTGAGCGAAAGATGCGTGAGGAAAAAGAGCGCTAACAACAAGGCGCTGGACACCCCCACCCTAACTCGGTGAGAGTCAGATGAATTATGGAATTTTGTATCTCTAGTCTAGACCGATAGCATGGTCTCAGGTCAAGTGAGCCAGCTTTAGCTTTGATCGCTGCCACGTAAACCCATACAAATCAGCGCCGCCAATACCGCCCACATTCCACCCGACCACGCGAGGAGTGGTTCGAAATGGGGAAACGGGCATTTCACCGCCCGCCAAGCCCACGATAGGACCGGCAGTAGAAACGTCCCTAGCGCCCACCAGTTTCCGCTTGCGGCGTAGGCTACCCCGACAGCGAGGGAATGGACGCCGACGCCATACAAGACGAACACAGGGACTCCGACTTTTCTGAGAAGTCTTTCGCTGAAATGTTCGCGTGCCATTGGCGGGTAGAGTGGCGAGGCAAAACGAGAAACTCAACCCTCTTTGGCGAATCTCGCCCGATCCTCAACGGGAAGCTGCCCTGGGAAGGGAATAGTTTTGACTGCAATTGTGAAAAGGCGGTAAACTTTCAAGAAATCACTGATCAATAGTTTTATCCCCAAGAAATGGATTTTGATGAAATCGCATCGGAAGCAAAAGAGCTTCTCGAATCCACGCTCGAGAGCGCATACCAGAGCTTGAGTGAGAAGGATGGAGTATCAATTCGTGAGAACTTCGCATATCGACTCGCTAGACATATAAACGAGCTATCCGGTGATTTCATTCTGTTGGAGGCAGAGGGAGGATTTCACGGATCACCCGTAGTTCTTCGTTCTATTCTTGAGAGCGTCTTCTCACTGGGAGCAATCTTGTCTGATCGATCATTTGCAGCCCTTCAGTGCATCTCGGAAATCAACGACTTGCTGAAAAAGATTGCTTCTTCCTCTGACCCCGATCTCATTACCGAACTGCGCAACTTACGAGAAGAACTTTGCGCCGATCACTCTCTACAATCGAATCCCACAGCGTTGAAAGTATGGGAGATCGCAAAATTGGCCAAGATGGAGGGAGTCTACGAGAAACATTATTATTGGCTCAGTAAAGCAATTCATCCTACACTCGTGGGTACAATCGAAGGCGAGTCGGGAGGAACATCAGGAATACGAACGGGCACGTTTTCGTTCGCTCTGGCGACAGCCACAGGCTTCCTAGTCCAAATTATTCGCACTGACGAACCTCAGACTAGAATCGATAAGGCGGCAAATATTCTTCGCCTCGTCTCGGGAAAGCATGAAGATGGATCAGTTGGCTTGATGAACGAAAGCGAGGCAATGTTCAAGGATGAATTGAATGCGTTCTTGCACTCGGAAATCAAACCGACGACTCGGGATCAACAATGAAGGGCAGGGTCGATAGGAGTTTTTTTGACTAGCTCGGCGGGAGTCCGAAACCCGTGTCGTTCCGGGGTCGATCGTTGCGCTTTTTCGTAATCGCATTGCTCGGTCATTCGCTTTGGCGGTATCCGCTCCGCTATAAACCGGGCCGCCAAATCCTGGAGAGTAATCGCAAGACAAGGATGCTCAACGGTAATCGTTTACTGAATAATCGCCCCAGTATTGTAGAATCTTCCTATGCAGTTTTGTCGAGAGAGGCTCAACCGGATCTTGTCTGTCTTGGAACGGCAGGGCGGAGCCGAGACCGTTCGCCAATTGACCCGGCGATTCTCAATCTTCCGCCACGAGATCGAGGAAGCGGAGTCTCTCGGATTCATCGTCATCGAGAAGCGAAAGCCCAGAACCGGCAGGCCGTCAAAAATTGCGAGCCTTAGCGAATGTCAGGCAGCGAAACTCCCACCTTGGAGACGTGAACTCGAAAAGCCGATCAAGGCAACTCACCAGCGGTTCGCCATGTTCTCTGTCTGCACGAGCATAAAGGGAGGCAGTCGAGCGACAGGATTTCCCGGTTATGTCGAAGCGTATCGGAAGGCATTTCCTTCGGCGGCGAGCCTCAACGGAGCCTACGCCAGTTGCAGCCGCCTGTTGCGGCATCCTCACGTATTCGCCGCCCGCCAATGGTACTACGCGGAGACTTGCGGCGAGATTCCAAACTCTCCGTTTCCCGACTTCGAATCAGAAATTTGGACGCAGCTCGAAGTTTTCGGTTCCTGGAGGGCGCGTTTCAAGCCGACTTCGAAAGTCATTTACCGCGAACAGCGTTGGTGAGGCGTGAAGCGCCGCAATTCCGCCCCTACCCAGCCTACTTGATTTGATTTGTTGCCACCCTCGTTGCCAGTCGAGCCGTAAACCTTTTGTAACTCCTTGATTTTTAGGATGGCGGACAGGGTGGGATTCGAACCCACGGTAGAGTCTCCCCTACACACGCTTTCCAAGCGTGCTCCTTAAACCACTCAGACACCTGTCCTTTTCCGCAAGCTTTTGCGGGCGGTTACCTTGGTTGATTATCCTCCGTTGGCAAGGAAAAACTCCCGGCTTGCGGGGGATCGACGCGCTTCGCTCCGTGCTCCCCGGGGTCTCTCAGACGAGCTCCACGAAGACGCGTTCCGCCACGTTGACGCCGATCTGCAGCTTGTCCCCTTTGTCCCGCGCAATCTCGAGAATGCCGCCCGCCCGATCGGGATGGAGCAGTCGGAACTCGGTGCCGATGGAGACGCCCTTGTCGTAAAGCCACCCGAGCAAGGCCGAATCGTCATCGGATACCCGCACCACGCGATAGCTGCCGGCCTCCGCTTCCGCGAGCGGCGTCGCCTCGACTTCGGCGATGCGTCCGTCGCGGTCCGGAATCGGATCCCCGTGCGGATCGTGGGTGGGCTCGCCCAGCATCGCGTCGATGCGGTCGAGGAGGCGGTCCGAAACGACGTGTTCGAGGATTTCCGCCTCCTCGTGCACCTCCGACCAATCCAGCTTCATGACCTGGACCAGGAAGGATTCGATCAGCCGATGACGGCGAACGACCTTCATCGCGGATCGTTGGCCTTCGGGAAGCAACTTCAGACCCCGCCGAGGCGCGTAGTCGACGAGCTTGCGGTCGCTGAGGTGCCGCATCATCGTCGTGACCGTTCCCGGCGTCACCGCCAACTCCCGAGCGATCTCGCCGACGGTAACCGATCCGTCCCCGGCGCGTTGCAGGCGAAGAATGGCTTTCAGGTAGTTTTCGACGGTACTGGATGGCATGCGCCGAGACAATACACCCGTTTGTTGCGATGCTCAATAATTCTATCTTGACTAATCAAGCAGACAATCAAATAGTGATCCAACAAACTTATGAGAAGACTCCTCCACCCATTCCGCCGCATCGGAGCTTGCCTGATTCTTTCGGCTTCCGCGCTGCTTCTTTCCTGCGGTTCCGACGAACGCGAACCGGGCGACGCCTACCGGGTCGCCGCCACCGTCGGAATGATCGCCGACATCGTGCGACAGGTCGCCGGTGAACACGCCGAAGTCACCGGCATCATTGGAGAGGGCGTCGATCCGCACCTCTACAAACCCACCAGCGTCGACGTCAAGGAACTCCAGGCGGCGGACGTGATATTTTACAACGGCCTCATGCTGGAGGGGAAGATGGGCGACGTCCTCGTTCGCGTTGCCCGCAGCGGCAAGCCGGTGTTCGCGGTCACCGAGGAGATCCTCGACCAGTCCGATTATATCCTGACGGACGAGCTGGATCACTACGACCCGCACGTGTGGATGGACGTTCAGGGGTGGATCCGGGCGGTCGACGTGGTCGAGAAGGCGCTGTCCGAATTCGACGGCGAGCACGGCGAGATCTACCGGCGCAACGCCGCCGCCTATCGCGAGAAGCTGGAGGCGCTCGACGCCTACGCCAAGGAGGTGATCCAGACCATCCCCGAGGAACACAGGGTCCTGGTGACGGCGCACGACGCCTTCAATTACATGGCGCGCGCCTACGGCCTCGAGGTTCGCGGGATCCAGGGAATCAGCACGGAGTCGGAAGCGGGAGTCCACGACATCGAGGCCCTCATCGATTTTCTGTCGGACAGAAAAATACCGGCGGTCTTCGTGGAGACCTCCGTCTCCGACAAGAACGTGCGGGCCTTGGTGGAAGGCGCCGAAGCGAAAGGCCACCGGATCGAAATCGGAGGCGAGCTTTTCTCCGACGCCATGGGGCCGGCCGGCACCTACGAGGGCACCTACATCGGCATGATCGACCACAACGTCACCACGATCGCCCGCGCCTTGGGCGGCTCGCCGCCGGACGGGGGGTTCCGGGAACAACTCGACAACACGCCCTGACCTATGGCTCCCGTGAAATCAGCCTCCCCTCTCCTCCCGCCCACCCAGGACGAACGACCGGAACACCCGCCCGGGATTCCACTGGCGATTCACGATCTCACGGTCGCCTACCAGCGCAAGCCGGTGCTCTGGGACGTGGAACTGAACATTCCCGAAGGCAAGCTGGTCGCGGTCGTCGGTCCCAACGGCGCGGGTAAGAGCACGCTGCTCAAAGCCTGCCTCGATCTCGTTCCGAAAACCTCCGGCTGGGCCCACATCTACGGGAAGCCCTATCGGAAACACCGGCGCCTGGTCGGCTACGTGCCGCAGCGGGAGAGCGTCGACTGGGACTTTCCGGTCAACGCGCTCGACGTCGTCGCGATGGGGACCTACCGGAAGCTCGGGTGGTTCAAGCGCGTCGGAAAAACGCAGCGGGACGCCGCCATGGCCGCGCTCGAGGAAGTCGGCATCGCCCAGCTCGCGGACCGTCAGATCAGCCAGCTCTCGGGCGGCCAGCAGCAGCGCGTCTTTCTCGCCCGGGCCCTGGTTCAGGACGCGGATCTCTATCTGATGGACGAACCCTTCGCCGCCGTCGACGCGCTCACCGAAGAGGCCATCGTCGCTCTGCTGAAGAACCTCAACGCGCGGGGCAAGACCTGCCTGGTCGTCCACCACGATCTCGCCACCGTCTCGAAATATTTCGACTGGGTTGTCCTGCTGAACATGCGGGTCGTGGCCGCGGGGCCGACCGAGGAGGTCTTCACCCGCGAGAACCTCCAGAAGACTTACGGGGGCCGGCTCAGCCTGCTCGAAGACGCCGCCGAAGCGCTGCGGCAAGTTCGCTCCTGATTTTTCGATGCCCGAGCTCGCCGACATCGTCGAAGTGCTGCTGCTGCAGAACTACAACACCCGGCTCGTGGTCGTCACCACCGCCCTCCTCGGAGTCGCCGCCGGCCTGGTCGGCTCGTTCCTGCTCCTGCGGAAACGCTCGCTCATGGGCGACGCGCTTTCCCACGCCACCCTGCCGGGCATAGGCATCGCCTTCGCCGTGATGGTTTCGATGGGCCTGTCGGGCAGGTCCCTGCCCGGGTTGCTCCTCGGGGCAACCCTCTCGGGCATCGCCGGTCTCCTCACCATGCTGTTGATCCGGAACACGACGCGACTGCGCGACGACGTCGCCATGGGCTTCGTCCTCAGCGTATTCTTCGGCACGGGCGTCGCCGTGCTGCGGATGGTTCAGGGAATGCCGGGAGCAAGTTCCGCCGGACTGGAGTCCTTCATCTACGGAAAAACCGCCTCGATGGTCCACGGCGACTTCGTGTTGATCGCGTCGGCCGCCGGAATCGTCTCGGTGGCTTCCGTGGTTTTCCTCAAGGAATTCCTCCTCTTGTGTTTCGACGAAAGCTACGCCGCCGCGCAGGGATGGCCCACCCGCCTTCTCGACGTCCTCCTGCTCGCCCTGGTGACGGCGGTCACGGTCATCGGCCTGCAGTCGGTCGGGCTCATTCTCGTCATCGCTCTCCTGATCACGCCGCCCGCCGCGGCGCGGTTCTGGACCCATCGACTGTCCCTCATGCTGGTGCTGGCCGCGCTCATCGGCGGCGCGAGCGGATGGCTCGGCGCGTCCTTCAGCGCGCTCGCTCCGCGCCTGCCGGCCGGAGCGGTCATCGTGCTCGTGGCCGGCGTGCTTTTTCTCCTCAGCATGCTCTTCGCCCCGGCGCGCGGCGTCGTCCCGAGGTGGTTCCGGCAGCGTTCGCTGCGCCGCAAGGTCGACCGGCAGCACTTCCTGCGAGCCGCCTTCGAAATTCTCGAAGGACAATCCAAAGCCGGAGAGGTCCGCAACGAGGCGTTCTCCTTCGAGGACCTGCTTCGCAAGCGGTCGTGGTCGCCGTTTCAGCTGCGAAGAATTCTCGGAGTGGCCAAGCGCGAGGACCACCTCGAACCCGCCGGCCCGGGGCGGCTGCGCCTTTCCGAATCCGGTTTCGGAGAAGGCGCCCGCGTCACCCGCAACCACCGGCTCTGGGAAACCTACCTCATCAAACACGCCGACATCGCTCCGAGCCACGTCGACCGGGACGCCGACATGGTGGAACACATCCTCGGCGCGGAACTCGTGAGCCAACTCGAAGCCGACCTCGGCCGGCGCGACGTCTCCGTTCCCATGCCGGCCAGCCCGCATGCCATCGAACCCGAAAACGCCGCGAGATGAACTGGACGGGTTTCGATACTTGGATCGTCGTGGTCGGCGCGCTGTGCGCCATGGCCTGCGCCCTGCCGGGCTGCTTTCTCGTCCTGCGCAAGATGAGCATGATGGGAGACGCCATCAGCCACGCCGTCCTGCCCGGCATCGCCATCGCCTTTCTCCTCACCGGGGCGCGGGCCAGCGTCTCGATGTTCGTCGGCGCCGCCATCGCCGGCGTGCTCACGGCGGTATTCACGCAGTGGATCAGCCGCTTCGGAAACGTCGATCGCGGCGCCGCGATGGGGATTGTTTTCACCACGCTGTTCGCTCTCGGACTGCTCCTGATCCGACAAGCCGCCGACCACGTCGATCTCGACCCCGGCTGCGTCCTCTACGGCGCGATCGAACTGGCACCGCTCGACACCGTGACGATCGGTGGACTGGGCATACCGCGGGCCGCCCTCGTGAACGGAGTCGTCCTTCTCGCCAACGCGTTCGTCGTCGGTTTGCTGTTCAAGGAACTCAAGCTCAGCTCGTTCGACCCCGAACTCGCCGACACACTCGGGTTTTCGTCGAGCCTTCTCCACTACCTGCTCATGACCATGGTGGCCGTCACCACCGTCGCCGCCTTCGAATCGGTCGGAAGCATCATCGTCATCGCCATGCTCATCGTCCCGCCGGCCACCGCGCTGCTGCTGACCCGTCGACTGCTCCCGATGATTTTCATCGCGCTGGGAGCGGCGATTCTGTCGGCCGTGGTCGGACACGTCGCGGCGCTCCTCGTGCCCGGGTGGCTCGGGTTCGACAGCACCACCACCTCCGGCATGATCGCCCTGACCGCCGGCGTCCTCTTCGCTCTCGCCTGGCTTTTCAGTCCCGCCGAAGGGCTGATCCCGCGCCGGCTGCGGCGAGGCGTGGAAGGGCTGGAAGCCGGTCCGGAAGATTTCTCAATCAACCAACCCAACCCAAAAGGAACCGCATGAAAAATCGATATCAATCCACTCTGTCACCCCGATTTGCTGCCGCGGCCGTGGGAATGGCGATCCTCGCGAACGGAGCCGTGGCGGGCCCGGAAGCGACCGCGCCCTACGAAAGCACGCCGCCGGACAAAAGCCGCTACCACCTCTTCGATCCGACGCCACCGGAGCTGTGGCGGGAGTTGTCGCCCGACCGGCCCGACGCCACCGAAAGTCCCCTCACCGTCGACGCGGGCGCCTTCGTCGTCGAGGCCAGCTATTTCGACTGGCGCCGCGACGGCGGCGGCGACGCCTACACCGTGATGGCGACGAATTTCAAGATCGGGCTGACCAACGACACGGATCTGCAAATCGTCTTCGACACCTATACCCGGGAAGACCCCGAGACCGGCTCCGGCGCGGAGGGTTTCGGCGATGTTCAGCTCCGGCTGAAGTACAATGTCTGGGGCAACGACGGCGGCGATACGGCGCTGGCCCTGTTTCCCTTCGTCAAGATTCCCACCGACACCGAGCTAAGCAACGGCGAGGTCGAGGGCGGACTCATCATTCCCTTCGCGATGGACCTGAGCGACGGAGTCGGGCTCGGACTGATGGCGGAGTTCGATGCGGTGTACGACGAAGCGGCGGATCGCCACGACATCGAGTTTCTTCACTCCGCCGTGCTGGGAATCGATCTCACCGACCGGTTCGGAACCTTCGCCGAATATATCGGCATCACGGGGCCGAGCCCCTATCAAGCCTACTTCGCCGGAGGATTCACCTGTTGGCTGAACGACGATCTCGTCCTCGACTGGGGCGCACAGGTCGGGTTGAACGACAACTCGGACGACCTCGGCGTGTTCGGCGGCTTCACGAAACGATTCTGACCCCGGTGCCGGAATGCGGTCCAGGCACTCATGGATGCGATGCTCGTCGTTCCCGATCCGGCGGTCTGGAAAGAGACGGCGAAAAACCTCAAGTCACACAAAAGGGATTTGGAGGAGCCCGGTCTTTAGGCTTCAATGCTCCCATGCCGATCAAAGCCATCCCCCGCCTCGCTCTGTTCCTAGCCTTGTCGTTATCGTTTTCCCTCTCCGCAAAGGCCGACGACTGGCCGTGGTGGCGCGGCCCCGACCGCAACGGCGTCGCCGCGCCGGACCAGGATCCGCCGACCGATTACGGAAAAGAGGAGAACATCAAATGGTCGGTCGATCTGCCGGGGCGATCCCACGGGTCCGCCATCGTCGTGGATGACCAGGTCTTTCTCGCCGCCGCGGACGAGGAAAAGGAAACTCAGTCCGTTCTCTGCTTCGATCGCGCCACCGGCGAAGCGAAATGGTCGACGCTGATTCACGAAGGGGGCTTCACCCAGGAAGGCAACAAGAAGGCCTCGTGGGCGTCCGGCACGCCCGCCTGCGACGGCGAACGCGTTTTCATCAACTTTCTCAACGACGCCGCCGCCTACACCACCGCTCTGGACCGCGCCGGCAACCAGCTCTGGCAGAAGAAGATCTCCGACTACGTCGTCCACCAGGGCTACGGCTCGTCGCCCGCCATCTACGGAAATCTCGTCATCGTGTCAGCGGACAACAAGGGCGGCGGCGCCATCGTCGCCTTCGACCAGGAAACCGGCGAGGAAGCCTGGCGCATCGACCGGCCCGAGATGCCGAACTACCCGTCTCCGATCATTCTCGAGGCCGCCGGCAAGACCCAGCTATTCATGATAGGAACCGAGAAAGTCTCCAGCTTCGATCCGCTCACGGGCAAGACCAACTGGGAAATCGACGGCGCCACCACCGAATGCGTCACCTCCACCGTGACCGACGGACAGCGTATTTTCTCCAGCGGCGGCTATCCGAAGAGCCACGTCGCCGCCATCGCCGCCGATGGTTCCGGCGAGATCGTCTGGGAAACGAACGAGCGCGTCTACGTTCCCTCCATGCTGGTCAAGGACGGCCATCTCTACGCGACCATGGACAGCGGCATCGGCATCTGCTGGGACTCCGCCACCGGAGAGGAAAAGTGGAAAGCCCGACTCGGCGGCACCTTTTCCGCCTCTCCGGTGCTGGTCGGGGAAAACATTCACGCCGTCAACGAGTCCGGCGATTTTTTCGTCTTCAAAGCCGATCCCGCCGGACTCGAAATGGTCGCCCAAAGCAAGGTCGGCGACGAAGTCTTCGCCACGCCCACGATCTGCGGCGGGGACGTCTACCTCCGGGTCGCGTTCTACCAAGGAGAAACGCGGAGCGAGAAGCTGATCCGTTTCGGAAAGGGCGAGTAGCGGGCGGTGCGTGAGCGGGATCGGGAGCCCTCCGGCCCCCGTACTGAACCCTGTCCGATCCTCGACCGAACCCTCTTTCTCCCGAGAAACTTCCCGGCGCGAAGAGGGTACACCATGCCGACGCTGACGGTCGACGAAGGCGGTCACGGTGGCGGCACCGCCCGAGTTCGACTGCCCTCCGGCAGCGAACATGCCCCGCCGCCGATCGAGCCGCCGATCGGACAGGGTTTCGGAAGATTCACATCTTCCGCTACGCCAAGCGCCGCGAATCCAAACGTAGCCCGGAACTTGTGAAAGTTCCGAGGAACCACCCTCGACGGACGAATCGGCGACCGCCGTCCAGCAGCGAAAACGCCCCGCCGCCGATCGAGCCGCCGATCGGACAGGGTTTCGGAAGATTCACATCTTCCGCTACGCCACGCGCCGTGAATCCAAACGTAGTACCGGAACTTGTGGAAGTTCCGACGAACCACCCTCGACGGGCGAATCGGCGACTGCCCTCCCTCGCTGCGCGAGGTCGACCCCCGGCTAGCATCCCCCGTGCAAGCCTCTCATGGCCCCTCAGTTTGACGGACTACTAGTTGCGGGCACGCTGGGAATCCGCCGGGCAGAGCCGGGTCGGTCGCGGAGCGCTGGCCTTGAATTCGTCCCTGGAACCGCGGGTCACTTCTTCTTGCGAAGAAAAGTCGGCACGTCGAGATCTTCGCCGTCGACGATGGTCGGGTCCGTCTTCGCGAACCGCCCCTTTCCGGCCACGGGTTCGAGCTGGAGCATCTCCTGCTGGCGACGGGCTTCTTCGGAGGGTTCTTCTGCCGATTCCAGTTCGCCGGCCATGGACGGCGGCTTGGTGGGAGGCAACGCCGGTCCGCTGCCGGGGTCGCCCTTGGAGTCGCGGGTCTTGATGCGTCCCGTATTCCCTTTGGAAAGCATGCGGGTTAGCCTGATCTTCTGGGAAGAATCGGTGACGGCTTCGACGTGGTCCGCTCCAGGGTCGTCTTCGTTTTGCGCGGAATCCTCGGGAGGCACGGGCGAAGGGTTTTCGCCCATGGGTTCGTGGACCGGCTGGGAATAGTTTTCCCCGGAATCGCGAGGGGTCTCGAGGGCCCGGGCGATCGGGTTTCTGTCGTCGGACGGATCTTCCTCCGCCCACGAGGGAAACGTCTCTCCCGACTGGGACTCCTCGGGCTCAATCGGCTCCGGCGCGTAGGCGGGCCGTTCCTCGGCGGACGGCTCTTCGATCGGTTCGAAAACAGCCGAACCCTCTTCCGCCTCGGCTTCGGGCGCGGATTCGGCTTCTTCCGGTTCGGAGGCGTCAGCCATCTCGGGAGGGGCTTCCTCCGTTTCGGACGGCAGATCGTTCTGCAGAAAATCCTGAACTTCCTCGCCCTCGTCCGGCTCAACCACCTGCTCGTGGTATTCGTCGTCCTCGGCGGCGGCGGCAAGCGGCGAGACGGGAGCGTCCGCCATGCCGAGACTGACCGTCGGTTCGGGCTCCGACTCTTCGACTTCTTCTCTCTCCTTGGAATTCGGGCCCGCGATGGAGCTGATGATCGTGACCGAGAGGCTGTTGCTGAGTCGCTTGTCGGTTCCTGTGCCGAACAGAATCTGGGTTCCGCTGCCGACATGCTTCGTCACTTCCTCCATGACGAGCTGCACTTCGTAAAGCGTCATGGTCTCGCCGCCGGCGACCTGGACCAGAACGGCCTGCGCTTCGTTGAGCAGTTTCCCGCGATCGAGCAGCGGACACTTCAAGGCCTGCTCGACGGCTTCGTGCGACCGGTTGTCGCCTTTAGCGACGCCGTAGCCGAAGAGGCAGCGCGAATCGCTCGAATCGAGAGCGGAGAGGAGATCGTCGATGCCGATGCGAATGATGCCGGGGCGGAAGGCCACGTTCATGGTGGCACGGATGCTCTGGCTGATGATCTTGTCGGCTGCGGCGAAGGCCTGGGTCACGCCGTCCTTGGGAACGATCAACTCGCCCATGCGGTCGTTGTCGAAAGCGATCACCGCGTTGGCGTAGCGTCCGATCGTGGTCAGGGCCTCCATGGCCTGCGTCATGCGGCGTTCGCCCTCGAACGAAAACGGCAGGGTGGCGAAAACGACCAGAAAAATACCTTCTTCGCGGGCGATGCGACAGACCTCGGGAGCGGCTCCGGAGCCCGTTCCCCCGCCGAGACCGACGCAGACGAAAATCATTTCGTAACCCCGCACGGCCTCGCGAATCTCGTCGACCGCCTCGAGAGCGGCTTGCTTCCCGAGGGAAGGATCGCCGCCGGTTCCCATTCCCTTGAGCAGCGTGGCGCCCAATTGAATCTTGTCGCTGGAAACCGATGTCGAAAGCGCTCTGACGTCGGTGTTCAAAGTGAGGAGCTCAGCGTCGTCGCTACCCTCCAGAGCCATGCGGTCGAGCACGTTGGCTCCGGCACCACCCACCCCGATTACTTTGACTCCGAACTCGGACCGGTCCGGAATTTCCCCCTGCTCTTCCTGGTTATACTCGATCATGGAAGTCACTATCTTCGTTAATACAACATTAATGTCAAACTCTTAGGGGTGTTGAAACTCACCGTCCCCCTCCGAAAATACGTTCGAATTTCCTTCCGAGACCGCTGAGAGCACCTTTTTTCGGCTTCTGCTCGTCCAGCAACTGGGCGTAACGAATTAACCCTACGGGGGTTGCGTACTGCGGATTCTCGAAAAGGGCTGTCGGGCCGGACATGGTGGCGGACCCGCCTTTCTGGACCGGGATTCCGAAAATTTCCTCCGTTACTTCTCCGATTCCCTTCATGAGGCTCGAGCCGCCCGTCAGAAAAATTCCCTTGCCCAGCTTGTCGAGGAGCCCCTGTTGCTTCAGCGGCTCGGCGACGACCGTGAGCAATTCGGTCACCCGGGCGTTCATGATGCCGTTGAGCGTTTCCTGGTCGACCTTCTTTCCGGTCTCGCCCTCGATCGCGATCTCGTGGTTCACCAGGTTCTTGAGCGAGGCGCTTCCGTGGGTCACTTTCAGTTTCTCGGCTCGCGCCAAGGGAATCTTGAGAACCAGGGCGACGTCGTTGGTAATGTGGTCGCCTCCCACGGCGACGCATCCGCTCGCAACCACGGCGCCGTTCACGAAGCAGATGAAGTCGGTGGTCCCTCCGCCGATGTCGATGAGCAGGGCGCCTTCGTTTTTCGCTTCGCGGTTCAAGACGACCTGGGCGGCCGCCACCGGCGAAAAAACGATGTCCTCCACTTCCAAAGGCACCTCGCGCACGCACTTGATCGCGTTCTGGATGCGCGTCTTCACGCCGTGAACGATGTGGTAGTCGGCCTCCAATTTCTGCCCGAGCATCCCCAGTGGATTGAGAACCTTGTCCTGCCCGTCCACGTAGTAGTGCTGAATGATCGAGTGAATGTACCCGTTCTCCTTGGGAAGCGGGACGTCGCGGGCGATCTTCTTGACCTCCTCGAGATCTTCCGGGGTGATCTCCATCTGCTCGTCGGCGACGCGGATGGTGCCCCGGTTGTTGATGCTCTGAATGTGGGAACCGGTCACGGCGAGGAATACGGTGTTCACTTCCACGTCGCTACGCTCCTCGGCGCGCATCAGCGCATCGTGGAGGCAAGTTTGCACCGTTTCAGGATCGACGACCTCCCCTTTTCGCACGCCTGCGGACGGATGCTGGCCTACGCCGAGAATCTTGATCGCGCCGTCGCTGCGCACCTCGCCGACGACCATGCATACTTTCGAAGTGCCGATTTCAAGACCGACGTAAATATTCGAGGCCGCCATTAACTAGGAATGCTTAAGGAGTCTAGCCACCCTTCAAAATGGAGCGCAAGTGTTTTTCTTGCTGATTATCGCGGGAATCCGCATCCGAATCCTCGCCGGTTTCAACAGGCTCGGCCACGGTGGAGACGGCGGACCCTTCCGCCTCGGGGGCGAAAGTGACCGGAATGTTGCGCCGCGCGGCGACGTTCACCGAGGCCAGAGCAGGAGAATCCGAACCCGTCTTGTTCAGAATCGTCACCAGATCCTTCAGGCCGCGCTCGATCTCGAAAATGCCGAAGGTTACTTGCAGGCCGGTCCGGTAGACGCACTCGATCGACCACTCGTTGCGGAGTTTCACCTGGTGAATCTCCATGGCGCCCTCGCCGAAGATACGGTCGTTCTCGACGATGAGAGCCAGCGCGCTGTCCATGCCCTCCGTTTCCAAGCGCGCTCCCTCGACGGGTTCGACCAGCTTGAAGGCTTCGATCACCGGCAGCGCCATCATCCCGTCGTCGAGATCGAGGCATCGGAAAAGATAGCCTTTTTCATCCAGGAGAAAGCCCCTCTCCATGTCGCCCGGGCGAATCCCCTGGGGGGGGCAGGAAACCCAGGCGACGGGAATGCGTTCGCGAACGATCACGTTGAGCTTGTCTGGCATTTCCCGGGAGACGGAGACTTCATCCACCTGGGGCAGCTTCTTGATGCGCTGCCGGATCCTTTCGAGATCCAGCTCCATCAGATTCATTCCGGCGGAAACGTTCGCGATTTCAGCGAGCCCGGCCTCGCCGAGAGCCCCGTCCGTCCGAATGTTCAGGCGTTTGAGGATGAACTCCTCGTTCTCGAAGAAAATCTCTTCGTATCCCCACTTGGCACCGATCGGCACACTGACGCCGAGGCAGACGATGGCCAGAATCTTGACGATCAATCCGCGGCGCACCCGTGGGGGGGGGGG
>JBBDRG010000091.1:30501-80268 GCA_040905585.1 Verrucomicrobiales bacterium
CGTCGGCCGTCCGGACCACCTCGGCTGGTCCGGGCGCACCCGGCGGCGCCGCGGCGACGACTTTCCGGATTCGACGTCCGCCTCCAGCAGGAACCAGTCGGGTTCGTCGTGGTCCCGCCGGCGTCGGGCGGAACGACCCAAGTTGAATTTGCGATGATTCGCACGGCTCGGTTTCTTTCGCATCAGCTGAAATTAAGCGAAAGTTTAATAATTTTCAAACAGAGAGTTGCGTAATCCATTCCCGCGGCTTTGGCCGCCTTGGGCAGCAGGCTGCTCTCGGTCATGCCGGGGATGGTATTGACCTCGAGAACGAAGGGCCGGTCGTCCCCCTGCCGCAGCAACACGTCGACCCGGGAGTACACCTCCACGCCCAGCGAACGATGGGCCTTCAGCGCCTGCTCCTGCACGGCGGCGGTGACGTCTTCGGGGAGATCCGCGGGGCAGAAGTAATCGGTTCCGCCTTGGCCCGTCATCCAGGGATACTTGTTCGAAATGTCGTAGAAGCCGGATCTCGGCTGGATGTGAATCACCGGCAGCGCCTCGTCGCCGACGATGCCCACGGTCAGTTCCTTCCCCGTTATGAGTTCCTCGACGAGCACGTCCTTGCTGTAGTTGGAAGCATCCGCCACGGCCTCGGCCCACTCCCCTTCGGTGTGGACGAGATGAACCCCGACGCTGGATCCCTCGCGCGGCGGCTTGACGACGCAGGGCAGTCCAATGGCCCCGGGCGACGCGTCGCCACCCTCTACCGTCAGGACTTCCGACGCCGGAGTGCCGACCCCGGCCGCAACAAACCGTTCCTTGCTGCGAATCTTGTCGAAAGCAATCTCGGAACTCTCGCGGCGAGCGCCCGTGTAGGGAACGCCGCGGCGCTCGAGTTCCGCCTGCACCACGCCGTCCTCGCCGAAGGTTCCGTGGATGACGTTGAAGGCCACGTCCGTC
Organism: Verrucomicrobiales bacterium; assembly: GCA_040905585.1. Classification (GTDB taxonomy): domain Bacteria; phylum Verrucomicrobiota; class Verrucomicrobiia; order Verrucomicrobiales; family DEV007; genus Arctic95D-9. The sequence goes on from JBBDRG010000091.1 coordinate 31,444, forward strand.
GAGTCGGGCAATTCGAAATCGATCCCCCGAACATCGACGAAACTGACCCGGCCGACCTTCCCTTCGAGAGCGGCCGCCACCCCATTCGCCGAGGCCATCGACACTTCACGCTCCGAACCCGGTCCTCCTGCAAGGACTGCCACATGCATCTCTGTCGGTTCTTTGGTCATTGGCGAATCTTGGAACTTAACGGACCCGGCCTCGGGATGCGCAAGCGATTTGTCGGGTCCCATTCCGATTCCAATCGGCGAGGTCGCTCGCCTTGGGGGTGCAGCTTAAGCCAAGCTTTCGGCCACCTCGCCGAAGGTCCGGGCGGCGGCGGCGAGGTCGTCCCGATCATGGGCCGCGGAAACCTGCGTGCGGATGCGCGCCTTGCCTTCGGGAACGACGGGAAAGGAAAACCCGACGACGTAGATGCCCCGCTCCAGGAGTTTCTCCGCCATGGCCGACGCCAGCCCGGCGTCGCCCAGCATGACGGGGACGATCGGGTGTTCGCCGGCAAGCACCTCGAGCCCGGTTTTCTCGATCTCGGCCCGGAAAAAGGCGGTGTTCTCGCGGAGCGTTCCGAGCAGCGCCGACGAAGCGGTGACCAGCTCCAGCGACTTGAGCGACGCGGCCACGACGGCGGGCGCGACCGAGTTGGAAAAAAGGTAGGGACGCGAACGCTGGCGCAGCAGTTCGACGATCTCCTTTCTCCCGCTCGTGTAGCCGCCGCTGGCGCCGCCGAGCGCTTTGCCCAGGGTTCCGGTGACGATGTCGACGCGCTCGACCACGCCGTGGAACTCGTGCGTGCCCCGCCCCGTTTCCCCCAGCACGCCGACGCCGTGGGAATCGTCGATCATCACCAGGGAATCGTATTTCTCCGCGAGGTCGCAAACGGATCGCAAGTCGGCGATGGAACCGTCCATCGAGAAGACGCCGTCGGTGGCGACGAGCCGGAAACGCGAGGACTGTGCCTCTTTCAACCGCGCCTCGAGGTCGTCCATGTCGTTGTTGCGGTAGCGAAAGCGCCGCGCCTTGCAGAGCCGAATGCCGTCGATGATGGAAGCGTGGTTGAGTTCGTCGGAGATGACCGCGTCTTCCGGACCCAGCAACGTTTCGAACAGCCCGCCGTTGGCGTCGAAGCAGGACGAGTAGAGAATCGTGTCGGCGGTACCGAGAAAGGCGCTGAGTTTCTTCTCCAGCTCCTTGTGGATTTCCTGGGTGCCGCAGATAAAGCGCACCGAGGAGAGACCGTATCCCCACCTCCCGAGCGCCTCGCGCGCCGCCGCCTCGACTTCGGGATGATCGGCCAGGCCGAGGTAGTTGTTGGCGCAGAGATTCAGAACTTCCCGGCCGCCACTCACCCCGACACGGGCCGACTGCGGCGTCGTGATGACCCGCTCGTCCTTGTAGAGTCCCGCTTGGCGAATCCCGTCCAGGGTCCGCTCGAGATGGTTCTTGAAATTCGCATTCATCGACAGGGAGACCGTCTTCGCTACTTCCGCCAATTTAGGATCACCTTTCCGCTTTTTCCGCTTTTCATCACCTCGAAGCCCTTCTCGAAATCGGCGAAGTCGAAATGATGCGTGATTACCGGGCCGATATCGAGCCCGCCCTGCAGCATCACGGTCATCTTGTACCAAGTCTCGTAAATGCGGCGACCGTAGATGCCGGCGATGGTCAGCATGTTGAAGACGACGAGGTTCCAGTCGATCGCGATCTCCTCGGACGGAATCCCCAGCATGGCGATCTTTCCGCCGTGGCACATGTTGTCCAGCATCTCGCGGAAGGCGCTCGCGTTGCCCGACATCTCGAGCCCCACGTCGAACCCTTCCTGCATGCCGAGTTCGCTCTGAACGTCGGTGATTCGCTCGCTGCGCACGTCCACGACCCGGGTCGCGCCCATCTTCCGGGCCAGTTCCAGCCGCCACGGATTGACGTCCGTCACCACCACGTAGCGCGCCCCGGCGTACTGGCAGACGGCCGCCGCCATGCAGCCGATGGGGCCGGCCCCGGTAATGAGAACGTCCTCGCCGAGAACGTCGAAAGTGAGAGCCGTGTGCACCGCGTTTCCGAAGGGATCGAAGATCGAAGCGATGTCGCGGTCGACGCCGTCCGCGTGGTGCCAGACATTGGCCATCGGCAGCGCGATATACTCCGCGAAAGCGCCCGGCCGATTCACGCCGATGCCCTTGGTGTCCGCGCACAGATGCCGCCGTCCCGCCATGCAGTTGCGGCAACGACCACAGACGACGTGGCCTTCCCCGCTGACGATTTCGCCGGGCCGAAAATCGGAGACGTTGGAGCCGACCTCGACAATTTCCCCGACGAACTCGTGTCCCACCACCATCGGCACCGGGACCGTTTTGCGCGCCCAGTCGTCCCACTCGTGAATGTGGACGTCGGTGCCGCAAATGCCCGTGCGATCGATCCCGATGAGCACGTCGTTGATCCCGATCTCCGGCTCGGGGACATCCTCCAGCCAGAGGCCGGGCCGATCGTGGCTTTTGACGAGAGCTTTCATGCGGTGGTTCGACTGGGTAACGACTCGTAGTCTGAACGGGTTTCGTCGAAGGTCGAGCGCTCAATGCGTCATACGCTTTGCCGCCCGATCGCGTGTCTTGGCAACCCTCCTTGAGCAACGCCATCTTAAGGGGCGTTCGGATCGACCTCGGATTCGCAGCTCGGATACCGGGATACCGGGGTCGACGGGACACCGCTGTGCAAGGAGTTTACCAATCCTCGACCGAAGCACTTGTCCCGACGATGTATAACCCGAACCCACTCGTGTGGTATCTTGCCGATTCGAAATGAAATCTCGCCACAACCTGCCACCCGGAACCCTCCGCTTCGGACTGGCGCTATTGGTTTCGCTCGGTTCGGTCGCGGCGAGTTTGGGCCAAGGGCCCGGGGGCGACGCGGCAGACGAGGCACCCGTGCTGGTGCGCAGCTTCACCGCCGTGGAAACGCCGTCGCCGCCTTTCGAGAACGGCGAGTTCGCCGTCGAATCCGGGGAAACCATCGCCTTTCTCGGCGGGACCAACACCTTCGACCAGCAGCGCCACGCGCATCTCGAAACGCGCTTCCACCTCGCCTGGCCGAAGCATCGCCTGCGCTTTCGCAATCTCGCCTGGCAGGGAGACACGCTCTACCACCAGGCCCGGCCGCGGTATTTCTACACCGTCGAAGGCGATCCGCAGCCCGGCAGTTCGCCGGACAACCGCGAACGAATCGAGCCGGGAATCGTTTTTCTCGACTTCGGCAAAGTCGAATCGCTCGACGGCCGGGAAAGCCTGCCGAGATTCATCGCCGCCTACGCCGAACTGCTCGACCGGCTGCAAACGCGCACCAACCGCCTCGTCTTGGTCCTGCCGACGCCGTTTTTCCCGGTCGGGCCGGCGGCTGACCTGGCCAAATCCCGCAACGTCGTTCTCGGCGAATTCGCCGCCGCCATGCGCGGGCTCGCCGAGGAGCGGGGCCTCGTCGTCGTCGACACCTTCTCGCCGCTGCTCCAGTCTCTCGACCCGGCCCTGTCGAGCAATGGCATCCACCTGACCGAAACCGGCCACGCCAAGGTCGCGGCAATCATCGCCGATCAGCTCGAGATCCCCGCCGGCGCCGAAAGCGAAGCCGACCCCGCGATCGGGCAGTCGCTCGACCAATCGATCCAGCGCAAAAACCGACTCTGGCAGCAATACTACCGTCCGACCAACTGGGCCTTCCTCTTCGGCGACCGGCAACACGTGCCGGCCTCCCGGGATCACGTCGATACCAGCAAACGCTGGCTGGTCGATGAAATCGGCTCCCTGCCGCCGCTCATCGCCGAAACCGAAGCCGATATCCATCGCTACGCCGCCGAGGCGAGCGCCCCGTCCCCCCGATGAGACTTACGCCCACTCGTCCTTCCCCGCCGTCGTTCGCCGCGGCCGTCCTCCTGGCGTCGGTCGCCGCCCTCGGCGTCGCCTTCGCCGATGTCATCACTCCCGACCGGCCGCCGGAGAAGGACAATTCGGTGGCGGCCGAGATGGCCTCCTTCGACATCCACGAGGATTTCGAAGTCAGTCTTTTCGCCGACGAAACTCTCGGCATCGCCAATCCCATTGCCATTCACTGGGATCATCGCGGGCGGCTGTGGGTGCTGACCACGCTGGCCTACGCTCAACTCGAGCCGGGGAAGATTCCCAACGACAAGCTGTTCATTCTCGAAGACACCGACGGAGACGGGCGCGCCGACAAATCCACCGTGTTCGCCGAGGGTCTCGACATGCCGACCGGATTCGCCCTCGGCGACGGCGGCGCGTATCTCGCCGAAGGCCCCGACCTGGTCCACCTCCGCGACAGCGACGGCGACGACGTGGCCGACCGGCGCCAAGTCGTCCTAACCGGCTTCGGCACCGGCGACACGCACCAGAACATCAGCAACCTCGCCTTCGATTCCGGCGGCTTCCTGTATTTCAGTCAGGGGCTGCACGCGTTCTCCCACGTGGAAACGCCCTGGGGAGTGTCGCGCGGAGACCATGCCGGATTCTGGCGTTTCGATCCGCGCACCGAGCGACTCGATCCGTTCTGCTTTCCCTCCATGGCCAGCCAGAATCCCTGCGGCATCGCGTTCGACCGCTGGGGGGCTCTGTTCGTGAAGAGCAATGGACCGGAGCTTTGCTTCGCCACGCCGGGGCTGATCCCGACCACCCACCCCAAGGAACTCATGCACCTCGCCCGCGTCGGCGCCACCCCCGGCAAGAGCATGGGCGCCGAAATCGTGGAGACGGCCCACCAACCCGACTGGCTCCAGCAGCACGCGCTGATCGCCGGTTACTTCGCCCGCAAGGTCACCGCTCTGCCATTGGTCGAGGAAGGTGCCGGCTTCCAGGTGTCCGAGCCGGTGGAACTCCTCGGGGCCGGTCACGCCAGCTTTCGCCCGGTCGACATCCGGGTGGGCCCCGACGGGGCGATCTACATCGCCGACTGGTTCAACCCGGTCATCAACCACTATCAAGTCTCGCTGCGGCACCCGCACCGCGACTACGATCACGGACGCATCTGGAAGCTGAGCGCCAAAGGGCGGCCGCCGGTCGAGCCGGCGGGGCTGGTTGACCGTCCGGTCGAGGGACTGTTCGAAGCGCTGCGCTCCGAAGAACGCTGGACCCGCGACCAGGCGCGACGGGTGCTCGCCGACGCCGATGCCGACTCGGTCGCCGACCCCCTCGTCCGCTGGGCGGAAACGCTCGATCCGAAATCCCCGGCCGACAGCCACGCGCTGGTCGAAGCCGTCGGCGTTCTCGAATCGCACCGCCTCGTGCCGCCGACCTTGCTCGATCGGCTGCAAGAGTCGACCGAACCCCGCGCTCGCGCCGTGGTCGCCCGCCTCATCGCCCGCAGCGCCGATCCAATTCCCGACGCCGACGAGCGGCTGGCCGCCCTGTTGCGCGATCCGCATCCGCGACCGCGGCTCGAAGCCGTCATCGCCTGTGCCAACCGTCCGCAGGCCGACTCGCTGCCGCTGGCACTGACCGCGTTGGATTCCGAAGTCGACAAGAACATCGACTACTCCCTCCACCAAGCCGTCCACGCCCTCGCCGAGCAATGGCTGCCCGCCGTCCAGGCCGATCGGCTCGAATTCGTCCGCCCCGCCCACCTCGCCTTCGCGCTGGAAGCCTACGGCGGCGAGATCGGCGCGGCGATGGCGCGACGGACGCTCGACGCCGACGGGAAAGCGCTTCCCGCCGGGGCCCGCGCGGCCTTTCTCCGCATCCTGGCCCGCAGCGGCAACGCCGAAGATCTGCGCCGCGTGCTCGACCAGGACCATGCCGAGGCCGCCTTGCTCGATACCCTGGTCGCCTCCTGGCCGAACCGGCGATTGATACCGGCGCCCCCCTTCGTCCCGAAACTCGCCGAGCTTCTGCAAGCCGAGCAAACCGCCGTGCGCCGCGCCGCCATCCAACTCTCCGGGCTGTGGCGCGCCGGCGATCTCGCCGACGTGGTCGAAAATCTCGCCCTCGACCCCGCGGAGCCGACGGCGATCCGATCCGCCGCGCTTGCCAGCCTCGGCAGCCTGCGCGGCAAAGCCGCCGCCGACCAACTCGCCGGGGTCGCGCTCGCCGCCGATACTCCGGCGACGCTTCGGCACGCCGCTCTCGAAGCACTCGCCACCGCCGACATCGACGTCGCCGCCGCCACCGTGGTCGAACTCGTCCGGAGCGACTCTCCCTCCGCGCCCGTCTCCACCGGCGACGATTTGGCGCCCATCCTCACCCCGGTGCTCGGCAAGCCCCCCGGTCCCGCCGCACTGACCCGGGCACTGACGGGAACGGAACTGCCGCCCGAAGTCGCGCGGAAGATCGCCGGCGCACTCGCGGGGCTGGGGCGCACCGACCGCGAACTGACGCAGCGGATCAACGAAGCGCTCGGGGTGGTCGAGGCCGACAGCGACGCCGACTACGACGCCGAGCGAGTCGAACAACTCGTGGCCGCCGTCGGTTCGGGACAAGGCGACGCCGCGAACGGCCGCGAGGTTTACCAACTGGCGCAACTCAACTGCGTCGCCTGCCACCAGATCGACGAAGTCGGGGGCGTCATCGGTCCCCCGCTCGACGCCGTCGGCGCCGGCCTGCCGCTCGATCAGATCGTCGAATCGCTGCTGTGGCCCGCCCGCCAACTGAAGGAAGGCTATTTCGCCACCGCCATTACCACCATCGACGGCGAAGTGCATACCGGCTACGTCGATACCGACGCCGTCACCGGTGGCGTCGTCTGGCTCCGCGACGCCGCCACCGATGAACTGCGGCCGGTGTCGATGCACCAACTGGAGAAGCGAGAGGAGATCGGCACCCTGATGCCGCCCGGCCTGACCGCTTCGCTGACGGAGCAAGAGCTGGTGGATTTGATCGCGTTCCTGGCGTCGTTGAAAGGGTAAGAGACTGTTGAAAAACTCGGCGCGCCGAGCGGCAAGTCATTTTGTTGGCTGGCACGGCGCGATGAGGAATGGAGCGGAGCGACATAGCCAGCCTGGAAGGCTGCCCGAAGGGCCGAGCGGGGGCGAGGGCAATCCGGTGCGAGCACCGTGACTGAATCGCAACAAAGCCAGACGGCAAAAGGGCTGCCGCCCGAAGGGACCGGTTGGAAAACACAGGGCGAAGCCGCGATTGAAAAAACGTAGATTCATTCAGGTCTCGGCGTGACGGTGTTTTTCAACAGTCTCGCAAGGTCGTTGCGATTATCCCGTTCGCGTATGGAATTTCGCTTGAGCCCGGGGTCGCCCCCCTCCTATCCTCTCGGCCTATGAACTGGTTGCGACCCTGCCTGCTACTCCTTGCCGCTTCACTGCTGCAGTCGTCCGAATTTTCAAGAATCCCCACCGAGCCGACGAGGGGAGACGAGATGCTGGAGAAGTACTTCGAACTCGAAACGCGCCGCGTCGCCAGACGCACGGAGGCCTTCGTCGCGGACGAGGGAAACTGGCCCGGGCAACAGGCCAACCTGCGGCGCCAACTCTACGAAATGCTCGGCCTTCAGCCCTTGCCGGCTCGCTCCGACCTGAAAGCTGAAGTCACCGGCACCACCGAACGCGACGGCGTGGTGGTGGAGAACATCGTTTTTCAATCCCGCCCCGGACTCTACGTGACCGCGAATTTCTACCGCCCCGCTTCGCAGAAAGGCCCGCTTCCCACCGTGCTCTATCTCTGCGGGCACGGGAAAGTCAAAAAAGACGACGTCAGTTACGGGAACAAGGCGTTCTATCAACACCACGGCGCCTGGTTCGCTCAAAACGGCTATACCTGTCTCATGCTCGACACGCTGCAGCTGGGAGAGATCGAGGGCACGCACCACGGCACCCACCATCTCGACCGCTGGTGGTGGAATTCCCGCGGCTACACGCCCGCCGGAGTAGAGGCGTGGAATTCGATCCGAGCGCTCGACTATCTCGAGACCAGGCCCGAAGTCGACGCCGACAAGCTGGGAGTCACGGGGCGGTCCGGGGGCGGCGCCTACACCTTCTGGATCGCCGCCCTCGACGAGCGAATCAAGGTCGCCGCTCCGGTGGCGGGAATCACTTCGATGCAGAACCACGTCGTCGACGGCTGTATCGAAGGCCATTGCGACTGCATGTTCATGGTCAATACCTACCGATGGGATTTTCCACTTCTGGCATCACTGATCGCGCCGCGCCCCATGCTCATTCTTAACACGGACAAGGACCGCATTTTCCCCCTCGACGGGGTGGTCGACGTCTACCAGAAAACCCGACAGGTCTACCAGGCGCTCGACGCCGAGGAAAACATCGGCCTGGCTCTCTACGAAGGCCCCCACAAAGACACCCAGCCCTTGAGGGTTTCGGCCTTCCACTGGTTCGAGCGCCACTTCAAGGGCGCGGACATCGACGTGGAGTTGCCCGACACGACGACCGAAAAGCTCTTCACGCCCGAGGAGCTGAAAGTCCTCGACGAAATACCCGGCAACGAGCGGAACACTTTCATCGACGACTACTTCACCCGAAAGGTGGACGGAGACATGGCGATACCGAAAACGGCATCGGACTGGGCGGCGCAAAGCGCCCTTCTTCGCGACCGCCTCCGTTCCCGGACGCTTCGGGGCTGGCCGCGCCGAATGGAAGATCCCAGCCTGACGGAAGTCTACCGGGACGAGAAGGACGGCATCGAACTCACCCGCTACAGCTTCGACAGTCAGACGGAGGTGCGGCTGCCGCTCTATCTCGCGACCCCGGCTGGAACCGATCCCGAAGAACTCGACCTGGTCGTGCTCAATCCGCTGGACGAAGAAGGCTGGACCGACTTTCTCGCGTCGATCGGGGCGGCTTTCCCCGAAGGCTTTCCGAAACAGGAACTCCCCGACCTCGACGCGGAGGCCTTCGAGTCCGAGAAGGGCATGCATGCCTCCCGGAAATGGGGAATGGCCTACCTGCCTCCGCGCGGCATCGGCCCCACCGCCTGGACCACGGACGAGAAGGAGCGTCGCCACATCCGCCGGCGCTTCGCCCTTCTGGGCCAGACGCTCGACGCGATGCGGGTGTGGGATATTCGCCGCGGCATCCAGGCTCTCCGCGACATCGACGGAATGGCCGACACGGAACTGTGGCTCCAAGCCCGCGGAACCATGGCTGGAAACGCGCTCTACGCGGCGATTTTCGAAGACAGCGTTCACCGGCTCGATCTGCACGAGCCGCCGAGCAGTCACCGCGAGGGGCCCGAAATGCTCAACGTGCTCCGCTTCGCCGACCTGCCCCAGATCGCGGCCCTCGCCGGCGAGAACAGCCGCCTGAGACTCTATTCCGACAAACCCGAGGAATGGCGGTTCCTCACCGAGTTGGCGGAAAAACACGAGTGGCCCGAAGAGCAGGTCCAGATCCGCGAACCGGTCGAATAGGCGCTCCGCAGTCAGGTCCACCGCCCACGGTCTCTCCGGGTTTATCCCGTTTGACCATCGCAAGGTTTGGGCCACTATCCCGAGATGACCGTCAGAACCCGCTTCGCCCCCTCGCCCACCGGCTTTCTCCACATCGGCGGAGCGAGAACCGCGCTCTACAACTGGCTCTTCGCCCGGCACCACGGCGGGCAATTCATTCTGCGGGTCGAGGACACGGACACCGATCGCAGCACCGTCGACTCGGCCAAGATCATCCTCGACGGGCTGAAATGGCTCGGGCTGGAGTGGGACGAAGGTCCCGGCGTCGGAGGCGCCCGCGGCCCCTACCGCCAAAGCGAACGCATCGCCGTTTACGACCGGTACCTGGCCAAACTCGAGGAAGCCGGACGCGTCTACGAGGACGACGGGGCGATCCGCTTCAAGGTTCCCGACAAAGCCATCATCGTGAACGACGAAGTCTGCGGCGAGGTGTCGGTGAATCTGAAGGAACAGGGATCGCGCCGATTCGATCCGGAAACGAAACAGGAAGTCGAAGCGAATCCCGACTTCGTCGTCAAGCGACCGAACGGAGGCTACATTTTCCATTTCGTCAACGTTGTCGACGACATCGAAATGGGCATCACCCACGTCATCCGCGGCGAGGACCACCTTTCCAATACGCCCAAGCACCTCGCTCTCTACGAGGCCTTCGGCGTCGAGCCGCCGTCCTTCGCGCACATCCCGCTCAACCTGAATCCAAGCGGCACCAAAATGAGCAAACGCGACCAGGGCGCGCTCATTCACGAGTACCAGGAAAGCGGCTTCCTCCCCGCGGCCGTGAACAACTACATGGCCCTGCTCGGCTGGTCGGCCAAGGACGACCGGGAGATTTTCTCGATGGCGGAACTCCGGGACTGCTTCGACCTGTCGGGCGTCAACCAATCCAATTCCAAGTTCGATTACGACAAGTGCCGCTGGGTGAACGGCGAGCACTTGAAGAAGTTGTCCCCCGAAGACCTCCTCGCCGCGGCCGGTCCCTTTCTCGACCGCGCGGGCATCGATTCCTCCGATCCCCGCGTTCCCGCCGCCCTCGGACTCGCCCGCGAGCGGGCCCAGTTGCTCAACGAAATCCCGGGCGTGATCGCGACGGTGTTCGACGACGAAGTGACCTACGACGAGGAATCGGTCGCCAAGATCAAGGACCGGGAGGGAATCCAGGAAACCGTCGCTGCGCTCGCGGCCGCCCTCGCGGGGCTCGACGATTGGCGCGCCGACACGATCAAGGCCGCGATCGCGAGCGCGGCCGAAGGCATCGGAGCCAAAACGGGAGCCCTCATGCTTCCCTGCCGCGTCGCCGTGACGGGCAGCACCAGCGGCGCCGATCTGGTACCGGTCATGGAGTTGCTGGGCAAGGACGAAGTCGTGAAGCGCTTGCAGGGATTCGGCGCCAAGCTGGCTTGAAGGTCCTCGGCGCGAGCCGACCATCACGGAGCATTGCCTTCCTTTTCCGGCACGCTCCGAAGCCTTCGCCCGTGTTCGATCCACCAGATCAGTAGAACGACGATCAGCAGGAGCGCGGCATAGACATGATGCGACACCCGGGTCGACGGAACGAGGTCCGCGGACGCTCGGGTCGCGGCCGTCAGCAACATGAGCCATACGATCCAGCGCCACAGGAGGCTCCTGGGCTTTGCCGTTCCGGGGGGCGCGCAATGCCCGAGGATTACCCGGTCCGCCACCAGCAACATCGTCTGGGTGAAGCCGCCGAGGAAGAGAAGGTGCTGGAAGGCGAGCAGCTGGCCGGGCCAGAGGGCGCGGCAGGCGAACGAGGCCGCCACCAGTGCGAGCCCGAGGCGAAGAGCCCAGGGGCGGGTGCCGGGTGCCTTCCCGAACACGACGCGGGGAACCGCGCCGAAGGCCCAAACGGCAATCGCGAGAAGGCGAACAACGTTTCCCCAGCGGACGGAGGCGTGAACCTCGAGAGCGAACGAGACAACGATCAGCGCCGCGCAGGCCCACACCGCAGCCGCCCGGCGGCGTCCCGAGACGGATTTCGGGGGCGCTCCGGGTGTCGGAAAGAACCGGGAAAACAAGTACGACCCCACGCCGAGCAACGGCAAGAGCAGAAATGCCTGGTAGGCCACAAGCCGCCGCCAGTGTTCCAAGGCGGGTGACGCCTCTCCCCATCCGAACCCCCAGCTGAACAAGGCCGCCGCGGCGAACACGACCGCGAGAAACGCCACGGCGAATCCCGGCGGAGGCCATTCGCGATCCTTGCCCGCGAGGCGTCGACCCAGAATCAGAAGCATCCAGAGGCAACTCGCTCCGGCGAAGAGGTCTCCTCCCGCGATCGCCCCGCGACCGTAGGCCAGTTGCCCGAACAGCCACAGGACCACCAGTCCGGCCAGTTCCCCCGACCGCATCGCCTCCGCCTCGAGGAACCGCGGCCAGGCGGTTCCGAGAAACCCGAACACGAAGGCGGCGCCGAATCCGAAGATCAGAATGCGGGGATGCTGCACCGCCGGATGGATCGGCCACCATCCCGCGTAGAACATCGGCCAGAGCAGCAGGCCGAAGATCGCGGCGCCCACGCCGAGCGGGAAGAAAACGCGGAAGGGCTCCTCAACCCAAACGGGAGCGCCGGTGCGCCGTGCGGCGTATCGAATCAAGCGGCTCATGGAACGAAACAGCTCGCCCGGTCCCTCGACGAACGCATCCGGAAACTCGGGCCGTAGCGAACTAGATCGCCGGAAACTTCACCCACTTTCGATCGGAGGCCGAACTCTCCACGCAGGCCTTGATGAAGGCCATGCCCGCCACGCCGTCGTCGACGGTGGGAAAATCGTAGCCGTCTTCCGGCGCCGAATTGCCGTCGATCCGATCCGAAATGGCGCGGGCGGCGGCGAGATAGACGTTCGCGAAGGCCTCGATGAACCCCTCCGGGTGAGCGAAGGGCGTGCGGGTATAGCCATGGCCGGCCGCCGCCTCGCTGATGTAGTCGTTGCCTCGTCGGTAGGTTTTCCGGGGGGCGTTCGCATACTTCACGACGAGGTCGTTCGGGTATTCCTGCTCCCATTCGATCGAAGCCTTCGTGCCGTAGACGCGGATGTTGAGCGCGTTCTCGTCGCCGTTGGAGATCTGCGACGCGTAGATGATTCCCTTGGCGCCGCCTTCGAAGCGAATCAGGTTGTTGCCGTCGTCGTCGAGCTCGCGGCCCGGGATGAAAGTGGTCAGTTCCGAGCAGATTTCCTCCACCTCCAGGCCCGTGACATAGCGGACGAGATTGTGCGCGTGGGTGCCGATGTCGCCCATGCAGTTGGAAATCCCGGCAATGTTGGGGTCGGCCCGCCAATTGTTGATCTTGCCCTGCCCTTCGCCCTCGACGTCGCCCACGGCGTAGCCCTGGGGGTATTCGCAGACGACCTTGAGGATGCGGCCGAGCTCGCCGTCCTTCACCATGCGCTTGGCCTCCTTCACCATGGGATAGCCGGTGTAGTTGTGGGTGAGTGCGAAGACGCATCCGGAGCGCTTCACCACGTCGCGAAGCTCGAGCGCCTGCTCGTAGGTCTGGGTCATCGGCTTGTCGCAGACGACATTGAAACCGGCTTCGAGGAAGGTCTTCGCCACGTCGAAATGAAGGTGGTTCTGCACCACGATGGAAACGAAGTCGACCTTGTCCTCGCGGGCCGCTTCCTTTTCCGCCATCTCCTCGTAGGTGGCATAGACGCGCTCCGGATCGAGAAAAAAATCTTCGCCGGAAAGCTTCGATTTCTCCGGGTCGGAGGAAAAGCAACCGGCCGCCAGTTCGATCTTTCCGTCCAGATTCGCCGCCATGCGGTGGACCTGTCCGATAAAGGCGCCGCGGCCGCCGCCGACCATTCCCATGCGTAGTTTTCGATTCATAAAGCGGTAGGGTTCGTGGTGAAACTCCGGACTTCGGAGCCTAGCAAACCAAAGGAAAATTGCAAGACGACGGGAACCGGAAAGCCTCGCTCGAAGCAGGAAAGAGGCTTCGCTTCGAGCGGCTCCCCCCTCCGGAAACCTTCGCCGAATGCGCTGCCCCGGGTCTCAAATCTCGACGGGCTTGCCCGTCTCGGCGGACTGGTAGACCGCGTCGATGATCTGCATGAGCTTGAGGCCCTGCTCGGCGTCGTTGAGCGGTTCGGCGCGGCCTTCGAGCGCTTCGATGAAGTTCGAGGCGGAATTGATGCGCCCCATGTCCACGCAATCCTCGACTTCGATGTGGTGGTCGACCGAGCCGCCTCCTTCCTGAACGTAGAGTTCGCACACGTCGACGGCGGTTTCGTCGAAGCCGTCCTTCTCGAAAAGCCTCTCGACCTTGCCCCCCGCCCCGGTCCCCTGGAAGACCACGGAGACTTGCTCGCGCTTCACCAACTCCGCCCAGGACATCTGGAGGTTCATCACCTGCCCGGTGTCGAACCGGACGAATCCGTGGGCCGCGGTCTCGACGTCGGTGACGCCGCCGACGCGGTCGGGAATGCCCCAGGGCCCCTTGAAATTCTTGTCGGTGGCAAAATCGTCGAAGGTCTGCGCCAGAACGTGTTGCGGCTTCGGATAGCCCATGAAGTAGAGACCGAGATCCATCATGTGCAGCAGATCGATCACGGCGCCGCCGCCGGCCATCGCCTTGGTCGTGAACCACCCGCCGAATCCGGGAATGCCAGTGCGCCGGCACCAGGTCGCCTGGCAGGAGTTGATGCGCCCCACCCGTCCCTCGTCGATGAATTTCTTCATCTCGATGGATTCGGGACGCGCCCGGTTGTTGAAATTGAACATCAGGGTCTTCCCCGATTCGTCGCGCTTGGCGATCATCTCCTCCACCTCCGCGGCGTTCAGGGCGGGAGGTTTCTCGCAAAAGACGTGTTTGCCGGCCTCGAGACATTGGATCGCGAGGGGCGCGTGGAACTTGTTGGGCACGATGATGGAAACGGCGTCGATATCGCTCGCGAGCATTTCCTCGACGTCGCCGAAGGTATTGGGGATGTCGTGGAGCGCGGTCGCCGCCTGGGCGGCCTCGATATTGACGTCGGCCAAGGCCACCACCTCCGCTCCGGCCCTGCGAAAGCCTTCGATGTGGTAGCGGACCATGCCGCCTGCTCCGATAATACCTGCTTTGGTCGCCATAATCCGTTTTGCCCGAGCTCTCTTTTTCCTTCGGTTTTACTCGTTGGACTCGGCGTCTCCTCCGTCGTCGTTCCCGTTGGCGTCCTCGGTGGGCGTCGCGGGAGAGGTGGGTGTCGTCGAGGGCTCCACGTTCATGCCCGCTTCGATCGCGAGCGCGGTGGTGTCCTCGGTGATGTCGACGTCCGCGCCGTAGGCGAACACGGGGGGAGTGACTTTCATCAACACGACATCCAGGTCTCTGGCCTCGGCCGCCTTCAAGGCGATCGGCTCGAGATCGATTCGAAACTCGTTGATGAGACGGACCCTCTCCTGGACGAGAGCCTCCTGGGCCTGGGCCTTGAGACGATTGAACTCGGCGTTGAGCTGCTGGTTGGTCGCCATGATCTCGCGGCGTTTCTCTTCGCTCGGGTCTTCGCCGGCCGCCTGCTCCACGCCGGCCATCTGGCTCTGGAGGTTTTGTTGTTTCTTCTGAAGTTCCTCGTTGAGGGAATTCTGCATGGTGACAAGACTCTGACGGACCTGCTCTTCGACGCCGAGATTGCGCGCAACCGCGTCGATGTCGAGAACAGCCACTCCGCCCTTTTGGGCCTGGGCGGACAGCGAGAAAGCCAGCGAAGCGAGGGTAGCTAGAAGGAGTTTTTTCATAATGATAAGGTTCTCTGATTGGAGAGTCGCAGA
Source organism: Verrucomicrobiales bacterium (assembly GCA_040905585.1). GTDB lineage: Bacteria > Verrucomicrobiota > Verrucomicrobiia > Verrucomicrobiales > DEV007 > Arctic95D-9. The sequence goes on from JBBDRG010000091.1 coordinate 46,609, forward strand.
GCCTAGAACAGATCGGGAAGGAAAGTCCAGAATTTTCCCCTGTCTCCGGCTGAAATCTTGAACTTGGGGACGACGGTCGATTTTCCGGCGATCGCGCGCCGAACGCCCCCGGTTTCCGATTTCCCGGAACCCCCGTTTTCCACCCGAAGCGTAACCACCGACGGGAACGCAGTCACTACTGCGCAACTGCCACCCGCGAACCCAACCATCGACCCCATGAAGAACCGAACCTGTATCCTGCCGGCTCTCGTCCTCGCGGGAACGCTTTTCGTCTATGGTTGCGGCGACGAGGCACCGGACGACGTCTCCGGCTCGGATCGCTCCGGGGCGACGCCCGAATCGGTCGCCGAACCCGAACTGGAACCCCCGCAGACAACGACGGAACCGCCGCCTTCGCTGGTCGAGCCCTAGCGTTCGCCCGGGAAGGAGGAGCCCGAACCGTTGCCCGAGTCGGAGCCGCTGGCCGACCCGGAACCGTGAAGTCAACGGGGCCGGCACCCCGCGGGAGCGAATGTGCTTCTCCGGGGACGGACCCGAACTTCAACCGCCCACGCAATACAGCGTCCCGCCGGATCTCAGCAGCACCCGATCGCCCATCGGCACCACGGTAGCGCGGAAGACTTCGTCCTTCGCCGCCGTCCCGATCGAGTTCACGGACACGATGTCGAGTTCCTTGCCGGGACGAATGACGACGACGTCTCCTCCCTCGACGGTCTGGAGGTAGACCAGGCCGTTCGCCACCAGCGGCGCGGCGGCGATCTGGATTCCGCTCTCGCTGAGGCGCTCGGAATAGTGGATCTCGCCCGTCGCGGTGTCGTAGCAGGTGGCGATGCCGCTCATGCTGGTGACGAAGAGGTAGTCCCCCACCGCCGCCGGCGAGGGGAGATCGCGCCCGCCCTTCCGGGCCGCGTGCCACAGCATCCGCGAGTCCGTCACGTCCCCGGAACCTCCGGGCTCCACGCAGTAGGTGTCGCCCGGCTGTCCGTTGACAACGAAAAGCTTGCCGTCGGCGAAGTCGGGAATCGGCGTTCCGCGTCCCCTGAACCCTTTGCAAAACCACAGTTCCTCGCCGGTCTCGGGATCGTAGCCCTGCACGCCGAATTCGCCGTTGAGCACGAGTTCGCGCCTCCCTTCGTGCTCGATCAGAACGGGCGTGCTCCACCCTCCCTTCGGCTTATCCTCCCGCTGCGTTTCCCAGACGGTTTCGCCTGTTTCGATGTCGACCGCGACCAAGCGGGAAGGACCCGTGCTGTCACAATTCTGGATCACTTTCCCGTCGACGATAATGGGTGAAGCCGCCACGCCCCAGGTGCCCGGAAAGTCGCCGAAGTCCAGGGACCACTTCTCGTTTCCCTCGAGGTCCCACGCGTGCAGTCCGCCGGGTCCGAAAAAGGCCACGACCGTTTTCCCGTCGGTGGCGCAGCTTGGCGTGGCCCAGCCGTTCATCTTGTGCGAGGCCTCAGGATTGTCGCAGTCCACGGTTTTCTCCCAGAGCGTGCTGCCGTCCTTCGCGGACAGGCACATCACGTAGCGCTCGCGCCCGTCGTCCGACGCTCCGGTAAGAAATAGTTTGTCTCCCCAATTGACCGGCGACGACTGGCCGGTGCCCTTCAACTCCACGCTCCAGTCGATCTTCGACTCGTCCCAGGAAGTCGGAACATTCGGCGCCTCGACATGCCCTCTTCCCGTGGGTCCGCGGAACTGATGCCAGTTGTCTGCAGCGGAGGCGACCCCGCCGAGCAAGGCGGTGAACAGCGATAGTGTCAGGATGGTTCTCATGAATTTCAGGATGCGGGTTTTTTGAAAACGATGACGTGCTGGATGGGCAGGAAGTCGCGGACCTCGACGAATTCAAGACCGACCGCCTCCATTTCGCGCCGGACCTGCTTCACCGTCATCTTGTGAAGGGGTTTGATGTTGACGCTCGGATCTTCGCCCCGGTATTCGAGAAAGACGATGCGTCCCTTGGGCTTGAGACCTTCGACCACGGACTCCATCATTTCCCGCGGGTGGGAAAATTCATGGTAGGCGTCGACCATCAGGATCATGTCGACATGATCGGCGGGCAGCTTGGTGTCCTCGATCGTGCCCAGCAGCGTTTCGACGTTGTCGATCTTCTTGAGCTTCTTTTTTCCTTCGATGAACTCGAGCATTTCCGGCTGGATGTCCACCGCGATCACTTTCCCCTCGGGAACCAGCGGCGCCAGCAGGAAGGTGAAGTAGCCGGAACCGGCGCCGATGTCGGCGAGAACGTCGTCCTTCTCCAGCTCGAGTTGATCGAGAACGAGCGATGGCTGCTCCTCCCCTTCCCGGTCCCGACGCTCCAACCATCCGATGGCGTGCTGGCTGACCGTCTGCGAAATCTCCCGGCCCATGTAAACCTTGCCGATTCCGTCGCGGCTCGGCTCCTTCTCGGTGTAATGGCTTTCGCCCGCCCGGACGGCGCCCGACGACACGACGATCCACGCGAGAAGAAGAGCGGCAGGACGGTGGGGAAACAATTTCCGCATGGCTATACTGAATAGCGCCGCAATCCCCCGTGGCAACGGATGAAACAGCCTCAATTGCGGGAACCTTCGCCGCTGCGGGAACACCTTCGATTTTGAGGTTTGCTTGAAAGTTCCGAAAGGTTTACCGTCGCAAATCTATGGGCCAGGACGATTTGACGAAGAAGCACGTGATATACGGCAGCGCCGGAATGGCGGCAGCCGGAATGATTCCGACGGCGAAATCCAAAAGACCGGAGGACGAAGTGCCTGACGAGCCGGCCGAACCCGTCGAAGAACCGGAACTTGAACCCGAGATCGCCGAGGGCGAAGGCAGCGAATCGGCCGGCGACATCGGCGAGGAGTCCGGCGAGATAGCCGACCAACCGGGCGAGGACGCTCCCGAGCCCGAAATCGTCGAGTTCGCGGGGCGCAAGGCGGTGGTGATCGAGCATGCCGGCGCCGGAAACTTCGGTCACAACCTCGACACGATTTTCTCGAGGCTCGAAGGCGTTCGGCTCGACGCCGTGGCCGAGGGGAACCCCGAAGCCGTCGAAGAGGCGCAGACCAGAACGGGCGCCAAGAATGCCTACGCCGACTATCGGGAGATGCTCGACCAGGAGCAACCCGACCTCGTCGCCGTCGCGCCCCGTTGGACGGACCAGCGCTACGAAATGATCAAAGCCGCGCTCGAGGCCGGCGCTCACGTCTGCTGCGAACGCCCCTTCGCCCGCACCCTGAAAGAGGCCGACGAACTCCTGGAACTCGCCAAGGTCGAGAATCTCAAGATCGCCGTCATGCACCAGATGCGGTGCGATCCCCACCTTGAAGAATTTCACGATAAACACGAAGAATTGATAGGCGACTTGTTGGAGATGCGAGTGTTAGGAATGATGGACGACCGGGCCGGAGGCGAGGATCTTCTCGTTCTCGGAACCCATCTCTTCGACATCGTCCGCTGGTTCGGCGGCGAGGTCAGTTTCTGCACCGCCCGCATCGAAAAAGACGGAAACACCGCGCTGGCGGAAGATTCACACGAGTCGGAACAGGAAAACCTCGGCCGGCTTCTCGGCGATTCGATCCACGCCCAGTTCGCCCTCGATTCCGGGGTCCAGGTCTCCTACGTCTCGGATCGCCGGCTTCGCGAGGTGTCCGGTCCGTGGGGCATCGAGTTCGTGGGCTCGACGGGGCGGATGCGCCTCTTCGCCGGAATGCCGCCGACATTGTCGCTGCTCGTCGAGAGCGATCCCGAATCCCCCGACCGGACCGACAAGTGGGTGCGCTGGCCGGACGTTTCCGACGACGACTACCATGCGCCGGTGGACAAAATGTCCGGGCTGGATGCCGCCAACCGTCACGTCGTAACCGACTGGCTGGCCGCCATCGAAGAGGACCGCGACCCGAAGTGCTCGGGCGAGAGCGCCATGAAATCGCTCGAAATGATCCACGGCGTCTGGCAGGCCGGCGTCACCATGAAGCGGGCGTACTTCCCGCTGGTCAATCGGCTGCATCCGCTCAACGAGGAAGAGGAGTGAGGCGGCTTTGCCTTTGCTGCACGAGATTCAAGCAGCGCCCGCCGCCGCGACAGCGTCTTGGAGCGCGGCAGTCCTCTGCCCCTTTCCGAACTACCTCGCAGCGCCCGGGTGATTCTTCACCCTCCGAGCGCCGCAGCCGCCGAGAAAGCTACATCTTGTGGTCGATTTCGCGTTGACACCACAACATCTAGTTGCGAGTCTTGAAAACGAGTCGCAAAACTGCCGTTTTCCCGATGCGCTGTGTCAAATGCAACAGTCTTGATGACAAAGTCATCGATTCCCGTCTTTCCAAGGACGGCTTCGCCATCCGTCGACGGCGGGAATGTCTGGAATGCGGGAACCGTTTCACGACTTACGAGCAGGTCGAACGCCCCAATGTTCTCGTGATCAAACGGGACGGAACCCGCGAGCCGTTCAAACGCGAGAAGCTGCTCGACGGATTGGTCAAGGCCTGCGAGAAGCGGCCCGTCGCGCTGGAGACGCTGGAGAACGCCGTGGACGAGATTGTCAGCGAGCTCAACGGCGAAAATCTGAAGGAGATCCCGAGTCGGATGATCGGCCCGAAAGTGATGGCCCGTCTCCAGGGGATCGATCCGGTCGCGTTCGTCCGCTACGCTTCGGTCTACCGCCAGTTCCAGGACGTCGGCGAATTCAGCGACGTCATCAAATCGATGGAGGAGGCGCCTCTCGACGATCTGCTTCAGCCGGATCTCTTCGAAGCGCCGGGCTGAGCCCGCGCCCCCAACCCTTTCCACACGAACCCACACCCCGCGCCCCACCCGTTACCCCGCAATCCATGATCGCCCTGCCCCACGCAATGCCCTTCATCCGCATCGGCTCGTCCAGCCTGGCCCTCTGCCAGCCGGACTGGCTTTCCGAAACCCTGGCGAACGCCGCCAATGGCACGGACCTCCCCTCCTGGATGGCCGAGGACATTTCCCGAGGCGTCGAAAGTTTCCTGAAAAACCACTACCAGGGAAGCGTCATCGAGCCGGACGAGTTGTTCGGTCGAATCGAGAGAACGCTCTCCAGTCTCGGCCTCGAGCACGTCGCGGAGAACATGGACAAGAAGCTCCCCCCCGTGCGCATTTCCCTGAACGAACTGGCCCGCCGCGCCGGCTCCGGCTACGAGCTCGCTTTCTTCCGCCTGCTCGACGATCAACTTCGATCCGCCGCCTTCGGAGGTGCCACCAGCGTGGAACTGCACGGCCTGGAAAACTGCGTCCGCCGCCTCTCCGCCTCGAAGAGATGGTCGAGCCGGTGCGAGCGCTTGAAGGTCGAGATCACCGACTTTCTCGGCGAAATGCGCGAACGCGTCGTCAGCGCCCGTCCCGACCTTGCGATTTTGATCGTTCGCTGAAACAGTATTCCATGACCCTGTTCGAAAAAATCATCGCCCGGGAGCTTCCCGCCGACATCGTTCACGAAGACGATCGGTGCCTCGCCTTCCACGACATTTCGCCCCAGGCCCCGACCCACATTCTCATCATTCCAAAGAAGCCCATCCCCCGCGTCGGCGAAGCCGAGGAGGAGGACGAGGCCATGCTCGGGCACCTGCTTTTGACCGCGGGTAAAATCGCGGACGATCTGGGGTTCAAGGATACGGACAAAGGCTTCCGGCTCGTCATCAACCACGGCAAACAGGGCGGCGAGGCCGTTCCCCACCTGCACGTCCACCTTCTTTCCGGCAGGCAAATGCAGTGGCCTCCGGGCTAGGATTCACCGTTCGCCCGGCACCGGCAGCGACGTCGGAATCGCCGCCAGAATTCGGTTCGGCAAACCCCTATTTCCCCAATATTCTTTTGGCTTCGGACATTTCAAGTTATGGTGCGGAAGTGAATCGCGTCGGCACCACATTGCGCACCGTCGGGTGGAGGGAATGGCTCTCCATTCCCGACTTGGGAATTCCCCACATCAAGGCGAAAGTCGACACCGGCGCGCGCACCTCGGCCCTGCACACCGGGGGCCTCGAAGAATACACCGACGAGCACGGAGACGAACGGGTCCGCTTCACCGTTCATCCCATCCAGGGCAACGACGACTACCACGTCGAATGCGACTGCGTGGTAGCCAGCCGCCGGTCGGTCAAGGATTCGGGAGGGCACGAGGAGGTCCGCCCCTTCATCAGGGTGCCCGTGACGCTGGGAACGACGACCTGGGAGATCAACTTCAGTCTCACCAATCGCGACAACATGAAGTTCCGCATGCTCCTCGGCCGGACCGCGATGGTGGGTCGCTTCAAGGTTGATCCCGCACTCTCCTACAATCTCAGTTCACCGCCAGAAAGCGACGTCCCCGGACGCTGACACGCTCACCCTTTCCCCATCCGCCAATATGAAAATCGCCATTCTCTCCAGAAACAAGAAACTCTATTCCACGAGGCGCCTCTTCGAATCAGCCGAAGCGCGCGGCCACGAAGTTCGCGTCATCGACTACGTGAGGTGCCACATGGAAATCACCTCGATGCGGCCGGCGATTTTCCTCGGCGACGAGAAGCTGACCGGATTCGACGCCATCATCCCCCGCATCGGCGCGACCTACACGCACTTCGGTTGCGCGGTCGTGAGGCAATTCGAAATGATGGGCGTCTACAGCGTCAACGAGTCCGTCGCCATTTCGCGCTCCCGCGACAAACTCCGCAGTCTCCAGTTGCTGGCGCGCAAGGGTATCGGTCTCCCGGTCACCGGATTCGCTCACGATCCGCGCACCACCGAAGCCCTTATCAAACAGGTCGGCGGCGCGCCTCTCGTCATCAAGCTGCTCGAAGGCACCCAAGGCGTTGGCGTCGTTTTGACCGAGACGAAGAAGGCGGCCGAATCGGTGATCGAGGCTTTTCGCGGTCTCAACGCGAACATCCTGGCGCAGGAATTCATCAAGGAAGCCGGCGGCGCCGACATCCGGTGCCTCGTCGTCGGCGGGAAAGTCGTCGCGGCCATGAAGCGGCAGGGCAAGGAAGGCGAGTTCCGTTCCAATCTGCATCGGGGCGGTTCCGCCTCGATCGTGAAGATCACCCCCGAGGAACGATCCACGGCGACCCGCGCCGCCAAGATCCTCGGTCTCAACGTCGCCGGTGTCGACCTGCTGCGTTCGAATCACGGTCCGGTCGTCCTGGAGGTCAATTCCTCGCCCGGTCTCGAAGGCATCGAAAACGCCACCGGGAAGGATGTCGCCGCTTTGATTATCGAATTGATAGAGAAGGCGGAGAAAGGGCCCGCCAGCACGCGCACGAAGGGCAGCAAAGGGTGAGCGGCCTCCCCGCGGATCTGCTTCGACAACCCCCTCCAGATTCCCGAAAGTGACCGACCCTTCCAGCTTTGAAATCGGCGGACAATCGTTCGAGCCCGGACAGAAGGGCGTCGTCGACCTCCACATCGGATCCCTGATCGACTACCAGCCGGTCACCATGAGCGTTCACGTGCGGCACAGTCGCAAGCCGGGACCGACCCTCCTGCTCACGGCCGGGATCCACGGCGACGAACTCATCGGCGTGGAAGTATTGCGCCGGCTGTTGAAATCCAGTCGATTGAAGAGCCTCCGTGGCACCCTCGTGGTCGTCCCGGTCGTCTGCATGCCGGCGTTCCTGAGCCGCAGCCGCTATCTGCCGGACCGGCGGGACCTCAACCGGCTGTTCCCCGGCTCGCCGGAGGGATCGCTGGGGGCCAGGTTGGCCGCCGCTTTCGCCCAGGAAGTCGTGACGAAATGCACTCATTCCATCGACTTTCACGCCGGTGCCGTCGGAAGGCCCAATCTTCCCCAGATCCGGGTGAGCCCCGAAGACGAGGTCGGATTGGAGTTGGCGAAAGCCTTCAAACCGCCCGTGGTCATCGAGACGACCATGCGGGATGGCTCTCTTCGAAGTCACCTGCGGAGCCTCGGCATCCCCGCCCTGCTCTACGAAGCCGGCGAAGCCTACCGACTCGATCCGGCCGCGGTTCGCTACGCCCTGCGCGGAATCTTCGGCGTGATGCGCCACCTCGAAATGCTGCCACCGTCGCGCCGCGTGTCGGAGCCGCGGACCCGCACGGTGATCGCGGGGACCACCGGCTGGATGCGGGCGCCCCAGGGAGGCATTTTCACCGCCCTGAAGGATCTCGGGAACGCCATATCCGAGGGAACCAAGCTCGGACACGTCGCCGACCCTTTCGGTCAAAAGGAAATTCCGATCGTGAGCACCGTCTCGGGCATCATCATCGGCATCACCCGGGAAGCGACCGCCGACGAGGGGGACGCTCTGTTCAACATCGCCACCACCAGCAATCCCGAAAGGGCCGAAGCTCATATCCAACGACACGACGAAGTCCTCGAAGAACACACCGACGCGCTCCACTAGTAGTCCGTCAAACTAGAAGTGAGGGGCCATGGGAGGCTTGCATTCCGCTCCTCCCCGGGGCCCCTGTCCCTGAACACGCGGCATTCCGGAGGCGGTCGCTCCGCCGTCCGATCGGCGGCTCGATCGCGGCGGGGCGTTTTCGCTGCCGGAGGGCAGTCGCCGACTCGCCCGTTGATGGTGGTTCGTCGGAACTTTCACAAGTTCCGGGCATGTCGGGGAGGATGTAGCAGAAGATGTGGATTTTCGGAACTTTGACAAATTTCAATCTTGAAAGACTGCTAGCCCCGAGACGACACCAGCACGACACGGAACCCACGATAGTAGCGCCGAGTGTCGGCTGTGCGACCGCGGTAGGACGAGAGCATACGCTCGCGCTCAGGGTAATTCCACGACCCGCCCCGCAAAACACGGTGTGGATATAAAGGGTCAAACGAATCCTCGCACCACTCCCACACGTTGCCTCCGAGGTCGAAGAGCCCGAATTCGTTCGGCGCAAAGTTCATCACCGGCGCTGTCGTGGGGAATCCATCGTCGTAGCCATCCAGATAGTCCGCGCCGTCGAGCGGGGCCTTGGCCCTGCGGCTCTCGTCGCTGTAGTTCCCCGCTCCTTCCGGAGGGGGCCACTCCTTGCCCCAGGGGAATTCGTCGACGACCTGCCCGCTCAGACTCCGCGGCGTGTCGCCGGAACCCGGGCGCTCCAGGCCGCCCAGCCCCACCGCCACGCTCCATTCCCGATCCGTGGGCAGACGGTAGGTCCGACCCTCCTTCTCGCCCAGCCAAGCGCAGAAGGCCTGCGCGTCCTCCCAGTTCACGTAGACCACAGGATGTTCCTCGGGACGATCCTCGAGGACGAAGCCGTCGTGGGTCTGGTTCTTCCACTGCTCATCGACGCTCTCCCGCGTCCGCTTGGCGTAGGCTTCATAGTCCTTCCACCTCGTCTCGTGGATGCAGAAGATCACCTCGGTCCCCGGCACGGGCACGAACCGCATCCCGAGACTGTTCTCGAAGGGTTGCTCCTTGCTGGCGCGCAGCGGATCGTCCTTCGAGGGTCCGGTGCCAGGCGAGGCGGGCATGGCCTGTCCCGCCTCCGGCGCCGCGAGCGCCCCCAGCGACTTCCGGAAAGCCAGCACCGCCTTCGCGGTGTCGATTTCGCGGGCCCGGGTCAGCTCGGATTCCAGGGCTTGCAGCGACTGCTTCAGAGCGGTGGCGAGGTTCTCGCCGATCTTCTGCCGCTCCGCCGTCCAGGTCTGGCGCAGGGCCGCGAGACTCTCGGGGGCGTCCTCGGGAAGCTCTGGCAGGACGGCGGGCTCGCCTGCGGCGACCATGGCATCGACAGCGGGCGGAGCCAGCGCCGCGACGAGTTCGGCCACCCGCGCTTTTTCCTCGTCGAAGGCGGCGGTCAGTTCCAAGTCCCCGGCGTCGGCGGCCTGCTCCAACCGGGCGTCGATGGCGCGGGCGTAGCTGTCGGCGAGGGTGCCGAGCTTCTCGTTGCGGGCGGCGAGGTAGGCCTCGAGGCGGGAGGACAGGCCGGGGATGTCCTCTTCGGATTCGGGAGCGATGGGCGCTGGCTCCGATTCGCTCGTCTCCTCCGTCGAAGCCACGGGCAGGATGCCGGTGCCACCCTGCGCCTCCTCCTTCCCTCCCAGCGTCGCCAGCATCACCAAGCTCCCCGCGAGCGCGGCGGCCAGGCCGACTCCTCTGTTCGTCGGCCCGGGAGCTGGCTTCGGGTTGCCTTTCTGCGCGCGCTTCCCGCCCTCCTCCGAGGTCGTCGGCACCGCCGTCGGTGCCGCGTCGCTTTCCTCCCCGGCCTTCCCGAATTTTTTTGCCAGCCCGAAATCGGCGATCTTCACCCGCCCCTCCCGATTGAGCAGGATGTTCGTCGACCTGATGTCCCGATCCACGATCCCTTGGTTGTGCGCGCAGTCCAGCGCGTCGAGAACGTGCGCGGTGATGGACAGCGCGCGCTCCTGTGGCAGCAGTCGCAGCAAGTCTTCGGGCGAGGGCGGCTCCCAGCTTGACGGTGAGGACGGATAGGCCGAGATCATGAAGGCATGGTGCCGAAATCCAGAGGGACCGGCAAGGAAAAACGGGCAACAGGCAGGAGCGGCGGAGGGGATGGAGAAGGGAATTCTTGACGGAGATCGGTTCCGGGGTCCGGGGCCGCAAGCTCGCTCACGGATCAATGCGCGGGCCATCCGCCTCCACCGCCGCAACATGTCGCCTCCCGGGCGGAAGCCGGCGGAGAATGGGCTTGAGCAAGCCCTTGGATTTCGCTAGAAAACGGTTGCCGGAAATTTCGGAAACCGCCGCCATGGAACACGCGACCCAGCCCCCGCCGAAGACGTCGACAGCCGCCGTGTGGAGTTTGATCCTCGGCGGGCGGTCGCCTACGCCGACGGGACGGTGGAAATCCGGGACTCTCCTCTGGCGGAGGAAGATCTCGAAGCCCTTCGGTAGCCATTCTCATCAGATTACGCGAGGATCTCGGTCACCACTCTGCCGTGGACGTCGGTGAGGCGGAAATCGCGGCCGGCGTACCGATAGGTCAGCTTTTCGTGGTCCATTCCCAGGAGGTGAAGAATGGTCGCGTGCAGATCGTGCATGTGGACCTTCCCCGCCTCAGCCTGGAACCCGAATTCGTCGGTCGATCCGTGGGCGAAGCCCTCCTTGACGCCGCCGCCGGCGAGCCAGGTGGTGAAACCGCGCGGGTTGTGGTCGCGCCCGTCGTTCCCCTGGGAAAACGGCGTGCGTCCGAATTCCGCCCCCCACCAGACCAGAGTGTCTTCGAGCAGACCCCGGCGCTTCAAGTCGGCCAGAAGCCCGGAAATGGGACGGTCCACTTGCCCGGCCAATTCTTCGTGCTTCGGCATGTTGCTGTGCTGGTCCCACACCGGAGTGGAGCTGTTGTCGCAGTGACTGACCTGAATGAAGCGCACTCCCGCCTCGGCCAGTTGCCGTGCCGCGAGGCATTGGCGACCGAAGCCGTCCGTCCGGTCGTCGCCGATTCCGTAAAGTTCGCGGGTGGCGCGGTCTTCCCGGTCCACGTCGACCACCTCCGCGCCGTTCATCTGCATCCGCCAGGCAAGCTCGTGCGACTGGATCGCGCCCTCCAGCAGAGGATCGCCGTGAGAACCCAGTTGCCGACGGTTCAACTTTCCGAGCAAATCCCGTTCTCTCCGCGCCTCTTCCGCCGTGAGCGGGGTGTCCAGGTTCCGAATCTCCGGGCGGGCGTTCGGATTGCCGGGCTCTCCCAGCACCGTGCCCTGAAAGCGCGCCGGAAGGAACGCGTTGCCGTAATTGCGGGGTCCTCCTTTGTTCGCCGGCGGGTTGATCGCCACGAAGGCCGGAAGATTCTGGTTCTCGGCGCCGAGTCCGTAACTGATCCAGGCCCCCATGGAGGGCCGGACGAGACTGGTGGCGCCGGTGTGGAGAAACAGCGTCGCCGGCCCGTGGGCGACGCCCTCGGTGTGCATCGAATGGATAAAACAGAGATCGTCGACATGCTTCGCCACCTCGGGAAAAAGCGACGAGGACCAGCGTCCGCACTGGCCGTGCTGCTTGAATTCCCAGAGCGGCTTCATGACCTTGCGCTGTTCGACCTTCCGGGTGCGCGGCACGAGGAATCCGACCTCCCGGTCGTGCGCCTTCATCAATTCCGGCTTGTAATCGTAGGTGTCGACCTGGCTCGGCCCTCCCTGCATGAAGACGAAGATGACGCGCTTCGCCCGCGGAACGATTCTCGGCGTCTGACCCGCCAGCGCCGAAAAAGCGAGGCCGCCGAAACCGCAGGCAGTCGCCTTGAGAAGCTCTCTTCGGCTCGAAGTCAACAGGGTCGGGTCCATGGTACAACAGGGTGGGGTCTCGTCGGTGGGATACGGTTCATCATCTCACGAAGCGAAAGTCGATGGAAGCGAAGAGCGCGCGCTGCAGCGCGGCCCAGGCGTCGGCGTCGTCGGCGGTCTCACTATCGCCCGACTCGCGCAGAAATTCCAAGGCCAGGGCGCGCTCCTCGCGGGAGGGCTTTCTTCCCAGGGTCCGGCGGAACGCCAACTCGACCCTCGCGTCATCGCTTGCCGCCGGCAACTGGAGCAGCGCGCTGGCCGCTTCCCCGGCGTGTCGATGGATGAACTCGCTGTTGGTCAGGAAAAGCGCCTGGGTCGGGATCGTGCTGCGGGAGCGCTTGCCCACCGTGAAATTCGGATTGGCGAAATCGAAGGTCGTGAACATTTCGAAGCCGGAATTCCGAAAAACGGGCACGTAGACGCTCCGCCGCAGGGTCGTGAACTCGTAGCCGAACTCGCTTCGGAAATTCGGCGGCAAGCTCGGCCCGCCCGCTTCCCCGTCCAACGTGTCGGCGAGTGTCAGGATCGTGTCGCGCATCGTTTCGACGTCGAGCGAACGGCGATGAGCGCGGCTGTAAAGGCGGTTTTCCGGATCGGTCGCCGACGGCGAGGCTTCGGTACTTCGGGAGTAGACTCGCGACAGCATGATCTCCCGCACCAGCGCCTTGGCCGACCAGCCGGAGGAAACGAGCCGCTCCGCCAGATAGTCGAGCAGGTCCGGATGCGTCGGTGCTTCGCCCGTGGTTCCGAAGTTGTCCGGCGTGCGCACAAGCCCTTCGCCCGTCAGTTTCAACCAAATCCGGTTCGCCAGAACGCGGGCGGTCAAAGGGTTCCGGGAATCGACGAGCCATCGGGCAAGTTCCAGACGACCGCTGCTGTCTTTCGGAAGGTCGGGCGTCTCCCACGAGGCGACCTGCAGAAAGCCGCGGGGCACCTTCTCGCCGCGGTTGGACTCGACGCCCCGGATCCTGATCTCGGTGTCGGCGACGGCGTCCGGCGCCCGGTCGACCACGGCCATGGCCTCGGGAATCGGAGGCGCGTCCGATTCAATCTTCTTCAAGGCTTTTTCCGCCTTCCTCAGATCTTCCCCTAGCCGATTCGTGAGAGCGTCCGAAGCCCCTTCCTCGTCGCCACTCTCGTTCTCGGCGAACAGCGGCAGCCACTGGACGGCGTCGGCAATGACGTGGCCGCTCGCCTCGGCCTGGTTGCTCACCGTCACGACCACGGTCTCGCCCTCGACCAGTTCGAAAGTTCCCAGCGTCTGGAACAGCCCGTCGTGCTCCGGTTCGAGGCGCTGGTTTACCGTCGCTTCCTTTGTCCCGGCGCGGGTCTCGACGGTCACCGGAACAGTCGTGTGGCGATTGGGACCTTCGGAATAGGACAACCTCAGTTCGTGGCGACCGCTCGCCGCGATCTCGCATTCGAACCTGACCGACTTGGGAACGCGTCCTTCGTTCATGTCGTGAATGTAAGCGTCGCCGACCCAGCGGCCGGAAAAGGTGGACTCTTTCCATTCCCCCTCCAGCACCGCGTCGCCATTGTCGACGATCTGCCCCGGCAGGGACTTCGCCGCCACGCCGCCTTTGCCATTTCCCGGATCGCCGCCCAACTCCGCGATCCGCTTCTTGAGGCGCTCGACTTCCCGCTCCGCCGCCGCCTTTTCCTCTTCGTAGCGGGCGATCGCCGCCTTCGCTTCCGGCGTCGGGGGAACCGGCTCCGTGTGCCACTTGGAGACGTTGGCGTGGGTGATGAAGTCCGTGCTCAGGAAAATGCCGGCCATCGCGTAGTAGTCGGCGGCGGAAATGGGATCGAATTTGTGGTCGTGGCACCGGGCGCAGCCGATCGTCTGCCCGAGAAAGGAGCGGCCCATCGTGTCCAGCTGCTCGTCGACGATTTCGAGTTCCAGTTCCGCCTTGTTCTGGTTCTCGTAATTGTTGGGGCCGAGCAGGAGAAAGCCCGTGGCAATCAGGTTGTCCTGTCGTTCACCTAGATCTTCGTAGGGAAGCAGGTCCCCGGCGACGTGACGAACGATCAACTCGTCCAGCGGCCGGTCCTCCCGGAAGGAATCGATCACGAAGTCCCGGAAACGCCAGGCGTCGGGGAACGGCATCGCTCGGCCGCCGCCGCTCGAATCGGCGTAGCGCGCGAGGTCCAGCCAATGGCGTCCCCACCGCTCGCCGAACGCGTCGGAGGCAAGCCACCGGTCGACGAGTTCCTCCCATTTCCCCTCGGTCGGCTCCTCCAGAAACTCGTCCTGCTCCGCCACGGTCGGAACCAGACCCGTCAGGTCGATTTTGGCTCGCCTGAGGCGGGCCGCCGGAGAGGCCTCCGGGGCGGCCTCGAGATTGTTCTCCGCCAGCGCCTCGTCGATGAAACCATCGATGCTCGCCTCTTCTCCGAAGTCGCTTTTTCGAGGTTGGAAGGACCAGAACTCGCGACCGGCCTCCAGATCGATCCCGCCGTCCGCGGGCCGGGAGCCGGGGTCGTCGCGCGGGTCGGGCAGACCGCGCCGCACCCACTCTTCGAAATCGGCGACGACGTCGGCGGGCAGCTTCCCGTCCGGAGGCATTTCGAGGTCGGGGTCGCCGTAGCGAACCGTCCGGATCAAAAGGCTGCCCTCGACATCGTGCGCGACCGCGGCGGGACCGCTGTCCCCCCCCTCTTGCCAGCCGGCCCTGCGATCCAGCCAGAGGCCGCCTTTCCGCTTTTCGGCCTCATCCGAGTGGCACTCGTAGCAGTGCTTGATCAACGCGGGACGAATCTTCTTTTCGAAAAAGGCGATGTCGTCCGCCTCGATTTCGCCGGCACACGGCACAGCGCCGATCCACAAAATGGATGTGGCTGCCAGAACGAAGCGGCGGGTTTGCATCACCTACAGTTATAGCGCCGAAAAGCCCTCGGAACGATTGCGTCATCGCGGTCACCGGCGGGTGTCCGAAGCGCCCCGTTGGCGAATCACTCGACCGGCGTCGCTGAAAAGGCATCCGAACGGCGAGAGGAAACGTTGAGTTGATGTCAGATTCTCTGATCAGCCCGGTTTCCGGACTGATCGACACCGCCCCCCCGAAAAACCAAACCAAAAATTAAACCATGGAACCGCTCTTCTCGCCCATTCTCGCCCTCAGTCTGAATTTCAACCTCGCTGCCGTCGTAGCGCTGGTCGCCGGCATTCTGATCCTGATCCGTCCCGCCCTTCTGAGCTACATCGTCGCCATCTACCTGATCATCGTCGGAGTGCTCGGGATCATAGGCCCGATCTGAGATTCCACCGCTACCGAAAAGGCGGACGGGGAGTCACAGGGACGGTCGTTGGCGGCAAACTATAGTGGGGCCAGTCGCCCGACGAGCGCTGGTTCAGGAACGAAGTTGAAACCTTGACCCCAGCAACCATGAAACGCCGTACCCTTATTTGCCATTCCAATCTCGGCCAGCGAGGCCTTCTCGTCGCGGCAGCGGCCAGTATCTTTGCGGCGAGCGCTTTCGCGCAGGTAACGATTCCGGCCCGATCTTCGAGCAGCCTCGACGACCAGACGGACGATCCCGCGACCGAGCCAACCACGCCTCCGGTACAGCTCACTTCCCCTTTTCCGGGAAAATCCTCCGTCTCGCGCGTTAGAGTCCCCACCCCCGGCGTCGAGGAAGGTAAGGTCACTACCCAAACCACCCCGGCGACCGACACCCCCCCTTCGGTCGCCGTCGTCGCCACGCAACGGGTCGCCCCCGTCGAGCGAGGTTTCAACGTGATCACGATCAGGCGGCTGGCAGAACTGCGCCGCGAGCTCCGCGTGGCGGACGCGGCCTTGAAGACGATGATCGCCCTGCCCGCCGACGAATTGTTCGAAGACGAGGAAAGTCTCGCCATCGACGACCTCGCCGCGCCCGCTCTGCACAAGGTCATCGAGTACATCGAACTCAACGACAAGAAGAAGGTAACCGTCCGGAGCCTGTACAATCGCGAAGAAGGCGCCAAAGAGCTGGGACGGGAGCGCTCCGTGGCGCTGATCAAGTGGATGATGGAGAACAGCCCCTCAGGCCTCGACGATTTCGAAGCGGCGGCACCCGCCCCCGTTGCCAAGCCGACCGCGAAGCAGAACGCCACCGAAGTCGGGGACACTGAATACGTCAATCGCATCGAGTTGCTCTTGGAGTGACCCCCGGAGGCGGACAAAGCTTGAATTGAGTTTTCCACCGAGTTGGGGGAGAGTCCGCCCATGAAAGAGACTCCCCTGTCCCGCCGCCGTCTCATCGCGTCCGGAGCCGCGGCCGCCGCCGTTTCGTTCGTCCGCCCCCGCTCCGCCGAAGCGGCCGACGCCCCGGCCGAACTCGACGAAGGAACCGTCGTACTTTTCCAGGGCGATTCCATCACCGACGCCCGGCGCGACCGGAAGGCGCAGGACGAGGCGAACGACCCCGCGATGCTCGGGCGCGGCTACCCGTTTCACATCGCCGGCGACTTGCTGGCGGAACATCCCGGGCTGGGACTGCAATTCTACAACAGGGGCATTTCCGGAAACAAGGTGCCCGACCTCCACGACCGCTGGCAGGAGGACTGCCTCGATCTCGAGCCCGACATCCTCAGCATTCTGATCGGCGTCAACGATCTGTGGCACAAGCTCGAGGGCCGTTCCGAGGGTACCGCCCAAGACTACCGCGACGGCTACGCCGCTCTGCTCGATCGCACGCGCCAGGCTCTGCCCGACGTCACTCTGGTGATCTGCGAGCCCTTCGTGACGCGATGCGGCGCCGTGAACGATTCCTGGTTTCCCGAGTTCGAAACCCGCCGCGCTTTCGCCGAGGAAGTGGCCAAGGAGGCCGGTGCCGTCTGGGTGCCTTTTCAGCGGAAATTCGACGAAGCCATCGCGGCGGGAACCGAGCCGGACTACTGGGCCGCCGACGGCGTCCACCCCACCCACGCCGGGCACGCGCTCATGGCGAAGACGTGGCGGGCGGCCACGGGTGTCTGAGCTCGACGGACCGCTCGTGGCCCCCTCCTCGCGGTAGCCTCGTCCCGGCGGTGGAATCGGCACGCCCCTCGGGGTTGAGTTGTGTCCCGGAGCCGCTACCTTCGCCGAGCATTCTCTCATGGCCGCCTCCAGCACGCAAACAGACGCCGTTTTCTCCGCTTCCGGGCTCCGGCTATCCTTCGGGAACCAGCCGGTTCTCGACGGGGCGACGCTTGCCATCTACGCCGGGGAGAAGGTCGGCCTGGTGGGACGCAACGGTTCCGGAAAGTCGAGTTTTCTGCGAATCCTCGCCGGCGACGAGGCGCCGGACGACGGGACGGTCTCGCGAAAGCAGGGACTGGTCACCGGCTACCTGCCGCAAGAATTCCAGCTCGACGATTCGAAAACGGTCGACGAGAACATTCGCGAAGGCGCCGCCGAACTCATCGACGCCATCGAACGCTACGAAACGGCGGACCACCTGAGTTCGGCGGAGGCGGAACGTCTTCTCCACGCGATCGAGCACGCGGATGGCTGGAATCTCGAACCCCGCATCGAGATCCTGATGCGGGAACTTTCCGCCCCGGCCGGAGATCTTCTCGTGGGTCGGCTCTCCGGGGGAGAGAAACGCCGCGTCGGCCTGTGCCGGGCTCTGCTCCCCCAGCCCGACCTCTTGATCCTCGACGAGCCGACCAACCATCTCGACGCGGAGGCCATCGCGTGGCTCGAGGGCTATCTCGCCAACGCCGGCGGCACCTGTCTCTTCGTAACCCACGACCGCTATTTTCTCGATCGCATCGCCACCCGCATCGTCGAGCTGGACGACGGCCGCTTCTTCTCGCACGAGGGCAATTACAGCGACTATCTTCTCGCGAAGGACGAACGCAAAGAGCGGGAACAGGCGGCGGAGCACAAGAGGCAGCGTTTCCTCAGCCGGGAAATCGAGTGGGTCCGCGCCGGCGTCAAGGCCCGCGGCACGAAACAGCGCAGTCGCCTCGACAACTACTACGCCGTCAAGGGGCGCAAGGCGCCCGACCAGGACCTCGACATGGAGCTGGTGATTCCCACGCCGCCGAAACTGGCCAACGTGATCGTGAATCTCGAGGAAGTCGGTTTTTTCTACGGCAAGAGCCCGCTTTTCCAAGGCATCGGCGTGGAGTTCAAGGCCGGGGAGTGCGTCGGCGTGGTGGGGCCGAACGGGGTCGGCAAGACGACCTTGCTGCGACTCATCCTGGGAGAAATCGAGCCGACCGAGGGTTCGGTCAGGATCGGGAAAAGGACCGAGTTCAACTACGTCGACCAGACCCGTCTCGAACTCGACGAGGACAAGAGCGTGCTCGACGAGGTCTCGCAGGAAATCGAATTCGTGAAGTTCGGAGAGGAATCCATTTCCGTGCGGGGCTATCTGCGGCGGTTCCTGTTTTCCGACGACCGCATCAACGACCGGATCGGCAATCTCTCCGGAGGCGAAAAGAACCGCGTGCTGCTCGCCAAGATCCTGCGGCGCGGCGGAAATTTTCTCATTCTCGACGAGCCGACCAACGACCTGGATCTGCAGACGCTGCGCGTGCTGGAGGAAGCGCTCATCAATTTCGGGGGCACGTCCCTGGTGGTCAGCCACGACCGCTGGTTTCTCGACCGGGTCTGCGACCGCGTCATCGTCTTCGGCGGCGACGGCGAGGTCTCCGTCAACGAAGGCAACTATTCCTACTACCTCCAGAAGCGGAAAGCCCGGGAGGCCTCTCTCGCCTCCGCGGCCAAGTCCGAAAAAAAGCAGAAGACCACGGCGCGGCCCGAGACGACGAAGCCTCGCAAGTTGAAGTGGAAGGAGGAGCGCGAACTCGAAGGCATGGAAGAGGCCATTCTCGAAGCCGAAGGTGTCGCGGCCGCTCTCGAGGCTAAACTGAACGATCCGGACTTCTACGTCGACCACGCGGCCGACGCCGCCGGCATCGACGAAAAAATCCGGGCGAAGCGGGAAGAGGTCAGGCGGCTCTACAGCCGGTGGGAGGAACTCGAGGCGATCCGTCTCGCCGCCGACTCGTCGTGAAGCGGGGTTGCGGCCGGCGCGGCCGGCGTGGCGCGAAGATTGACAACCCAAGCCTAAAGTTCATACCTTCTTCCCAGATGCCGACGCCGATCTACAACCTGATGGTGGAACTTCCCGGAGAACCCGCGAAGCACTACTTCCTCAACGCCGATCTCGTGCGGATCGGCCGCGACGACGGAAACTCCATTATCGTCGGCGAAGACACCATCTCGGGTCATCACTGCGAACTGCGGCGACGCGGTGCCGGGTTCGAAGTGGCCGATGTCGGGTCGACCAACGGCACCCGCCTCAACGGCGAGCCGCTGGGCTCCGAAGCCAAGCCCCTCCACGACGGTGACCGGCTCGCTCTCGGTCCGACCGTGAAAGCGCGTTTCGTCCGCGTCGCCGAGATCCGAATGCCGCCGAAGGACACGTCCCCGGATTCCGGGGCCACGACGCGAAAGTTGGAAAAGCCCAAGCTGCCCAAGCGGCCCTCGATCAACCCGGTGGCCGCGGCCGTGGCGAAGGCCTCGAGGCGGGCGGCGAAGAACTGACGGGACCGCCCCCGGCGGCGGATCTCAGCGACAGGTTTCTTCTCCGGGTTCCACGCAGGATCACGAGCGTTCCCGCGGCCGATCGGGCGAGGCGACCTCGGGATGCTGGAGGAAGCCTTTCGTCCATGTCTTGTGGGCTTTGATCCCTTCCCACAAATTGGACGCCAACTCCCTCAGATGTCCCGGCTCATTGGATTCGTGCTGCAGCCGCTCCCGCAGCAGGCGACGCTCTTCCTCGAATCGTTCGGCGGCTTCTCCACCCGTGTTGGCGAGATGGGCGCGGACTAGCTCGAGGCGCTGAACCAGCTTCTCCTACGCGGTTTCCAGTTCGCTCCGGCTTTCTTGGAACTCGTCTCCGGATTCGGTCTCGACCCGGCGGAGAGTGGCGCGAGCTTCGTCGATCTGGTCGAGAATCTGGTCACGAAACTCGTCGAACGTTTCCAGATCGTCGATTTTTTCCTCGGCGAGCAGGAGATTGAGCCGGCCGAGTTGAGTGCGCACCTTCGAGAGCTCTTCTCCCGCACGATCCGCCAGAGCGTCGATTTTTTCGATCCCCCGCCGAGCCGCTTCCCGGGAAACGCTCTTGAGTTGTTGAAGTTCCGATTTGGCGTCCTCGTACCCGAGTTCCAGTTGCCGCTGCATTTCACGAACCTTCTCCTCGGTCAGTCGCTCGATACGCTCGAGATTTTCGTTCTCTTTCCAGTAAACCATGGCTCAACGCTTCCGCATCTGCCGTGCCAGCTCCGCAGGCGGCTTTCGATGCGCCGCGTCGGAAGGAAGGGAGCGCGTTGCGCCGGGGCGCTTCGGGCCGTGACCCGTGCGATTTGCACAGGCGACCGGCGCGAGGATGGGCGGGTTGCATGACGTTAGGCCTTTCGAGACTAGGAACCGAACGGCCGGACTCGCAGGGAGCGCCATGCGGCTCGGGGACGTAGCCATTCCAAAGCCATGCAACCATTCTTCGACACCTACGAAATTCGCTGGTTCTCCCGGCAACCGCTTCCGGTGGACCCGGCTTTGGCTTTCCAAGGAGAGCCCGAAACCCGGATCGACCACTATCTCTTCCCCTCGCACGGTCGCTGCGGAGTGAAATACCGCGAAGGACATCTGGAGACCAAGTTGCAGGTAGGACCGGACTCTGATTTCGAGACCGCCCTCTTTCGGGGGAAGGCCGCTTCGTGGACAAAATGGACGACCCCGCGGGAAGACGACGGCCCGCCGGTTTTCGCTTCGAACCGGAACGCGGAAGGTTGGCTGGCGGTGAAGAAACGACGCTGGATTCACTGTTTCGGTTGGCGGGAGCCCGGCCGAGTGGGACCCGTGGGGTTTGCGGAAGGCTCCCGGGTGGCACTCGAGATCGGAGAACTTTCCGGGGACGCCGGAAGCTGGTGGACGATCTGCCTCGAGAGCAGCGCCGAGGGGGAGCAAGAAAGAAAGGAATTGCTGGGTGCCGCAGCCCACTACGTGGAACAGGATAACTGGCTCCGCGAGCCACTGAGTAGAAAGGATTCCCGCTCCTACTCCGCGCTGCTGGCAGAATTGAAGCGACCGTAGGAGGTGCCGATCGCCATACGAGTTTCCTCTATCTCTCTTCAGTCCGGTTTCCGAGAAACAATCGCAAAGTCCACCTATTGCCCGGAATCGGGGCGTCGCCCTAGTGTAGGCGTGATGGAAACCCCCTCCTCTACCTACCCTTCTCGCTTCCTTGTCCCCGCCCCTCCATCATCAGAGGGTCAACCGCGGTACATGGCCCGGATCCCACTGCGTATCACCAAGAGCGACCTCCGGTCCGCGGACGGACGCGGGCCGGGCCCCGTCGGGTCGAACCCCGTGATGGAAATCGCTGTCGCCAACGCGCTTCGCCGTGTCGTCCGCCCCGGGTTTGACGTTTCGATTTCCATCCAGCGAGGCAGCGTAACGGCGCAATTCGGCGATCATGCTTTCGACCTCGGCCGCGACCTTCTCGCCTGGCTCGCGGAAGTTCTCATGACGGAGGATGTGGTCCCGGCCACCTTTCGGATCGAACTTCCGCTGGATGTTCTCCGTCCCGCCACCGCCGCTGCCGCGGGCACTCCGGTTTACCGATAGATTAGCGGGGACGCTCGAACCGCGGCCTTTTCTTCTTCGCCCCTCGCCGCTGGTTGGCGACGAGGCATCGCAGGACGTCGCCCGCCTCTTTCGCTTCGTTCGAAACAACCCATTTCGAACCAAGAGATGATCAAATAGCGAACGCGACTCGTAACCCGAGTTGGGCAGGAGAAAGTGCCCGAAACCTTCTCTACCCACTACCCAGTCAGCAACGCAGCATGACTTCCAATACCAAGACCATTCAAGGCGTCGACGTTCCGGCACTCGGCCTCGGAACCTACGAGCTCTCCGGCGAAGTGTGCCGCGAAGCGATTGTGACGGCGATCGAAACCGGCTACCGTCATGTCGACACGGCCCGCGCCTACGAGAACGAAGAAGACGTCGGGGCGGGCCTCGCCGAATCGGGGATAGAAAGGGACCAGATTTTCCTCACTTCGAAAGTCTGGTTCGAAGACCTGAACTTCACCTCCGTCCTGACCGAGGTGAACGCGAGCTTGAAGGCTCTCCAGACCGACTACCTCGATCTCGCGCTGATCCATTGGCCCAACCGGGAGATTCCCCTCCAGGATACCTTCGCGGCGCTGCAGCGACTGCGGGACGATGGCCTGATTCTTCAGTTCGGCGTCAGCAATTTCACTCCGAGATGGTTGAAGGCCGCCCTCGACATCACTCCCCTCTTCTGCAACCAGGTCGAGTTCCATCCCCTGCTGCGGCGCGACGAACTCAACCGGATGGCCGTGGAGAACGACATGCTTCTCACGGCTTATTCCCCGCTTGCCCAAGGGAAGATCCGAGGATGCGACGCGCTCGAGGCGATCGCGCGAAAGCACGGAAAAACGCCCGAACAAATATCGCTCCGCTGGCTGCTGGATCACCCGAACGTCGCCGCCATTCCCCGGTCCTCGAATCCCGAGCACATTTCCGATAATTTCCAGGTATGGGATTTTGAACTGGACCAGGACGACAACGCGGCCATCGCGGCGCTCCCGAACGGCCAGCGGCAGATCGATCCCGAATTCGCGCCGGCCTGGGAAGTATGACCAGCCCGGTGTCCGCGGCAGACAATCAATCAATCACCCCAATCGAATCCTGACATGACAACTAAAATTACCCAAGGCGACTTCAGCGACGACGGCGGCGTAGGCAACGTCAATCCCGCCATGATCCGGGAACGTGCCGCCCAGCTCGCCGTGAGCGACGGCCGGACCGAGGACGAGATCTCGCAAACCGATATGGACCAGGCGGAAAAGGAACTGCGAGCCGATCTTCGATCCTCGGAGCAGAAGCGGCTCGACGCCGAACAGGCCGGGAGGAACGACGCCGGAGGGGCAGAAACCGAGGCACTTGTCGAGCAGGGAATCGAAGAAGCCGTCCACGACGAAATGCTGGAATCCGGAAAGGAAACCACGGCGGACGCCGAGGAAGAATCTCGCGAAGGTCGCGGCCGCTGAACCCGCCCGGCAGGCCTTTGCTCGCTCCCGCCGTCGACTGCATAGAGCAACGAAGTCCGCGTGCACAGTGCATCGGTTCGCCGCGCTCGAAAGGCGGAACAACGGTCCCGGAGGAGGTGAAGCCACTCTTAAGTCATTGATTACCAGAAGACTGTAAAACCTAAAGAGCGAATGGCATCGCCTCTGCTCTAGAGTTGGCAAGACCGTTCACCTATCAAAACCAACCAACCATGATCAAAAATCTACACCAACTCTATCTTCACCAAATCGAAGACCTCCACAGCGCCGAGTCTCAGATCATCGAAGCATTGCCCAAGATGATCAGCGAGGCCCGGGACAAAGACCTGCGCGAAGCGCTGGAGCACCATCTCGACGAAACGCGTCACCACTTGGAACGCATCGATACCATTCTGGGGAATCACGACCAGAGCGCCGACGGAGAAACCTGCGAAGCGATCAAGGGAATTATCGCCGAAGGCGAGCACCTCCTGTCCGAACTCGGCGGCGACGCCGTGGACGCGGGCATCATTGCCGCCGCCCAGCGGGTCGAGCACTACGAGATCGCCGCCTACGGCACCGCCAGAGAATACGCCGACGTTCTCGACTTGGACGACGACGTGAAACTTCTCGAGGAAACCCTCGGCGAAGAAGGTGCCGCGAACAAGAAGCTGACCAAGCTCGCCACCGGCGGCATGATCGGCTCGGGGGTGAACAAGGAAGCCATGGCGGAGACCTGATTCCAAACAAGATTCCTCCCCAACATCGCGGAACGAGCGGCATCCGAAAGGGTGCCGCTTTTTCGTTTCACCGTCGACGAAACCCTGTCGGACCGTTCAACCCCGTTGAAATCCCGGGCCCGCCGCGTGAGCGTGTCAGGAAACCAGCTTCGCGTGGCATTCCCGCGCGATCTGCCACTCTTCGCGCCCCTCGACGATGAACACGCGAATGGCGCTATCGTCCTTCGCGATGTCGGTGTCGGCCGGCGAACTCGCGTTCTTTTCCTCGTCGAGACGGAGTCCGAGCGAGGCGAACGTGCCGCAGGCGGCCGATCGAATCTCCGGCTCGGTTTCGCCGATCGCATCGGTGAACGCGAGCGCGTCCGGCGGCTCTCCCAGAGAAGCGAACATCTGGCCCAGTCCCCCGCGAAGGCGATGCACGAAGACATCCAACGCCTCCCGGGCGTCGGCGTCGCCGGATTCGGCCTTGGCGCGGACGACGCGCGTGTCACCCGCGGCGCCGGACAAGCCCGCAAGACCGCTGTTCCTGTTCAGCGTGTGCTCGAGGTCGTCGAGAGGCTCGCCTCGGCGCAGCAGGTGAACGAGCAATCCAGGATCGAGCGCGCCGGACCGAGTGGACATTGCGATCCCGTCGAGCGGCGTGAATCCCATCGTGGTGTCGATGCTCCGGCCACCTCTCGTGGCGCAGAGGGAACAGCCTCCTCCGAGGTGGCACAGGATGAGCCGGAGTTCCGGATCGTCCTCGCGATCCATCAGCTTGGCAACCAGACCGCTCGCCCAGCGATAGCTGGTACCGTGAAAGCCGAAGCGCCGGATCCCCGACTCGAGCCAGGCGCGAGGTCCCGGATAGACGGTGGCGACGGTCGGGAGAGTGCGATGGAACGCGGTGTCGAAAACGGCGAAGTGCCGAGCCGCTTCGCCGCAAAGATCGCGGGCGACCCGAATCCCGGCAAGTCCACTGGGGTTGTGAAGCGGCGCGATTTCCCCGAAGCGCTCGATCGTTTCTTCGACCGCCGCGTCGACTTCGGCGGCTTCCCCGTATCGGTCGCCGCCGTGGACGACTCTGTGCCCGACCGCCGCGAGTTCGGAGGGACCGCACAGCGGAGCCTCCTCTCCTTCCCACAGGAGCGAGATCAACCGCCGCGTCCGTTCCTCGACCGAGGTGCTTTCGTCGATGGTGTCGATCGGGTGCGAGCGACCATGGCGCTGAACCCGCAAGCGGATTTCGCCGCTCGGCTGATCGGGGTCGGTGGTGGAAAACTGCGCCTTCCAGACGGGATCGAGCAGGTGGGGCGCAGCAGCGTCCTCGGGAAGATCGAAAAGGGCGATTTTCTGGCTCCCGCTGCCGGCGTTGAGGACGAGGATCTTCATGCCGCCTCCTCTCCGGAATAGGCAGTCTGCGGGCCGGACAGAAAGTTAACGGCGCGGAGATAAGCGTCGATGTCGGTAGGGGCAACTTCGGGCATGCGCTGTTTTGCTTCGTTGGATTTCGCCTGCTGCCGGAGGATGACGCCCCCTACCCTCTATCTGATTTCCAGCACCTTCGCGCCGCGCACCGGTCCGCGTTTCAACTCGAGGAGCGCCTCGTTGGCGCGCTCGAGGGGAAAGGTCCGGACCTCGGGTTTCAGCGGGATCTCTCCGGCGACCGGCAGAAACTCCGCGATGTCGCGGCCGGTAATGTTCGCGACCGATTTGATCTGGATCCATCCCACGCCGACGCGATCGCCTTCGCCGTGCCGCGAAGCCCCCGCCCCCCGTGACGCCACGCGCCCTACGATCTCGTGGCCGGGAATCACGGGAAACCGAGGAGGCGTCGTTCTGCCCTCGATTTCATCCAGTTCCGTATGGCACACGCCGCAAGCGGCCACTTCGACGAGGATCTCCCCGGGGCCGGGTTCCGGAACGGCCATCTCGACTTCCCGCAGGGGCCGATCCGTTTCCTCAAGGGAGACCGTCCGGGAGAGGATCATGGCCCGCATCGTGTTGCGACCGCTCATCCTCCTTCCATAAGCTTGATCATGGTTTGGGGGACTCAAAAAGTGACTCGAAAGGTTCCCGTTCGATCGACTTGCCGATTCGGGAACTCTCGCGTTGATCGTTACGCTCCTCCACCGCGGTACTGGATGCCTATCGCGACAAAGAAGAGGATTTGAGAACCGTTGGAAGTCCAGCTCCGATCCGGGAGGAGAGGTCGCTGACAAAATGGACGAATTCTTCTTGGAGACTGTTGAAAAACTCTGAAACGAAAAATCGACCGGATGTACCGAGGGACATTTCCGGCTTCGCCGCAGGTTGACCATGTTCGCCCCTGCGGGCCGCGGCCCTTTTGCCCGCTGGGCCGCGTTGCTCCTCAGTCAGGTAGCAGGCTACCTTCCCTCGTCGCGCCTTGCCAGCCGACAAAATCGCTCGCGGTTTTCCATTCCATAGTTTTTCAACAGCCTCCTTGGGGCGTTCGTGACATGATGGTTTTCGTTGGTGGAGATTTCAGTTGCCTAATCAGTGAGCAACAGTCGTGCCTCGGCTCGAAGCAAAGGCACCAACTTGTTTAGTGTTAAACCCTTGAAAGTGAATCCCCAGCGATCCTGTTTACCCTTCGGCTACGCTTCAAGCGTGAATTTTGCACGCCGGTTTTGCGAATCGGCACGATGTGGCCCGGCCCTCCCTATTCGACGCCGAGTTCCCGCAACGCGCTCTTCTTGAGAGACTGGTTGATGTCGAAAAAGCCGTCCCACGGGTCGCGTTTGAGACTCGAAAGCCGCCGCGGCAGGCTCTTGATGTCGTATTGGTTCGGTCGGAGGGCGGGGCCCACCTCCTTCCAGGCGAGCGGCACCGCCACCGGGGCGCCAGGGCGCGAGCGCAGGGAAAACGGCGCCACGGCGGTGGCACCGCGGCCGTTCCGCAGGTAGTCGAGGAAGATCTTGCCTTTGCGCTTCGCTTTGCTCGCGGTGATGAGAAACTTGTCCGGATTCCGTTTTCTGACGCGTTCGACGATTCCTTTCGCCGCGGGTTTGATTGTCTCGAAATCGAGTCGCCGGGTCATGGGAACCACCACGTGCAGCCCCTTGCCTCCGGTTAGTTTCGGGAAGGAATCGAGATCGAACCCCGCCAGGATGTCGCGCAGCAGGTAGGCGGCCCCGAGCACCTCCTCCCAGTCGACGTCCTCGGAGGGATCGAGGTCGAAGACCATCAGGTCGGGTCGGTCGAGCCGGTCGTTCCGCGAAAGCCAGGGGTGAATTTCCAGAACGCCGAACTGGGCCAGGGCGACCAGTCCCTCCGCCGAATCGACGGTGAGATAGTCCGCCTTTCCTTCCTTTTCCGTCACGGAGACCGCCCCGATTGCGTCGGGCATGCCCGGGCTGTGGTGCTTCTGGTAGAAACACTGCTTCTTCCGTCCCGACGGACAACGCACCACCGAGAGCGGACGGTCCGCCACGTGGGGAAGAAGATGGGCGGCCACGTCGGCGTAGTACTCCGCCACCTCGCCCTTGGTGATGCCGGCATCCGGAAAGACGGGACGCTCGGCGCTCGTGATTTCGATTCCACAGACGGTCGCCTCGCCTTTCGACGGGGACTTTCCGCCCTTCGAGGCGGGTTCCGACTTCCTGCTCGTTTTCTTCTTCCCGGCACCGTCCGTCGCGGATTCCGTCGGCTTCGTCCGCTCGCGCCGGACATCGGCGGGCTTCTTGTCTTCGCGGAGCCCTTGGAAGGACGGATGACGCAACCTCCCGTCGCTGGTCCACTCGGTAAAGGCCACCTCGCCAACCAATTCGGGACGCACCCAGGTGACGCCGTCCGCGCCGCGTACTTTGGGAGGATCGTCGAAGGCCGTCGTTTTTCGCGCCAAGGCGTTCAGCTTCTTGCGCAACCGCCCGAGAGTCTCGTGGTCGAAGCCGGTGCCGACCCGACCCGCGTAAAGGAGCTTGTCGTCCTCGTCGTAAACGCCGAGAAGCAGGGCGCCGAACCCCTCGCGCGAGCGCGACGGCTCGGTGAAATCGCCAATCACGAATTCCTGTCGCCTGGTGCATTTCACCTTCACCCATTCGCGGGTGCGTTTGCCGCGATACGAACTGGACGCCTTCTTGCTCATGATGCCCTCGAGCCCGGTGTCGCACGCCTTCTCGAAAAAGCCGGGACCGTTTCCCCGCACGTGATCGCTGTAGCGGATCACGTCCCGGTCCAGCGAGCGCGAGCGGTCCAGCAGTCCGCGCAGGGCGGCTTTCCGATCGATCAAGGAGGCGCCGCGCAGGTCCCGGCCGTCGCACCACAGGAGGTCGAAAACGTAGTAGGTCAATTGTGTCTCCCCGTTTCCCTTCAAAGCCCTCTGCAACTCCTGGAAAGAACTCAAGCCGCTGTCTTCGAGAACGACCACCTCTCCATCCATCACGACGTCGAGCGGCAAATTCTTCAGGGGTTCGGCGATGACGGCGAACCTGTCCGTCCAGTCCTTGTCGTTCCGGCTGAGCAGCTCGACCTTGTTTCCCTGCTTCCGGGCCAGGATCCGGTAGCCGTCGTATTTCATTTCGTGGAGCCAGTCGTCCCCCTCCGGGGCGGCATCCACGAGGGTGGCCAGTTCCGGCGCGAAGGGCCGGGAAAGCATCTTGGCCGCCCGACTCTTCGGCACGTCTTCGGGATCGGTCGATTCGTCGGCCGCCTCGCCGGCGCCAGCCTCCTCGATCGTCCTGCCAGTCGCGACGCTCGCCGGTTCGCGGTCGACGATGGCGGTGTCCGCATCGGGAGAGGCCCACCTGTCCTTGTGCTTGATCAGCAACCAGTCGTTGTCGCCGTCGCTCCCTTTCATTCTGGTGAGCGTCCACGAGCCCTTGAGCTTTTCGCCGCGGAGCGTGAACTTGAGGGAGCCTTTCTCCAAGGCTTCTCCGGGATCGGTCTTGCCCTCTGGCTCCCAAGTTCCGCGGTCCCAGACAATCACGGTGCCGGCACCGTATTCGCCCCTGGGGATCTCGCCTTCGAAATCCGCGTAGTCGAGCGGGTGGTCCTCCACCATCACCGCGAGACGCTTGTCGGAGGGATTGTCGCTCGGCCCTTTCGGCACGGCCCAGCTCTTGAGGACTCCGTCCCACTCCAGCCGGAAATCGTAGTGCAGCCTCCGCGCGTCGTGTTTCTGAACGACGAAAGACAATTCCCCGGACTGGCCCCGCCCGGATTCTTCTCCGGACGGCTCCGCCGTCTTCCGGAAATCCCGTTTCTTGCGGTAGTCCTCGAGCGTCTTCATCGCGTATCTCCAAAAAGAGGCAAGCCCTCACCCGGCCTTGCTCTTGCGGCTCTCCTTTTTCCTCCCGCCTTCTTCTTCGCCCGCTTCGACGCCGCGGTTTTTTTCTTGGCCGACTTCTTCTTGGACGAAGCGCGTTTTCGGGAAGGCTTCCGCCCCTCCTCCGCCTCCTCGACGCTTTTCTTCAAGTAATCCATTGATCGAGCCTTTCCAGATTGCGCGTGCCATTTGCTTGCGGAAAATGCTTGCGGAAAAAAGTGACGTCCTTGCTCTTGCCGGACCCGAACAACCGACCGCGGGACCAACCCGCACCGGCTTCATAAATACGAAGCGGAGCGCCAAACGGGTCCCCGTCGCGCGCTCCCCACGCGGCAGGCGTAGCCTCTGGATCAACCGGCATATCGGCCCGCCGGAAAAACACAGGCGCCGAAAACGCCTTTTCCTCCCCGACTTCTTTCCCTATCATCGCGACATGGCGAATCACATTCTTGCCCTCGACCAAGGAACCACCAGCTCCCGCGCCATCGTGTTCGATGCGGCGGGAAAGCCCGTCAACCAAGCCCAGCGCGAGTTCGAGCAGATCTTCCCGGAGCCCGGCCGGGTGGAACACGACCCCACGGAAATCTGGACCACCCAGCTGGAAGTGGCCCGCGAAGCTCTCGAAGGGGCGGGGCTGAAGGGTTCGGACATCGCCGGGATCGGCATCACGAACCAGCGCGAGACGGTGGTGATGTGGGACCGGGAATCCGGAAAACCGATTGCCAACGCGATCGTCTGGCAGGACCGCCGCACCGCCGATTTTTGCCGCGAACTCGAGGACGCCGGCCACGCCGAGCGGATTCAGAAAATCACCGGCCTGATCATCGACCCCTATTTTTCCGGATCGAAGGTCCGGTGGATGCTGGATCATGTCGAGGGTGCCCGGGAGCAGGCGGAGGCCGGCACGCTCGCCTTCGGGACGATCGATTCGTGGCTCGTCTGGAACCTGACGGGCGGCGCGCTCCATATCACCGACGCCACCAATGCTTCCCGGACGATGCTGTGCGACATCGACGCGGTCGAGTGGAGCGACGAACTGCTCGAACTCTTCGGCGTTCCCCGCTCCGCCCTCCCTGAAATCCGCGACAGCAGCGAGATCTATGGCGAGACCGTGGAAGAGCTGTTCGGCGCCGAAATTCCGGTGGCGGGAATCGCGGGCGATCAGCACGCCGCCCTTTTCGGCCAGGCCTGCCACAAGCCGGGAATGGCCAAGAACACCTACGGGACCGGTTCCTTCGTCCTCATGCACACCGGCGCGGAACGCGTCGAGTCGAAGAACAAACTCCTGACCACGGTGGCGTGGCGGATCGACGGCGAGACCGAATACGCTCTCGAAGGCAGCATTTTCGTGGCCGGCGCCGTCGTCCAATGGCTGCGCGACCAGCTTGGAATCATCGAATCCTCCGCCGAGATCGAGGCACTTGCCGGCCGGGTCGAGGACAACGGGGGCGTCTATTTCGTTCCGGCCTTCGCCGGCCTGGGCGCCCCGCACTGGAACAGTTACGCCCGCGCCAGCATCTCCGGCCTCACCCGGGGGTCGAACAAGCATCATCTCGCCCGGGCCGCCCTCGAAGGCATCGCCTTCCAGGCCTACGACGTGCTGGAGGCGATGGTGGCCGATTCGGGCATCGAACTGCGGGAACTGCGCGTCGACGGCGGGGCCTCGGCGAACGGCCTGCTCATGCAGATTCAGGCCGACCTGCTCGGCGTGCCGGTAATCCGGGCCAGCATCGCCGAAACCACCGCCCTCGGCGCGGCCTATCTCGCCGGTCTGGCCGTGGGGGTGTGGGAGAACAAGGAGGAACTAGCCGACCACTGGTCTTCCGACGCCCGGTTCGAGCCCGGACCGGGAAGCGACGCTCTGCGGGAGCGAATCGGCGAATGGCGCAGGGCGGTGGAACGGACGTTGCCGTAGACGAGCGTCAAACGTCTTCGGAAACCACGAGCGTCGGTTCCGGGATTCGCGTCAGAACCTTTTGTTCTCTCGCTGCCCCGTGCAGGCGTGGCCTCCGCGGACGACGCGGTAGTCAGGCGTGGGTCCCGACGGCGAACGCAAGCCCGCGAGCAGGACGCTTCCGGGACGCACGAAAATCCGGGAACGCCCCTGTGCCTCACCCGGGCCACGCAGCCGGCGGGTGCTTTTCGCTTCCTTGGAGAAAGGGGCGGGAAGAGTCTCACACGGCAGAGCCAAATCCCCGGGAATTTCAATTCGGAAAGTGATGGGACCCACCCGCCAGCCTTGGGCGAACTTCGTCATCCAAACCGCGATCGAACCGGGAAGACGGCAGGAATAATCGTCGATACGAACAAGCCAGTCCCGTTCCCGCTTCCAATGGATCGTGCGAACAAGGCAGCCGGGCTTGAGGTGTCGCTTGAGGGAAATGACGACGGCGTTGGAAGTCGTGAGATCCGCCATGCCGGAATCGAACAGACTGGTCATCTCGGCGATGTCGGTTTCGTTGATCTCGCAATGCAGGGTGCGTGTGGAAACGAGAGGAGCCTGGGCGGAACCATTCGGAGGATCGAGTTGGGTTGGGAAGGACTTCATGAGACTCTGGCTTGTGTGCGGAGCACGCTACCCCCACCCAGGCGGGAGGTGAATCCGTCTCGTTTCCGACCGTGCTCTACGGAATTCCCCTAGCGAGATCCCCCCGAAAACTGAAGCGATTCGGAAGAGGCTTTTTATCCGATTGCCGGGTACAACCGGAAGAACCGAACGAAGCGAAAGGGTCGCGTTTCTCCCGATCACTTGTCGAGATCGGGACTCCACGAATGCAGGGTGGCGAGGTAGTTGGCGCGCTCGAAGCCTTCGGGCGATTCGGTGTGGCGATGGCTCAAGGCACCGCGCATCTGCGCAACGGACTCGTAGTCGCGCTCGGTCATCCACTCGCGCATCGCGTCGAGCAGCGGCGAAACGACGCCGGGTCCGCTCCGCAGCAATTCGGAGGTCATCATGGTCACGGAGCCCCCGGCGAGCATCCCCTTGAGAACATCCTCCGCGTTGTGCACCCCGGAGGTGATGGCGAGGTCGGCTTCGACCCGCCCGAAGAGAATCGCGGCCCAGCGCAGCGGCAAGCGCAGCTCTTCGGGACGGCTCAGCACGAGTTTCGGCACCACCTGGAGTTCCTCGAGATCGATGTCGGGCTGGTAGAAGCGGTTGAAGAGTACCAGCCCCGAGGCTCCAGCCTCCACGAACTGGCGGGCGAGGTGGACGGGAGCGGTGAGAAAAGGCGAGAGTTTCACCGCGAGAGGAATGCGGATCGCGGCAGCGACTTCGCGCACGTCGTCGAGGTAGCGGGCCTCCAGATCGGCACCGCTGAGTTCGGGATCGGTCGGCACGTGGTAGAGGTTCAGCTCGAGCGCATCGGCCCCCGCTTCCTCGATCTGGCGGGCGAACTGACGCCAGCCGCCCGGAGTGGTTCCGTTGAGGCTGCCGATCACCGGTACGGATACGGCGGCCTTGCCGGCGGCGAGCAGCTCGAGGTAGCGGTCCGGGCCGGTGCCGTAGTCCTCCAGTTCGGGCAGGTAGGACAGGGACTCGCCGAAGCTTTCGGCTCCGTACTCGATGAAGTGGTGGGTGAGAAGGCTTTGCCGGGTAATTTCTTCCTCGAAGAGCGAATGCATGACGATGGCCGACACCCCCGCCTCCTCGAGCCGGCGAAACCCGTCTGCCTCGTGAGTCCACGGTCCGGCCGAGGCGACGACGGGGTGGGCGAGAGAAAGTCCCAGGTAGGTGGTCTCGAGATTCGGCGTCATGGGGCGGCGGGAGGTTTTCCGGCCAGTTCTTCGTATTGTCGTCGTCGCCGGCGCACCTGTTCTTCGGCGAGCCGAAGGAGGGCCTTGGCTGCTTCGGGCTGGGCCTGCTGGAGAAGGCGGTAGCGATTTTCGGTGTAGATGTAGTCGGCAAGGTCGAGGTTGGGGGCCTTGGAATCGAGCTGGAAGGGGTTGCGGCCCTCTTCCCGCAGGGCGGGGTCGTAGCGGTAGAGGGGCCAGTGCCCGGAGCGCTCCGCCAGCTTCTGCTGGTGCATGCCTTTGGCCATGTCGATGCCGTGCGCGATGCACTGGCTGTAGGCGATGACCATGGAGGGGCCGGGAAAAGCTTCGGCCTCGAGGAGGACCTTGAGCGTGTGCGAGTCGTTCGCCCCCATCGCGACCTGGGCGACGTAGGCGCTGCCGTAGCCCATGGCGAACCAACCGAGGTCTTTCTTCGGCGTCGCCTTGCCGCCGGAGGCGAACTTGGCAACCGCGCCGAGCGGGGTGGCTTTCGAGGCCTGGCCGCCGGTGTTGGAATAGACTTCGGTGTCGAGCACGAGAATATTGACGTTGTGGTGGCTGGCGAGCACGTGGTCGAGCCCGCCGTAGCCGATGTCGTAGGCCCAGCCGTCGCCGCCGACGATCC
>JBBDRG010000092.1:0-77471 GCA_040905585.1 Verrucomicrobiales bacterium
TCCGATTTTCCCTACTATCAATAATACCCCTCACTTCTCATGCGTAAGCCCTGGCCGCCGGCCCCGTTCGCCATGACTGAGCTTGACGGTCGCGAAGATACGCTTGAAGATTTCCCGCAGGGGCACGAACCTGAGGGACGATGGATCTTCGAAGCGAAATAGTATCAACGTCGCCCGAACTGTGTAAGCAATTCGGAGTGAAGAGGTTGGGCATTTTCGGATCGGTCGCCCGGGGCGAAGATTCGAGTTCGAGTGATATCGATTTCTTTGCCGAATTCGAGGATCCCAGGCCGGAGGATATGCCGGATCGGTATTTTGGTTTCATCGAGGAAGCAACTAAGCGTTTCAACCGCCCGATACAGCTCCTGACGCCGAGAATGATCCGAAATCCATTCCTCAAGCGGTCCATTGACAGAGACATGGTGATTGTCTATGAACGAAGAATCACTGAAGCATTACTTTGACGCCCTGACGGCAGCATGGGCGATTCAACGCTTCTCGAGGGGAAAGAATTTCGAGGATTACTGTTCGAACGATTTATTGGCTTCGGCGATCGAGCGCAAATTTGAAATTATTGGAGAAGCGCTGAACCGAATTAAGGGATCTCATCCCGCAGATCTCGAAGCTATCAGTGATTGGCCGGCAATTATCGGATTCCGAAACATTCTGGCCCACGCCTATGATCATGTTGAGGATTCCGTTGTTTGGGGTATCGCGACGGGGCAGATACCCGGATTTGTCACTGAGCTGGAAGCTATTCCAGGACTCCTGGGCGACCAAGGCACCGAAGCGAACGGTCGGTAAATCCGCATCCTTGGCTATTCGGTTCGTCATCATCCGAACGTAGCGGGATTTGTGAAAATCCGACCTCCCGTGCTTGATGCACGATTACTCGGCGAGGGGTTCTGCGGCGATGAGATCCAGACGAGCGGCCGCATACTTCTCCCCGCACGGCGCAGACACGGCTCTTGGCGAAAGCCTCCGCCATGGGTTATGGTCTGGTTCATGTTTCGCCTTCATCCAGCGCTACTCGTGGTCCTGGTACCGCTCGGCATCCAGGCGGCGGACGAGCCTCTGGATTTCAACCGCGACATCCGGCCCATTCTTTCGGACAAATGCTTCCAGTGCCACGGCCCCGACGAGGAGACTCGCGAGGCCGGGCTGCGGCTCGACCACCGCGAGTCGGCCACGGAGGAAGGCGCCGTGGTCCCGGGCCACGTCGACAACAGCGAACTGGTGGCCCGCATTCTCGCGGAGGATCCGGACGACGTCATGCCGCCGCCCCGGGTGAAGAAACCGGTCACGCCCGGCGAGGCCGAGCTGCTGAGACGCTGGATCGCCGAGGGCGCGGCATACGGAGAACACTGGTCCTTCGAGCCCGTTGCCGCGATCGATCCTCCGGCGGTGAAAAATGCCGACCGAGTCAAGAACGGCATCGACCGCTTCGTCCTCGCCTCGCTGGAGGAAGACGGCATCGCCCCGTCGCCCGAGGCCGATCCACACACCCTGGCACGCCGGCTTTCCCTCGACCTGGTGGGATTGCTGCCCGCTCCCGCGCGGGCAACCCGTTTCGCCGAGGAGTTCGAGGAGGACCCCGACGCCGCCGTGGCCGCGCTGGCGGACGAATTGCTTGCCTCCAAGCACTACGGCGAGCGCTGGGGGCGTCATTGGCTCGACCAGGCGCGCTACGCGGATTCGAACGGGTACAGCATCGACGGTGAGCGGACCATGTGGCCGTTTCGCGACTGGGTAATCCGGGCCATCAACGACGACCTGCCCTTCGACCGATTCACCATCGAGCAGATCGCCGGCGATCTGCTGCCGGAAGCCACCAGGGCGCAGCAGGTGGCTTCGGGCTTCAACCGCAACACTTTGATCAACCAGGAAGGGGGCACCGACGACGAGCAGTTCCGCAACGAAGAGGTCGTCGATCGCGTCAACACCACCGGTGCCGTCTGGCTGGGGCTCACCCTCGGCTGCGCCCAGTGCCACACCCACAAGTTCGATCCCATTTCGCAGCGTGAATACTTCGAGCTGTTCGCCTTCTTCAACCAAGGGGAAGACGTCAACAACGTCGGCCCGACCGTCGAGGTGAGCGAAGGGGAACTCTTCCTCGCCGATCCCGATCCGGAGAAACAGGCGGCGCTGGAGCGGGCCCAGGCCGAACTCGCCGCCGTGGAGAAATCGAAGGCGAAACGCCAGGCCGCTTGGGAGCGGTCGCTGCTTTCCGAGGCGAAAGACGAAGGGCCGGGCGCAAGCTGGAAGCGGAAGAAGCCCGCGACGCTCAAGGCCGAGGGAGGCGCACCGCTCGAAGTGCTCGACGACAGTTCGATCCTCGCAGGCCAAGGCGCGCCGAACGAGACCTACCGGGTGACCCTGCCGCCCTCGAAGCAACCGGTCGCCGCGATCCGGCTGAAACTCCTCCCCGACGAGTCGCTGCCGAAGAACGGGCCGGGCCGGGCCGGGAACGGCAACATCGTGCTGACGCGCGTCGAATTTTTCCGCGGGGATTCCGGGGACGGCGAAGCGATCCTGGTCTCCCGGGCGGAGCACGATCACGCGCAACCCGGCTTTTCCGCGGCCTTCACCATCGACGGCGATCCCGACACTGGCTGGGCCATCAACGTCGGCAAGGGCACGCCCGCCGGAACGAAGATGAACGCCGAGCACGAAGCCCGTTACGTGTTCGCGGAGCCCATCGCGGCGGACGGCGAGCCGGTGGAGATCGTGCTCCGACACGAGAAGAACGCGAACTACAACATCGGCCGCTTCGCCCTCGAGACCTCCGAGACGGCGCCCCCGTCGGTGACGGAGGAACAACTGCTCGCCAAGCTGCGAATTCCGGCGAAGGAGCGCGACGCCGAGGACAAGAAATTCCTCGCCGCCGAGTTCGCCAAGGTGGACGTCGAGAAGCGCGCCGCCGAGGCGAAGGTGGCCGCCGCCCGGCGGGCTCTCGGGATCGGGGACTCCGCCCGGACCATGGTCATGCGCGACCGGGACGATCCCCGGGAGACCTTCGTTCACCTGCGGGGCGATTTCCTGAATCACGACACCGAAACCGGGCCGCTGCGGCCGGGCGTCCCGGCGGTGCTGCCGGAACTGCCGGAGTCCGCGCAAAAGAAGGAACGCCCCGACCGGCTCGACCTCGCCCGTTGGTTGGTGCGACCGGACCATCCCCTGACGCCGCGGGTGACCGTGAACCGCGTCTGGATGCGCTATTTCGAGAACGGCATCGTAGCGACCGAGAACGACTTCGGCACCCAGGGCGCCTTCCCGACCCACCCGGCCCTGCTCGACTGGCTGGCGCGCGACTTCGTGGAGAACGGCTGGTCCATGAAACGACTGCATCGGCTGATCGTCACTTCGGCAACCTACCGGCAGGCTTCGCTGGCGCGGCCCGATCTCGACAAGACCGATCCGCTCAATCGCCGGCTCGCGCGGCAGTCCCGGATCCGCGTCGAGGCCGAGATCGTCCGCGACGCCGCCCTGTCCGCGAGCGGCTTGCTGAATCCCGAGATCGGCGGCCCCGGCGTGATGCCGCCCCAGCCCGACGGCGTCTACGCTTTCACCCAGCGCAAGGTCAACTGGGTCGACGCCGAGGGGCCCGACCGCTATCGGCGCGCGCTCTACACGAAGTTTTTCCGGAGTGCCCCCTATCCCCTGCTGACGACCTTCGACTCCCCCGATTTCCAGAGCGTCTGCACCGTCCGGGTCCGCTCCAACACCCCGCTCCAGTCGCTGATCCTGGCGAACGACGATGCCATGTTCGAGCTGGCCCAAGGGCTGGGCGCCCGGCTCATGCGCGACGTGGAGGGCACCGACAGCGCCGCCAACCGCGAGCGGATCCGGAGAGCCTTCGCGCTGTGCTTTTCGCGTCCCCCGACCGAAGAAGAGGTCGAAGCCGTCGCCGCGTTCCAGGAACGCCGGGCCGCCGGATTCCGAGCCGATTCCGAGGGCGCCGGAAAAGTGGCCCCCGAGACGTGGCCCGAAAAAACCTTCGACCCCGCCACCGCCGCGTCGTGGACCGCCGTGGCGCGAGCGCTGATGAACACGGACGAGTTCATCACCCGGGAGTGAGACCCAATTCAATCCTTTCTTCATGAACATCGACCCGATCCACCACCGGACCCGCCGCCATTTCTTCGAGAAGTGCGGCATCGGCCTCGGCTCCATCGCCCTGAGCGACCTGCTCGCGCGAGACGGCTACGCCGCGTCCGCCGACGCCGATCGCGCCTCCGATCCCCTGGCCCCGCGCCGCTCCCATCACGGCGCGAAGGCGAAGAACGTCATCTTCATGTTCATGGCGGGCGGACCGAGCCATCTCGAATTGTTCGAGGACAAGCCGCGGCTCCGCGAATTTCACAAGCAGCCGCCGCCCGAATCGCTGGTGGAAGGGAAACGCTTCGCCTTCCTCGGAAAGGACGCCAAACTGCTCGGCTCGACGCGCCAATTCGACACCTACGGGGAATCGCGCATGCAGTTGAGCGAACTCTTTCCGCATCACCGCAAAATCGTGGACGAAGTCTGCTGGTTGCGCGGAATGAAGACCGATGTTTTCAACCATGGTCCGGCGAAGCTTTTCATGAATACCGGCTTCCAGGTGCCGGGCCGGCCGAGCCTGGGATCGTGGGTGACCTACGGCATCGGCAGCGAGTCGCGCGACCTGCCGGGTTTCGTGGTCCTGCAGTCCGGTCCGCGAGGACCACGGGCGGGAAATGCGCTGTGGTCGGCGGGCTTTCTCCCCTCGAGTTATCAAGGCGTGCCCTTTCGCGGCAGCGGCGACCCCATCCTCAACCTGACCAGTCCCGAAGGCATCGGACGAAAGGGTCAGCGCGATTTCGTCGACTTGGTCGGCACCCTCAACCGCGAACGCCTCGGCGTGAC
Source organism: Verrucomicrobiales bacterium (assembly GCA_040905585.1). Lineage (GTDB taxonomy): Bacteria > Verrucomicrobiota > Verrucomicrobiia > Verrucomicrobiales > DEV007 > Arctic95D-9. Next base: position 4,885 of record JBBDRG010000092.1, read on the forward strand.
CGGCGATCCCGAAATCGCCACCCGAATCAACGCCTACGAGATGGCCTACCGGATGCAGAGCAGCGCGCCCGAGCTGATGGACCTGGGAGACGAGAGCCAGGCCACGCTGGACCTCTACGGCGCGACACCGGGAGGCAGTTCCTACGCCAACAACTGCCTCCTCGCCCGCCGTCTCGTCGAGCGCGGGGTGCGCTTCGTGCAACTCTACCACACCGACTGGGATCACCACGGAGGACCGGGGCAGACCCTGGGGAAGGACTTGGAAAAAGTCTGCCGCGAGGTGGATCAAGCCTCCGCCGCCCTCGTCCTCGACCTGAAACAACGCGGTTTGCTGGAGGACACCATCGTGGTCTGGGGCGGCGAGTTCGGCCGCACCCCCATGGGCGAAACCCGCAACGAAAAAGTCGGCGGGCGCGATCACCACATCGACGCCTTCACCATGTGGGCCGCCGGCGGCGGATTGAAGGCCGGGGTGACGCACGGCCGCACGGACGATTTCGGTTACGAGGTGGTCGAGGGAGCCGTTCACGTCCACGATCTCCACGCGACGATTCTGCACCAGCTCGGATTCGATCACGAGAAGCTGATCTTCCGTTTTCAAGGCCGCGATTTCCGGCTCACGGACGTTCACGGACGAGTCGTCAGCGAGGTGCTGGCGTAGCGCAAAGGGACCGGGAATTGGCCTTCGCTAGAATTGGCTTAAGGTGCAAGAAATGAAAATCTCCTCCGTGTTCGGACTCGCGGCCCTCGCGTGTCTTCCCCTGCATGCCGACGACGAGGCGTCGCTGTTGCGATCCGGCGACCGCGTGGCGCTGATCGGCAACACGCTGATCGAGCGGGCCCGCCTCTACGGTCACGTCGAAGCGGCGCTGCAGGTCGCCGCAGGGCCGGACGCGGGCCATGTAACCATCCGGAACTTGGGATGGAGCGGTGACTCGGTCTTCGGCGATTCGCGGTCGTATTTCGGTCCGCCGCAGGAAGGTCGCGATCGTCTCGACAGCGTCGTCTCGGAGTGCCAGCCCAGCGTCGCGATGCTCTGCTACGGGACCGAGGCCGCCATGTCGGTCGATCGGGGATGGACGGAGGAAAAGTCGGCCGCCGAGCGATCCGCGGGCGGGCTCGAGGAAAGCCTCGCTCTGTTCACGGAGGGATACCAGGATCTCGTCGACCGGATTCGAAAGGCCGCCGGAGATTCGCTGCGCGAGATCGTGCTGATCTCTCCTCCTCCGCTCGAAAACCTCGGCGACCCCTTGCCGGACCAAGTGGAGAACAATCGGAATCTCGCGGCCTTCCGAGATGCGATTCGCGATTTGGCGGAGAAGAACGGCACCCGGTTCGTCGACCTTTTCGCGGCCTTGGGCGGCGACGAGTCCGACGGGGCGGTTGCGGACCCACCGCTGACCACCAACGGCCTCCATTACGGCGAGGAGGGATACCGGGTCCTCGCGAGGGAACTGCTAGAGGGCCTCGGATACGACAAGGCGGACGAGACGACCTTCGACCGACCGGAGATCGAGGCACTCCGCGCCGCCATCGTCGAGAAGAACCGGCTCTTCTTCCATCGCTGGCGTCCGGCGAACGAAACGTATTTGTTCCTCTTCCGCAAACACGAGCAAGGGCAGAACGCGAAGGAAATCCCCATGTTCGATCCTCTCGTCGAGAAGCAGGACCAGCGGATTTCCGCCGCCAGGAAGCGGGTTTACGACTCGAATATCAAAAACTGAGGTCCTTTTTCCGCTATTCCATTTCCGTCATGACACGAGTCGGCCCCCCATCCTTCAAATCCACCCTCGCGATCCTGCTCTGCTGGGCGGCCATGGTTTTCTCGGCCGCCGCCCAGAGCGGTCTCCGCGATATTCCCGACACCGGGGTGGAGGCGCAGTTGGAGGCATTCAATCTGCGTCCCGGCGCCGAGATCAACCTGTTCGCCGGCGAACCGGCCGTGGCGAACCCCACCCACATGAATTGGGACGAAAAAGGGCGGCTCTGGGTCGTGAGCAGTCCGCTCTACCCGCACATACAACCGGGCCAGGAGGAGAATGACAAAATCGTCGTTCTGGAGGACACCACCGGCGACGGCGTCGCGGACCAGCAGACCGAATTCGCCACCGACCTGCACATCCCCACGGCGGTGCTCCCCGGCGACGGCGGGGTCTACGTGGCCAACTCGGTCGAGGTGCTCTTTCTCCGCGACACGGATGGAGACGACGTCGCGGACGAGCGACACGTCGTTCTGTCGGGATTCGGGACGGAAGACACGCACCACCTCGTCCACACGTTCCGCTGGGGACCGGAGGGGATGGTCTGGATGAACCAGTCGATCTACATCCACACCCACCTCGAGACGCCTTACGGAATCCGCCGGCTTCTCGGCGGCGGGATGTGGCACTACCGGCCCGAGACGCAGAGGGCGGAAGTGTTCATGAAAGGGCTGATCAATCCGTGGGGCCACGCCTTCGACGACTGGGGGCAAAGTTTTCTCACCGACGGAGCGGGCAGCGAGGGAATCAATTTCGTCTTCCCGCGGGCGGTCTTCAAAACCTCGCCCGGCGCCTCCCGGGTTCTCGGTGGACTCAGTCCGGGACAACCGAAGCATTGCGGGCTGGAAATCCTGACCGGGCGTCACCTGCCGGAAGATCTCCGGGGCGTTTTCGCCGCGCCCGACTTCCGGGGCCACCGGATCAACCTTTTCCAGTTGTCCGACGAAGGCAGCGCCTACAGCTCGAAGCAAATCGAGGATCTCGTCTCGTCCTCGCACGGCGCCTTCCGTCCCATCGACATCAAGATGGGACCCGACGGCGCCATCTACGTGGCCGACTGGTACAATCCCATCATCCAGCACGGCGAAGTCGATTTCCGCGATCCGCGACGCGACCACAAGCACGGACGAATCTGGCGCATCGCGTTCGAGGATCGGGATCCGGTCGAGTTCCCCGATCTCGCCGAAGCGGAGAACAACGAACTGATCGAACACCTGAACGCCCCCGAAGGCTTCACGCGGCAGGCGGCCATGATCGAAACGCGGAACCGCGACACCGACGCGATGCTGGCGGCGCTTTCCGAGGCGACGACGCCCCAATCGGTCGATCCCGATCTGTTCGCGCTGCGCAAGATCTGGGCGTCCCAGGCGCTCAACGCCTTCGACGCCTCGGCCGCGGCGAACCTTCTCGCTTCCGACAACCACAAGGCGAGGGCCGCCTCCCTCCGAGCGATCTACTACACGGCGGCCAGCAACGACAAGGCGCTGGAGCTCGCCGAACGAGCGATGAGCGACCCGCATCCGCAGGTTCGCCTGTGGGGCGTCAGCGTCCTCGCCCAGCTTCCCGATGCCGACACCGTGAAGATCGCCCTGCGGGCGCTCGAACGGATCGAGGTGGACGAGTTTCTCGACTTCGCCCTGTGGTCGATCTGCCGCGAACACGCCGACCGATGGGTGGGCCAAGCCGCCGATGCCAACCCCTTCGAGAACATGAATCAGCTGCTCTTCGCGGTCCGGGCCCTGAACGAGCCCGTCGCCGTTCCGCAAATCCTGACTGCCCTCGAATCGAACGCCTTCGCCACCGACGAAAAGGTGGCCGAGGTCGCCGACCTGATCGGCAAAGTCGGCTCGGCGGAAGACCTGAACGCCCTGCTCCGGTTCGCTCTCGAGGAAGACGCCTCGACCGAACAAAAGCGGATCGTTCTCGAGGCGCTGGCCAACGCCGGCAAGCTCCGCAAGCTCCACCCGGCGGGAGACAATCGGCGCATTTCCCGCTTTCTCGAGGGAGACAATGTCGCGATTTTTTCCAGCGCGGCGACCCTCGCCGGACTCTGGAAACTCGAATCCGCCCGCGACCCACTGGAAACGGCCTTTCGCGACGCTCCCGAGAATGAATCGCGGGCCAGGGCCGCCCTCGATGGACTGGTCTCTCTGGGCGGGCCGAAAAGCGCGGCCTTGTTCGACGAGACCGCCAACGACGACGAAGCTCCGTTTCTCCTCCGCTCGCTCGCGGTGATCGGGCGAACCAGAATGAACCTCGCTGAGGGTGCCAAGCTCGCGCTCGAAGTCTTGAACGACAGTCCCGACGGAAAGGACCCGCACGGGATCTTCGACGCCTTCCTGGCCAACAAGCAAGGCCCGGGCGCCCTCTCCGCCGCGCTGAAAGGCTCGGAGCTGCCTCAGGCCATCGCCCTGACCGGCGTACAAAAGGCCGGCAGTGCCGCCACCAAGCCCGAAGGACTCGTCGCGGCCTTGCGAAAAGCCGCCGACCTCAAGCCGATGAAACCGGCTCTGACCGACGCCGAAATGGAGACCATGATGGAGCAGGTCGCCGAGGAAGGGGATCCGCACCGCGGAGAAGCCGTCTACCGGCGGGCCGCGCTCCAGTGCATGGTGTGCCACGCCATCGGCGGCGCGGGCGGCGTCATCGGACCCGACCTGGTCAGCATCGGCGCCAGCGCGCCGGTGGACTACCTGATCGAGTCGCTTCTTCAGCCGAGCGAGAAGATCAAGGAAGGGTACCACACCACGCTGGTGACGTTGAAGAACGGCGACGCCTTCGCAGGCGCCGTCGCTCGCGAAGACGCCCACGAACTGGTGGTCCGCGACGCGACCGGCCGCGAGAACCGCATTCCCAAGAGCGACATCGCCAGCCACAGCATTAGTCCCGTATCCCTGATGCCGCCCGGCCTGACGGCCCAGTTGCGGGAAGACGAGTTCGTCGATCTGGTGAAATTCATGGCCGAACTCGGCAAGGACGGCGAGTTCAAGATCCCCACGAACCGATTCGTGCGCCACTGGCAGGTTTTGCAGCCACACGAGCGCACCCGCGATGCGGTCGGGTTCTACGGGAACAAAATTTTCGCCGAAGATTTCGAGACCTACCAATGGACGCCGATGTACGCCAAGGTGGACGGCGACGTCCCGGTCGACGAGATGCCCGAGGTCGTCGGTCGAGGCAAAAACCGCTACGGCGTGGCGCGAACGTTTTTCGAGGCTGCGGACGCCGGCCCCGTGCGTTTCAAGATCAGCGGCAATTTGAAAAATATCGCCATCTACCACGGCGAAACCGAAATCGATCTGCCCGATTCGGGAAATACCGCCGAGATTGTTCTCGACATCGAAGAGCCCGGCCGTCAGAAACTCACTGTCATCGCTCTTCACGGCGACAGCCCCGAAGACTTCGCCGCCGAGGCAATCGGCGAGGGCACCGTGACTTTGCTCGAAACGCCTGAATTTTAATCTCCTTATCCCATTACCGTCATGATCTTGAAACGTCTCCTTCCCGTCCTCGCCCTGATCGCCTGCGTCGCGACCCTCGCCGCCCAGCAGAAAGGCAAAAAGAAACCGTCGGCGCCGAAGCTCCAATGGCGGGTGCAGCAGCTCCACGTCGACAACAACGAAGGCTGCGCCGTCGGCGACGTCGACGGCGACGGAAAGCTCGACGTGGTCGCGGGCGAATTCTGGTACCGGGCCCCGGACTTCGAGCAATTCCGCGTCCGGAAGTTGATGCCCTTCGGCGCCGACTACCTGCAGAACAATTCCGATCATCTTCACGACGTCGACGGCGACGGCGATCTCGACTTGGTTTCCGGTGCGTTCACCCTGCCGATCGTGAACTGGTACGAGAATCCCGGCCCCGGCACCTACGAGGCCGCCGAGGGCTGGAAGGCCCACCAACTGGTCGACACCGGGACCGGACACAACGAAGCCACCTTCCTCCACGACCTAGACGGAGACGGCACGCCCGAATGGATCGAGAATTCGTGGAACGCCGACAATCCCATGCAGGTGTTCCGCCTGGTCACGGGCGAAGACGGGAAGCCGTCGACGGAAAAGCACGTCGTCTCCGAGAGCGGAAACGGCCACGGAATGGGATTCGGCGACGTCAACGGGGACGGCCGCGAAGACATCGTGTTCAACCAGGGTTGGTACGAACAGCCCGAAGCCGGTCCCTTCTCCGGCCCGTGGACCTGGCACCAGGATTTCGATCTTCCCCACGCCAGTTGTCCCGTTCTCGTGGTCGATCTCAACGGGGACGGACGCAACGACATCATCTGGGCCGACGGCCACAACTACGGCCTTTACTGGGAGGAACAGCAGGCACCGCAGCCCGACGGCGCGACGACGTGGCGCCAGCATCTCATCGACAAGAAATTTTCCCAGGCGCACTGTCTCGCCTGGGCCGACATCGACTCGGACGGCGAACCCGAACTCGTCACCGGCAAACGCTACTACGCCCATTCGGGCAAGGATCCCGGGGCCGAGGACCGCACCACGGTGCACTACTACGACTGGGACGCCGAGAGCGAAACCTGGAAGAAAAACCTCATTTCGGACGCCCCGGCCGGCGAAGGGCCCGGCATCGGGCTTCAGATCAGAGTCCAGGATCTCGATGGCAACGGCTGGCCCGACGTGATTGTCCCCGGAAAGAGCGGCACCCACATTATCTGGAATGAAGGCTGGACGAAGCCGTCCTGATTTCGGATACTGCCAAGCCGAAACATGACTGACTCCGCCTTCGACAGCGAGCCGGGAAACCGCGAACCCATTCCCGCCATCCTCCATTCTTTCTACGAAGAACGGCCCTTCGTATCCTGCACCCGCTGCGGGGAATCCTTGGCCGACTTCGAGGATGGCTACCGAATCTCGAAGAATTTCAAGCGCGGCGAGGTACTCGTCGAATACGCTCTCTGCATGCCCTGCCTCAACGCGATGCTCGACGAAGCGTCGGAAGAATCGAAGCGGCGTCTCGCGGAATTCCAGGAGGAGCACTATCGCGACGTCAGCGGCTTCGACGACTGCGCGCTGTGCGAGCAGACCCGCGAAGGCGCTCCCAATGCGGAATTCGGACTGGTGGGCGTTTGCCGCGGCGACGCCATGGTCGACAGCGCCATGATCTGCCTCGACTGCATGGAGGCCATGTCGGAGATCATGTCCGAGGAGACCCGGCGCACCTGGGACCGCTTTCGCGAGGAGAACTTCCCCGGCGTCCCCTCCGATTTCGAGCCGTTTCCCGCCCGTCCGGCACCCTCGATGCCCTAGGAGACTCGATTCACGAGTCCTTCGCCCGGGGTAGCTTCGCGATGTCGGCCGGCGTTTCCTTGCGGCTCAGAAGCTCGTGGATTCGATTCTGCAACTCCTTCGGCAACGGCCCCTCGTCGGGCGCGGTCCTGACGAGGCGCTTCGCCTCCTCGAAGGCCCCGGAGTCCACCGACACTTCCACCAGACGAAGTCGAACGGACCAGTCTTCCGGCGCCCGTTCCAGTTCGGAATACAGTTCCTTCACGCTCGCTCTCATGGGCAGTCGGGCGGGGCGGCGATCTCCGCGGTCAGTTCTCCTTCAGCGGCTTCAACACGATGTCCTTGAACTGAACCTTCATCGGCGGCCCGGAGTGCAGTTGCAAAGCCAGCACGCCGGAAAGCTCTCGCTCGGCTTCCTGCCGGTCGACGACTTCGGCCGTGCGATGACCGTTCAGCTTGACGGAAATTCGATTTCCCCGGGCGGTGATCTCGTAGTCGTTCCACTCGCCCGCGGTGTAGGAGGCGATCGCCGCTTCGCCCGACTCGGCCAGCGACTTCTTCTCGAACGTTCCGTCGCGTTTCACCACCGTCTTTTCGCCCCGCTCCGCCAGCATCTTGCGACCGTGCTCGTCGTAGATGGCGCCCAGCCACGGCGCCTCCGGCTGGCTGATGTCGATCTGGTAGCCGACCGCGTGCCCGTCGTCTTCCACCCGCGACCGGATCTGGACGCCGCTGTTCGCTTTCGGTCCGCCCTCGACCCGGAACCTCAAGGTCAACACGAAGTCGTCGACCTCTCCCCCCTGCCACACGAGAAACTGATTGGCGGCGGCGGGATTCTCGGCCGAGGAGGTCGCGGTGATCGCTCCATCCTCGACCGACCAATAGGACATCTCCGGCGCCTTCCAGCCGTCCAGGGATTCTCCGTCGAACAAGCGACGGCCCTCGTCGTCGGCCGCCAGAACTCCGAAACAACACGCCGCAGTCACGAAAAGGCTCGTCGGAACAACTCTCATCCGACGACTTTGGCGGAACTTTCGCGACCTGTCCACCCGCTTCCGCGGCGGAAAGTCGCATCGATCTCCGCTGCCGAACGTCGACCGCGCAACGATCCTGCCTCCCACGGATCGTTCGAATCGGCACTGGACGCGTCAACGGATCTGAAACATTTGAACAAAACCTCAAAGAGAGGATACTTAAGGAACGTTAAATCCATCTCCATGCATTCCCTACAAAAGGCCAAGCACCTCCTTGTTCCGCTCATTCTCGCCGCGTTCGCCACCGGCTCGCCGGCCCAGGAAATCAATGCTCACATCGGGAACGCCGCCGCCAAGGCCGGGAACGGCATCGCGAACTGGTACCAGGCCCGCGGCAACAATTCGGTCTGGGACGGAGAGCGGATCGGGGGGCTGGCGGAATTCATCAAGTCTCTCGACGACCACGGTCTGTCCCCTTCCCTGTTTCAATTCGACACTTGGGACGCCGAGTGGCGCTCGCCCAGTCCCGATCCCTCGGAGCGCGCGGCCGTGGAAGTGGGGACGACCCAGCTCGCGCTCTACGCCATCCAATCGCTGGCCTACGGATTCGTCGATCCAACCGAAGTTCACCCGAAATGGGACGAGATTCCGCGCAAGGTTTCGGCCTACCAGTTCCTGGAGCAGGCCTTGCAGCAACCGCCGAGCCAGTTCGCCTCGTTCCTTCTGGAATCCGTCCCACCGCACGACCGACGCTACGAGGATATGGTTCAGACCCTGGCCAAGTATCGACGCATCGAATCGCTCGGGGGCTGGCGCAGCCTGCTCGCGACCCCGGAGCCGGCAGGTCCAGGGTCGAAATACCCCGACCTGAAACTGCTGCGCTCGCGATTGCAGGCGGAGGGCGATCTTCCTTCCGGCGCCGGCGGCAAGAAGCGAGACTCCGTGATCGACGAGCGCACGGGAGACGCGATCAAATCCTTCCAGTTCCGCCACGGCATCGAGCCCGACGGATTCCTGGGGACGCAGACCCTGCAGGAACTCAACATCCCGACGCGGCAGCGGATCAACACCCTCATCGTGAACATCGACCGCCTTCGTTGGATGCCCCGTTCGTGGGAGCAGGTCGAGCACATCGAGGTGAACATCGCGGAAAGCGCTCTGCGCCTGTTCAACAACCGCCGGCAAGTGACGGTGATGCCGGTCATCGTCGGGGTGAAAGGAAAACACCAGACCCCGGTGTTTCACGGCAAGATCCAGCACCTCATCTTTCGCCCCTACTGGAACGTCCCCCACTCGATCGCCAAGACCGAACTGGTGCCCGAAGCTCTCAAGAATCCGGCCGGCTACATGGCGGAGCACAACTATCAGCTCGTCGAGTCCTACGGCGTCTCGGACAGCCAGGCGTTGCCGGTCACGGTCGAAAACCTGCAGCGCGCCGCCTCGGGAAGCCTTCTCATGCGTCAGTCCTCGGGCCCCAACAACTCGCTCGGTCTGGTGAAGTTCATTTTCCCGAACGACTCGTCGGTCTACCTCCACGACACTCCGGACCACACGCTTTTCGAGCGAGCCGACCGCGACTTCAGCCACGGCTGCGTCCGGGTTGCCCGTCCCGACGAACTGGCCACGCTCCTCCTGCAGCGGGACGACCGCAACTGGAACGTCAACGCGGTCCGGGCTTCGATGGAGGATGTCGGCAACCCGAACCGCAAAGAGGAATTCGGAACTTCGATGCCAGTCTATCTCGGTTACTGGACCTCGACGATCATGAGCGATGGCCGCGTCCGATTCGATCAGGACATGTACGGACACGATCGGGTCATGTTCCAGAAATTCGGGCTCAATTAGAAAGTTCGCGCTTTCCAGTCCCGAGCTTCTGAAAGGTCGCCCGTTTAGCCGCCCTGCACTTTCTCCCAAACGGCCATTGCGGTCCGTACCGCCAGCGCGCACGCGACGAGGAACCCGACGCCCGCCAGTCCGATGATCCACTTCGGAATTCGTCGCTCGCCGGTCAATTCCGGCCGAGTTCCGAGATAGATGAGAGCGGCCGCCAGAGCCGGAATGCCGAGCACCGTGAGCGCCTGGGCGAAGGTAATCAGCGCCACCGTGCTACCGCTCCGGGTCAGCGAAAAGATGGCGACGACCATTCCCACCAGCAGCGCCACGGTGGTCAGGTGAATCGGCCACCCCTCGGAAAGGCGGCTTCCTTTCCCGACGCTGTCGGACATCACCGTGCCGCCGATCATCGAATTGACCAAAAAGGAACTGAACGCCCCCGCCACGATCCCCAGGCTGAAAATCACGGTGGCCCAGGCACCGAAGAGCGGTTCCAACTGCCTGGCGACGTCCTCGACTCCCGCCAAGACGACAGGCTCGGGGCGGCCGTAGAACGTTCTCGCCGCCGTCGCCAGAATCACCACGGTCACCAGCCCTAGAACGGATATGCTGACGACCGAGTCCACCAGCCCGCGCTTCGCGTCGGAGAGTCCCCAGCCCTTTTCCTTCACCAGATAGCTCTGGTAAAAAGCGCCCGCCACGGAAAAAGTCGTTCCGATCATACCGAGCAGCGCGAACAAATCGCCCTTGTCCGTCGGTTTCACCGCATCGAAACCGGTCGCGGCGAGATGGGCCGCGAGGAAGTTGACGAGAAAGGCCAGAACCATGATGCCGATGAGAATCTTCATCAGCTTCTCCACCGATTTGTAGAGGTTGCGCATCAGGTAGAGCGTGGCGATGACGAAAGCGTTGAAAACCAGGAGGAGCAGGACCTGGCCCCCGACCGGAATGGACTCCCCGCCCCGCACCAGTTCGACAATCGGCAGCAGCCCCCCTACAACCGCGACGTTGTTGCTCGACTGGAAGAGCGCCACGAGTAGAAAGAGAATCACCCCGACCGCCACCGCGACCGGCCGGCCCAGACGGCTGGCCAGCTCGTCGCAGGCGCTGCCTTGGTAGACCACGCCCACTCGCGCGGACAGCGCCACCATCCCGATCATGAGGATGGCCGCTACGACGACGACGGGAATCCCCGCGAGACCGAAACTGGCCCCCACTTTGGAGCTTGTCAGGATGCTTCCCGGCCCTAGAACGACGGCCGCCACGACGATTGCCGGCCCAACTGATTGCAACAATTTTTTCACGATACGGATGGAATCAGATGATCTCGACGTACGCGAGAACATTCTTGCGGACTTGACGAGATAGATGGCTCCCTCGGACCGGTCAGCTCGCCCCGGTATTTCCTTGTCCGGCGTCGCGGATTCGGCTACACCGAAGGCCGTCCACCCATGGTCTCGATTCAAATTCGCAAACTCGTCAAACGCTTCGGCGAGGTCGTGGCTCTTGACGGGGTCGATCTCGACATCGCTTCCGGCGAACTTTTTTTCCTGCTCGGCCCCAGCGGATGCGGAAAAACGACCCTCCTTCGGGCCATCGCGGGCTTTCACCTTCCCGACGAGGGCGCCGTCTTCTTCGACGACGAGGACGTGACCCGCGTGCCGCCCCACAAGCGACGCACCGCGATGATGTTCCAGAGCTACGCCCTCTGGCCGCACCTGAACGTTTTCAGGAACGTCGCCTTCGGCCTCGAGGAGCGGCGCGTCGGCAAAACCGAAATCAAGGAACGCGTCGCCGAAGCGCTGGCAATGGTGAAAATGGAGGGTCTCGGCGAACGGAGGATCCACCAGCTCTCCGGCGGCCAGCAGCAGAGGGTGGCGCTGGCCCGCGCCCTGGTGGTTCGACCGCGCTGTCTCATGCTTGACGAGCCGTTGTCCAATCTCGACGCGAAGCTGAGAATCCAAATGCGCCTGGAGATTCGCCGCATCTGCAAGGAGTTCGGTCTCACCGCGATCTACGTGACCCACGACCAGAAGGAAGCTCTTTCCATCGCCGACCGCATGGCAGTTCTCCACGAAGGCCACGTGGTGCAGGTCGGCGCGCCCGAGGAAGTTTATCGGCGGCCGGTCTCGGCGCTCGTCGCGGGATTCGTCGGAGAAACGAACCTCGTTGCCGGCGAAGTCGTTTCCCGGTCGAGCGACCAATACCGCGTTCGAACCGCCCTGGGAGAACTCGCGGGCCGGCCCGCCGATCCCGAACTGTCACTGCCGCCCGGAGCGAAAGTGACCCTTTCGATTCGCCCCGAGTGCCTAGCCATTTCCGACGCCCCGGGGCTCCCGAACGAAATGTCCGGCCGTCTCACCGAGTCGGTCTACCTCGGCGAGATCGCCCAGTATTCGCTGAAAATGGAGGGCCGCGACGAGCCGATCCGCATTTCCGAACTGAACCCGCGGCGAGTCATTCGCGACACCGGGCAGGCGCTCCACGCCTCCGCCCGGACCGAGGACATCGTCATTCTGCCCTTCTAATCCCGCGCCCCCGTGCCTGCCCGCCTGTCGGTCGTCATCCTGCTTCTCGCGATCGTTCTGATCGCGCCCTTCGCGTTGCGCCGCGACGCCGAAAAGAAGAACCTCGCCGGCGGAGACGCCGAGAGAGTCGTGGTGATCACGCCGCACAACGAGTCGATCCAGTCCGAGTTCGGCAGGGCTTTCGTCGCCCACATGAAGCGCGAACACGACCGCGAGGTGTTCGTCGACTGGCGTCAGCCCGGCGGCACCTCCGAGATCACCCGCTTCCTGAAATCCGAGTTCGCCACCCGCTTCGAAACCCTCTGGAAACGCGAAACGGGCCTGCCCTTCGGCCGGTCCGTTCGCGAGGCGTTCGCCGACGGCGGCCTGGACAAGGCCGCCGCCGAGGCGATCGAACAGGGTCGGGTCGGCGACCCGACCCTCTTGAATCCCGAAGATTCGGCGCAACTGGCCGCCGCCGCCCGGGCCCTTTTTCTGCGCTCGGACATCGGCGTCGGAATCGACCTGTTCTTCGGCGGCGGGGCCTACGACTTCAACAAGCAGGCGGCAGCGGGGGCTCTCGTCGCCCGCGACGCCAGCGGCCAATACGGCCCCGGAGCGCTTGCCGAGCACCGTCCCGACTGGTTCGGCGACGAGGTCATGCCCGAGAAAGTCAGCGGCGAGCCGTTTCGCGACCCGGAGTTCCGCTGGGTCGGAACCGTGCTCTCGGCCTTCGGCATTTGCTACAACACGGATGTCCTGCGGCGTCTCGGCATCGAGGGCGGCCTCGAGACGTGGTCCGATCTTGCCGACCCCCGGCTGTTCGGACAACTGGCCCTGGCCGATCCCACCAAATCGGGCTCGACCACCAAGGCCTTCGAGATGCTGATCCAGGAACGGATCCAGACGCTTCGGCGCGAGCGGAACCTCCCGGAAGACGAGGCGGTGCCGCTCGGCTGGAACGAGGCGATGCGCCTCATCCTGAAAATCAGCGCCAACGGCCGCTATTTCACCGATTCCTCCGCCAAAGTGCCGCGCGACGTCGCCTTCGGAGACGCCGCCGCCGGCATGTGCATCGATTTCTACGGCCGCACCTTCAACGAGCTGTACCGGCAGGCGGACGGCAAATCGCGGATTCAGTTCGTCATGCCGCGCGGCGGAACGTCCATCGGCGCCGACCCGATCGCCATGCTGCGGGGCGCGCCCAATCCAGAACTCGCCCACCTTTTCATCGAGTTCGTATTGTCGCAGAAAGGCCAGAAACTGTGGAATTTCCGCCCCGGAACGCCCGGCGGCCCGGATCGTTTCGCGCTGCGGAGGCCGCCGATCCGGCGGGATTTTTACACGAAGGAGAACCGCTCCCTGATGACGGATCCGGACGTGAATCCCTACCGGATCGCCGAAGGCTTCACTTATCGGCCCGAGTGGACCGGGTCGCTGTTCTCGGCGTTGCGGTTCGTGATCCGGGCCTCGTGCATCGAACCCCACGAGGAGCAGCAGGCCGCCTGGGAAGCGCTTATTGCGGGCGGAATGCCGGACGAGGGCGTCGCAGCCTTCGAAGCCATTCCCGGAATCGATTACGCGACGGTGGTAGGCGAAATCGCTCCCGCTCTCGACCGAAGGGACAAGGTTTCCGAGGTCAAGCTCGCCAGAAAGGTGGCGGCCGTCTATCGCCGGCATTACACGGAAATAGCAGAGAAATATGGGACACTCCGTTGATATAAAGTCGATTATTCAATGAATCGATACTTCGGAATATACGTCTACGCAGCCTGCGGAGCGTTTTTCGCCCTGTTCCTTGCCTACCCGATCTGGCACACGGCGCAGGAGGCCTTCCTCGCGGACGACGGAAAGCCGACGCTGGCGTATTTCGCGGAGCTGTTCCGGAATCCCGTCTACGTCGAGGGCCTGGTGAACTCCTTCTACATGGGACTTTTCACCACGGTGCTGGCCCTTGCGATCGCCTTGCCGCTGGCCCTGATCAGCAACACTTGGGTTTTCCCGGGAAAGGATCTTCTGAATTCCCTCATCCTGGTTCCGCTGATCCTCCCGCCTTTCGTGGGCGCGCTGGGGATCCGCCAGATTCTCGGACAGGCGGGCGTGCTCAACGGCTTCCTGATTGATCTCGGCGTCATGGAGGCCGACGCGCCGTTCGACTGGCTCGGCGAGGGGCGGCTCTTCGGCATCGTCGTCATGAACGCGCTGCACCTCTACCCGATCGCCTACCTGAACATCTCGGCCGCCCTCGCCAATCTGGATCCGGCCATGGACGAGGCGGCGGAGAATCTGGGCTGCCACGGGGTGCGGCGACTTTTCCGGGTCACCTTTCCTCTCATCATGCCGGGTTTGTTCGCCGGAGCGACCATCATCTTCATCTGGTCGTTCACGGAGTTGGGCGTGCCGCTGGTGTTCGACTTCAACCGCGTCACTTCGGTGCAGATTTTCGACGGGATCAAGGACCTCAGCGGCAACCCTTTTCCCTACGCTCTCGTCGTCGTCATGCTGGTCGCGACAACTCTGCTCTATCTGACCGGCAAGTGGCTCTTCGGCCGCGAGAGCTTTGCCGCGGATGGGCGGGCGTCCACCGGCCGTTCTTCGCGCATTGCCTCGCCGGTCACGGGGGCGCTCTGCACCGGCGTTTTCCTGTCCGTGACGGCGCTGGCGGTTCTGCCCCACCTCGGCGTCGTTCTGCTTTCCTTCTCCAGCGACTGGTACCAGACCATCCTTCCGACCGGCCTGACAGGTCAACACTACGTCGACGCCCTTGGGCATCCGCTCACGGTCAATTCCATCGCCAACTCGCTGAAGTACGCCTCCCTCGCCACCGGCGTCGATCTGGTGCTCGGAATCGCGATCGCCTACGTGGTCGTTCGAACGCGACTGCCGGGACGGCAGCTTCTCGATGCGTTGGCCATGCTGCCCCTGGCGGTACCCGGTCTGGTGCTCGCCTTCGGTTACCTCGCCATGACGCGGGAGGGACAACCCTTCGATTTCCTCATTCTGGGCGAAGATCCGGTCCTGATCCTGGTGATCGCCTACGCGGTGAGGCGACTTCCCTACGTCGTCCGCTCGGCCGCGGCGGGATTCCAGCAGGCCGGCGTCAGTCTCGAAGAGGCGGCCCGGAATCTCGGGGCTCCTCCGCTCCGGGCGCTTCGCCGGGTGACGCTGCCGCTCATCGCCGCCAATCTCATCGCGGGCGGCCTCCTCGCGTTTTCCTTCGCGATGCTGGAAGTTTCGGATTCGCTGATCCTCGCCGAGCAACAGCAGCATTTCCCGATCACCAAGGCGATCTACGCCCTCATCTCGTCGCTCGGAACCGGTCCCAATCTCGCCTCGGCTCTTGGCGTCTGGGCGATGGCATTCCTCGGCGTGACGATCATGGGGGCGGGATTGCTGCTCGGGCGGAAACTGGGTGCCCTCTTCCGCGTGTGACGCGCAGGAAAAAGTATTCGGAGGAATTTATATTATTGACATTTCTCATATTTTCCATAATATTACGGGATCATTTTTCAGAACGCATCCCACCCGATGAAACTGATGAAACTTACCAGATTGCTGTTCTTGGTCACCCTCCTCGCCACGGGATTCGGGCTAGCCTCGGAAAACGAGAAGAACCGCCCGTTGAAACAGAAAAATTCTCCCTCGGTCAATCATTGGGATTCGAACGTCTGGGAAAAGAACAGCGCTTTCAAGTTCTGGCGGACGAAGCAGGATAGCAAACCCCGCATGAGCAAGGCAGCCCGACGAGCCCCCGCCAACTCGTCCGCGAAGCACTCCTCGGACGAATGCACGGCGGCGTGTCGCCACGGAAACTAATTTTAAACAGACAGCCCGAGAAACCGCCGATCCGTCGGCATTGTCCCGTCACTGCCGCGGGAACCGTACGGCTCTCGCGGAGATCTTCCGCGAGAGCCTTGTGGTTTCGGCCTCTCTTCCCGCCAAGCGGTAAAAAATCGGTTTACTTTTAGCCGATCGCCCCCATATTCCGCGCCCGAGCATCTGTTAACCGCCGTCGGTCCTGGGCATTTCCCCATCGGAGTCATCCGCTGGGTGGAAGGATAGCGCTCTGCGCAGGGAAACCCGGCAACCTAACACCCTACATGTCAATAGCACTAGCTCCCTTCGAAATCCCGGAACGTCTCTCCAAGGACGAAGACACCGCCACCGACACCTACGCCAAGTTCACCGCCGAGCCCTTCGAGGCCGGTTTTGGCCACACCGTCGGCAACAGCCTCCGCCGCGTGCTGCTTTCCTCCCTGGAAGGCGCCTCCATCATCTCCGTCCGCATCGCCGGCGCCCAGCATGAGTTCACCTCGCTGCCCGGAGTGGTCGAAGACGTCACCGACATCATCCTCAATTTGAAGCAGATCCGCTTCAAGCACTTCGAGGACAAGGACCCGGCCACCCTTTCCCTGACCGTCGACAAGGCGGGCGACGTCACCGCCGGAGACATCCAGGAAATTTCCCAGTACGAGATCGTCAACAAGGACCAGCACATCTGCACGCTCGACCGGAACACCAAGTTCAGCCTCGAGATGGAAGTGCGCGTGGGTCGCGGTTTCAACACCTCGGAAGACAACAAGCACCCCGACATGCCGATCGGCGTCATTCCGATCGACTCCATTTTCTCCCCCGTTCGCCGGGTGAAGTACGCCGTCCAGAACACCCGGGTCGGGCAGCGCACCGACTACGACAAACTCAACCTCGAGGTCTGGACCGACGGCCGTCTCGAGCCGCACGACGCCTTGCTGCAGGCCTCCGCCATTCTCCGCCACCACCTCGACGTCTTCGTCAACTACGACGACGACGCGATCCTCATCGAAGATCGCCCCGAGACGCAGAGCGAGGAGAACGCCGAACTCAAGAAGCTGCTCAACATGAGCGTGAACGAGATCGAGCTTTCCGTGCGGGCCGCGAACTGCCTGAACAACGCCAACATCACCACCGTGGGCCAGCTCGCCATGAAGTCCGAGGCCGAAATGCTCAAGTACCGCAACTTCGGCAAGAAGTCGCTCAACGAGATCAAGGACAAGCTCCACGAACTCGGCCTTTCCCTCGGCATGCAGATCGATCCCTCCCTTCTGGAGCAGCCCTTCACCGCCACCCTCCTCGGGGGCGACCGCGCTTCCGAAGGTCCCGGTCTGGCCGCACTCATTGCGCAGAACATCAACGACTGATTCGAATATTCACCCGCTCCGGATCGAGCCGACCCAGCCTGCTCCGGAGCCTTTTTCCATCCTTTTTCCGATGAGACACAGAAGCAAGACCGTTAAACTTCAGCGCGACAAGGCCCATCGCGAGTCGCTGCTCCGCAACCTCGCGTGCAGCCTGATCGAGCACCGCCAAATCCGCACCACCTTGGCCAAGGCCAAGGCCCTTCGGCCGTACGCCGACAAACTGGTGACGCTCGGAAAGAAAGGCGATCTTCACAGTCGTCGCCGCGCTATCTCCTTGCTCGGCAGCAGCCAACTGGCTCAGCGCAGCGCCAAGATTCTATTCGAAAACATCGCTCCCGCGAGTAGCGAGCGCCAAGGCGGCTATTGCCGAATCATCAAGCTCGGCCAACGCCCCTCCGACTCGGCGCCCATGGCGCTGATCGAATGGGTCGACGCCTTCGTCCCGGCCGAAGAAGAAGGCGCGGAAGCATAGCGGTTTCCGTCAGAATTTCGAAAAAGCCGCGTTCCTTTCGGGGACGCGGCTTTTTTGTACGGGTGAACCTCGCCGCTTCAGGCTCGACCTTGGTCCTCTCGCTCGTGACCGCTCTCGCCGGATTCCTCCGCGGCTTCCTTCTCCGACCGTTGCTGCTTCTTCAACTGACCGAAGCTGATGAGCTTCCGGGCGTTTTCGTCCCAGAGCCGGAAAGTGAGCGATTTGAGGCTACCGAACATCGTCGTGGGCGTCACCTCGGTGAACATCGGGTCCGACCGGTGGCATCGCTCCAGGTTGTAGTTCGGAATCCGGGGGCTGAGGTGGTGGATGTGGTGAAACCCGATATTCCCCGAAAACCATTGGAGCACCTTGGGCAGCTTGTAGAAGGAACTGCCCTCCAACGCGGCGGCGGTGTAGTCCCAGTCTCCGCCTCGTTCCCAGTAGACATCCTCGAACTGGTGCTGCACGTAGAACAGCCATACACCGGCGGAACCCGCCACCCCCATCGCGATCAGCTGAATGATCAACCAGGGAACAAAACCGAAGACGGAGATCAGGACGGCGGCCAGCGCCACCACCGCGGCATTCATGATCCAGACCGAGCGCGTCTCGCGCGGTTTGGCGTTGGGCGAGGGAATCCTCTGCATGATCACGAAGATGACCAGCGGAGCAATCACGAACAGGACGAAGGGATTCCGCGCCAGCCGGTAGGAGAACTTCTTCCAACGGGACGACTGCAAATACTCCTCCACCGTCAGCGTCCAGATGTCCCCGACGCCGCGGCGTTCGAGATGCCCCGACGTGGCGTGGTGGATGGAGTGTTCCCAGCGCCACTGGTAGTACGGCGTGAAAGTGAGCAGCCCCGTGACGAACCCCCAGAAGTCGTTCGCGAAGCTGGACTTGAAGAAGGAGCCGTGCCCGCAATCGTGAAAAATGATGAAGACTCGGATGAGAAATCCGCCGGCAAGAATCGCCAGAGGCACGGTCAACCACCAACTTACCGAGAGGCTCAAGTACATCAGGTACCAGAGCAAGGCGTAGGCCCCGATCGTGTTCACGATCTGCCAACTGGCGCGCCAGGCATTGGGTTCCTGGAATTCCGCCACGATCGCCTTCCATTCGGCGACCGAGGCGCGGCGGGAATTTTCTCCCGTGGGCTGTGTTTCGTCGGTCATTCTCTTCTTTTCCATTGTAGTCGATCCCCTGCCCGCGATCAAGGTAGCCTCGCCGTCCCGAAGCGCCGGCTGCCTCGGTCGCGCCCGCCGAAGAAGCGTTTCGGACGTTCGACCGCTTCGACCCGGCAAGGAATCCCGATGCTGGAAGGGAGAAGCCTGCCGCGGGAAAAAAGGTGGGCCGCGTTCGCCGTCTACTCCACCGGCAACGAATCCCGGAATTGCTCCAACCGAAGGTAGTCCAAGCCGGGAGGGCGTTCGTCCAGGAGCCAGTCGAGGTCTTCCCTCGCTCCGTCGACGTCCTTGTCCTGGATGCGCAGGAGCGCCCGCTGGAACCGCTCCTGCGGCGAATTCGGCTCGATGGCCAGGAGCAGCTCGATGTAGTTCTGCGCACCGTCCGGCGTCTGGCGACGGTTGACCTCGATGTCGACCAGGTTCCGCAACATGCGAACGGCGATGTCGCGGGCGGGAGCGGGCTGAAAGGCCTCCTCTGGAGGAGTCGCCCCGATCATCTCGGCAATCCGCCGGGCCGCCGTTCCGCGGTCGATCACCTTGCCGCCCTCGAACACGTCGATGAACGCGGTGTTTTCTTTTTCGCCGTCGGGATAGGTGATGCCGACCATGAATTTTCCGGGCAGCGGCGCGCCGAAGACGTTCGGAATCTCCAAGCGTCGGGCGATCTCGATGAAGACGACGCTCAGCGTGATCGGCAGCCCTTCGCGGTCGTCGATGACGCGGTTCACGTAGCTGTTGGCGTGATGGTAGTACTCGGTGCGACTGCCGTGAAAGCCGGTCTCCTTGAAGAGAAAATCGCTCAGCGCCTCGGCCTGTTCGCGGGGCCCTGCTTCGACCGCATTCTCGTCCAGGTAGGCGCGCGCGTCAGCCACCAGGCTGGAAAACACGGAGCGGTAGTGATCGACGTCCAGTTCCGGGTCGTCCATCCGCGCGATCTGAAGCCCCACCTCGAACAGGTCGACCTCGGATTCGGGACGATCGAGCGTCATGAGCAGTTCGTTCATGACGAGATGCCGGCTGACGTCCTTCTCGAGGCCGCGAAGATCGGCGGCCGCCCGTTCCAACTGTTCGACCTTTTCCTCGATCAAGTCGCGGCTGTGGCGGATGTCCCGGCTCAGCTCGTCCAGGAAGCCGTCCGGCTCCGAGCCGCCCAGGAACCGCTCGATCGAGGCCCTGAGTTCCTCGTCGAGTTCTTCGGAAACGGCGCGCGGCTCGAGATTCGCGCCGACCTCGAAATTCCGGTAATCCGACTCGGTCTGGCGAAACTTGCAGAGACCGACCACGCCGCCCCGCAATACGCCGTCCTCGGTTTCGACCACTTTTTCGCCGTTCACCCAGCCGGTGATCTTCGTGTCCTCGACCCGCACCCTGAGGTGGTTCCAGTCGCCGTCTCGATACGAGGGAGCGTCGACCTGTTCCAGAATCGACCAACTGTAGACGTCGGGCCCTTCGAACCGGGTCAGTCGCATCTTGCCGCCGGAGGGATAGAATCCGTAGTGGGCGTCTTCGCCGTCGGAGGCGAACACGAGTCCGGCCGCGCCGGATTCGTCGTCCATCCTCACCCGGACGGCGACTTCGTAAGGCGTGTCCGGCACGTCGGCGGAAGAAAGGCAGAGCGAGCGTCCGCCGAAACCGGCCCCCAGCTGCGCGGCGGAGATCGTCCCTCCGCGCTGGCTCCACTCGCCGCCCATCAAAGGCGTCCAGCGCTTCGGATCGAGAACGCCAATCGTGCGCCATCGGCCGATCGGGACCGGGTTCGGCTTGTCGAGAAGCACCTTGACGTCGTTGCTGAGAACGGCGAATCCGAGATTGTCGGTAATGCGGTGCCGCAGCGTGACGACGCCGAGGACCTCGCCGTTCAAATCGATGACCGGACCGCCGCTGTTCCCCTGCTCGATCGGCATCGCCAGCTGCATCATGGGATAGTCGGGGGTGTCGTCTCCCACGAAATTCTCCTCCAGTTCGCGAATCGCCGAAACGACTCCCGGAACCACGCTGAAGGCAAGGCCCTGCGGCGCTCCGAATCCGGCGATCAAGTCCCCCTGCTCCACCGCGGCGGAATCGCCCAGGGAAAGCGCTTGCAGGTCTTTCCCGGCGTCGATGCGGATCACGGCCAGGTCGTAGCGTCGGTCCGAGGCATGCACCTCGACTACCTCGTGGGTGCTCCCGTCCGACAACTCGACCTCGATGGGGCGTCCTTCGCCCGTGACGTGGAGATTGGTGACCACCAGCCCGTCCTCGGAAACGATGAAGCCGGAGCCCGTCCCCCGCTTCTGGCCGTCGCGGCCCTTCTGGCGCACGGTGACCAGCGACGGGCGGACCAGTTCGGTCAACTTCCGGAGTTGCCCCGGCTCGAAAAAGCTTCGCACCTCCGCCGAATCGTCGTCCGCCCGCTCCAGGGCTTTGGCTGCCTCCTCGGAGAAAGGGTCGAACTCGGCAACTTTCTCCTCCGCGATCGCTCCGAACATCGGAATGAAACAGACCAACAAACCAAATCGACAAATCGGCGTAATTCTCATGGACAAATCCCGTTGACTCGGATCAGCATGACGGTAACGCCGTTATTCGACAATGAAAACCCCTCCTTCATTACCTGTTCTCGTCATCGTCGTTTCGATCGCCCTGCCAACCGGCTTTACGGCCCGCGCGGAGCCTTGGGCCCGGCACACCATCGACGCCGCCGATAAGGAGGCTGGCAGAGCCGGAGCGGACGGCGTTCGACTCGGGGATCTGAACGGGGACGGTCTCGCCGACATCGTCACCGGCTGGGAGGAGGGCGACGCTATCCGAGTGTGCCTGAACCCGGGACCGGACAAAGCGCGCCAACCCTGGCCCGCCGTCACGGTCGGCCGGGTGACCGACGCGGAGGACGCCGTGTTCGCCGATCTCGACGGCGACGGGTTTCTCGACGTCGTTTCGGCCGCCGAAGGCAAGACCAAAACAGTCTACATTCACTGGTGCCCCTCGGACGAAGCAAGTCTCGCGAACGAGTCGGCCTGGACCACCACCCCGATTCCCGTCACCGAGTCGCGCAAGTGGTGGATGTACACCCTGCCCTTCGACGTCGACGACGACGGCGACACGGATCTCATTGTCGGCTCGAAAAACAAAGGCGGCTCGGTCGCCTGGCTGGAGAACCCCGGACACGCCGCCGCCCGCCGCGTCGAAGAATGGCAGTTGCACCATATGGCCGACGCCGCTTGGATCATGAGCCTGCGCCTGCTGGAATCAGGCGGAGACAACTACCTCCTTTTCTCCGACCGGAAGGGCGACCGCAGCGGAATCTACCTGATGAAGTCCGTCTCCGAAGAACCATGGTTCGAGCCCGCGGTCAGGATCGGCGCCGCCGGCGAGGAGGTCATGTTTCTCGATCTCGCGCATCTCAACGACGACGATCGTCTCGACATCGCGGCTGCCATTCGCCCCGACCGTGTCATGGTGCTTAACCAGCCCGAGGATCCACTGCGGGAATGGTCGGACGTCGCCGAGCTCGAGCCGCTGCCGGGAGACCGGTACGGAACGACCAAGGCGGTGAGCGTCGCGCTGATGGATCGGGACGAGCAACTCGACTTCGTGATAACCTGCGAGTTGGCCAAGGGCGACAAGCACGGCGTGGCCATCGGCAACCCGTCCTCGAAATTCCAATCCGTCAGCGGCCCCGAAGGCGTCAAATTCGACCGTATCGAACTTCTCGATCTCGACGGCGACGGCGATCTCGACATCCTCACCTGCGAAGAACGGGACGGGCTCGGCGTGGTCTGGTACGAGAATCCGTCGAAGTAGTGCCAACCGGCGGAATTGGCCGGTAGAATGGCCGGGGCGTATCGTTTCGGCTGATGGTTGGCAGAAGGTGGACCGCGTGGCGAAACCATTTCCCGGGACGCGGGTTGAATGGATCGACACATGAGAATCGCCGCCTGTCTTCCCCTGCCGTTGATCCTGGCGAGCCTCTTTCCCGCCACCGCTCAGGAGATGGCGCTGCAGAGCGCTCCGACCGACAAGCAGATCGAATTCTTCGAGAAGAAGATCCGTCCGGCCCTGATCGAACATTGCTTCAAGTGCCACTCGGAGGACGGCGACAAGATCAAGGGCGGCCTCCTTCTCGACACCCGCGAGTCCTCCCGGCTCGGGGGTGACTCGGGCCCGGCGGTGGTCCCCTTCGACCTCGCCGAGAGCCTGCTCTACGTCGCCGTCAGCTACGAGGACAGCAGCCTCGAGATGCCTCCCAAGTACAAGCTGGACGACGAGGTCATCGCCGACTTCAAGGCCTGGATCGAAATGGGCGCGCCCGACCCGCGCGAGCGAAAAGCCGAGGAGGCGCAACACTACACCAGCACCATCGACATCGAGGCAGGCCGCGAGCACTGGGCCTACCGGCCTCCGGTGCAGCCGGAGATCCCGCAGCCCGCCGACGAGGGCTGGGCCAAGAATCCCGTCGACGCCTTCGTTCGCGCCGCGCAGGAACGGAACCACCTTTCCCCCGCCCCCGACGCGGATCCGCACACCCTGCTGCGACGTCTCTCTTTCGACCTCACCGGGCTGCCGCCGCAGGCCGGGGAAGTCGGGGTTTTCGTGCAGGCCTATGTTGAAAATCCGGACACCGCTGTTTCCGACGTCGTCGACGGCATGCTGGATTCGCCCCGCTTCGGCGAACGGTTCGGGCGGCGCTGGCTCGACGTGGCCCGCTACGCGGAGTCCAGCGGCAAGGAAGTCAACGCCACCTTCCCCCACGCTTGGCGCTACCGCGACTACGTCATCGATGCGTTCAACGCCGACAAGCCATTCGACCGCTTCGTCACCGAACAGCTCGCCGGCGACCTGCTCGAAGCGGGTTCCGAAACCGAGCGCGCCGAGAACCTGGTCGCCTCCGGCTTTCTCGCCATCGGGGTGAAAGGACTCAACGAGCAGAACGCGCGGCAATTCCGCTTCGACCTCGTCGACGAGCAGATCGACACCACGACCCAGGCGTTTCTCGCCACCACGGTCGCGTGCGCCCGCTGCCACGATCACAAGTTCGATCCCGTCCCGATGTCGGACTACTACGCCATGGCCGGCATTTTCTTGAGCAGCGACGCTCTCTACGGCACCGCCGAGGCCCTCCAAAGCCGAAGGTCGACCGAACTGATCGAGCTGCCGATCGCCGCGGCCAGCGGCGGCGCGGACAAGTCTCTCGCCGAAGTGATCGACATGGAGTTCCAGCGCCACACGCTCCAGGAACGGCTCGAGGAACTCTCCGCGGAAGCCGGTCGGCTCCGTCGCGACGGCGACAACGAAGAAGCGACCCGCGTTCGACTCCGGATCCTCGCGACCCGCAACCGCGTCGGGATTCTCGATCAAGTCCTGAATTCCTACGAGGACGACGGGACCCGCGCCACCTTCGCCATGGGGATGCGCGACCGGGAGGAGCCGTTCGATTCCCAGATCCTGATCCGGGGCGAGGAGGACAATCCCGCCGAAGAGCGCGCCCGGCGCGGTTTCGTTCAGGTCATCCGGACGAACGACGAGGAGGCGATCCCGGCCGACGAAAGCGGCCGCCTCCAGCTGTCCCGGTGGATCACCTCGCCGGAAAATCCCCTCGCCTCCCGCGTCTTCGTCAACCGGGTCTGGTCGTGGCTTTTCGGGGAAGGCCTCGTCGCCAGCGTGGACAATTTCGGCGCCACCGGCGAGACGCCGAGCCACCCCGCGCTGCTCGACCATCTCGCGCTCCGGTTCGTGGAACTCGATTGGTCGGTCAAGGATCTGGTTCGCGAAATCGCGACCAGCCGCACCTATCGGATGAGTTCGGAATTCCGCCCCGACTATTTCGAGAAGGATCCGGAAAACCGCTTTCTCTGGCGCGCCAACAAACGTCGCCTCGACGCCGAGTCGATCCGCGACGCCACCCTCGCCGCGAGCAATCGGCTGGATCTCTCGCGACCGGAAGGATCGCCCGTTTCCGAGGCCGGACCCGGCTTCGTCGGTCGCAACATTTCGGAATCCCAGATCAACACCGAGACCGTCCATCGCTCAGTCTACCTCCCTGTCGTGCGCGGCCTGCTTCCCGAATCCCAGGCTCTTTTCGACTTCGCCGATCCGAGCCTGATTTCCGGAAAACGCGAAGTCACGACCGTCCCCTCCCAGGCCCTCTACATGATGAACTCCGACTTCGTCGTCGCCACCGCCGCTGCCATGGCCGACGACCTGTTCCACACCCGCGAACTGCGAGGTGCCGAGCTCGTCCGGGAGGCGTTCCACCGCTGCTATTCGCGTCCGCCGACCGCGGAGGAGAGCCGCGAAACGCTTGCCTACGTGCAGCGGTTTCTCGCCACGGCGCAGAAATCCGGGATGCCCCCGGAAGAGGCCCGCCGGCTCGCCCTGACCACCTTTTGCCAATCCCTCGTCTCCAGTGCCGAATTCCGCTACCTGAACTGAGACCAAACCCTGTCGAGTCATCCATCCCACCCTGTTCGATCCATGCAGCCCTACACCCTCTCTCGTCGCCAAGCCCTCCAAACCGCATCCTCCGGCTTCGGCTATCTCGCCTTTTCCGCGCTCGGCACCTTCCAGGCGAAAGCGGAGGGCAATCCCCTCGCCCCGCGGCGGCCGCACTTCGCGCCGCGGGCGAAACGCGTCATCTTCCTCGCCATGCAGGGCGGTCCCTCCCACGTCGACACGTTCGACTACAAGCCGCGGCTGAACGCGGACAGCGGCCAGGCCTCGAGAGGCTACGCGAAACTGCTCGGGTCCCCGTTCGAGTTCAATCGCCACGGAGAGAGCGGCCTCTACATTTCCGAGCTGTTCCCCCACCTCGCCGGTCACGCCGACGAACTGTGCCTGATCAACAGCCTGCACACCGACCTCCCCAATCACCCCCAGGCGACGACGCAGATGCACACGGGGAACTTCCAGTTCGTCCGCCCCTCTCTCGGGGCCTGGACGCTCTACGGGCTCGGCACCGAAAACGACAGCCTCCCCGGCTTCATCACCTTGTCACCACCCAACGGCGCCCAGAACTACGGCAGCGCCTTCCTTCCCGCCGTCTACCAGGGAACCCCGATCGGCCGCCAGGCGCGCAATCGCTTCGTCGCCGCGGAAGAGCAGACCGCAGTGAAGAATATATCCAATCCGCTCCTGACCGACGAACTCCAGAGAGTGCAGCTCGATTTCGTCAAGTCGCTCAACGAGGGAAAGCTCCGTCGCGATCGGCACCATCCCGAGGTCGAGGGCGTCATCGAGTCCTACGAACTCGCTTTCCGGATGCAGGACGAACTCCCCGAGGTTCTCGACGGGTCCGACGAACCGGCATCCGTCAGGAAGCTCTACGGGATCGACGAGCAGGTCACGGGGGCCTTCGGGCGCCAGTGTCTCACCGCGCGGCGACTCGCGGAGGCGGGGGTGCGATTCATCCAGGTGAACCACGGCAACTGGGACCATCACCGCAACCTCAGGAACGGGCTGGAGCAGAACTGCGCCGAGATCGATCGCCCCATCGCCGGATTGCTGGAAGATCTCGAGCAGCGCGACATGCTGAAGGACACGCTCGTGATGTGGGCCGGGGAATTCGGGCGCACCCCGCACGGCCAGAGCACCAACGGCCGGGACCACAACAACAAGGGCTACTCGATGTGGATGGCGGGCGGCGGCGTCCGGGGCGGCCTCCGCTACGGAGCGACCGACGAGCACGGCTACCAGGCGGTCGAGAACAAGGTGCACATCCACGACTGGCACGCCACCATCCTGCACCTGCTCGGTCTCGACCACGAGCAACTCACCTACCGCTACGCCGGCCGCGACTTCCGCCTGACCGACGTCCGCGGACAGGTGGTGAAAGGAATCCTGAGCTGAGACGCTTCGCCGACGGCGGCCCGGAACGACTATCGTCCCTTCTCCAGAAGCTCCGCCTTGAGGTCTGCGGGGATATCCATCCTTCCGATCTCTCTAAGAGACTGTTGAAAACAGTCTCCCAAGGGCGACTTCGCCCTCCTGCAGAATCCATTGCCGCGCGCGATCCCTCACTTGCGCTTCGCGAAGCGCGGGATCCGCGATCTGATTCGCCCACGCCACGGCGGCAGCCGAATCCATGTCGGCGACCGCCTCGCTAAAATACGAAAGAACCCTGTCCTTTTCGGGTCCCTCTCCTTCCTGACATTGATCCACTCGACCATGCTGAGGGGATCGGCATTCGACCAATCGGAGACGATCTCGCCGATCATTTAGGACTTCAGGTCGTCGTCGAGATCCGCGCCCAGAACCCAATTCGCCGCCCCCCGGGATCGTGCTCCGTCCAGCCCGCGGCGATTCCACTGAACAGTGAGCGCTGGTTCGCCGGATCATCCGGACTTCGCCGAATCCGCGAACCCTTTCGGGGCGGATGTGCTTAACAATATTGAATGATTTCTGGAGAAATTTGTCGAAGTCGTTACCTTTCCTTATGGCCACTCTACCCCGACGTTCCGTTCTCGCGATGGCCCCGCTCGCTCTCGCGCCCTCGATTTCCCAAGCCCAACTCTTCGGCAAGAAGCAGGCTTCCGACGCCGCCCAAAAGCGTCTTCTGCCCATGTCGACGATCTTCAAGGGCGAAGCCCAATTTCGCTCCATGGTGAAAAAGGCGAAGAATGAAAAGTGGCGCGAACTCCCTATCGGCGAACGCGTCATCAAGGCGGCCCGGGAACTTCACGGCACGCCCTACGAGAATTTCACGCTGGAAATCCACGATCACATCGAATCGCCGTCCGTGAATCTGCAGGGCGTGGATTGCTGGACCTTCTTCGAGGCGTGTCTGGGTTTCGCCCGGATGATCGCAGCGGACAAGAAGCAGTACAATCCCGAGGACCTTCTCAGTGAGATCCAGCTCACCCGATACCGCGGCGGTCAATGCAGCGGCAACTACCTGGAGCGCATCCACTACCTCGCCGAGTGGTTCTTCGAAAACGACGCCCGCGGAACCTGCGACTACATCACGCCGGAACTTCCCGGCGCCGAACGAATCACCGGACGAAAGATCAGCGAGATGACCACGCTTTGGAAAAGCTATCGCTATCTGAAGAACAATCCCGAACTCCGCGAGCCCATGGGTCGGTGGGAAGCGCGGGTGGCGGCTCTTCCCGTCTATCACGTCCCCACCGCGAAGGTGGCCGCGATCGAACCGAAATTGCAGAACGGGGACGTCATCGGCATCGCCACGAAGTACCACGGCGGCTTCTGCTCGCACGTGGGACTGGCGGTGCGGACCGACGACGGGGTGATGCGGTTGATGCACGCTTCGCGGGACTACAAAAAGGTCGTGATCGACAAGTCCGTCTCGGGCTACCTGAAGAAATTCAACAAGCACGCCGGGATCATCGTGGGGCGACCTCTCGAAGTCGAGAACACGGTGACGGACCAGAAGCAGTACCAGGAAAATCTCAAACACCTCGTCGGGTGACTTTCGCCCCCGCCGACTTCCCTTTGGCGTTCATCGATCCCGGTCTCGGGTTCAAGCTGATCGTGTGGGGCGGCGCCTTGCTGACGCTGATCGGCGTCCTCAAACTCGCGATCTGGGCCTTCGGGGAATTTGCTCCCGGCACCTATTCGAAAATCGAATCCGAGAAAGTCAGGAGCCTCTTCGTCGGGAAAACCAACCGCCTAGTTTTCGGCCTGGGCGGCCTCGTCACCGCCGTTCTCGGACTGATCTTCGTTTGCCTCGGCATCCTCTTCGAGCGTCTCCTCGTCTGAAGATCGGGCCGCGGCCTCCTCGGCGGCCAGCAATTCGGAAACTTCGCGCTGCACGACCTCGATTTCGGCGAGTTTCAGGTCGGGATCGGCCACGATGAAAACGTCGCCGCTGCCGGCGTGCTCGTAGAAGAGCAGGCGCCGGGTCTCGGTTTCCTTCGAGTCCACCGGGACGAGCGTCTTTTTCCGTTCCAGCATCAAGGCGAGAATGTAGCGGGCGTTCTCCGTGCGGGGGTCGTCCTCCTCCACGAAGCGCCGCAGCATTCCCTCGACCGAAGTGTCTTCGATGGCTTTTTTGTCCTCGACTTCGACCGGCTTCTTGTAGGTCGATTTCCAGAACGAGAAAGGCTGGGGCTCGATCTCGCTTTTGACCCGGCTCCAGGATTCGACCGAATAGTCGCGCCGGATGAAGCCGTCGGATTCCGGGTCGTCGAAAATGCAGGTGAAAAACTCCTCGCCGTCCTCGAACTCCCTCTCCGTTAGTTCGCAGCGCGCGTTCGTCGATCTGATTTTCCAATCCTGGATGATGGCCATTTCTGCTCGTAGGGACTTCAGCGGCCCAGATAGTTCAGATTGCAGCCGGGCGCAAGACCGCGTTTCACCCGGATGCCCCGACCGCCTTCACGCGCTCCATCAGCAGCCCGGGCCACTGGCCAATCTTGGGGACTTCGCGATTGCGGGCCCGGAACCAGAGCAACACCAGCCCGATCCCCGCCACCACGAAATTGGTGGTCCAGGCGGCGAAAAAGGGAGGCATGCGGTCGCTGTGCCCCATGGCCAGGAACGTTCCCCGCATTACGTACATCAGGGCGAAGACGGTGATCGCGCCCGTCACGCCGGCCATCCCTCCGCGCCGGGAGTAGACGATGCCGAGCGGGGCGGCGACGAGGATCATGGCCAGGCACGCCAAGGGCTCGGCGAACACGTACCACCAGTTCGTCCGGAAGGAGGCGAGGCTGCGGTCTTCGAGATCGCGATTCGCGTTGAGGTACATCGTCAGCCCCGGAATTCCCAAGTGCTCGGGATCCTGCGACGAGCTGAGCACTTTCCACGGCGTCTCCGACCAATCGTCGATCGCGACGCGCGAAATCGACGAGATCCTGGGGACGTTCGCATCGTCGTATTCGTAGATCCGGACCCCGGACAGCACCCATCGAGTCGGCTCGGCGTTCCAGACCCAGCGCGCCCGGTTCGCGATCCAGATCTTTTCCGGCTGATCGCGGTCGTCCAACTGAAACACCACCACGTCGGCCATTTCGTCGCTGAGTTTCAGCGGCACTTTCCCCACGAACCAGGTTCGCCGGTCGACTTCGTTCACGTGCATCCAACCCCGCTTCGACCAAATGTCGTCCTGGACCAGGGTTCCGTGTCGTTTCGCCCGGCTCTCCTGATGGGCCGTATCCATGATCGCTTCTTTTTTTCCCACCGAAGCCGGGGCCCACTGGTATTTGAAGGCGAGGCACACAAGGGAGCTGTAGGCACCGATGATGAACAGCGGCAAAAGTATCCGAAAAACGCTGCGTCCCGTCCCGATCATGCTGATCAGCTCGTTGGACTTCGACATGTTGCCGAGGGCGAACAGTCCGGACAGCAGGACTACGATCGGCATCACGAAGAGAATCACGAAGGGAACCTGAACGACGTAGAAGTTCAGCAACCGTCCCAGAGGCAAGCCGGCGAAGGAATCCCCGTTGTCGGTGAAATCGGCGATCAGCCAGATCGCGATGAAGGAAAACAGACAGAATGAGAAGGGCGAAAGAAAACTGTGGATCACGTAGCGATCCATGAGGCTGAGACGGAAATACACCATGGCCGCGACGGGAATGCTCAGCAACAGGGAGGAAATGAGAAACAGCTTGCCGACGTAGGCGGCGATCGAGGGCGTTTCTCCGGCGAGGCCCTTTCCGGATATGGCGCGTTGGGTTTCGACCACGTCCGTCGGCAGCCAAGCGGCCAGGCTCGCGAAGGCCGCGATCCACAAGGCGACGATGATCAAGGTGCCGCGCCTCCCCTGCTCGCTGGTGTCCTCCCGAACCCACAGGCTCACCACGAAGGCAAGGACGGCGAGAAAAACGCCGAGCCCCTGCCAGATCAACGGAACCAGCGACGGCAGTTCGTGCATCCCCTCCTCGGCGCCGAGCTTCTGGGCGGCGTCCGCCGCCGCCCTGTAGTCGAGCACCGTACCGTAGAAGACCAAGGCGAGACCGGCGACAAGAGAAGCCATGAACCCCTTCAAGGCAATGGATCGCTTGTCGCTGCGGCCCATGGCCTTGGCAAGCCATCCCTTCAACACCCGATAGAGCCACTGGAAAAAGGTGGTCACCGGGTTTCTTGTCAGGGTCTCAATCATGGACGATCGTGGTTCGGAAGGCGTGCCTGCCGGCGGCCTTGAATATTTGCCTTTCCGAACCGTCGCAAGGTTCGCTCTTTCGAATGAAACGGTCAAGAGTCAGCTTCGATAGCAAAGAAGCGAACGTCGCGTCCTCGGAATCCGTCGAAGACGTGGCCCGCCGGGTCCTTTTCTCCGACACCCTGACCGAGAAACTGCGCCCTGCGGAGGGCCGCCCCGTCCTGCCGGAGGACGGAAAAGCTCCTTCGGAAGATTTCACCGGCGTGACGCCTGGCCGGCCCGCGGAACTCCGACTGGCGAAGGGCGACCGAACGCGCCCTCCGCTTCCCAAGGCCCCGAGCCTGGTGAACGACGAAAGCCGGGGAATCCTCCTGCACTTTTTCGCCAATCACGAGTTGCTGGCAGCCGAACTGATGGCCTTGGCGCTCCTGAAGTTTCCCGACGCTCCCGGGGCGTTCCGGAGCGGTCTCGCCGACACGCTGAAGGAAGAGCAGCGCCACGCCCGCTGGTATATCGGACGGATGAAGGAATGCGGCGTCGCCTTCGGCCAATACCCGGCGAATCGGTTTTTCTGGGACGCCGTTTCGACCATGGAGACGCCGCTCGACTACGTCTCCAGGCTGAGTCTCACCTTCGAACAGGCCAATCTCGACTATTCGCGCCACTACGCGCGGGTCCTGGAGGAAGCGGGCGACGAGGAAAGCGCGGCCATCCTTCGCCGAGTCCACGAAGACGAGATTTCGCACGTCGGCTACGGGCTGCGCTGGTTTCGGCGTTGGAAGAACGAAGGGGACAGCGATTGGACCGCTCTCGAAAAACAGCTCTCCTTTCCTCTCTCGCCGAGTCGAGCCAAGGGCCCTCAGGCATCCTTCAGCGCCGAAGGTCGCCACAGAGCCGGGTTCGACGAGGACTACATCAAGAAGCTGTCGTTGTTCGAACGGTCGAAAGGGCGCACCCCGAACGTGTTTCATTTCAATCCCGAGGCGGAAAACCGCATCGCCGCGCTTCCCGCTGCCTACGATCCACCGGCCCGCATCGCGTCGGTCGTCGAAGACCTCGAGATTCTCCCGGCGTTTCTCGCCCGGCAGGACGACGTCGTGTTGATGCGACGCCCGCCTTCGCTCGAACACCTGGAACGTCTCAAGGCGAGCGGTTTCACCCTGCCCGAGTTCGTGGCGCTCGACGCACGGGGCCGGCTCGCCAAGGACGGTCTTCTGTCGCGGCGGAAAGTTCACGAAGTTCGTCCCTGGGCCAAAGCTCCCGACCTCCCGGAACGCTTCAGCGACCTGGTTTCGCGCTGCACGGGCCGCAGCCCTCTGGCCAAGTGGGAGTCGACCGACGAGAAACTGTTCTCGAAAGCGCACCAGGCCGAGACCTTCCGACACTGGATGGGCCTCTCCTTTCTGTGCCGTTCCGCCGCCGACCTCGCGGTCGGGGCCGAGGAACTGCTCGAGCGAGGCCACGAGAACGGCCTTCTCAAGCAGCCCTTCTCCACCGCCGGAGGGGGGAACCGGAAAGTCGCGCTCCGGGAGACGATCGCGACAATGGATTCGAAACGATCCGACCCCGTCGCCGTCAAAGGCGGAATATTGCTGGAACCGTTGCACGATCGGGTTTTCGATTTCTCCGTGCAGTATTCGGTCGACGGGGACGAGATCCAGTTCCTCGGTCCGGTGGAGCAGCTGATCGCACCGTCGGGAGGCTACCGCGGCAGCGTCTGCGTCAACAAGTTCTGTCAGGGAATGGACCCGGAACTGGCCCGTTTTCTCATGAACGAAGCCCTTCCGACGTATCGGAAAGAAGGCGCCTTGGCGACCTCCGTGAGGGAGTGGGCCGCGGCGGCCGGGTACGCGGGTCCGCTCGGTGTCGACGCCTACGTCTACCGGGACCGCGACGGGGGCCTGCGTCACCGACCGATCTGCGAGATCAACGTTCGCTACACCATGGGTCGCGTCGCCATGGAGATCCGGCGACAGATCGCTCCCGGACACGCATTGAAATTCGAAATCCTGAAAGCCACGCAACGGGAGTCCTTCCCCGCCCCGCTTCTCGACGACTCCGGCAAGATCCGCGGGGGCGCCCTCGTTCTGAACGAAGTCCGCGCAGGGTCCCGCTTCGCCGCGCAGATCACGGTCGCCGAAGACCGGCGCGAGCTTCAGGCGACGCCCGACAGTCTCGGCGAAAACCGGAAATGAGCTGCCGCTTCGGCGTCAGGAGACGGTTGAAAAACCCCGGATGATCCCGCGGCAGGGCCGCCGGCCCCACACCTCGCGAAGCGCATTCTTAAAACCCGAAAGAAAGAGGCGGCGGGGCCGTGCGGGGTTCTTCAACTGTCTCTCAGTTGATCTCCCGCAGATACTTCTCGATCTCGAATTGCGCGCGCCAGGGAACCTCGCCCTCCTTCCGCACTCGATAATGGTTTTTCAGGTCGTGGTCGAGGAGTCGGGCCTTCGTGTTGTCCCGCCACTGGATTTCGAAGTAGTCCAGCAACTGGCCTTTGAGTTTCTTGTCGCAGATCGGAAAAATCGTTTCCACCCGGGTGTCGAAATTCCGCGGGAGAAAATCGGCCGACGATAGAAAGACCTCCTTGTCCCCGGCGTTCTCGAAGATAATCATTCTCGAGTGCTCGAGATACTTGTCCACGATGCTGATCGCTTCGATGGGGCCGGTGTCGTCCATCACCAGCGAGAACATGCCCCGAACGATCATCCGGACCGGAACTCCCGCGTCCGCGGCCCGTTTGACGAGTTCGTTGGTTTCCACGTCCGAAAAATTATTGACCTTCAACGAGAGTCCGGCGGATCTCCCCGCGGCGTGATTCTCGATTTCGCGTTCGATTTTCGAACGCAGGAAGGTCCGCAGGCCGAAGGGTGCCACGAACAGGTGGTTGAGTCTCGGCTGCTTGTAGGAATGGGTGAAGAAACGGAACACTTTAGCGGCGTCTTCGCCGATTCCCTGATGGTAGGTCATGAGCAGGTGGTCGGCGAAGGTCCCGGCGCTATCCTCGTTGAAATTGCCCGTTCCCAGAACCGTGTAGAACCTCTCCCGTCCCGATTCCTTCCGGGTGATCAGGATGAGTTTGCTGTGAACCTTGAGCCCCTGAACGCCCAACTGAACGTTGACTCCGGCGTCGCGGTAGCGACTCGCCCACTTGATGTTCGCTTCCTCGTCGAACCGCGCCTGGGGCTCGACCAGGACGAACACTTCCTTCCCGTTTCGGGCCGCCGACTGCAGCGCGCTCGCCACGCAGGAATTCTTCGCCAGCCGATACTGGGTCAGCGAAATCTTTCGGACCAGCGGATCGATCGACGCCTCCTGCAGCAGCGTGATGAGGTGCCGGAAAGGCTGATAGGGAATATGCACGAGAATATCCTCCTTGCGTATCGCCGCGAAAAGCCCGGCCTTTTTCCGCTTGATCGATCTGACCGGCACGGGTTCCGTTTTCTCGTAGCTTAAGCCTTCCTTGCCGAACCTGGGGAAGCTGAGCAGATCCCGCCGATTGTGATAGCGCGCGCCGGGATAGAGCGAGTCCGACCGGGCGAGATTGAGCTTTCTCAATACCAAGTTGAGAAACGGCTTCGGAAACGTTTCGTCGAAGTTGGCCCGAACCGGCAGACCTTCCTGGCGGGCCTTCAGGCTGTCCTCCAGCTTTTCGTAGTAGCTCTCGGTGAAATCGTCGTCGAACTGCAACTCGGCGTCGCGGGTGAACTTGATGGCGTAGGATTCGAAGCGCTCGAAGGGGAACGTGGTGAACACCTCGTCGAGTCCGAACCGAATGATGTCGTCGAGGTACATCACCAGCTGCACGTCGCCGGTCCTCGGCAAGGGAATGAAGCGCGGCAGATTCCCCGGAATCTCGATCAGCGCGTGCATGGGACGACCGGTGCCGTCGGCCTTGGACGCTTTCACCGCCAGGTACATGGGCAGGTCCTTCAGCTTCGGCAGCTTGGCCGAAGCCTTCAGAATGATCGGAAAAATGTGGGGGCTCACCTCGCGGCGAAAGTAGTTCCGCAGATAGGTGCGCAGCGACGCGGGGACCTCCAAGTCGTTGACGAGGCGGATCCCGTTCTCCTCCAAGTCCTGTTTCACCTTGGCGTAGGCGCGGTTGAAATCCTCGGCTTGGAGGGCCACGCTCCGACTCACTTTCTTGAGGGTGACGTTGGGGTCGGGCACGTCCAGCCGTTCCCACTCGTCCCCGAGGGACGCGAGCCGTTTCAGCGTCGCGACGCGCACGCGGAAGAACTCGTCGAGGTTCGAACTGTAGATGCCGAGGAACTTGATCCGCTCGAACAAGGGAACCTCCGGGTCGGCCGCTTCCTGCAAAACACGGGCATTGAACGACAACCAACTCGTTTCCTTGCTTCGAAAATGGGCGTCCATGGGTCGCGGAATCCTAACGAGAGTGCGTCGGATTGCCAGCCGTAGTTTGTGAATTTATCCCGCCGGGCGGTTCTCGAGGACCACGCGGCCCGAGAATTCTTCGCCCTCGGTGAGTTCGTAGGCCTCTTCTGCGACGCCCTCGGAGGATTCGCTCTCTTCGCCGAGTGGCACCGTCGCTCCCGACGAACGAACCACTCGAACCAGCCCTTCGCCGTCCATCAGATGAATACGGGCTTGGCCCTCGACGTCTTGAAGATCGATCCGAATGTTCGCTTCACCGGTCTTCAGCGTGAGTTTGCGGAGTCGGTGCCACGGTATCTCCACCCTAATTTGTTCGCTGACCTCGGCGAACCAGCCGCTCATCCTTTCGGCGTAGACCACGGAGGAGAAGCCGTCTCTTTCGAACTCCTTGTAGTATTCGTCGATCTTGGATGTCGGCACGCCGTGGCCGTAGGCTTCGCCGGTGATGCGGAATTCGTCGCCGCCCACGATCTCCACGTCTCCGACGGTGAGCTGCAGTTGCACAACCAACGGTCCGGATTTGGCAAAATCGTTCACGATGAACAAATTCCGCTGAGCGCGATAAGGCGACGCCACCATCACGGCGACGCCGAGAGCCAAGGCCAAACCGCTCACCGACGCCTTGAGCCAGAACGGCATGAGCGATTCGCCGAGGCCCCGCCGTACGAGGCTGCGGTCGAGACCGAGGGCGTAGTAGAGCCCCATCGAGGCGAAATAGCACACGGCGGCAGCCCAGACCACGTCCGAGAAAAAATGCGCTCCCTGCAGCATTCTGGCGACTCCCATCAGCCCCCCCACTATCAGGGTCCCGAACAGAAATCCTTCCGCCAGGCGGCGGCGATGGCGCCGCAGAAGAAAAAATGCGCCGAAGAAGTAAAAGCCCATCGTCGCGTGACCGCAGGGAAACGACTTGCCGTCGCTCTGCCGGTCGATCGAGAGGATCGACTCGAACCTTTCGTGTCCCCCCATCCCCTGGACTTCCCGCGGACGGGGGCGCCCCCAGTATTCCTTCAGTCCCGCGTTCGCCACGATTCCGGGCCCGAGCGCGCCAGAAAGGACCACGAAAAGAAAAACCCGCCTCCAACGGCGGAACGACGGCCGGGACCAGCTCAGAACGTAGCCGACGATGGCGGCGAACACGACTAGGGTCGCCGGCAGCGTGCCCACATGATACAACGCCTTCCAGAAAGGATGGTCGCCGAGGGACCAGCTGTTTCCGCCGGCACGGTAGATCGTCTCCTGTGCGGCGAGATCGAAATTGCTCAGTCTCGTGCCGATCGTTACCACGGCCACCGCCAGCAGGGGTGCCACCACCCACCGCCGCGGGCGGAGGCGGGGTCCGGACGGCGGCTTCTCCAGATCGTCCCTGAGTTCGGCGAACCACCGGCCCGCGGAGGTCCAAGCTCTGCGGGCCGGCGAGTGAATCGAGGCGGGGCCAGTCATGGAGATGGCCGAAGACGGCCGGGGATCGATCCGTGGA
This sequence comes from Verrucomicrobiales bacterium, assembly GCA_040905585.1. Lineage (GTDB taxonomy): Bacteria > Verrucomicrobiota > Verrucomicrobiia > Verrucomicrobiales > DEV007 > Arctic95D-9. Next base: position 41,959 of record JBBDRG010000092.1, read on the forward strand.
AACGAGGCGTCGGACAGGGTCAAGGGGTCGACGCAACCCTGTCGGGCGAGCCGTTTCCGAGCGAAAATCGCCCGGTCAATCCAGACCCACCAAGGGGTGGAGGTTCTCGCGACACCATTGGCCGTTCTGCTTGGTGACGCCGTCGGGATCGTCCACGGCGACGTGGGCCTCGTCCTCGCAGATGATCCAGCCCTCGTAGTTTCTCAGGGTGAGCCACTCCGTGATCTTGTGGAAGTCGAGCTTCCCGGTTCCCATCTGCGCCCAGGGCTCGGGACCGTTGCCGGAGAAATCCTTGTAGTGAATGTGGTTCACGAGGTGCTGCCACTTGTTGAGGGTGTCGATCACATCCATTCCCCCGCGGACGATGTGCCCGACGTCCGGCGTCCACCCCGTGACCGCGGGGTCGAGCGAGCTGAGCACCACGTCGTAGTCGTACTGCGTCCGGACCAGGGAATCGGGCGGACTGTTGGGGTGGTAGGAACAGGTAAGGCCCTTTTCGGAAGCCCGGGTCGAGACCCGGTTGATGTTGCGCGCGATGTTGAGACGGCGGCGCTGCAAATCCTTGGCTCGACCGCTGGGGAGGGTGACGGTTCCGAGCATGGCTCCCGGGAAATGCTTCAGCAAATCGATGGTGAAGTCGGCGGCGGCGCGTTCCTCGGCCGTTTCCTCCTCCTTGTCCCAGGCGCAGACGAGAGCGAGACCGGCCAGTTCCATGCCGTGCTGCTGGAGAGTGTCCTTGAGTTTCGCCGGGTCGCAGAAGTCGCCGAGCCAGTATTTGCTGCAGCCGAGAGCGCTTTCGGAGACCTCCAGCACCATGGGCTCGATGCCGGTGAAGCCGGCTTCCGAGGCGACTTTGATCATGTGGTCGAGCTTGTTGTCGTAGCCCTTGCCCGTGTCCTTCATGAACCACGTGTAAACTTCCGATCCGAATTTGATTTTTGACATGTGCTTTTGAGTAAAATACTGGAATAAACAGTTGGAAACGAATCGCTTCAATGGGATTTAAGCCACCCTTTTACGCGAGGATTGAAGTCCTCGAGCTTCTCCCAGTGGAAGGCGTGTCCGGCACCGTCGTAGAAATGGGATTCGCAGTTCGGAATCCCGGCGGCGACTTCTTCCTCCATCCACATCGGCACGAAGATATCGTCTTTCCCCCCGATGACCAGGCACGGTGCCGAGATTTTTCCAAGCTGGTCGACCACGTTGTGGTTCACGCAGGCCGCCGCTTGTCCGCGCAGCCCGTGCAAGGGCTGGGGAACGGGGTCCGCGTCGAAGTCCTCCCGCCCGCTCACGAGCCCCTCGTAGGCTTCGTCGTTGTCCCAGAAGGGCTTGGTGAAGATGAGAAGCTGGATGAACTCCAGGAATTGCTTGTTGTCGAGGTGGGCCTTGCAATGCACGATGTGGTTGAAGATCGAGGCGCCGTATCGGTCGCAGCGCGCCCAGGGGCACATGAGGACGGCGCTTTGAACCTTGTCCGGATGCCTCAGGCACAGTTGCTGGGCGATGGTGGCGCCCATGGAAACGCCCACGATCCGGGCTTTCCCAATGCCCAGGGCGTCCATGAGTCCCGCGTAGTCGTCGGCCATCGTTTCGGTGGAGTAGTCTCCGGCCGGCTTGTCGCTGAGGCCGACGCCGCGGTTGTCCGGCATGATGCAGCGAAAGTCCCCGCTCCAGTCCGCCGCGTGAGCCTCCCAGGCGGCGCCCCTGGCGGTGATTCCCATAATGAGGACGAGCGGGTCGCCCGAGCCTTGTTCCTCGTAGTAGAGCTGGATTCCGTTCGTATCGGCGTGTGGCATGGCGTTGTTTTTTCCGGGGTCGGGGATTCTGTGTTGGCTTTCGGAGGTCCCAGAGTCCAACGAGGGGGCCACGGTGTCCAGAATAAATCCGCGATTCCTCGTACCGAATCCAGCCCCTCGGAAGGCCGGTCCGGCAGGCCCCGGACCGCTCCTCCGTGACGAATCCGTAACAGCAAGGAGGGCTTTGTCACGCAAAACTTGTTGTAACTGTTCCAAGTGAAAGCATGATCGCTCCACCAACGTTCGAGCCCCCGGAGCCGCCGTGTCGGAAACGTCACCAGGGCCCGTTGGATCGATTGCCGATCAACAACTAGAGAAAGCCCGCTGACTAACTTGAAAACCATACTCAATGACACCACACAATCGTATTAAACGACTATTCACAAGTGCCGGAGCCGCGGCTATGCTCGCGGGCGGCACTCTCGCCGCCGGAGATTACGGCAAGGCCATCATCGACGACAAGATGCCCATCGCTTCGTCCGGATGGTCCATTTGCGACACTCTGGAGAACCCCCATCTCTACGTGAACGAAAACAATCCGGTCCTCCAGAAGCTCAGCTTCACTGGCCGGGCGCAGGTGGATGCGGCATTCTTCGATTCGCACGGCGCGGACTACAACAGCCTCCACTGGCGTCGGTTTCGCAGCGGATTCAAAGCGAAGGTCTTCGACGATTTCGTGATCCACGCCGAATCCGACTTCGATCTCAACGATCGCGACCCGCTCTACAACGGCTTGACCGACACCTACATCGCCTGGTCGAGGTCGGACGCGTTTCAGCTGAAAATCGGGAAGCAGTCCGCCGGTTTCACGCTCGATGGTGCGACATCTTCCAAGAACATCCTGCGTCTCGAGCGAAGCCTGCTTTCCACGAATCTCTGGTTCCCGCAGGAGTATTTCACGGGAGTCGCCGCCAATGGTGAACTCGGAAACTGGCACTACAACGTGGGGATCTTCTCAGCTTCGACCAATCCGGAATTCGGCGATTTTCAAGGAGGAAATTTCGGCCTCTTCTCCCTCGGCTACGACTTCACGGACGCGGTTGCACTCGACACCGCCCTCGTCCGGTTCGACTACGTCAACCAGCAGGAGCATTCCAACAACAACGGGACCCGGGACTTCGCCCAGATCCTTTCTCTCAACGGTCAATTCGAGCAAGGCCCCTGGGGGATCTGGACCGATGTCGCCTTCGGGGACGGCTACCGGGGGCAGGACGACGTTTTCGGACTCCAACTGATGCCTTTCTACAACGTAACCGACAAGCTCCAGCTGGTCGCGAGCTACAACTATCTCAAGGGACGAGGAGACAACAGCGTGCGCTTCGATCGGTACGAAAGCCGGATCGAGTCCGGACGTGCCGACGAGATGCACGAATTTTTCGCGGGGGTGAACTACTACTTCTGCGGACACAAGCTGAAGTGGCAAAACGGCGTCGAATACACCACGGCCAACGATCGCGCCAACGACGGCGGAGACTACGACGGCTGGGGGTTCACCTCCGGCATCCGCATGAGTTGGTAACGGCTTTCAGCGCCCCTCCCCATGGGATCGGCGCCACTCCCGAAACGGGGCCTTCGCGGGCCCCGTTTTTTTGTCTGCCGGCCAGCTCGATGAGCAATTCTCGGGTGGTTTGCTTTTGCTTCACGAATCCCCGATACGACCACAATTTTCATAATTGAACTCCTCCTTTCCACCGTTCCGTCCGGACAAAGATGGCGAAAAAGGCAGCTTCACTTCCCACCCTTGAAAAAGCCCCCATTTCCCGTTGAATTGACCCGACAAGCAGGCACCTTCCAACGAATCAGTCATCGCACCCTCGAACCGGGTTCACCGAAGCTTCGCTAGCCGACCGGCCATTCCTGAACCCAGCCCCATGAAAGATTCCCGAAATACGCCAACGCTACTCCTCGTTCTAACGGCGGTATTTCTAGTCGTCAAAGCCTCCCTTGCCGGGGAAATCGGAGGCTTCGTCATCAACGACAAGAATCCGACAGTGCCCGACAATTGGGCGCTCTGTAATTTTTTGGAGCATCCTGAGATCTATGAAAACTGGGATAATCCTGTTATCCAGAAGCTGAGCCTTTCCGGGCGAGTCCATGTTGATGTCGCTTTTTTCGACGCGCACGAAGAGGACTTCAACAGCCTGCTGTGGCGTCGGGTCCGCAAGGGTTTCGCGGCCACGCTTTTCGAAGATTTTCGCGTAGTATCTCAAGTGGAGTTCGATCTCAATGATCTCGACCCCGCCTATTCGCGCATCAGCGACGCGTATATCTCTTGGTCGAAAAGCGACGAATTCGAGATCAAGGTCGGAAAGCAGGCGGCGTCTTTTACCCTCGATGGGGCTACCTCGTCGAACTCCCTGATTCGTCCCGAAAGGAGCGTTCTTTCCAGCAACCTCTGGTTCCCCGAACTGTTTCTTTCCGGAATTTCCGCGAGCGGAGAGATCGGCAACTGGTATTACAACGTCGCCGGCTTCTCGTCTTCCATCAATTCGGAATTCGGTGATTTCGACGGTGGCAACTTCGGTATCTTTTCGATCGGTTATGACTACACCGATTTCGTGCCCCTAGACAAAGCTGTCATCCGATTCGACTACGTCAACCAGCAGGAGCATTCCAACAACAACGGGACCAGGGACTTCGCCCAGCTCCTTTCTCTCAATGGCCAATTCGAGAAAGGCCCCTGGGGGATCTGGACCGATGTCGCCTTCGGGGACGGCTACCGGGGGCAGGACGACGTTTTCGGACTCCAACTGATGCCTTTCTACAACGTAACCGACAAGCTCCAGCTGGTCGCGAGCTACAACTATCTCAAGGGACGAGGAGACAACAGCGTGCGCTTCGATCGGTACGAAAGCCGGATCGAGTCCGGACGTGCCGACGAGATGCACGAATTTTTCGCGGGGGTGAACTACTACTTCTGCGGACACAAGCTGAAATGGCAGAACGGGGTCGAATACACCACGGCCAAGGATCGCGCCAACGACGGCGGAGACTACGACGGCTGGGGATTCACCTCCGGCATCCGCATGAGTTGGTAACGGATTTCCAGCGCCCTTCCCCATGGGATCGGCACCACTCTCGAAAAGGGGCCTTCGCGGACGCCGTTTTTCGTCTACCGGCCGAGTCTCCCGCACGCGTCTCGACCACGGATCCCGCTCAGTAGTCCGTCAAGATTGAAATGAATCGGCGCGACTGCCCTCCAGCAGCGAAAATGCCCCGCCGCGATCGAGCCGCGGATCGGACAGGGTTTCGGAAGATTCATATCTTCCGCTACGCGACGCGCTGTTTTAAAACCTCCCAACCTGCGTATTACGCAAGGTTTAGATTTGTTTTTTCTCCAATTAGGAGATTCCATCCAGCCTCAACAAGAACCACTCAACCGCAGTGGGATTGACTGTTTGCGATACCTTGGACGACCCTTGACTTTAGGCGAACGGGAGTCATACCATCCTTGAAAAAACGCCGCCTGACAGGCAGATCTCAGACCGACGTTGGAACTCGTCGATCCCAACCAACAAAATGACATCCAAATTTTTCTCCAAGGTGCTCGAGTCCAACGCGGGCATCACCGGCTTCCTCCTGCGCCTCATGGTCGGCCCCGTTTTTCTCTCGGAGGGCATCCAAAAATTCCTTCGTCCCGACAAGATCGGCGCAGGACGTTTCGAAAAAATGGGATTCCCCGATCCGGAAACGTGGGCAACGCTCGTCGCCAGCTTCGAGATCGGTTGCGGGTTCCTCCTCCTGGTGGGGTTTCTGACCCGATTCGCCGCGGTGCCCATCTTCGTCATCATGGCGGTTGCCATTGCGACGACGAAGATCCCGATTCTTCTGGGTCGGGACTTGGGAATCTTTCAGGTCCGATCCCTGGACGCCTACGGGTTCTGGAGCATGGCGCACGAGATGCGGACCGATTGGGCCATGCTTCTCGGGTCGCTCGTCCTGATCCTGATCGGGGCCGGGAAGTGGTCGGTGGACCGGAGGCTCTCGCGAACGTCCGATTCGGGGTAAAAATCCGGTCATCGGCACTTTCCACCCCCTTCTCCGATCATGAGGGAGACCGCGTAGATCGAGTTCACGGATAGAGCGATCGGAGCTATGGAGGAGCTCGCAGACTGAAGATGCCGTCCGCAAAACTCGGGAATTTTCGAACCCGTTCCAAGCGAAAAACTCGATCGAGTAGACCCGAACGTCCCGCGAACCTTCGTGTCCCGATCTGAACACGGCAGTGCGGGTCCCGCTTTTTTATTGGCCTCCGCCGGTTCGATGCCGGATAGTCTGGTCGGTCAACCGCCATGCCTGACAAGAACGCCACTCTCTCCGTCCCCCCGTCGCTCAAGGTGGGGAGCTTCTACAAGCGCCACGCGAAGGAACTCGCCATGAAGCTGGTGGGGAGCGACGAGGGCTTCAAAAGGGAGGTGCTCGAACCCACCATCAACCGGCCGGGGCTCGCCCTCACGGGCTTCTACAAGTATTTCGCGCTTCATCGCATCCAGGTGATCGGTCTGGCGGAACGGTCCTATCTGCGGCATCTCAACCAGCAGAACGCTGAGAAGCGGTTCACGGACCTGTGCCGGCAGAAGATCCCCTGCATCGTGGTGAGCCGGGGCCAGGATCTTCCGGGCAATCTGCTGCAAATCGCCAACGACGCGGGCATCGCGGTTTTCCAGACTTCGATGGTGACGATGAACTACATCAACGCGGCGACGGTGCGCCTGGACTGGGAGTTCGCTCCCTGCACCACGGAGCATGGCTGCATGGTCGACGTGATGGGCATCGGAATCCTGATCCGGGGCGACAGCGGCACGGGGAAAAGCGAAACGGTGCTGGCCCTGCTCCGGCGCGGCGCCAGCCTGGTGGCGGACGACATGGTCCGGATCCGGAACATCGAGGACCGGGAACTGATCGCCACGGCGCCGGAACTGGGGCGCAGCCACATGGAGGTCCGGGGTCTCGGCATCATCAATGTGGCGGCTCTCTTCGGCGTGGGGACCTTCCGGACGGAAAAGCGGCTCGATCTGATCGTGACTCTGAAGCGGGAGACGGATATGAACGAGATGGAGCGAATCGGGCTCGATCGCGATTCGGCCCACCTTCTCGGGCTGGAGATTCCCCACATCCAGCTGCCGGTGGCGCCGGGCAGGGACATGGCCCAGTTGGTGGAGGTCGCGGCGCTGGACCAGAAACTCAAGGCCCTGGGACACGATTCCGCCGTGGAATTCAACAAGAAACTGTTGAAAAGGATGCACGACCAGCGAAAGTCGATGGTTTGATCGGCGCCTTTGTCTCGATCGAACCGAACCGCAAATAATGCCCGTGCGCGAACTTACGATTTCCAACAAGGAAGGCCTGCACGCGCGCCCGGCGGCCAAGTTCGTGAAGCTCGCGAGCCGGTTTTCCTCGGATATTTGGGTGGAAAAGGACGACGAGGAGATCAATGGGAAGAGCATCATGGGCTTGATGATGCTCGCGGCGGCGCACGGGTCGGTCATCAAGGTCTCGGCGAAGGGAGACGACGCGGAACAGGCGATCGAGCAGCTGACTCTGCTGGTGAACAACGGGTTCGAGGAGGATTGTTGATCTTCTCTCTCTTTCTGCGAGAATGGGCCGGACTTCTACCGGACCCATAATATTTACAGCGCCAAGCCGTTAAGAGAGCGTTGCAGTCAATGACCATATCCGCCGACAAGCAGGAAACGCGTTTGGAAGGCATCGGCGTATCTCCCGGCATCGCCTGGGGACCGGCGGAGATTCTGGGCAAAACATTGGAGGAACCGGAGGACCTGTCCATCCAGAGGAGCGAAGTCGAAGCCGAGAAGGCGCGGCTTTCCCTCGCCCTGGTGGCGACCCGGGATCAGATTGTCGAACTGCAGAAGGAGATCAGCTCCGACGACAGCGCCGACTACGCCGGCATTTTCGACGCCCACCTTCTGCTTCTCGAAGACGCCACGGTCCTCAACGAAGTTCTCAGAATCGCCGAGACCCAGCTGAAATCGATCGATTGGGCCTACTACTCGGTCGTGAAACGCTACATCGATTCGCTCCGCAAGATTTCGGATCCCTACCTGCGGGAACGAGCGGTCGACATCGAGGATGTCGCCAAACGCGTCCTGAAGAACCTGCGGTGGTCCGAAGGGAAAGGCGAAATCCGTTCGGCGGCGCCCGACACTTCCATTGTTCTGGCCCACGACCTGACGCCCTCCGACACGGCGACGATGGACAGAACGCGGGTGATGGGCTTCGCCACCGAGGTCGGAAGCCCCACGTCCCACACGGCCATCATGGCGAGTTCGCTGAATATTCCGGCGGTCGTGGCATTGCATCGGATTCCCCCTACCTGCGCGGCGGGCGACGTCGTGTTGATCGACGGCTACAACGGGATCGTCATCGTCAACCCGGACCCGAGCACGCTGGCCGAATACGAGATCCTGGCGGAAAGAGAGAAGGCGGTCCAGAACGAGCTGGAAGAACTGAAGGGAACGGAAACGGCCACTTCCGACGGTCGGCGCATCACGCTTTCGGCCAACATCGAGTTCATCGAGGAACTCGAAAGCGTGGAGAAAATGGACGCGGAGGGAGTCGGGCTCTATCGAACCGAATTCTTCTACCTGCAGGACAAGGAATACCGCAGCGAAGAGAACCAGGTCGAGAACTACCGCCTCGCCGTGGAGTCCACGGCCCCGCACGGCGTCATTTTCCGCACGCTGGACATCGGCGGCGACAAGCTCTGCCCGGAGCTCTTCGACAGCCCGGAGCCGAATCCCTTCCTCGGCTGGCGGGGTATCCGTCTCAGCCTCGACCGAGTCCACGAATTCAGAACCCAGTTGCGGGCCATCCTGCGGGCCAGCGCGTTCGGCAAGGCCCGGATCATGTTTCCGTTCATCTCCACCCTGGAGGAGGTGCAGGGAGCCCGAAAGCACCTCGAAATCGCGAAGGACGAACTTCGCTCGGCCAAGATCGCCTTCGACGAAGACATCGAGGTGGGCGCGATGATCGAGATTCCGAGCGCCGTCCTCATCGCCGACCATCTAGCCCGCGAGGTCGATTTCTTCAGCATCGGCACGAACGACCTCGTCCAGTACACCACCGCCGTCGACCGGATCAACGACCGAATCGCCTCTCTATACCAGCCCACCCATCCGGCCGTGGTGGAGATGATTCGCCAGACGGTCGAAGCGGCCCATCGGCACGACATCTGGTGCGGCATCTGCGGAGAAGCCGCCAGCGATCTCGTGATGACGCCCATCTGGGTCGGTCTCGGTGTCGACGAGCTGTCCGTGGGCTCGGCCCAGGTCCTGCGAACCCGGCGGGCCATTTCCCGGCTCGATTCGGCGACCTGCCGCGAACTGACGGATCGTCTCGGCGAGTGCGGAACCGCCCGCGGCGTGGCCGCCCGATGCCGGGAACTCGCGGAAAAATGCTACCCCGAACTGCTTCATTGAGGCATTATCGAGAACGCCCCCGCCCAACGCGAGCGTTCGAAAGACCCAGCATGCCCGATTCCTCCAAGCCAGTCCGGTCGATTCCACGGCCCCCGCTCCGCAGCTTCCGGGTCTGCGCCGCTCTGGTAACCGCGTCGATGCTGTTCGGATTCGTCTCGGAATGCCCCGCTCCGCCGGATCAGTGGCTGCCCTCGCTGCCCAGTTTCTTCAAGCGCAACGACAACGATCTCCAGGAAATTTCCCAGGCTCCCACGGGACCGGGCGGCATGTGCATCCTTCCGTCGGGGGAGTACATCGTTTCCTGCCACCAGTTTTTCCTGTCCCAGTTCCGGGTGATGAAACTCGACGATCAGGGCGACTGGGTCCCCTTTCCCAACGAGGGAATGAACACGCCGGGATCCGGAGCGCCGGTAGAACTGGACTCGGTCCTCGGCGTCGTCTGCGATCCGCGCGGAATCGTCTGGATGCTGGACAACGGCCGCAGGCAGGACACTCCTCCGAAGCTGGTCGCCTGGGACACGAAGCGGGACGATTACCACAAGGTGATCACGATCAATGACAATTCGCTTTCCCCGAGTTCCTTTCCGAAAAATCTCGTCCTCGACCCGGCCGCGCCGTTCATCTACATCTCCGACCCCGCCGACGGGTTCGCCTCGGCGATCATCGTGGTGGACACGTCGACGGGCCTGACCCGGCGCGTCCTCGAAGGGCACCGCTCCGTCCAGATGGACCCGTCGATCACCCTCGAACTCGACGGAGAACCGATCGAGGTTCACAGGCCCGACGGCGCGATCGCCACGCCGCTCACCGGCGTCAGCCCGATCGCCATCGACCGCAAGGGCGAGTGGCTCTACTACGGACCGCAGAAAGGCTCGTCGCTTTTCAAAATCAAGACCGAGCTGCTTCGGCGGAACGATCTTCCCGCCAACGTGCTCGAGAGCCAGGTCATCGGCGTGTCCCCGAAGCCGATCTGCGACAGCATGACCATCGACTCCAAGGGGCGCATCTACTTCGGCGACATTTCCCGGGGCTCCATCGACTACGTGACGCCCGACGAGGATTATCTCAACCTCCGGCTCCTTATCCGCGATCCCCGGATCGTCTGGCCGAGCGGCCTCAATATCGGGCCCGACGGGAACCTCCATTTCTTCGGCAATCAGCTCCACCGCACCCCGTTCTTCAACAGCGGAAAAGACGTGAGCACCCCGCCGTTCTCGATCTTCGAAACCCGGCCGCTGCCGGTGAGCCGATTCGGCTTCTGATTCTCGAACCCGAATCATGGCCACCATTCTCGACACCCTCAAAAAGGGTACCGAATACCTTCTGAAACACGAGGTCGACGACGCCCGTCTCAACATGGAGCACCTGATCGCCCACGTGTTGAAAATCGACCGGATGCAGCTCTACCTGAACTTCGATCGCCCGCTCGAGGAGGACGCCCTGGAAAGTCTGCGACATCTCACGAAGCGTCGCAGCCGGGGGGAGCCGCTGCAGCACTTGCTCGGCACGGTGGAATTCTGCGGACGCGAATTCAAGACAGACGGGAGAGCCCTCGTCCCCCGACCCGAAACCGAAGAACTGACCGCCGTTCTGGCTTCCATGAAGTGGCCCGAAAACGTTTCGATTCTGGACATGGGCTGCGGTTCCGGAGTCATCGGACTGTCCCTCGCGAAGGCCCTCGACGAACAAGAACCGACGGTCGTCCTCGCCGACCTGTCGCCGGAAGCGCTCTCGCTCGCCCGTGACAACGCGGCGGGTCTCGGTATCGACGACCGGGTTGCCTTCGTGGAGAGCGATCTGTTTTCCGCCGTCGACGACCGTTTCGACCTCGTCGTGGCCAACCTTCCCTACATCCCGCGCACCGAGGATACGAGTCTCAGCCGGGAAGTGCAGCGCGATCCGCCGGTGGCGCTCTACGGCGGCGAAACCGGCACCGAGATCATCGAAGAGTTCCTGAGGCAGGCCGAAAGCCATCTCGTTGCCGGGGGCATGACGGCTCTCGAGTTCGGCATCGGCCAAGCCGGGAAACTGCGGCTCCTCGCCGAAGATCTCGGCTTCGAAAACGTGGGCATCCGGTCCGATTTGAGCGGCGTCGAGCGATTTCTTTTCGCTTCAAAAGCGGGAGAAAACTGCTAGCTTCCCTGCTCCCGCCCGGGGGGTTCGGGTGTTTCATCCGTCGGAACAAGCGTCATGGAAAAATTCATCGTTCACGGAGGTCCCTTGCTTGGGGGCAGCGTTAGCATCAGCGGTTCCAAGAACGCGTCGCTGCCCATTCTCGCGGCCACCCTGCTGACCCGCGAGGAGTGCGTGATCCGGCGGGTTCCGGACGTCTCGGACACGAACTACATGCTGCAGATCCTGCAGAACCTCGGGGCCGAGGTGGAGCGCGCCAGCGGCACGGTCACCGTGAAATGCGAGAAACTGCACAGCTACAGCGCTCCCTACGATCTCGTCCGCAAAATGCGGGCCTCCGTCTGCGTCATGGGACCGTTGCTGGCGAGGCAGAACCGGGCTCATGTTTCCCTGCCCGGGGGCTGCGTGATCGGCGATCGCCCCATCGATCTGCACCTGAAGGGGCTGGAAGGCCTCGGGGCGGAGGTGAGTGTCGAGGGAGGCAATGTGCATCTCGAAGCCCGCTACGGCCTCACCGGCGACAGCCTCGACATGCGCGGCAAGCACGGCGCCACCGTGCTCGGGACCGACAACGTGATGATGGCGGCCGTCCTCGCCAAGGGAACGACCATCATCAACGGCGCCGCCTGCGAACCGGAGGTGGTCGATCTGGCAACGTTCTTGAATTCCATGGGGGCGAAGATCTCGGGCGCGGGCACTCCCCGAATCGAAGTCGAGGGCGTCAAGGAGCTGGCCGGCGCGGAGCACACCGTGATTCCCGACCGGATCGAGGCCGGAACCTTCCTCGTGGCGGGTGCCATGGCGGCCGAGAAAGCCATCACCCTGCGCCGCGTCAACGCCGACCACTTGACCGCGGTGACCGAATTGCTGACCCGTTGCGGATGCGGCATCGAAGCCGGAAATGGTTCGCTCACCATTACCCGGTCATCCAGCCCCCTTGGCGCGGACGTCACCACGATGCCTTATCCGGGATTTCCGACCGATATGCAGGCTCAGATGTGCGCCCTTTTCGCGATAACGCCCGGCACCAGCAATGTCACGGACACCATTTTCCCCCAGCGTTTCATGCACGCCTCCGAAATGAAGCGGATGGGGGCCGACATCGAGGTCGACGAGGGAACCGCGGTAATCCGGGGGGTCGAAAGGATGAGCGCCGCGCCGGTGATGGCCAGCGACCTGAGGGCTTCGGCCGCACTGGTGCTGGCGGGACTGACTGCGAAAGGCAATACCGAGATCTCCCGGGTCTACCACATCGACCGCGGCTACGAACACATCGACGACAAGCTCATCGGTCTCGGTGCCGAAATCGAACGCCTTCCCGCCTGACCGGACAGCCGCTTGCGGAGCCCCCGGGCAGGCTCAATGCCTCTCCCGATCCTCGCGAATGAGCTTGTCCACCACGTCGGGATCCATCATGATGGCGGTCGATTTCGGCTTCATCTTGATGATGACGCCGAGCCGCATGGTGCTGAGGATGCCGCAGAGGTGTCCCTTCCGATCGATCAGCGGCGACCCACTGTCCCCTTTGATCATGGGCAGGCTCGTCATGATCTTGGTGAAGTGACCGTCCGGATCGCCGGATGCCGGCTGGGCTTCGAGAAAGACTCCCCCGCCCTTCTCGTGCATCCATCCACCGGCGAAAAGCGTCGTCTCCGGCGTCATGGCTTCGCGTCGGTAGGTCAGATAGCGCGGCGTCTCGAGCTCGGCTTTCACGATCGCGAAATCGGCGGCGTCGTTGCGGTAGACTTCCCGGACCGGGGCGTAGTCGATGTAGGTACTGTTCTGGTCCGAGGTGGCGTAGAGCACGTAGGACCCCTTGTGCGCCAGCACGTGGGCGGCGGTGAGAAAGTATCCGTCCGACGTGACGGGGGCGCAGCTGCCGAATCCGGAGCCCCCCGTGGCGATGGGCACGGAGAAGCCCAGTTCGAGAACGCCTTCGCGACTCTGGCGGCTCGTCGCCATCTTCCGTTTGAAATCTTCGTCGATGTATTCGCCGCTCACGATCAGGCCGGAATGCAGCGTGAGAAAATCGGCCGCCGAAAACCCGTTGTCGGCATTGTTCTGCAACTCGGGAAGCGTGACCGGAGCGTCGATGCCAAGGGAGTCGTATTTCGCCAGCGAACGCTTCTGATCCCAATGCGTGTTCGCCGGCATGACGACGCACGACGACAGAACAGCCGCGATCGCAACCGCGCCCGTGGCACCGAAGGCATGGCGAGCTGGATTACTGGGCCTCATGAAGAACATTCAGCAAGATAACCGGGTGATGATTCGCGAGGTCGCGGCGAGGCGGCCAAGGTAGGCCGCGGGAGGGAATGGTAACCCAAACTACCGCGCCTATCACCAGACAATACGCTCGTCCGCAAAACTTTTTCAAAACTTTTTCGATGCGGTCCGGGCGCCGCCGTCCTCGCCGGCCCCTCACCCCGTTTCGCCGGACTCCCGGCGGCGGCGCGCGTCCGGGCCGTCGGACTCCCATAGCTTCTTCCGAAGGGAGTTCAGGCAGGCCTTCGCTTCCCTGCTTTCTTCGAGGCTCATTTCCGCACCGGCGTCCCGTCCCGGGTGTCGGCTGGCCCATTGCTGCAACAACCGCCGCAACTGATGGCGCTGGGTCTCGCTGAACCTGAGCCGATTCAGCAATTCGGCATAGCCGGGAGGGTCGGCCAGCCGGGCCGCTTCCGCTTCGACCGTTTCCCGAAAAGCGCGGCACCATGGCATCACGGTGTCGACGGCTTCACCGCAGATCTCCGTGACCCGCCGTTTGTCGACGTCCTTCACCGAATGCGCCGGATCGTCGGACACGACCTTGACCGCTTGGCAGAGTTCCGCGGAAGCCGCGCGAAGGGCGATGGGATAGAATCCCGAGGCCTCCATTTCCACCAGCGCCCCCCCCGGTGGATACCGATCGGTCGGACGGTCAACCGTGAGAATCTCCACGCGGGGGGGCTCGACGTTTCCGGGTCCGATCGCGGGCGGGTACCACGAGCGGCCGGTCGACTCGTCGGTGATCTTGCCGCCGAGAAAGGCCGTTCCGTAGGAAGCCCCGCCGCAACCGGCCACGCCGAAATTGATCCAGCCGGAAACGAGGTCCGCGGAACCGTCGCCCGCCGCGAGATACGCCGTCGCCGCCGCCGCCGCCGTCTTCCCCGGGCCGGACACAATCAACTCGGTATCTCTCTCGGGCGAGGCGTAGACAGGAAACATTCCCGACTCCTTCCTGACGAGAGCGAGGGAGAAACGCTCGATCAGCGGCGTCGCTTCGGGTCTCAAAGCGACCACCCAACGGATGCGCGACTTCATTCCCTACTTGCGAAGCCCGAATCCGAAACCGACCAGCGCCGCTCCGGCGGAGGGAATGTAGCCCTTGAGAAAAGCTCTCGCCGAATCCGTCTGCGCCACTACCCAGTCTTTAGTTTCCCCAAGGGATCCGTAGTATTCCTTCCAGAACGGATCGATCACCCCCCGGTGTTCCAGGAACCACAGGGTCCCCGCCGCCACGACGGCGATGGAAATCGCGGTCTTGAAAAAGGCGCGGGCGAAAGAGCCGGCAATCATGGCCCCGATGAAGCTCAAGCCGAGACGAACGGAGGCGTCTCCCCAACTGTCGGCACGGGTGACCACTTCGTCGTAGCTCTTCGAGCCTTGCGTCCAATCGGACCTGGGCGAAGGCCCCGAAGACAGCGACTCACCCTTGTCCGGCTCCGCGAGATCCCGGCCGGCGTTCCAAACCAGCCCTCCGACCACGAAAAGTCCGGCGAAGAAGATCAGCCGCAACTTCATTCCGGAAAATCCCCCGATTGTTTCACCGATCTTTCCCATGAGCCCTCCGAACTGTAGTCGCCGCCAGCGCCGGGTGCCAGCGGGACTTTAAAGACGCCCCCGCCTCAGCAAGGGCTTTTCCGAATCAGGTTACCTATGCCTTGCGGAGTGCCAGCCCCGCCGCTTTGTTGGCTGTCATGGGCTTCGAACACGCGGTCGAACTCGTCGACTGGGATACGCATCGCACCCTCCTTTCGTCCGTGCGCTTCCGCGTGTTCGTCGAGGAGCAGAAGGTTCCCGAGGAGATGGAAGTCGACGAGCAGGACCCCGGAGCGTGCCACGCGCTCGCAACGGACGGCTCAGGGCGTGCCATCGGTGCCGCGCGGCTTCTGCCCGACGGAAGCATCGGGCGGGTGTCGGTGTTGGCGGAGTGGAGGAGACGACAAGTGGGAACGGCCCTGATGCGGGCTTTGCTCCGCGAATCGGCGGCCAGGGGCTTCGCCGAAGTCACGCTGCACGCCCAGGTTTCGTCGATCCCCTTCTACGAAGAACTAGGATTCGAAGCCTTCGGGCACACGTTCGAAGAGGCCGGAATACTCCACCGCAAAATGACGAAGCGGCTCTAAAAAAAACGGCTCCGCAACGCGGAGCCGTTTTTTTTCGGTGCTTGTGAGAACGGCACCGGAGTGTCACGTCCGTATAGGCTCTCCCAGTCGTCTCCATACTTACGCATCTGACGTGCCAGAGGGAATCCATATTTCGCGGCACGCCGCTCGCTGATCCACTTCGATCGCAACCGAAACCCGCAGGCTCAACGAGTTTCGCGAAATTCGAAAAGGAGCGCCCAGCGAATGTTGGTTCGCCGATGTTCGCTGTTCCGATGCCGCAGAAGAAGGGGCGAACCTCCCTGGATCGAGCAAATCGCAATTTCGAGACGGGCTCCGCCGTGCGAAATACAAGAGCGCCGCCACAGGCACGGCTCGTCGGGTCGTTCGTCCGCTCAAGTCCCCTCCTTTCCGCCGGAACGCTAGCGGTAGCCGTAGATGACCGCCCAGTCCTGGGAATCCTTCACCGTCGTTTTCAGGGAAATCCTGATGTAGTAGATTCCCGTCAATTCGGGCGCCAACCTCGCGCTGACGACGTTGGTGGCATCGTAGGAGATCGTCTCCGAGGGCACGAGTTCGCCCTCGCCGTTGTAGATGTTCAGGTTCAAGCCCGCGTCCACGCTCGGGACGGCGAACCAGAACTGGTATTCGTTTCTCCGGAAAAGCTGCGCCTGAATCAATTTCGCCTTCCCGGGTTCGATGGTCCCGTTCCACCACGACTCGCGCAGAATAAAAGGATTCTTGCCGGTCAACGCCGGAAGCGCCGCGCTCTGCGCCAGGAGCTTGATGTCGTCCGGCGGCTCGGTCTTCTCGGACTCGGCCGTGACACTCTCCGCTTCGGCTTGAACGAAGAAGGGGACCAAACTGGAGATCGCGATCGCGAAAAGAACGGTGGAGAGTGACCTAACTCTCATAGATGGAATTGACGAGATTGCTCGTCGCGAGAGAAATTTCGATCACGTTCCCCTGGCTGATCGCACCGGTGTCGTCGGTCCGCATCAAAGACTCCAAGTGATCGAGCGTCTTGGAAACCTGGACGAACACCTTGCCGCGCTTCGAGCGCCTCGGGAGTTCGTTGAAAGCCTTCTTGAGTTGCTTCACCAGTTCGGGCTGGTTGAGCAAGTCCGAACCCTCCTCGGAGTAGTTGCTTTTCAAGGCGGAAGCCAGCGCCTCCGTGCCTCCCAGCCAGCCGCCCAGGCTGACCAGATCGACGAGTTCGTCGTCGCGCAGTTCCTTCATCTTGTCGAGCACGGTCTGACGGGTGCGGTCCAGTTCCTGCCGCACGGTGGGCCAGTCGCCGCGTCCCGCGGAAGTGACGATGGAATTGGCGTGGACCTCCACCGAACCGGGCACCCCCAGCGAGCCGGCCAGCTTGAGAACGTCGCGTCCGATCCCCCGGACCGCCTCCTTGTCCTTGGCCTGGACGGCGATGAAGCCCTCCGAAACCACCAGCCCGAACAGCATGGCGGTGCGCGAGCGGTTCGTGTCGAGTCGGATTTCGCGCGACTCCAGTTGCTGCCCCCAGTCCTGAGCGCCGAGCTTGTCTAGGGAGGCGAAGATCTCGAGGGGGATCGGGATGATCGACTCGTCGACGAAGACGAGATCGGGATCGCTCAAATCAATCGTCGCCGGAGCATCCTGGGCAGAGGCCAATGGAAGACAACCAACGAGAAGTATCAACAAGGCTGCTTTATTCATGGAATATCGGGTTAATCTAAATAATTATAAAACATTACTATCATTTTGAAAGCTATATTTTCTACAGCGCCCGCGCGAAAGCGCCCCCGTCCACGAGCAGCATCTCGCCCGTGATGTAGCTTCCGGCTTCGCTGGCAAGCAGAATCGCGGGGCCGGCCAGTTCGCGCGGTTGCCCCCAGCGCTTCAGGGCGGTGATGTCGGCGAACTCCTGCTTCTGCGCTTCGTTCAGCAAGCCCATCGGCATGTCCGTCAGGAAGGGCCCCGGCCCGATGCAGTTCACGGTGATCCCGTGCGGCCCCAAATCGAGGGCGCTCGCCTTGGCCAGGCCGATCAGCGCCGCCTTCGTGGCGGAGTAGGCGTTCCGGGCCGGCTTCGACCCCACGCCGAGAACGGAGGAAATATGGATGACCCTTCCCCAGCGCTGCCGTTTCATTGCCGGCGTCAGAGCGCGCGTCAACCGCATGATGGAAGTCAGGTTCACCTCGATCTGCCTGTCCCAGAGTTCGTCCTCGATCTCGTCGATCGGTTGAGGGTGGTTGATTCCCGCGTTGTTTACCAGGATGTCGACCGTTCCGAACACCTCGAGCGCGGCCGCGGCCAGCGCATCCACGTCGCTCCGGACGGACATGTCCGCGACCCGATGGTGAACCTCGACGTCGAGCCCGGCGCCGATCTCCGCGGCGGACTCCACGAGTTCTTCTTCGCTGCGGCTGCAGATCATGACGTTCGCGCCGCATTCCGCGAACCCCCGGGCCATGGCGCGTCCGAGGCCGCGACTCCCGCCCGTGATCAAGGCGGAGCGTCCGCCGAGATCGAACAAATCGAATTGCATGCTCTACGATGCACGTTGACTCCTTTTCTGCAAGTGTTGCAAGATTCCTCCGCCATGACTCCCGCCCTGCTCATAGACCCTGTCGACAACCTCGCCGTCGCCCTCCGGCAGCTCGCCCCCGGCGAGGCTGTCGAAGTCGACTCCCGAGTCGTCCGGATCGCCGAAGCGATTCCGGCGAAGCAGAAATTCGCGCTCGAGGACTTCGGCGTCGGGGACCGGGCGACGCTCTACGGCGTCACCGTGGGCGTCGCGACCGATGCGATTCCGCGGGGCGGCCTCGTCGGGACCCGCAATCTACGGCACGACGCCGACGCCTTTTCCCGGGAGCGGCAGGACCGGCCCGCCTGGACACCGCCCTCGGTGGAGCGTTGGCGCAACCGGACCTTCGACGGATTCGTGCGCGACGACGGAGCCGTCGGCACGGCCAACCACTGGATCGTCGTTCCCATGGTGTTCTGCGAGACCCGCAACGTCAACGCGATCCGCGCCGCCTTCGAACGGGCTCTCGGCTACGCGAAAACGACGCACTACGAAAAACTCGCCGGCGAACTGGTGAGCCAGTATCGATCCGGGGCCGATCCCGAGGCCTTGTCTTCGATCACCTGCGAGGAACTCGAAGAAAAGCGTTCGGACCGTGTGTTTCCCAAGGTCGACGGGATCAAGTTCCTCACTCACTCCCTCGGCTGCGGCGGGACCCGCGAGGACGCCGCCGCCCTTTGCGGCCTGCTGGCGGGCTATATCACTCACCCCAACGTGGCCGGCGCCACCGTTCTGAGTCTCGGGTGCGAGAACGCCCAGCTCGAGCTTCTCGAGGACGCGATTAGCGAACGAGCGCCCCGGTTCGACAAGCCTCTCCTCACCTTCAAACAACAGGCCTATCCGAACGAGAAAATTCTACTCGAGACCGCCATCAAGGAGACCTTCGTCGGTCTGACGAAGGCCAATCGAACGCAACGTCGCCCCGCGCCCCTGGACAAGCTTTGCCTCGGCGTGGAATGCGGGGGCAGCGACGGGTTCTCCGGCATTTCCGCGAATCCGACGCTCGGTGCCGTCTCCGATCGCCTCGTCGCGCTCGGGGCCAGGGTCATCCTGTCCGAATTTCCCGAACTGTGCGGTGTGGAGCAGGAACTCGTGAACCGTTGCGTCTCCGGGGAAGTGGCCGACCGCTTCGTGGAACTGACCGCCGCCTACGCCGAGCGGGCCCGAGCGGTCGGCAGCGACTTTTCCCAGAATCCCAGCCCCGGCAACATTCGCGACGGCCTTGTCACCGATGCGATGAAATCGGCCGGCGCGGCCAAGAAAGGCGGCACCTCCCCCGTCGTCGCCGCCCTCGACTATCCGGAGATCGTCACCGAGCCCGGGCTCAATCTCCTCTGCACGCCCGGCGGCGACGTCGAATCGACCACCGCCATGGCCGGCGCCCACGCCAACCTCATCGTTTTCACCACCGGCCTCGGAACCCCCACCGGGAACCCCGTCTGTCCCGTCGTCAAAGTCAGTTCGAACACGGAACTGGCGGAACGGCTGCCCGATCTGATCGATTTCGACACGGGCTCCGTCATTCGCGGGGAAACCAGCCCCGAAGCGCTTGCGGACGACCTTCTCGAGCTGATCGTCGAGATCGCTTCCGGGCGGATTCAGACGAAGGCGCAGCAGCTCGGGCAGGACGATTTCCAGCCTTGGAAGCGCGGCGTTTCGCTGTGAACGGCGCGGAACCGAAGAGCCGACAGGGTCCATTCCAGAGTTTTTCAACAGTCTCCTAGACCCTGTCTCCCGCAAATCTCAACTTGCTCAAGGCCCTCCTGCCCTTACTGTGAAAGTGAACAAGTTTGTTCGACGAAAATGTACTTTTCTCACGAAAATCCGGGCCACCTTGCCCGAAACAGTTCAGGGTCGGCCCACTCCGAGCGCGGACTCCGTTTTCGTCTGGAGCGAAACTCGTTCACTTCACCATCGCGGAGCCATGCTGCGACGAGACGCGGAGTTTGGCCGGGGCATTCGCCTTCGGCACTCGTCCTGCGTCCCAATTCGCACGAGGCACAAACGCAAACTCCCAGGATCTGTTACGACACGCACCTGGCCCTTCCCTACAGGGTCGATTCAGTCGTGACGGAGGATGAACCGACCGCAGACGCGGCAGCGGTTTCTTTCCCTTCGTCGATCCACACGGCAGCTCGCTCCGCTCAACCCAACCGGCCCGGCTTCGTTGCGGGGCCTCAACAGAAAGCTTCCACTACAAATGGAAAATCAATCAAATCAGAATCAAAATCGCCGCCGACGCGGCAATCGCTCAGGCAATCGTTCAGGCGGCGGCAGAAACCGCAATCGCCAAAGTAACCAGCGAAACAGAGGTGGCGGCAACCGCGGCGGTGGCAATCGCGGCGGCGGAAACCGGAATCGCAGTCGCGGAGGCTCGCCCCGCAAGCCGGCTCCACAGCCGACCATGGCCGAGAAGATACTCTCCGCTATCACCTTCGGCCTGCTCGGCAAGCCGAAGAAAAAGTCCTCCAAGCGTCCTTCTCGCCCGAGAGCGGATCGGAAGCCCCAGCCCAAGAAGGCACCGGCTTCACCGAAACGCAAGAGGGAGACCACAGAAGTGACCTCCGGCCGTCTCTACGTCGGCAACCTCGACTACGACGCCGGCGAGACCGAACTCGACGAGCTTTTCAAAGGCGTCGGCAACGTCCTGAGCGCGGAAGTGGTCACGAATGCCCGGACGCAGCAGTCGAAAGGCTTTGC
This sequence comes from Verrucomicrobiales bacterium, assembly GCA_040905585.1. GTDB lineage: Bacteria > Verrucomicrobiota > Verrucomicrobiia > Verrucomicrobiales > DEV007 > Arctic95D-9. The sequence goes on from JBBDRG010000092.1 coordinate 62,960, forward strand.
CTTCGTGGAGATGGGCTCGATCGACGAGGCCAAGCGCGCCGTGGAAATCCTCGACGACGAGGAGTTCATGGGGCGCAAGCTGATCGTCAGCGGTGCCCGCAGCGAGGGGCCTCACGATTCGGACTCCGAGCCGGCCCTGGCCGACTCCGACGATCGGGCCTGACCGCCCGACGGCTCAGAGTCTCTATTTCAAAGCGCCGAAGCGGTCCTCGATCGTTTCGGCGTTTTCGTTTTCATCCGTCCCCGCATGCCCCCTCTCCATCCTCCGCTCTATCTCGCCGGCCAGACCGGCGGCGGCAAGACGGCGGTCGCGCTGGAACTGGCCGAGCGTCTCGCCCCGGTCGAGATCGTCAATGCCGACGCCTTCCAGATCTATCGGGGAATGGAGATTCTCAGCGCCGCGCCCACTCCGGAAGAACGCTCCGTCTGCCCCCATCATCTCTACGGCCTTCTCGACCCCGCCGAAGAATGCGATGCCGCGACCTTCGCCGCCATGGCGAAGCGGACGATCGCCGAAGTGGCCACGCGGGCGCTGCCCCTCGTGGTCGGCGGCAGCGGTCTCTACCTGAAAGCGATCACCCACGGACTCGCCCCCACCCCGAAAGGCGATCCCGCCCTCCGCTCCGAACTCGGCGAACTGCCCCTGGAGGAACTGGTCCGGCAATATCGCGGACTCGATCCCGAAGGCGCCGCGCAAACCAACCTGAAGAATCGCCGCTACGTCACCCGCAACCTGGAGATCTGCCTCCTCTTGGGACGGCCCGCCTCGGCGATCAAGAACGAGTGGCGGGATAATCGGCCAGACATCCGGGCGGTGTATCTCGACCGCGAACGCGAGGACATCAACGCCCGCATCGACCGGCGCACCCTCGCGATGTTCGAGGCCGGAGTCGTCGAGGAAGTCGGCTCGCTGGGCGACCTTTCTCCTACCGCCGCCAAAGCCATCGGCCTCCGCGAAATCCGCGCGCTGATCGAGGGCGGGATCGACCGGGAAACCTGCATCGCCTCGATTCAGCAGGCCACCCGGCGCTACGCGAAGCGACAGGCCACCTGGTTTCGCCGCGAACGCGAGTTCCGACGGATCGCGGTGCCTCCCGACGCCGCCCCGGACCGCGTCGCGGACGACCTGCTGACGGACGAAGGATCGCCTTGACCCTCCGCACTCCCCGTCTGAGACTCCCCTTCCCATGCCCACGGTCACTGACGGCAATCCCACGGCGATTTCGCTGCATCTCGAAAACGACGACTACACGGTGCTTGTCGGCACCGGACTGCTCGGCGGGACGGGCGACTTCATCCGCTCCCGCGGCGGGATCGAGAGCACCGCCGCGGCCGTAGTCACGGATTCCAACGTCGGGCCGCTCTACGCCGGAGCGGTACTGGCCTCCTTGGGCGCGGCGGGAATCGAGACCTGCCTCATCACGGTTCCCGCCGGCGAGGCGTCCAAGAGCATGGCGGTGGTCGATGACGTTTGCCGTCAGATGCTCCGGGCGGGCCTCGATCGGAAGTCCTTTCTCGTCGCCTTGGGCGGGGGCGTGGTCGGAGATCTCGCCGGGTTCGCCGCCGCCATATTCCAGCGGGGCATTCCCTGCGTCCAGGTTCCCACCACCATCGTCAGCCAGGTGGACAGTTCCGTCGGCGGCAAAACGGGCGTCAACACGCCGGAAGGCAAGAACCTGCTGGGTGCCTTTCACCAACCCCGTCTTGTGCTGGCCGACGTCGATACCCTGGCCTCCCTTCCCGACCGCGAATTCAACGAGGGCTTCGCCGAGATCATCAAACACGCCGCCATCCGCGACGCCTCGCTTCTCGATCTCGTCGAGAACAAGGATTCGATTCGCGACCATCTCGTTTCCCTCGTCTCCCGGAACGTGGCTATCAAAGCCGGCGTGGTCGAAGAGGACGAGCGCGAAACCGCCGGGACGAGGGCCTTGCTCAATTTTGGCCACACCATCGGACACGGCATCGAAGCGGCGGGCGGCTACGGCCGGTTTCTGCACGGCGAGGCCATCAGCCTGGGGCTCGTGGCGGCCACCCGGCTCTCCATCGATCACGCCGGACTCGACGAGGAGGATGGTCGGCGTCTCCTCCATTGCCTGGAACGCTACGGCCTGCCCACCGTGCTCGGCGACGACGTGCGCGACGAGGCCATCCTTTCCGCCCTGTCCCGGGACAAGAAGTTCGAAGCGGGACGCATCCGGTTCGTGCTTCTGAAAGCCCTCGGCGAAGCCTTCGTTTCTTCGGGCATCGACGAAGATCATCTGAAAGCAGCGATCGCCGACCTGCGACGAGGCTAGATTCACGGGACGGACTTCTCGTCGGAAAGCGGCAGAGGACTGCCCGCACTCCAAGACGCTGTCGCGGCGGCGGACGATGTCCGGTTCAACCTCGGACGCTTGCCGGGCGATCGGGCGGAGCCACAGACCCCGAGCCCGCTTCTCCATCGAGGTTTTGCGTCTTGAGATTTTCAAGGGCCCCAAGGCCTCCGGAGTTGCGGCGAACTACGCGGGCTTCCTCAGCACGGCGTACATGTTGTCGCTCGTGGGGAAGCGGTCGAACAGCGTCTGCCGGGCGATCTCGAAACCGCAGTCTTCGGCCATTTTCCGCAGACTGGAAGGGGTGAAGTAGTTGACGTGATCGGGATAACGGAAGCCGCACCAGTCGGTACCCGCGACGCGGCGATTGATGCTGTCGTAGTTGGGCACCTTGACGACGCAGCAGGCGGCGGGTTTCATCACGCGCAGGGCTGCGGCGAGCACTTCGCGAGGACGGACCTCATGCTCGAGGTAGCTCGACATGATGACGCCGGCCGTGGAATTCTCCGCCAAATTTTCCAATCCCGACAAGGCGTCGGCGTGGAGGCATCGCCCCTCGAGCTGGCGGCACTTTTCTTGCGCGGCAACGGCGAGTTCCGCCGAGATTTCGATGCCGACGGGAGTTATCTCGAGCCCCCGCTCGCGCAGCTCCGCAGCGACTTTCCTCACGCCGCTGCCGGTGCCGCAGCCGACGTCGACGACGTGACCGCTGAGTTCGGCGTCGACCACCGAGCCGACAAGGAGATCGAGGACCTTGCGGCGCTTGAGCAGGCGGCGTTTGAGTTTTTTCACCTGTCGGCTGGCGGCGGCGCGCGCCGGCGCGGCGGCCCGACGGGCGGCGGTCACTTCTTCGGATGTCTTTTCCCAGGCAAATTCGTCCTTGAGGCGTTCGCAGCTCGGCGCGTTTTCGAGGTAGGGAAATCCGCAGTCTCCGCATACCTTGACGGTCCACTCGCCGCGGGACCAGCGCGAGGCGGTCCGGGCGCGGTTGTCGGCGCCGCACAAGGGGCAGACGCGGTGATCGGCGGGCGACGGTTCGAAAATTGGTTCCCGGGAAGGCGTGGCGGGGGATGACATGGAGGACGGTAAGAATTTCGGCGCGGAGCCGCGGTGCGGACTGTGGGAGTGGTTTATGTCAGTCAGCTAGTGGCGGCGTTCCCGGGTTGGCATCGGTCGTTCGAGAGCCTCGACTCTCAAGCGAGGACCGCAAGCGAGGACCGCAAGCGAGTGGGGTATTATGGCCAGTTTTCCGAAGGCGGCAAGACGAAGGATTGGCCGCCGGGGTCCGCAATCCGCCTCCCCGCAGCGGCGGGAGAAGTCAAACTTCAAGGGCTCGGTTCGAACTCTCGCTCCGCCGGCCGCCCGGAACTGTCATTCGTTCCGCTGCGTCCTATTCCTCTCTTCCTCTCGCCTCTTGCCGGCGGACGCTCGATCCTCCACTCCCCAGAAATTTTCGGAAAAGGGTTGCGGCGGAGAGCGATCTTCCGGTTAATCTGACCCCGCATGGGCGAATCTCGATCTTACCAAAGCTTCCAGCCGCTCTACGGCGATATTCACAATCACTGCGGGATCTCGTACGGCCACGGGTCGCTCGCCGACGCGCTGGCCAATGCGCGCGAGCGGCTCGACTTCGTTTCCGTCACCGGACACGCCCACTGGCCGGACATGCCCGAGCCGGAACCGCGGATCCAGCCGGTGATCGACTTTCACCTCGCGGGATTCGAGAAACTCCGGGGGGGCTGGGGCGACATGCTGCGCGAACTGCGGGAAACCAACGAGGAGGGAGCGTTCACCGTCTTTCCGGCCTTCGAAGTGCATTCCTGCGCCTCCGGGGACCGCAACATCCTCTACAAGGACGTGGACCGGCCGGACGAAGATCTCGCCGTCCTTCTTCCCGAGGATCTGGACCACCTGGGTCGCCTCCTGCGGGGATTGCGGGAGCGGGGCATCGACACGCTCGCGCAGCCTCACCACATCGGCTACAAGAAGGGAACTCGAGGGATCGACTGGGACACCTTCGACCCGGAGTTCGCACCGGTGGTCGAACTGATCTCGATGCACGGCTGCTCGGAGGAAAGCGACAACACCCGCCCCTTCCTGCACGTGATGGGGCCGTCCGACTACGAGGGCACGATGCACTACGGCTTGGCCCGGGGCCACGTCTTCGGCGTCACCGGCGGGACCGATCACCACTCGGCGCATCCGGGGTCCTACGGGCACGGGCTCACTGGACTGTGGGCACCCGAGCATTCCCGCGAAGCGATCTGGAGCGCGCTGTACCAGCGCCGCACCTGGGCCATGACCGGGGACCGGATCGAACTGCGCTTCGCCATCGGCGATACCTTCATGGGTGGCGTGTCCGAACCGGGACGACCTCGACGAATCGCCGTGGACGTGAAGGCCGGAGGCGCGATCGACTACGTGGACGTGCTCAAGAACAACCGGCTTGTCAGGCGGATGTCCGCCGCCGATCTGACGACGATCGAACCGGGCGGCGACGTCGTTCGCACGAAGCTCCATCTCGAATTGGGATGGGGGCCGCGAAACGCGAACTTCCGCTGGGAGGCCGAATTGGGCATCGCCGACGGCCGCATTCTCTCGGTCGAGCCTCGCTTCCGCGGCCGGCAGGTCGTCTCGCCGCTGGAGGGAGACGGCGGCGCGGAAACCTACCACACCGCCCGGGTGATCGAGCGGACAGAGCAGTCCGTTTCGTTCACGGCCCTGAGCCAGGGCACTCCGAACAACTTCACCAACACCTCGCAGGGACTCTGTCTCGAGGTCGAAATGCCGCGCTCCGCTTCCGTGTACGCCGTGCTCAACGGGCAGCGCCTCGAGTGGCCTCTGGAGAAATTGCTCGAGGGCGCCCGCTCCGGCCTCATGAACGGCATCGAGTCGAATGCCTGGCGCATGAATCGCGCTCCCTTTCCGGCGGAGCTGAACTACGCTCTGGAATTCGTGGACGACGAGGACGTCGACGAGCCGGCGACCTACTACGCGCGGGTTCGCCAGCGCAACGACCACTGGGCTTGGTCGTCGCCGATTTTCTTCCGAAGCAATCCGACATGATACGAATCGGCGTAGTCGGATGCGGGAGGATTCTAGCGGCGCACCTCAAGGGCTACCGGCTCCTGCGCGAGGCGGGCTTCGACGATTTTCGCATCGCCGCGCTCTGTGCTCGCCGCGAGGAGGATGCCCTGTCCTACGTGTCTCCGAACGAAAAGGCCCCGCAGCGCCCCGCCGTTTCCACCTTGCCGGGGGACCCCCTCGCGATCGGAGGCGAGTATCTCTCGGATTTCCAGGATACCGGGGACGTCGAGATCTTTACCGACTACCGCGAAATGATCGCCTCGGGGCGGATCGATGCCGTCAACGATTTCACTTCGCACGGGATGCACCATCTCGTCGCGGCCGAGGCCTTTGCCGGCGGCAAGCATCTGCTCTCCCAGAAACCGCTCGGGGTCACGGTGCGGGCGGCGCGCCGAATGGTGGAACAGGCGGCGGACGCGGGAGTGACCTTCGGGGTGTTCGAAAACGCCGCCTACCGTCCCGCCATACGACACGCCGCGTGGGCCTTTTCCGCGGGAGGGCCGGCCGGAGACCCGCAGATGGCGGTGCTGGGCAACATCGGGACCTGGTGGGCGCCGGATCTCGTCGTCGCGCAGACGCCGTGGCGCCACCGGAAAATCCTCGGCGGAGGCCTCGCGATCGACCTCGGGGTGCACCAGTTCCACATGATCCGCCAGATCTTCGGCGAGATCGCCGACGTTCAGGGCCGCGCCCTGGTCGTGGAAAAGGAACGGCATCTCCTCGACGAGCACGGGCGGCGGGGCGAGACGATCCCCTGCGACGCGGACGACACCTTCTACGCCTCCTTTTCGTGCGTCAACGGGGCCAGCGGCAACCTCTTTGCCAGCTTCGCGGGGCGAGGCACCCCGACCGTGCCCGCGAACGGCCCCACCTTCTACGGGAGCCGGGGGCGGGTCTCGGGAAACGAGATCCACCTCGACGGCGAAACCGATGCCCGCTCGCTGGCGGACCTCTACGAGCAAGCTGCCACGGCGGAACAGATGGAATCCGATTTTCCGCGCGGTTTGGAGGATCACTTCGCCCTCACCCAGCACCATTGGCTCGAAGCGATCCGCACCGGCACCCAGCCGGCCCTCGACGGGGCCTCCGGCCTCGCCGACCTCGCGGCCGCCTACGCGATTCTCGAATCCGACACCGCCCGAAGACGCGTCAGCATTGACGAAGTCCTCACCGGCGAACTCGAGGCCTATCAAGCCCCCATCAATCACCATTTCAAGATTCCTTGACCCGCGCGGCGCCAGTCTGAAGGCCCTTTCGGAAGGGGCGCCCCTCCCGCTTTCTTGGGTCCCCACTCCCCTACTCCCCCACTCCCCCGAACATGTCGGTCTACCCCAAACTCTGCGGCATGATGTTCATGCAGTTCGGCATCTACGGCCTCTGGCTGCCGATCGCGGGACGCTTTCTTACGGCCGATCCGGTGACCGAGGGAGGGCTGGGGTTCTCCGAGCAGCAGATGGGGGCGATCGTGGGCATGGCGGCGTCGATCGGGGCGCTCAGTTCCCCTTTCATCGTCCAGTTCGCCGACCGGCGGTTCCAGGCGCAGCGCTTTCTCGGCGTGCTCATGATTCTCGGGGGGATCTTGAAGCTGTTGGTCTACCCGCAGTCCACCTTCATCGCCTGGCTGTTGCTGTCGGTTTCCTTCACCCTCATGTTCATGCCGGCGGCCGCGATCTGCAACGCGCTGGCGATGCGGCATTTGGAGAATCCCAGCCGCCAGTTTCCAGGGGTGCGGCTCTGGACCGCGGTGGCTTGGGTTTTCATGGGGTGGACCTTTTCCCTCCTCGTGCTCAAAACCAACGTGGAGCCGAGCTGGCTGCCGCCCTTTTTCAAGGGCGACGACGTGCCCATGGTCGCGGCGGAGATGAGAAAATCGGTGGTCTGGTCCGGCGTGCTCGCCATCGGATACGGGATATGGGCGTTCTTCTTCCTCCCGAAAACGCCGCCGGTGGTGACGACGACGGCGAAACGCACCGCCGTGACCGAGGCGTTTTCCCTGCTCAAGGTGCGGTCCTTCGCGGTGATGCTCGGCGTGACCCTCATCATCAGTCCGATGAACACCATCTACTTCATGCAGTCCGCCAAGTTTCTCACCAAGGCGGGTCTCGACCAGGCCTACATCATGCCCGTGATGGCGCTGGGACAGTTCAGCGAGATCCTCATGTATCTCCTTCTCGGGAGAATACTCCCGCGATTCGGATTTCGCTCCGTCATCGCCGTGGGCATCGCCGCCTTCGCGCTTCGCTTTTTCGTCTTCGGCACGGTCGGCTTCCCCATCTGGGTCATGGTGCTGGGGCAGTCCATCCACGGGCTGTGCTACGCCTTTTTCACGAGCACCTGCTTCATCTACGCCGACAAGGTGGCCCCGAGGGCGATCGCCAACTCGGCGCAGTCGCTCTTCAACTTCATCTGGTACGGCATCGGCCCCATTCTCGCCGTGGCCCTGAACGGAGGTCTCGCGGCCGTTTTCGCCGCGAGCGGAAGCACCCTGGAGCTGCTCGAGTTTCGCGGCTTCTGGTATTCGCTCGGCGGGATCACCCTGGTCGGGTTCGTTATTTTTCTGATCTTCTTCCGGCAGGAGCAGGAGGACGCGGAAACCCTCCTCGCCAAATCTTCCAGGAACTGATTCAATTCGTCATGCCAACACCTCTCATTCGCATCGGAATCCTCGGGCTCCATCACGACCACGTCTGGACCGTGCTGGACGAAATCGCCGAAATCGACGGGATGGAGGCCGTCGCGGCGGCCGATCCCCACGTGGAACTGCGGGAAAAGTTTTCCGGCAAAACGGCCTGTCCCGTCTACGTCGACCCGCAGGAACTGCTCGACCGAGAGGGCGGCCTAGACGCGGTGTTTCTCTACGGCGACAACCGCTCCGGAAGCCGCCTTGCGATCGAGGCGATGGACCGGGGCCTGCACGCCATGGTGGAAAAACCGATGGCGGCCAACGCGGCGGACGCGGACCTCATGCTCAAGGCGGCGGAGCGAAACGGTGTCCGGCTCATGATCAACTGGCCTTTCGCGTGGTGGTACCAGCTACAGCACGCGCTGCGGCTCTGTCTCGAAGGCGACATCGGAACGCTTTGGATGGTGAAGTACCGGGCCGCCCACGAGGGCATCGTGCGCATGGGACACAGTCGGTATTTCGCCGATTGGGCCGAGGATCGCGAGCGGAGCGGAGGCGGGGCGATGACGGACTACTGCTGCTACGGGGCGCTCCTCGCCAAGGTGCTGCTGGGAATGCCGGAATCGGTCTCGGGGCTGTGGGGCAATTTCTTCCGACCCGATCTCGACGTGGAGGACAACGCGGTCATCTCCCTGAAGTATCCCCGCGCCATGGCCGTCGCCGAAGCTTCCTGGACGCAGCACGGCAAGTTGGGCTCCTACACCCCGATCATCTACGGAGAGACCGGCAGCATTCTCGTCGAACCAAGGAACGGCGGACGCCTGTTCCGCGCCGACCTGAACCAGCCCAAGGGCGTCGAGATTCCGGTGCCGGAGCCGGAGGAACACCTGCGCGGCACCTGTCGGCATTTCCGGTGGATCCTGGAGAATCCCCAGGCATCGCTGTTCTCCCTCTGCGATCCACGGCACTGCCGCGACGGCAACGCCATCACCGACGCCGGGGCCGAATCCGCCTCCGGCGACAGCCGCCTCGTTCCGCCGAGGGCAGCCGAGGGCAGCCGAGGGCAGCCGTTTAGCGGGTAGCTTTTTTGCGGTTTAGCGCTTCCGCAGCCAGCGTTTGGACCTTGGGCCTTGGACGTTCCGCAGCGCCCTGCGCCTCCACTTATCCCTCATCCCTCTGTGCCTCATCCCTCTCTTCTCCCATCTTGACGGCACAAAGCCCCCATGCTTGACTCGACCTCCAGGCGCCATCCGGCGCACGCCCCTTCCCCCTTCTCCCTCTATGCCTTCTCCCTCTATGCCTTCTCCCTCTCTTCACAATCCCGCGGAAGCCGACGTCCCCGCCGCCGACGAACCGTTCGGAGCGGCCGCCGAGGCGTTCAACGATCGCCTCGCCGCTCTCGCGCAGGACACCGCCGACTGGCTCGCCTCGCGGTCGTGGATGCCGGAAGGAGCCGCCTCCGTTTCCGCCAATGCCGTCCTCCTCGCCGGTGTTCTCGTCCTCGCGTGGATCAGCTTCGTGATCCTGCGCCCTCTCGTCCTTCGCGGCGTCCACAGAATCGTCGAAGGCACCTCGACATCCTGGGACGACCACCTCTTCGGCTTCGGCGTGTTCCGGTGGCTCACCCACGTCTTCCCTGCCCTCCTCCTGCTCCTGATCACCCCCGGCCTTTTCGCCGACGCGCCGATTCTGGCCCGGATTCTCCAGATTCTCGCCAGCCTTTATCTCATCATGGCCGGCTTCTTCACGATCGATTCGCTGCTCAACGCCCTCCATTCCTTCTACCAGGACACGGCCGCGAAACGGAGGATCAGCCTGGGGCCCTTCCTCCAAGTCGCCAAGCTGCTCTTCGCGCTGGTCGGCCTCATTCTCGGACTCGCCATTGTCATCGGCAAATCCCCCCTCGTGCTGCTCGGCGGCCTCGGCGTGTTCGCCTCCGTGCTGCTGCTCGTTTTCAAGGACGTCATCCTCGGCTTCGTCGCCGGCGTCCAGTTGTCCTCCAACCGAATGCTGACCGTCGGCGACTGGCTGGAAATGCCCAGCCACAGCGCGGACGGCGATGTCGAGGAAATCGGGCTCACCACCGTGAAAGTGCGCAACTGGGACAAGACCATCACCACCATCCCGAGCTACGCCCTCATCAGCGAGCCCTTCAAGAACTGGCGCGGCATGTCGGAAAGCGGAGGGCGACGAATCAAGCGCAGCCTCCTCATCGACACGAATTCGATCCGACTCTGCGACGACGCCATGCTGGAGCGCTTTCGCCGGATCGAGCACGTCGCCAAGTATCTGCAGCGGAAGGAAGAAGAGATCGCCGAGTGGAACGCCACCCATCGTCCCGCCGGCGAAACCAATCGGGTCAACGGACGCCGCCTCACCAATATCGGAACCTTTCGGGCCTACATCGAGGGATACCTTCGAAACCACCCCGACATCAACCAGGCCATGACCCTGCTCGTGCGCCAACTCGCCCCCGAGGGCCAGGGCCTCCCCGTCGAGATCTACTGCTTCAGCGCCAACCAGAACTGGGCCGACTACGAAAGCATCCAGGCCGACATCTTCGACCACCTCCTCGCGATCGCTCCCGAATTCGATCTCCGCGTCTTCCAACAACCGAGCGGAACCGACTTCGGCGAAGCTTTGCGGGGTGGGGCCGCCACCGGTGGCGACGGCGGGAAAACGGTTGGGGATTCGTGAGCAGGAAGCGTGCTCGTGCGTTGAGGCGGCAGTAGCGAGGGTGTACCAAATTGCGAATTGGTTCCCTTCTCCGACCACGTTTCCCGGGGCGTGATCGGGCTTGGCATCCTCGGCATGTTAGCCCTTGGTGTAGGTGACGCGGCCATCTGGAGCAATGGAGAAAAATTTCTGCTTCCGTAGTGTGGCAATGAGCTTCTCGACTTCGGAGGGTTCGATGCCTCCGCCAAACTGAAACATCGCCTCAATCGAACGAACCACTCCATCCTTCTTCTTCGGACTGAGCTTCTTCAATCGCTCCGCCACGTAGGACGATCTCTCGGAATGATTCATTCGTGGCGCGACCTCAGGGGCAGATGCAGCCTTCGCAGCGGGACCAAATCCGCCTAGCTGTAGCTGGTGAAGCGCGTCGTATTCCTGCGTCGTCATCTCGACGATCACACTGCCAGAGCTTGTTGATCCGATCTTCTTCATTCTTGGGCTAACGTAATGCGCAGGCACCCCTACCAGCGAGGGCGAGCGCTCTCACCGACCAGTAACGCCCCACCTTCTTGAAGTGGAGTGATGGATGAAATGGATCAGACCTCAGGAGTTCGAAATTCTTATCTGCGGTTCGGCGAGTTTCCGTGGGCAACTTCTCGTAGGCTCTCCAGAAATCCAGAGTCGCATGATGGATCATCCGAATCAGAGCGCCTTGGTCTTCCCTGCCTCGAACTCTTCGATCGCAGCGTTGGCGAGTTCATCCAGTTTGCCCGCCGCGACATCTTGCTCGATCCGGGCATCCCACTGCGCCGCTTCGAAGGCCGAAAACCATTCCCGAAAGGATGCGAGATCATCTCGCTCCAGTTGCTCGACCGCTTTCTCGATTGATTCGACCGTGTCCATGAAACGATGGTACACGCTGCCCAAACAGCCTTCAAGGTCAGAATTTTCTGGCACAACGTAGAGATGACGCGGCTTGTTCGCTGTTAGTCTTCTTCGATATACGCCCATCCGTCGCTTACAGGCGTAATCGACCAAAGGTTGAAATAGGTGCCCTTCGGGTCTCGGACAAAACCATTAATTTCGTATGGATGTCCGCTCGTCATGAGATACGGTGCCCCGCTACCATCCCTAACACCACCGTCGATCGCTCTAAATGGTCCGATCCAAAGTGGAAAATTCGGTCGCTCACCTTCTAGGAGCTTGTCACTGACTGCTTCAAACCGCGATTCATAGGCGGCAAAGATCAATCGGAGTGGTGCATTCGTAAAAGCCAGACCGGCTAAAACCAACGTCCCGACTAGGAGAGTCGACCGAGCTGCTTGCCTGCTAACGACTCTGCGGGTGAAGGCGATGCCGAGCATGGCCAATACAACAATGGCGAGCAGTGACAACGCCCGGACGAAGAACACATCCCGAATTACGAGAGAGATCGCGGCAACCATGAACAGACCGCAACAGAGGATGATCGTGGGGATGCGCATGCTATATCGTCAAGGCGACTCACGGCTGTAAGCCGTTGAGTCTGCTGTCATGTTATCCGGTTGTGTTGTATTTGATCTCTAGATGATCGGGTGGGATCGATCCAAGGCTCTTCATTGCTTGGCTGTCTTCAATGAACTCCGAGAACTCGGACAAATCATCCGGAGAATGGCACCACGTATTTCCGGATTTCAGTGCGTCGAGTTCAAGTGAGGGCACGAATTTCGCCGAGGCTGACATCTGAAATATTTCATCGTCTTCGTCCTCGCTTGGCACGATAAACTGACGGGTGATGTTTAAGTCAAACCATCGCCCTTCACCCCAGTCGTAAGTTCCCCACTGGAAAAGTAGCATATCGCCATCCTCTTCGAGATCGCAATCTTCAACCCGTTCACTTCGGTAAAATTCGAGCATGCAAGACACAATCCCCTTTGGGATCTCGCCGTCGGGGCGTGCAGCGAGAAGGGATTTAAAACGAGTCATGGATTCGCTGCTGATCATATTCTTTGGATAACGTCCGAAGATAGGCAACCTCACCGGGAAGCGCCACTTCGAATCTGGGTTGAGGGGTGAATGTCCATGAAGCTTTCGACTCGCGGCGTGGTGAGGCTTGCCTACTCTGCCTTGTTCGGCCCGTTTTTCTGTTCGCGACGTAGGACATATGTCTGGCGATTGTCCTCCGGGAACGAAATCTCTTTGTCCTCGTATCCGGGAGCACGCAGCATGTAATGTTTCCCTGGCTTCATATCGTAAACGACAAGGCGGCCTTTGGAATTGGTGGAGTTCGCCGATGGCGCATCTCGTGGGAGAATCATATTTCGAATGAGTATCGGATAGGGCGCTCGCAATCCAGCACCGCGAATGGGATCGCCACTTTCGTCGATGACTGTAATTCTTTGATGTGGAATCGAGCTGCAGCCTGCTAGAAGTAACGACAGGAAGACTGATGGAAGGAGCTTGATCATCTATTTCTCAGCCAACGTTCAACGTCAAAGAGATGCCAGCCTGAGCAGGCAGCGCGATCTCGATAGCAAGGTAGGAATTCTAATCAGAAAAGTCAATCAACTCGGAGCGTGATCAGGCTTGGAATCCTCGCCTTGTTGTGCCCCGCTTTTTCGAGAAAGTGGCCGCCAACGCTGAAGAGTTTCGAACTCGACTTCGAAGGCTACTTGACCATGCCCCTTTGTCGATTTTGTGTAAAAAAACCGTGGCGAATCAAAGTGACTTGGAGATACCCGACGCCCGTCAACGTTGGGAACGGAGAACTCGCGACTGCTGGCGAAATCAATTATTGAAATTTCGGTGTATGGCCGTTCCGAATCCGCGGCTGTCAGCGCCTCTACAATCGCAAGATACTTCGAATCCTCGGACCAGCGAAATTGCATAAAGAATAGTCTTTCCGAAAAGTCGTATGGGAGGAATTCAAGCGCGAACAGAGACGGACCCATGCGGATCGCTCCGCGTTCTTGCAATTTCCCACACACCTTGCCATTTGGACTTCTCATGACCTTTGAAATCATTTTTTATTTTTTCCGGCACAACGTTTTAGAGCACTCGGCCCTGACGGGGAGCGCGTGTTGATTGTGGGATAATCTGGCGAATCAGAAAAGCAATTTCGACTCGGTGCGGTCAGGGCTTGAGTGCCTCGGTTTGTTCGCCTTGCGGTTTCTCGGCGGATTCGTTCCTACCTTTGACTTCGATCTTGGTATTGTCACTATCGGGGAATTCGATCCGCACTGCCTTCACTGCTGCTTCCGCAACTTCGTCCACGGTGAAAGGATATCGCGGCGGTTGCACAGCCTTGCTGGAATCGATTGTGATTAGGGTAGGGCGTCCGTCCGTATCGTGCTCCGTTAACGAGACAGTGAATCCGTAAATCGAAATCAGATTCATATCTCCGTCTGATCGCTTGATCTCCGTGGGACTATGAAAAAGCTCTACCCAAAACATCACTCCAGCATTGTTGATTATTTTTGGAGTCTCGATGAACTGAATCTCGACATCTCCGGCGCTCCCCAAATAGAAAAGAGGTTGAGTGATCGAAGTCAGTGTCGGCGTTGTCGCGTAAGCATGTGTCCAGATGACAGCTACAGCCAGTAGGACCAAAATGTGTCTCATGCTAAATTTCTGGCTCTCTTTCAAGTTTGCAGAACGAAAATCCCCGAAAATAAAGGGTGACGAGCCCTCGAAGAGCGGCTTTGAAGGTGGTGTGAAAATCAAGAACTTCCAAGCCGTGTATCCCTTCAAGGGCTACGTCATCGAGAGTGTAAACTGCCAGAGCGTCGGGATTCAAGTCAATTTGCGCTGGGACCGCCGGCGGGAGCTGCGC
>JBBDRG010000093.1:0-16968 GCA_040905585.1 Verrucomicrobiales bacterium
TCAAGGGGGGCGGCTCCGAAGGAGTCACCAACATGGGTCGGATCAACGCGATCGGTGGCGATGTTTTTCTGTTGGGCAAGACGGTGACCAACAGCGGTTCGATTTCGGCGAGCGGCGGGACCGTGGGCCTGGCCGCGGGAGAGGAAGTGCTTTTGGCCGCCGAAGGCAACGCGGCGGGGGAGCGGATGTTCGTTCGCGCCACCGGCAGCGGGGCGAGCGGAACGGGGGTTCTCAACGACGGGACGATCGAGGGCGCGGCGGTGGAGTTGAAGGCGCACGGGAACATGTACGCCCTGGCCATCAACAACAAGGGATCGATCCGGGCGACGGGAGCGAACCACAGCGGCGGAAAAGTATTTCTGAAAGGGGCCGGGGGAACCGTGGAGAATTCCGGCAGCATCCGGGCGCGGATGCCGGATTATTCGCGGACGGCCAGCGTGCTCATCGAGGCGGCCCACGCCAAGATGGGCGGCAGAGTGGACGTGGGGGGCGCGCACGGGGGCGAGGTTCGGGTAGTGGGAACGGAGGTTGCCGAAGTGAGCGGAACGGTGGACGCCGTCGGCACGGCGGGAGACGGCGGCGGCGTGACGGTGGAATCGGAGAGGGTGTCGATCGGGTCGACCGCGGAAATCGACGCGAGCGGGACGGCGAACGGAGGAAGCCTTCGCATCGGCGGCGGGTTCCAGGGCCAGGACGCGACCGTGGCCAACGCGGCCTACACGGAGGTGGCGGAAGGCGCGCAGTTGCGGGCCGACGCCACCGGAGCCGGAGACGGCGGCGAGGTGGTGATATGGGCGGACGGGGACACCGACTTTCGCGGCAACATCAGCGCCGCCGCGCGAACAAGCGGCGACGGAGGTTTCGTCGAAGTCTCCGGCAAAGGTCGGTTGGGCTTCGCCGGGACCGTTTCCACACTGGGAGCCGGAGGCGGCTCGACGGGAACGCTGCTGCTCGATCCGAACGACGTCGAAATCAACGATAGCTCCTCGGTGGCGACCGCCTCTCTGATCGCCCCCGGCGCCATCACGACCGCTCTGGGGAGCAACAACGTCGTCATCAGCACGAACGGCTCCGAGTCGGACAGCGGCGACATCTTCGTCAACGCCGATCTGATATACGACGAGGGGAACAATCTCAGCTTCCTGGCGACCCGGGACATCCGCGCGAACGCCAACGTGCAAAACGCCGGCGGCGGCGACGTCAACTTGGTGGCGGGGTGGGACGAGAGCACCGGCGTCGCCGGAAGCACCGAAGCCGCGAACAACCCGAACGCCGACGACGCCGACATCTCCGCGATCGAGAGTGCCGCGGCCTTTGGGCTTGACGCCGGCAGCGGCGCAGGCGCCGTCTTCATCGGCGACGGTGCGCAGACCGGAGGCATCAGCGTTGGTTCCAGGGGCGGCGTCACCAACGTGCTCGGCCACGGCGTCGAAGTCGCGGCGGGCGAGGCATACGCCCACGTGGGCTACCGCCAGACCGCCGGAGGCGACGATGCCGGCGGGGCCATCGCCGTGCGCACCCGGGAAGGGGGGCTTCTGACCACCACGGGCACTCAGAACAACGCATACGCCTTGATCGGCCATGGGGGGACCGGGCTGGCCGATGCCGACCATGTAGGGAACATCTCGATCGACACCACTTTCGGTGCAGCCGACGGTGCCGTCATCCTGCGCGGCGGTATCAGCGACGGCGCCCAGCAGACGTGGACCCAAATCGGTCATGGCGGCCTGAACACCAACGGAAGCCAGAGCGGGGACATCGAAGTGATCGGCGGCGACATCGAACTCGGTCGGCCCGGCGACACGGGGACCGACCGCCGGGACAGCTACGCCCACGTCGGCCACGGCGGCAAGAACGCCGACGGCGCCAAGAGCGGCGCCATCACCGTTGTCTCCAGCGGCTCGGTCAGCCTCCAAGCCGCCCCCAGCGGCTCCACCGCAGGCTCGAATGCCCAAATCGGCCACGGCGGAGAAAACACGGCCGGCGCGGCCGACGGCGACATCACCATCCAGATCGCTCCCGGCGGCGGCCTCGACATTCTGGGCGGCAACCGACTCTCCTACGCCCAAGTGGGCCACGGAGGACGGGCTCGCGGCAGCGGCGACCTGAGCGGCGACATCCGCATCGAGGGCGCCTCGAACGTGACCATCAGTGGGGGCATCCACGACGACACATACGCCCAGTTGGGCCACGGCGGGATCATCAACGGCTCCGGCGACTTTAGCGGTCTCATCGACTTGAGCGCATCCGGGAACGTCGCCATCACCGGCGGCGGAGGCCAGGGTGCCAACCACTATGCCCGCGTCGGCCACGGCGGGGTGGGTGCCGACGGCAACCACAGCGGCAACATCGTGGCGTCCATCGGGGGCGACCTGCAGTTGCTCGGCGGCCAGGCGACGGGACGGTACGCTTCCGCGCAGGTCGGGCACGGCGGGCAGAGCTCCAACGGCGATCACGAGGGCGACATCCTCCTGACTGTAGCGGGAGGCGTTTCGGTGGAGGGCGGCGACGACACGACGGGCGACAGCGACGATGATCGCACCTACGCGCAGATAGGCCACGGCGGTTTCGATGCCGACGGTGCCCATAGCGGGGCGATCGTCCTCGAGGCGGTGGGCGACGTCGATCTGATCGCCGGCACCGGGGAGGACGCCTGGGCGCAGATCGGTCATGGCGGGCGGAACGACAACGTCGGCGCCAACAGCGGCGACATTTTCATCACCACCACCGTCGGGGGCATCCATCTGACCGGCGGCCACGGTGGAGCGGGCTACAACGTGCGTTCCTACGGGCAGATCGGCCACGGCGGCTACAACACCGACGGGGATCACTCGGGCGACATCACCCTCGTCAGCGGCGACGACGTCGCCACGAACGTCGGCGGCCAGATAGGCAACCACGACAACAACTACAAGCAGATCGGGCACGGCGGACGGCTCGTGGACGGTCATCTCTCCGGAGCGATCAATGTGGCGGCCGTCAACGACATCGATCTCATCGGCGGGATCAACGATCTGACCTACGCGCAGATCGGCCATGGCGGGACCGATGCCAACGGCAGCGCCACCGCCGACATCGTCGGCGGCGGAGCGGCGGCGGGAATCAACGTGACCTCGGCGTCCGGACGGATCATGGTGCGCGGTGGCCGCTTCGGGCAGTCTCAGGCCGACGGACGTCGCGCCTACGCCCAGATCGGGCTGGGTGGATTCGCCGCCGATGGAGATTTCGAAGGGGACATCACGGTCAGCGCGGCGGACGGCCTGTTCGTTCAGGGCGGTGGCCGCGACCACAACTACGCTCTCATCGGCCACGGGGGCGACCTCTCCGACGGAACTAAGAGCGGGTCCATCGATATCACGGTAACCTCGGGCGACGCGACGATCACGGGGGGGCAAAACCAGGAATTCACCGCCGCGCAAATCGGGCACGGCGGTTCGCACGCCGAGGGGGCGGCGACGGGCGCGATCGCGCTGGAGGTGTCGAACGGATCGATCACGGTGCGCTCGGGCGGTGGCGGCGACGACGTAGACCTGTCCAATTCGCCTCCGGGAACGGAGAGTTACAGCTTCGCTCAAATCGGCCACGGAGGCGCCGAGGGCGGCAACTTCGATCGAAGCGGGACCATCGACGTCCTGGCCACGGGCAGCGTCACGCTCGACGCGGACGATACAACCGGCGACCGGGCCTACGTGCAGATCGGGCATGGAGGCTACGAAACGGCCGGGGATTTTGCGGGAGACATCGAGGTGGGCGCCGATTCGGGCAATCTGGAGGTGATCGCGGGGAGTCAGGGAGGCGAGGGCCGCTACGCCAAGATCGGCCATGGTGCCTACCGCTCGCCGGGCGACGTGGTCGGAGAGATCGCTCTGGAAGCCGGTGGCGATGTCAGCCTGATCGGCGGGGCGAATGAAAACTCCTTCGCCCAGATCGGCCACGGCGGCATTCTCGCCGCCGGAGCGCTCGGTGGCCCGAAAGGCTGGGTCACCGGCGACATCACTCTCGATGCGGACGGGGATCTGCGCGTCCTCGGCGGGGCGGGGGACCAGTCCTTCTCCCTCCTTGGCCACGGCGGGCTGTTCTCCCGAGGCTTCTACGACGGCGAGATTTTCGCCACTGTCGGTGGCGGGGTCGAGGTTCAAGGCGCGGACGCGCCAGGCACGGGCATCGACAACTTCGCCCAGATCGGCCATTCGCTCCAAGGGGCCTTTTCCGGCTTCGGGGGATTCACAGAAATCGACGGGCGCATCGTCGTCGATGCCATCAGTTACTCGACGAATGCCGACGGCAACTGGACAGTGGTGCCTGCGGAGGGGGGGCCGTTCCCCGATCCCGACGGTGAGCTGTTTGCCAACGCTCGGGGAGGGATCTACCTGCAGGCACGTCCAGGAACCGGCAGTAATCACACCCTGCCCCAGAGCGAGGTCCGCGCCGTCACCTATGAGTTCGAGGTGCTCACTCCCGGCACCTTCGTGTTTGTTCCGAGGTGGACCGGGTACAGCGGTGCCAGCGACTCGATGTACGCGGACGTTGTCGAACTGAAGGGTCCAGACCACGCCGATTGGTACCAGTATGCAGGTGCCGGAGGCAACAACGGCGATTTTGGGGATCCCGCATGGTTCGACTATGCCCTTCCCGAATCGACCTCGGGTGGAGTATCGACTGCTGAACCCCCCGCGACGTGGACTTTCAACACCGCGGGTACCTACACGCTGCGCATCAATCCTCGCGAGGACGGGGTCGCGCTGGACGCTTTCGTCTTCCAGGATGCTTCGGAACCGACGCCGACCGGCCTCGGCCCCGGCGCCACCTATGCGAACCGCTCGGGTTCGAATAGCAACATCACCGTCCTCGCCCAAGGCGACATCGCGATCGGGGGGGGACTTAACGACGGCGCTCATGCGGCCATCGGCCACGGTGGCTCCCGCATCGAAAACGTCGGGGTACGCGCGCAGTACGGCAGTGCCACCGACGGGGCCAACATCACCGTGCGCAGCGGTGGCGGAGACATTGAGCTCAACGGCGGCGACGACCCGGCCGGCGGGCTCGCCACGGGGCGCTACGCCGCCATCGGTCATCACGGGACCGACTCCGATTTCGATGCCCATGGGGACATCGAGGTGGAAGGGGGCAACGCGTCCCTGATCGCCGGCACCCATCGCGGGAACGGAGCGCAGATCGGACACGGAGGCGACGGCGTTTCGAACTACGAATTCACCGACACGGTTTCCCCCGGCGTCCTCCGGGGTGCGGTCGACCTGACGGCGGCCGGCGACGTTAGCCTGACGGGCGGGACTGCGGTATCGGGCAGCGACCTCGCCGGAAGCGCCCGGATCGGGCACGGCGGAGACGACAACGAATCGGAAAAGGAAGGCGACGTTTCCGTGGTCGCCGACGGAGCCGTCTCGCTCGTGGCCTCGGCTTCGGGGGAGGACGGCGAAGTCCGCATCGGCCATGGAGGCGTCAACACCCCGGGCGCTCTTTCCGGCGCGGTCACGGTGGTTGGAGACGCGGGGATCGAGCTGCGCGGCGGCGCGGAAGCTGGGAACTCCGCCCAGATCGGCCACGGGACCAACGACTTTCAAGGTGCCATTTCGGGAGACATCACGCTGGGAAGCGCGGGAGGCGATCTCGAACTCGCGGCGGGAACCGGCGCGGAGGCCTTCGCCCTCGTCGGTCACGGCGGTATCGGGGGATACGGGTTCCGCGGAGGCGAAATCGTCGCCACGATCGACGGCGGAGTCACTTTGGGCGGGGGAGCCGCCGGGGAGAACAGTTTCACCCAGATCGGACATTCCCTGCACGGCGCGCAGGCCGGGTTCGGCCCGTTCACCATCCAGAGCGGGCGTCTCGTGTTCGGGGCCGAGTATTTCGACAGTGCGGATTCGTGGGCGATCGTGCCGACCGAATCACCCGGAGACCCGTCGTTTTTCAGCAACGCTCGCGGCGACATCTACGTCCAGTCGCCTTTCGGTGGCGGTGGCAGCTCCCCGGCGACGAACAACGGAGCGATTCTCTACGAGATCGAGATCACGGAGGCGGGCACCTACCAGTTTTTTCCCCGCTGGACGGGAGCGGATTCGACCAGTGACTCGATCCATGTCGACATCGTCGAACTGAAGGATGGTACCGGCGGCGACATCGCGGACTGGTACGAGTTCACCGGTGGCGGCAACGGCGACTTCGCCAGCCCGTCCTGGCACACCAACGGCGGGTTCGAGCTGAATGCTGCGACCGTTCCGGGGGCCGACCCACCGGCGGAGTGGACCTTCGACACCCCCGGCACCTACACCTTGCGCGTGGTGCCTCGCGAGAGCGGGGCCGCGCTCGACGCGTTCGTTTTCCAGCGCGAGGACGCCGGGCTGGCGAACCCGAGCGGGTTCGGACCGGTCTCGACCTTCGCCAATCGCTCGGGCACGGGCGGTTCGGTCACGGTGAACGCCGGGGGCGACGTGGCCCTTTCGGGCGGAACGGAGAGCGGGACCCACGCTGCGATCGGGCACGGTGGTTCCTTCCTCGACAACCAGGGCGGCAACATCTTCCACGGGGCCGCCGCCGACTTCGCCGACGTCACCGTGACCACGAGCGGCGGCGACGTCCGTCTCGGTGGTGGCGCAGGGGGCACGGGAGATCCCACGGGGCGCTACGCGGCGATCGGCCACCACGGGGCGCAAGCGGATTTCAACGCCTTCGGCAACGTCGTGGTCGAGGGTGGAGGCGTGACTCTCCAAGGCGGCGACGGTGCCGGATCGGGTGCCCAGATCGGTCACGGGGGTTCCGTTTCGACTGATTTCCGATTGAACGACATCGAGGGGCCGACACAGCTTCTCGGCGATATCGATGTGATGGCTCGGAACGCCATCGGTCTCACCGGGGGAACGACGGTTTCCGGGAGTCCCTTCGGCGGCAGCGCCCGCATCGGTCATGGTGGAGCTTTCGAAAGCGAGGTGACGATGACCCTCGACGGGCATCTCTGCGTGGTTGCCGGGGACGGGATCGTCCTGGATGCGAGCACGGGCGACGCTATCGGGGCCTACACCCAGATCGGCCACGGCGGGATCAACATCGTCGGCGACAAGAGCGGCGATGTCGCGGTGACCTCCGGCACGACCGGAACCGGCGGGGTGGCGCTCACGGGCGGCAGCGCCTTCGGCGAGTTCGCCCAAATCGGCCACGGTGGAGTGGACAGCTCCGGCGACATGAGCGGCGATCTCAGCGTCGTGGCGGACAATGGCGGAGCCATCGCCCTCCAAGGCGGCACAGGCGCGAGCAACTACGCCATGATCGGCCACGGCGACGGGGGAGGGGCGACCACCACCGGTACCCGCCAGGGCGGGGTGCGTATCTTCGCCGCCGGCAATCTCAGCGCCACCGACGGCGGGGTGGCCAACACCAGCGTCTTTCACCAGACCAACGGCGGACTCGACGCGGCGGACTACCTCGGCGGCAACGGCTTCCAGTTGGTGGGCAACGGCACGGTTTCCTTCAGCGACGGGGCGCTCAACGGCGTGAACACCATGATCGACGCCCATTACGCCAGCGGTCCGCTTTCCTTCGCGTTCTCCAACGACATCGACATCGTGATAGGTGCGGGCCAGGATCGAATCGAGAATACCTCCGACAACTTCCTCATGGCTACGGGCGGTAGCATCACCCTGCTCAGTTCGCACCAGAACGCCGGCTCGGGGGCGATCACCTACGTAGCGGGCTGGGACGGTTCGGACTCCCTCGCCGGGGGCAGCGTCACCTTCAACGGCGGCGATTTCTGCGACCCGTCGATCTCCGGCCCCGACGCCGGAATCGATTTCAACAACTGCGGCAGCTTCGGGAATGGCGACGCGATGCTGGTCGTCGGCGACAGCGACCAGGCCGCGCCGGTGCGGATCGGGAGTCAGGACGGCACGACCACGCTGGCGGCGCACGGCCTGACGATGGAGGCCGGAACATCGACGATCAATACGTCCACCCAGGTCGGTTTCTACGGCGACGGCAGCGGCCCGGCCAGCGGTGCCATCCGGATGCACTTGCAAGCGGGCGGACTTTCCATGACTTCAGGTGGCAGCGGCGCCTTCACCCAGATCGGACACGGCGGGTGGAACTCCGTCAACGGCAACGTCGAGGCCGAGATCTCGATTTCTTTCTGCGAACCGGGCGATCTTGCCATGAGCGCCGGCGACGGAGCCCGGGCCTATTCCCAGATTGGACACGGGGGCTTCGACAAGGAGGGCTTCGGACGCGGCGACCTGACCATCACCGGAGCCCGCGATGTCGATGTCCTGGGCGGTTCGAGCACCCATGCCTACGCGCAGATCGGGCACGGTGGCATTCTCGGGGACGGAGATCACCGAGGCGCGATCACTCTGGAGGCGACCGGCGACGTCCGTTTCGACGCCACCACGGGTACCGCCACCAACGCCTACGTCCAGATCGGACACGGCGGCGGCAACGCCGTGGGCAATTTCGACGGTGCGGTGAGCGTCACCGCCGGCATCGGCGGCAGCGGCGGCATTGAGTTCCTCGCGGGCGGCAGCAGCAACCAGTTCGCCCAGATCGGGCACGGCGGGCGCTCCGGGGATGGGAACCGGGACGGAAACCTCACTGTTACCGCGGCGGACACTATCCTGGTCCGGGGCGGCACCGGAGCCAGATCCTATGCGAAGATCGGTCATGGAGGACATTTCAACGCGGGTAGCCCGAATGGGGGCAACACCGGTGCGATTCACCTCGAGTCCACCCAAGGAGACGTTCATTTCCAGTGGTCGGGTATTGGGACGAACGCCGGCACCGAGTCCTACGTCCAGCTCGGGCACGGAGGGCTCCACGCCAGCGGCGACCAGAGCGGCGACATCACCGTTCTCGCCCACCGGAACGTCCGCTTCCAGAGTATCTACGGAGCGACCACCAGCAGGAACCTCAACTTCATTCAACTCGGCCACGGCGGGGCCAACGCCTCGGGCGACCACAGCGGCAATATCACCGTGCTCGCCGACACCGGGAGCCTCTCTTTTCTCAGCGGGACCCGCGGCGGCGGCGACCGTTCCGCCCAGTTGGGGCACGGTGGCCTCAACGCGGCCGGCAACCACAGCGGCGACATCGCGGTGCTCGCGCAGGGGGCGATCACCTTCGACAGTCTCGGCACCAACACCGACAACGCCCGCAGCTACAGCCAGCTCGGCCACGGCGGACACAACGCCGACTCCACCCTCGGCCACAGCGGTCGCATCGGGGTCGCTTCGCGCGCCGGAACGATCACCTTCCAGGCTTCGCCGGCGAACACGGCTCCGGCGCTGGCGGAGCACTCCTACTCCCAGCTCGGCCACGGCGGTTACGACGCCGCCGGCGCCCACAACGGCGACATCGTGGTCCGCGCCGGCAACCAGCTTCTCTTCGGCGGAGGCGTCGGGGGCGGAGAAGGCTCCTATGCGCAACTCGGTCACGGAGGCATGATGGACCCGCTCTCCGGCGATCCGGACGGCGACCTGAGCGGTTCGATCACGGTGAGTTCCCAGATCGCGGGAAGTTTCGACGACATCGGCGATTTCGACGGGGACGACAATTTCGACAACGTCTCGCTTGCGGCGGGCGGGTCGGGAACCTCGATCCGCTTTGCCGGGGGCGGCAGTGCCTCCGCTGCGGCTCCCAGCTCCCATCACTACGCCCAACTCGGTCACGGCGGAACCAACCGCGGGGGGAACTTCGGGACAGCCGGCGACATCATCGAGGTCGCGGCCCTGCGGGACGTCGATTTCCTCGCCGGGGCTGGGATCGGCGACTACGCCCAGCTCGGCCACGGCGGTCTCGGCGGCAGCGGAAACCTTCGCGGCAGCATCGACGCCGTTGCCGGCGGGGCCTTCTCCCTGCAAGGCGGAAACGCCACCGACGCCTTCGCCCTCGTTGGCCATGGCGGGGTCAACCGTAGCGGAACCCTGGGAGCGACCGGGGAGATCGTGCGAGTCGATGGACAGAGTGGGGTGAACGTTCTCGGTGGCGGAGGCACCCGCACCTTCACCCAGATCGGCCATGGTGGCTTCGGCGGCA
This sequence comes from Verrucomicrobiales bacterium, assembly GCA_040905585.1. Classification (GTDB taxonomy): domain Bacteria; phylum Verrucomicrobiota; class Verrucomicrobiia; order Verrucomicrobiales; family DEV007; genus Arctic95D-9. Next base: position 10,036 of record JBBDRG010000093.1, read on the forward strand.
GCGGCACCCTGCGCGGCGATGTTTTCGTCAATGCGGACCCTGGAACCGGCGCGACCACCGGGGGCGGCGCGGTTCTTGTATACGGAGGCAGCGGGAGCAACGCTCACGCCCAGATCGGCCTTGGCGGCACCCGCAGCTCGACCCAGATCGGCACCACTGCGGTCCACGGAGACAGTGTCGAGGTGAAGGTTGGCGGCGGGGGAACCTCCTACGCCCGTATCGGAACCGGCGGCGGGGTCAACAATACGGCGACCTCCACCACCGGGACGACGGTGGTGGCGAACGATGGCGGCGTCCTCCTCGACGCCCGGGGCGGCGGCGGGAACGCCTACGCCCAGATCGGGTCCGGGGGACTGGGCGGAGGCGGCAACGTCACCGGGGTGACCGAGGCGGGTTCCACCATCTCTACGACGGTGGCGGCGACGGGTGCCGTCGAAGTCCTCGGGGGATCCGGCAACAACGCCTCCGCCATGATCGGCGTGGGCGGAGCGGGTCGAAACGGGATCAAGACCGACGCCGGGGTCAGGGTAACGGGCGAGTCCGTTCTCGTCGAAGGGAGTACCGGAGGCGGTGCCTTCGCCAAGATCGGCTCCGGAGGCGGGCGGACCAGCGCGGGCAACGTCTCTGTCGGACCGGTCGATGGGGACATCGAAATCTCCACCACCACCGGCGGAGTGGTCCTCAACGGGGGCAGCTCCCGCGGATTCGCCCAGATCGGCCACGGCGGGATCAATTTCAGCGGCAACATCACCGGGGACATCAATCTCGTCGCCTCCGGATCCTCCTCGCTCACCTCCGGAAATCACGTGGACGGCTACGCTCTCGTCGGGCACGGCGGCGCCGGAGCGAGCGGGGACTTCGCAGGCGAGATCTGCTTCCATTCCGCCGACGGACTGACTCTCGACTCCTCCGGGAGTTCCTACACCCAAATCGGGCACGGGGGGCGCAACGCCAACGTGGACTCGCTATCGGGCACCGTCTCGGTGACCGCGCTCGGCGACATCAGCGTCGCCGGGGGCGGCTCGGCCAACGCCTACGCCCAGATTGGCCACGGCGGGATCAACACCGACGCCCCGATGTCCGGCGACCTCTACGTCATCGCCGACAACGGAAGCGATCTCGTTGTCTCCGGCGGATCGGGCTCTGACGCCTACGCGATGCTCGGCCACGGCGACGGCGTCGGCACGATCGGAGTGGAGGACAGCGGCACCTCCAGCGGGACCCGCCAGGGCGGCATCCAGTACTTCGCCGGCGGCGACCTCACCGTCGCCCACGGCAGCGGCGGCAACAGCTACCTCCACCACCGCACCAACACCGGGGGCGGTTTGGAATACCCCTCGACCTACCTCGGCGGCAGCGGCTACCAGATCGTCTCCAACGGCAGTAGCAGTATCGCAGCCGGTGCCTTGGAAGGTCTCGACGCCATGGTCGACGGCAACATCGGTGTCGGCCACATCGTGATCTCCATCCAGGATGACGTCGACTACACCTACGACGGTCCCGACGTCTACTTCGACAACGATTTCGATTTCATCATCATGACCGGTGGCAACATCGAGATGCTGGCCGACTACCAGAACGCCGGTCGCGGCCGCGGCATCCTCGTGGCGGGCTGGGACGGCAACATCACCAGCCCCGCGACCGTCGATCTCACAGACTTCTGCGCGCCGGTGATCCGACCCGGCACGATTAACTTCAACAATTGCGACGCCTTCGGCAACAACGGAGGCACCGTCACCCTCGGCAGCGCGGGCCAGACGGAGGCGGTCCGGTTCGGATCGCGCGAGGGACTGACTGCGGTGGCGGGCCACGGCGTCACGATGAACGCGAGCACCGGGACTTCGGGAGCCGGCACCCAGATCGGCTTTTACGGCGACGGCAGCGGCGACATCACCGGGGAAATACTCGTGCGTGCCAAAGCGGGCGGGTTGACGATGAATTCGGGCACCACCGGTGCCTACACCCAGATCGGACACGGCGGGTCAGGATCGGTCGGCGCCGCCATCGATGCTCCGGTGACGATCAGCTTTTGCGAACCCGGAGACGTCACCCTGAACGGGGGGACCGGCACGGACGCCTACGCCCAGATCGGCCACGGCGGCAGGGGAGTGACCGGCACCCGGGCCGGCGACATCGAGATCTTGGGTAGCAACGGAAGCAATGCAGGTGCCATCTCCCTGAATAGCGGCAGCGGCACTCACGCCTATAGCCAGATCGGTCACGGAGGGCTGGCCACCGGGGGAGGCAGCGGAGCGACCCGGGGCAGCATCCGAATCGAATCGAACGCTTCGGTGGAACTGACCGGCGGCGCCGGTCAGGACGCCTACAGCCAGATCGGTCTCGGCGGCCACGACAACAACGCGAACCACGGGGTGGACGGCGACCGGATCGTCGTCATCGCGGACGAGGGGTTCTCCCTCATCGGCGGCGATACGGTGGGGAGCTCATACGGCGCCTACGCCCAGATCGGGCAAGGCGGCTACGACGCGGACGGCACGCTGACCGGCGACATTTCCCTCAATTACGACCCCGACGCCGCGGGTGGCGCGGGCGCGGCAGCAGGTGGAGGAGACATCGTCCTGCTCGCCAGCACCAAGACCACCACCGAGAACAATTTCGGCACCGTGGCCCAGATCGGTCACGGCGGAAGGAACATGGAGGGAGTCAAGTTCGGCGATATCGTCATCGGGGCCGCTGACAACGTTTCCGTCACCGGTGCCTTGACCCACAGCTACGCCCAGATCGGCCACGGCGGCAACGGCAGCCCGGTGAACGGCGCCGGCAATGCCACCGGAGAGATCCGGATCGAAGCCGATGGCGATCTCACCGTCCAGGGAGGCGGGGGCACCAACGGCGCCTACGGCCAGATCGGTCACGGGGGGCACCAGTACAACGGCCAGCTCGTCGGCGGTATCGACCTCTCCTTCGGCGGCGGAGCGGAAGTGCTCGGCGGCAGCGCAACCCAGACCTACTCCCAGATTGGCCACGGAGGCTTTCAGTTCGACGGCACCGCCACCGGAAACGTGGCTCTTTCCCTCGGTGGTACTTTGGACGTCCTCGGCGGGACCGGCACCGATACTTATGCTCATATCGGCCATGGCGGCGCTCTCGCCAGCGGCGAGGTGGTGGGGTCCGCGATTTCCGTCGACGCCGCCGGAAGCATCGAGCTGATCGCCGGTGCGGCACCCGTCCAGAGGGCCTACGCCCAGATCGGTCACGGAGGATACCAAGCGCTGGAGTTTACCGCCATGGACTCCGATATCCTTATCAACACCGCTCCGGGTAGCGGCGGCGGCGCAGTGCTGGTCCAGGGCGGAGGAGTCAATGCTCATGCCCAGATCGGCCACGGCGGCGCCCGCACCGACGGGACCCGGGGCGATGGCGACTCCAGCGCCAGCGGAGACATTCTCCTCGGGGCCTCCTCGTCTGTCACTGTCCAAGGAGGTGACAACACCGACGGCTACGCCCAGATCGGCCACGGCGGGGAAGGTCACGCGGGGACCCATTCGGGCAATATCGAGCTTCACAGCGCGGGAGACATTTCTCTCACCGGCGGCGGTGGAGGAAGCCACCGGCAGTTCGCCATGATCGGACACGGCGGTTTCGCCGCCAACGCCGCCAACAATGCCGGAGCCAAGAGTGGCGACATCACGCTCGACGCCGACGGAAGCGTCAGCCTCTCTAGCGGGACGGGTACCTCGTCCTTCGCCCAGGTGGGGCACGGAGGCGATGGGTCGGGAGTCGATCTCTCCGGAGCGATCACCGTGGCCTCGGGCGCCGACATCGCCCTCCAATCCCCCACTACCGGCTACGCCCAGATCGGCCACGGCGGCAACGGTTCCGGCGACAGCAACGTCGTCGACTCCACCATCCAGGTGGACGCCGTCGGCGCCATCGACCTGCAGTCTTCCGACACGGGAACTTTTTTCTACACCCAGATCGGGCACGGCGGAGCGAACTCCAATGCGATGGACGTGATCAATTCCGACATTCTCGTCAACACTCTTGCGGGCAGCGGAACCGCAGACATCACCGTGCAGGCGGGCGCCGGCAGCAACGCCTACGCACAGATCGGGCACGGCGGAGCCCGCTCCGACGGCAGCGGAGAATTCGGCGACCGGGAGGGCGACATCGTGGTGGGGGCCGCCGCCAACATCGCCATTCTCGGGAGCACCAATACTGACAGCTATGCCCAGATCGGCCACGGCGGTGAAGGAGGCAACCGGATCGGCTCCGGCGCAACTCTCCTGGGCGACATCGAGCTGGCCACCTCCGGCGATCTCGAGATCATCGCGGGCGGCGGCACCGATGCCTACGCCCAGATCGGCCATGGCGGAGAGAACAGCGCCGTCAACCGCGCCGACGGGGACATCACGCTCGCCGTGGGCGGCGGGACCACCCTGGGCGGCGGTACCATTACCCGGGCCTATGCCCAGATCGGCCATGGCGGGAGCCGCGTCACCGGCGACAGCGGGGCCAGCTTCCTCACCGGGGACATTTTCCTCAACATCGACCCCGACACCCTCGCGGCCACCGGCGGCGGTGGCGACATCGTCCTCGCGGGCGGCACCGGAAGCTTCAGCTCCGCCCAGATCGGCCACGGCGGGGACACCGGCAACGCCGCCGCCGAGGACAGTATCGTGGTCTTCACCCTGGGGCAGGTAAGTCTGGAAGGCGGTGACGGGAGCAACGCCTGGACCCAGATCGGCCACGGCGGCCGGAGCAAATCCGGCAACCAGGGCGACACCGGCGACATCATCGCCGTCATTGGCGGCAACGGCGTCGAACTTCTCGGCGGTGGCACCAACGGATTCGCTCACATCGGCAACGGAGGGCTGCAGGTCGAAGGGGATACAGCCGGCGACGTGGTGGTCAATTTCGATCCCATCAACGGCGTTCCCTTGGGCGGCGGCGATGTCGCGCTCCGTGGGGGGACGGGTACCGCCTCATTCGTCCAGATCGGTCACGGCGGGATCGATGCGCTCGGGACCAAGAGCGGCGATTTCGTGCTCGGCAGTGCTACCGCCCTCGTGCTCGACGGTGGGAATGCGGACCAATCCTACGCCCAGATCGGCCACGGCGGGATCGGGGCGATCGGCAACAAGAGCGGTGACCTGGTGCTGAGCGGCATCTCCGACGTCCAGCTCGGGGGCGGAGCGGCGGATCGAACCTACGCCTTGATCGGGCATGGAGGAATCGCCGCCGACGGGTATCTCGACGGAAACATCAGCCTCGACGCATCGGGCGACCTCGATCTCGACGGCGGCAGCGGCGAGAGCACCTTCGCCATGATCGGTCACTCCCTCCAAGACGCCCGGGGCGGTTTCGGCGGTCTTCTCGAGCGCGACGGCCTGATTGTGGGCGAAGCCGAATTTTTCGACTCCACCGACGATTGGGTGATCCGGCAGGAGGGATACTTCCCCGCGGGATGGACCGGTAGCGCCCCGCCCCAGTCCTTCCTCGACAACGGCTTCACCGGCAGCCGCAACGGCTACTTCATCGACCTGCCCGACGGCAACGGAGGCGGGCAGGCCAGCAACAACAACTTTGCCCTCTACAATTTTACGACCACCACGGGAGGTAGCTACCGGTTGAGCACTCGCTGGACCGGTTTCAACGGCAACAGCGATTCCCTGTTCGCCGACATCGTCGAGATCAAGGACGGCATCGGATCGGGCGAAGCCGATTTCTACCAGTTCGCCGGAGGCGGCAGCAACAATGGCGTCTTCGACTGGCTAAGCGTTGCCACGACCGAGGCGAGCACCGGCGGGGCCGGCAGCGATGCCCCCGTTTGGAATCTCGATCCCAACACCACCTACACGTTGCGGTTCAACCCCCGCGAGGACGGCGTGGCCGTGGACTCCTGGATGCTGGTGCACGACACCGCCACCTTCGACGGCGATGCCGGAGTCACCTTCGCCAACGCCAGCGGTATCCGGGGTAGCGTCGAAGTGAGCGTCGGCGCCGATATCAATCTGGAGAGCGGATCCGGCAACGACGCCCACACCGCCATCGGGCACGGGGGCGGTAACCACCTCTCTCAGGGAGGGCTCAGCTACGGCGCCGCCGCCGACCAAGCCGACATCGATGTCTCCGCCGGAGGCGGCATCAGTCTGAACGGCGGGAGCGGCGCAGCCAACCAGTACGCCGTCATCGGGCACCACGGAGTCAACGCCACTTTCGACGCTTTCGGACGCGTCAGCGTGGCGACCGCAGGCGGCGGACTCGGCCTCGTCGCAGGGAACGGCGTCAACAGCCACGCCCAAGTGGGGCACTCCTCCGGCGGATCTTCCTTCGGCGCGCAGGAATTCACCGGAGACATCGACATCTCCGTCGCGGGCGGCATCAGGCTGAGCGGTAGCGCAGGGGAAGCCGGGCATGCCCAGATTGGCCACGGCGGCAACGGAGTGAACGGAGACAAGGACGGCGAAGTAAACGTGGAGGCAGTCGGCTACAGCCTGGCCGCAGGAAACGGGGACGGGTCCTATGTCCAGGTCGGCCACGGCGGAGACGGCAGCGACGGGAACAGCGACGGGGATCTCGTCGCCACCGCCACCGGTGCCGGTCCCGTCAACGAAGTCGCGTTGGTCGCGGGAGACGGTCAGCGAGCCTACGCCCTGATTGGTCACGGGGGCGTCAATTCGAGCGGCGCACGCTCCGGCGCGGTGACGCTCGAGGCAGACTCCCTGGAGATGAGCGCGGGAGGCGGCGAGGACGCGTTTGCGCTGGTCGGGCACGGGGGAACGATGGGCTCCGGATCTCTCGACGGCGACTTGTCCGTCACTCTTCTCGGAGCGCTTGCGATGGAAGGCGGTCTCGGTACTCAGGCATTTGCCCAGATCGGGCACGGCGGATTCAGCATGGGCGGTGCCAAGTCCGGCGAGCTAACGGTGTCGGGCGGAACAGTCGACCTGCTCGCCGGAGACGGTCTGC
>JBBDRG010000094.1:0-16857 GCA_040905585.1 Verrucomicrobiales bacterium
CTTAGTAAAATCAAGGGCTCCGCCCTTCTCCGACGGGACAACTGTCGAACTTGGGGTAGCGCGAGCGCTGCTGCACCCTCATCCGGTCAAAAATTGACCTCGAGCCTGTTCTCCGAAATGCGGGCGGGGGCTCCGAAGGGAAGCGGGTCGTTGTCTTCGACGTGGCCCGCGGAGAGTCCTCGGAGCACCGGGATACCGGCCTCGCCGAACTGCTGCTCCAGAACGTCTTCGACCCGGACGCCGTCTTCGCCGGGGTTTCCTCCCGTGAAGGCCCCGAGGACCAGCCCCCGGATGCGGCGGAACCACCCGGCCTGGTTCATGGTGGTGAGCATGCGGTCGACCCGGTAGGGCCTTTCCCCCACGTCCTCGACGAAGAGAATCGCGTCGTCCAACGGTGGGACGAAGGGCGTTCCGAGGAGGGCGCCGAGCACGGCGAGGTTGCCGCCGAACAGGATTCCCTCGCCGCTCTCCGAGTCGCCGGCATCGAGCCGCTCGAGCGACCACCCGCGTCTTTCGTCGGGGTGCTCCAAGGCATCGATCCAGCGTTTTCCGAGAGACGACTGTTCCGCCTTTCCGAGGGAGGCGACCATGGGAGCGTGGACGGATCGGACGCCGGCTCGCACCCAAGCGGCGTGCAGCGCCGTCACGTCGCTGAAACCCACGATCGTCTTGTTCGCCCTCCGGATCGGCTCGAGGTCGATCCGGGGCAGCAGACGCGTGGCGCCGTAGCCGCCCCGGGCACAAAGAATGGCGTCGACGGCGGGATCGGCGATCGCGTCCATCAGTTCCCCGAGCCGGCGCTCGTCGCTGCCGGCGAAATAGCCTGTTTTCGTGAAGATGCCGGTGCCGTGAACGATTTCGTAGCGTCGTTCAAGCCAGGCCACGCCCTTTTGGAAGGCCTCTCGGTCGAAAGGCCCGGCCGGCGCCACCACGGCGAGGCGGGATCCTTCGCCGACGGGACGGGGGAGCGGGAAACTCATGGCGTCGGCAAGATGGAAACGGTCCCCGGGGACTGGCCTCCGGGGACCGTTTGCAGTCGGTCGGACAGGGTTGGGTCGCCGACCTAAGCCTCTTCGACGGGGAAAATCATCCCGTAGTCGCCGTCCTCGCGGCGATAGAGCACGGAGAGCTTGTCGCTCTTGGCGTCGTGGAAAATGATGAAGGGCTTCTCGTTCATTTCCATGTCCATGATGGCCTCGTCGCTGAAGAGATGCTTGATCTTGTAGTGCTCGTTGTGGACGATGAGGGGTTCGTGTTCGGATTCCGGCTCCTCGGGAATTTCGGGCGAATAGACGGTCTCGGAAAGGTGCCGGATTTCCTTGGCGCGCTTGGGGCGATGCGACTTGAGCATGCGGGTCTTGTGCTTGCGCATGCGGCGCGCGATTTTCGAAAGCGTTTCGTCGATGGAGGCGTACATGTCATTGGTGGTCGAATCGGCCTCGATCACGATGTGGTTGGCACAGAAAAGAATGATCTCCGCAATGTGCCGGTCGTTGTTCTCGACGTTGAGGAGAACTTTCGCCTCGATGATTTTCGGGTAGTCCAGGTGCAATCCGGCCACCTTTTTCTCAGCATAGTCCCTCATGGCCTCGGTGACGGAGACGTGACGACCGGTGACGACGATTGGCAGGTTGACGTTTGTTACTTGCATAGTTGGCGTGGTTGTTTGTTGGATTCGAAAATGGGTTCCAAAGAACTGAAACCGTACCAGATTCGGCGGATTCTTGACAAGTCCGCACTATGAATACGATCCGGGCATGTTCTTCGGAACGTCTTTTTCATCAATAAGTTACATGGTGAATCGGTCGCCGAGATAAAGTTCCCGGCTCACGGGATCGTTGATGAGAAAGTCGCGGCTGCCTTCGCGGAGAACCTTGCCTTCGTAGATCAGGTAGGCCCGGTCCACCAGTTCGAGCGTCTGGCGGGCGTTGTGGTCCGTGATGAGGATGGCGAGGCCCGATTTTCGGAGATCCTCGACAATGGTTTGGATCTCGTTCACCGCGATGGGATCCACTCCGGAAAACGGTTCGTCGAGCATCAGCAGGCTGGGCTGGGTAACGAGGGACCGCGCGATGGTGACCCGGCGCTTTTCACCGCCGGAGCAGGTCAGGGCGACGTTTTTCCGGATGTGGCCGATTCCGAAGCGTTCCAGCAACTCGTTGCAGCGTTCGACCTTTTCCTGGCGCGGAATCTTGAGAGTCTCCATCACCGCCATGATGTTTTCCTCGACGGTGAGTTTCCGGAAAATCGATTCTTCCTGCGGCAGGTAGCCCATCCCGAGCCGGGCGCGCTTGTACATGGGCATGCGTGTGACGTCGATGTCGCGGAAAACGACGCGCCCTCCGTTGGGCGGGACGAGTCCCACCATCATGTAGAAGCTGGTTGTTTTCCCGGCGCCGTTCGGGCCGAGCAATCCGACGATCTCGCCGGGCCGGACGTTGATGTCCACGCCGTTGACGACGGTACGGCCGTCGTAGATTTTCACGAGACCGTTGGTGTCGAGCAGCGGCTTTTTCGTGGTCGCCCGGGTCGTGCCGAGGTCCGGCGCCGGGGCTGCCTCCAGTGTCGCCGATACGGGGCTTCTGGCGGGGAGGGCTCCGGAAGAGGCGGTGGCGGCGGGAGGAGGGGGGGCGGCGCTCTCGGAAGCGATGAGGATATCCGCGGTCGAGCTCTTGTCGGCGGGAGTCGGCTTGGCTTCCGGCTCCTCCTCGAAGGAAATGAAGTCGGTCTCGGAGAAAACGGGGTTCTCGGCGTCGTCGTAGACGAGGAAGTCCTCGTCCTCGACGACGGGTGGTTCGGACGCTGCGGGCTTCGGTTTCGTTGCCGGCGGGGGCGCTTGTTCGAGCGGGTGGGGAGCCACGTGGGACGGCGGCCGCAGCTTGACCGCTTTTTTCACCTTGGCCTGCTTCGGCGGGTCGGCGACTTCGACCGTCTTCCCTGAGGCCGCGGGGGGCGTGGTGGTTTGGAGTGGCGGGACGGGCCGGGATTCCGGGGCCGAGGGCACCGTTCGGGGAGGGGAGTCGTCAAGGGGTCGGAACTTCTCGGGAGCGGTCTTGTCGAGTTCGGCGGAATAGCCCTTTTTGGATTTGGGATCGGTCCCGAAAAGCTCGGCTATTTCGTCCCGTTCATCGGTGTAACTCATACGGTAATCTCAACTATACGGGAAAAAGCGGCGTTCTTCAACGGCGCCCGCCTAAGCCTCCTCCGAGTTCATCGCCTAGACCGATGCTGCCGGTGCCATCTTTTCCTTCGACCGGGATGACGATGCGGCTGCGGTCTCCGACGATCTCGTACTTCTGGCTGTTGAGCCGCATGATGATCTGGGCGTCCGCGGCGGTCGTCTCAACGAAACTGTCCCCGTCCTGGATGTAGGGGGGGCCGCCCGAGAGGACGATCAGCCCCTCTTCTCTCTTGTAGTCGGCCCGACGCGCCATGGCGATCTGCGTTTTGCCGTCTGGACCGGGAGTGATGCGCTTCATCTCCACCATGCCTCCCGAGGCGATCGCCCGTTTGAACCCCCCTCCGGAAGTTCCGGACGGCATCCCGCCGCCGCCCTCGTCCATGTGGATCTCGAGCTTGTCGCACTTGATCTCGAAGTCCGGGTGGTTGAGTAAGACGTTCCCGGAGAACGTGAGAACGTTGTTGGGGCTGTCCATGGTCGACTCGCGGGACGTGATCTCCATCTGCTTCTTGCCGTCTTTCGCTTTCTTTCCGGCCTTGGCTGCGGCCTTGGTGTCGTATTTCGGCTCGAGCGGCCGGGGCTCGGGCACGTCGGAGGCTGCCATTACGGGTACTTCGGGTTCGGTCGGCCGCGAGTTGGGACGAGGTTCCACGGTGGTCTCCTGCACGACCATCTCTCGCACGGGTTCGCGAACGGCCTCGGGCTCTTCCTGTCGGACCGGCACGGCCACGGGAGTCGCCTGGATCGAGGCGGGCGGGGGACGGGTGGCGGGAACGTCGCTGTCCGACGGCGGGGGAGTCGGAAGCATTTTGCCGAGCGTGCTCATGGCTTCGCTGGCGGCGCTTCCGGCCTTGGCCCGATTTTCGGGGGTGTCGGCCTTTTCAAGGTCCAGGCCACCCTTGTTTTCCTTGTACAAACGGGTCGCCTCTCGAACCATCTCTTCGGGATCCTGCTTCACGGAGGCGGCCACATCCTCCGGGTTCTCCTTCACCGAGCGGAGCATGTTCTGCAGGCGAGGATCGCCGAGAAGCGACTGGGCTTTCGACTCGACCTCGTCGGTCGAGCTTTCCTGGGCCGAGGCGGGCGGGGGTGACGCGACCGTGGCCGCGAGGGCGAAGAGGGCGATGAGATGTTTCATGGAGATGAGGGGCGGGAACTCGGTGTGCTGGAAACTTACTCGGAATCTCCCGAAGCGGGAAGTCCGAAACTCGGCGCCAGACCGTCGGTGTCGGGCACGACGAGGCGGACGTTGCCGACGAGGCGGCTGATGCGGGAGTGGGTCTCGAAGATCATTCTGTCTCCCGTCATGGTGAACTTGGGTTGCTCGATCTTCGAAGGCGTCTTGCTGGTGAGTTTGCCGAGGGTCAGATCGTAGGCGGCTTCGTCCATCGTGATGGTTGTTTCGGTCTCGCCTTCGCCGTTGTAGACGGAAATGACCAAGTTGAGCAGATCGAGAAACTGCTCGTCGACGCGGATGACGGAGTCGGCCCGCATCACGGTCTGCAAGGCATCGTTCGTGTAGGTGGGAATGGCGATTCCCTTGAATTCCCTCCCGACGGGAAACATTTCGACGAGCTCCGGCGGAAGAGCGGCCTGGACCGCGTCCTCGGCCGTGGCGGACTCGTCGGCTTTTCCCTCCGGCTGGGCCTGCACGGCCGGACGCAGCGGAAGGAGGGCGGTCGAAAGCAAGAGGACGAATGCCCCCGTTCTGGTCCGGGTCGGTGGAATCATGCGGGGTGACGGCGGACGAGATTGAAAATGGCCTTCAGCTGGGAGAGAACGTCCCCGAGGCGATCCAGAGGTACTTGGTTGGGACCGTCGCTGAGGGCCTCGGCGGGGTTCGGGTGCGTTTCCATGAACACGCCGTCGCATCCGGCGGCCACTGCGGACCGGGCCAGGACCGGCGCCAGTCTTCCGTCGCCTCCACTGGAGGTTCCCTCGCCGCCGGGGCGCTGAACGGAATGGGTGGCGTCGAAGACCACGCGCAAGCCGTCTTCCTGCATCCAGGGAATCGATCTCATGTCCGCCACCAGGTTGTTGTAGCCAAAGCTGGTTCCCCGCTCGGTGAAAAAATAGTGCTCGCAGCCGAAAGCGTCGAGCTTGTCGGCTATGTTCCTAACGTCCCACGGGGCGAGAAATTGGCCTTTTTTCACATTGACCACGCGGCCCGTCCGGGCGCCGGCCTCGATCAGGTCCGTCTGGCGGCAAAGAAAGGCCGGAATCTGGAGGACGTCGACGAACTCTCCGGCGATCTCGACTTCCGCCGCCGTGTGGACGTCCGTGGTGACGGGCACGCCGAGTTCGTCGCCGATCGCCCGGAGCAGGCGGCATCCGAATTCGCAGTCGACGCCGCGAAACGAGCCGACCGAACTGCGGTTGGCTTTGTCGTAACTGGCCTTGAAAACGAAATCCACCCCCGCCTCGTCCGCGATCGTCTTGATACGCGGGCCGATGTCGCGGAGGAAAGCCTCCGACTCGATCACGCAGGGCCCGAGAATGAAAAGCGGTCGGTCGCCGCCGAGACGGTAGTCGCCCACGGCCACTGGTTTGGATGGAGTCCCCATGAAAGCCCCACCGTAAGGCCGCGCGGCACCGTAGGCAAGCCATTGGGGCGGCTGCGTCGATTATCAAGGGGACCGAACAATTCGCTTTTGAAATGTCTGGACCTCGCACGGCGGTCCGATACACTGTCGCACTTTGCAAATCGACTTTTTTCGTGGCATTTAATGGATGAGGCTGCCGAACAGATTCCGCTCGTGAATCAGTGTCCCGAGTGTTCCCATTCCCTGGACGTCGCATCGCTGCAACCGTTCGCCAAGATCGAGTGTCCCCATTGCCGGGCCCACGTCCGGGTCCGGACGGTGATGGGGCAGTACCACATTACCCAAATACTGGGCGAGGGAGGGATGAGTCGGGTGTTCCGGGCCGTGGACATGAATCTCGGGCGCGAAGTCGCGTTGAAAGTCCTTCACCAGTCGCTCAGTCGGGACAAGGCCCTGACCGCGATGTTCGAGCGCGAAGCCAAGCTGACCGCGTCCATCCTTCATCCGAACGTGGTGAAGGTCTACACCGTCGGCAAGCAGCAGGGATACTTTTTCATCGCCATGGAACTGGTCGACGCGACCAGCCTGGAGGAGTTGATCGCCGAGAAGGGCGCGCTCCCCGAGCAGGACGTGCTCGACATCGCGCACGACGTCACGCGGGGACTGAAGGCCGCTTTTCACGAGGACTTGATTCACCGGGACATCAAGCCGGGCAATATGCTGGTGACCGACGCCGGGATGTCGAAGCTGGTCGATTTCGGCCTCGCCGTCCATCAGGGAGGAGCGGACGAGTCCGAAGATCTCTGGGCGACTCCGTTCTATGTCCCGCCCGAAAAACTCGACGGTCATCCGGATACCTACCTGGGGGACATCTACAGCCTCGGCGCCACGCTGTTCCACGCCCTCGCCGGTCAGCCGCCGTTCGACGCCAACACCTCGTCGCTCGAGGAACTGAAGCTCATCAAGCAGAAGGACATCGACCTTAAGAGCCGGGCTCCGGGAACTTCCAAAGGCACCGTGCGCCTGATCGCGCAGATGATGGCCTATCGCCCGGAAGACCGGATCGACTCCTACGACGAGATTCTCAACCGGATCGAAGACATTCAGAAGCGGCAGTTCGGGATCAAGCGGGGCGGCCGTCTCCCCAAAGGATCGACGAAACGGCGCGGGGTCATTGTCGGGGGCGCCGCCCTGATCGTGGCGGCGATTCTCGGCGCGGCGGCGTACTTTTCGGGAGGGCCGAGCGACGAAGATTTCGGCCTGGGTCTGGAACGGGTCATCAGCGCCGAGGAGAACATCAACGCCGAAAAGTTCCTTCGCGGGCGCGGACTTTTCGCGGACGGCGAGTTCGGCAAGGCCTCCAAACTCTTCGAGGATTTGGCGCGGGAGGATTCGCTTTCACCGCTGACCAGGAAATGGAACAACTTCTTCCTCGGTGCTTCGAGGCTGTTTCTCGGCGACGACCTCGGCGCGCGGGAAGCGTTTCGGGCGATCGAGGAGGTCGAGGTGGAGAAAAATTCGGAACCGTCGGAGGCGCTCCGCTTTCTGGGGCTGGCATCCGAGCATTTCTCCGACCCGCTCCCCGTGGTCGGGGCGGAGGCGGCCTTCGCCGGCAACCCGATCGAGCCGCTGGGGCTTCTCGTTTCGGGCTTGAAGAACTGGCAGGACGGCCAGTTCGAATCCGGAGTGCGCTTGATGAAGGCCTTTCGGGACAGCGACATTCCGCCCGAGTATTCCTGGCTGGACCGATTGAAGAAAAGCGTCGGGCCGTTTTTCAGCGACTTCGCGGTCCTCGAACAATTGCCGAATCCGTCGAGGAGCGAGAGCGACATGCCGCTGCCGGAGCAAGAGAAAACGCTCGAGGCCGCCGGTAGGACCTTGAAAACGCGAGGCGCTCTTCCGGATCTCGTCAATTCCAGGATCGAAAGGATCGCGCTGATACGGCAGCGGATCGCGGAGGAAGAAGCGCGGCGCCAGGCGGCGGAGATCGCTCGCGACGAGGCGGCGGCCGCGGAGCCGCCGGAGCCCGGCGCCGGCCCGTCGAACGGCACCGCTCCCACGCCGGAAGAGGAGTCCGAGAAGGCGCGGTTGGAGGCGATCGTCCAGTCGCTCCCGGACCGCGGAGAGGCGCTGTCCTTCGACGACCTCGCCGCGAGGATCGAAGCGGAAAAGTTCGAGACCGCGACGGCGGAGCGAATGCAGGAGGATCTCCTTGGGGCGGTTTCGCGGGCCGAGACTTTCGTCGGCTTCCTCTCCAGGGAGTTGAGCGCGGGCGAATACGAAGGCCTCGTGCGTCGCCGCGAGGGTATTCCGATCGAGGCGCGCGTCACGGCCGCCGATTCGGAAACGTTCGTCCTCGATCTGGGATTCGGTCCGAACGAAGTCGCGGTCGAAGAGTTCGCGCCCGATTGGCTCGTCGAAGTGGCCGGGGAAATATTCCCGCCCCCGACCGAGCGGAACGCCGAGCGATGGGAGAGCCTCGTCTACTTCGCCTTTTTCGCCGGCCTGACGGAGGAAAGCGAGCGTTTCGCCTCCCTGGTCGGTCCCGTTTCCCCGGCAGCCGAAGAGAGATGGGAGCGCCTCGCCGCTCTTCGTTGAACGCGCCGCGGACTGTCCGTGTCTATAACATCCCCGACCGGTTGTCATCGCTGCACGCCGGCACGAACGTAAACTTTACAGGACCATCGCGTCCAAAACATTCCAGGACCACGGTGTCCAAAGATCCCACCTCCAAGAATTATGGCTGACAAAGAAGACGACAAACCAGGCTTTCCCGATCCCGACGAAATCTCGCGCCGGCTGTCCGACTTTCTGAAATCGAATTTCGGCGATCAGGTGTCTTTCACCACGATGACGGACGCGACGAATCCTTTCGCCGAAAGCCCCGAATCCTCGGGCGAAGATCACGATCTCCGCAAGAGCCCGGAAGCGGACGTGTACGATTTCGATCTCCTGCCCCGGCAGATCAAGAAGCATCTCGACCGCTTCGTCATCAAGCAGGACGAGGCGAAGAAGGCGCTGGCCATCGCCGTGTGCGACCACTACAACCACGCCAAATACCTGCGTCGACTGCGCGAGGACAATCCCGACGAAGCCGAGCGCACCGAGTTCGCCAAGCAGAACGTGATCGTCGTCGGTCCGACCGGAGTCGGGAAAACCTACCTCGTGAAGCACATCGCGGAACTCATCGGGGTTCCTTTCGTCAAAGCCGACGCCACGAAATTCTCCGAAACCGGATACGTCGGCGCCGATGTCGACGACCTGGTTCGCGAGCTGGTTCGCAAAGCCGACGGCAACGTCGACCTCGCCGAGTACGGCATCGTCTACATCGACGAAATCGACAAGATCGCTTCGGCCGGCAATGTCGGAGGGCGCGACGTGAGCGGGCGGGGGGTGCAGACGACCCTCCTGAAACTCATGGAGGAAACCGAGGTTCCCGTCCGGAATCCCCAGGACATCCACTCCCAAATGCAGGCGATGATGGAGATGAGCCGCGGCGGCAAGTCGGGCAAGGAGACCATCAACACCCGACACATCCTTTTCATCGTCAGCGGCGCATTTTCCGGTATCGACAAGATCGTGGAGAAGCGGCTCCGCCAGGGCGCCATCGGATTCGGAGCGGAAGTCGACACGGAATTCGACACGACCGCCTTGCAGGATTCGATCGGCACCCAGGACTTCATCGACTTCGGATTCGAACCCGAGTTCATCGGTCGGCTCCCGGTCCGGGTGGTCTGCGACCACTTGGAGTCGGGGGATCTTTTCGAGATCATGAAAAGCTCCGAGGGCAGCCTCATTCGCCAGTACGAGCGGGAATTCGAGGCTTTCGGCATCCAAGCGAAATTCCGGGACAGCGCCCTCCGGAAGATCGCCGACGAAGCCGCCAAGGAAAAAACCGGCGCCCGCGCGCTCATGACCGTCTGCGAGCGATTGCTGCGCCACTACAAGTTCGAATTGCCCGGCACCACCGTGACCGAGCTGGAGATCGACGGCGGCCTGGTCGAGGCGCCGCAGGATGTCCTTGCCCGCCTCCTCGAGGCGGCGGAGCCGGTGGGCGATTCCAAGGTCGTCAACGAAATCGCCGCGTTCCGACGCAAGTTCGAGCAGGAGCACGGCGTCCGGCTCGTGTTCGAAAGCGACGCCGTGGCGCGTCTCGACGAAGTAGCCAAGCAACGCAACCAGAGCGTGCTGCAACTTTGCGAAGAATTGTTCCGCGACTACCAGTTCGGCCTCAAGCTCATCCAGAGAAACACCGGCCGCCGATCCTTCAGCCTCACCGCCGCCGCGATCGACGCTCCCGACCGCTATCTGAGCAACCTCGTCGTTTCCAGCTACCGCAGCGACGACTCCGACGGGGACTCCAGCGAAGGCTGATGACATCCGGCTTCTCCGGGGCGGGGAAATCCGCATCGCCGGATCGAACAGGGTAGGGAGCTGCAGTCAACCCTGTCGACGAAGGCCGATCGAACGGCGGGCGTCTTCAGCCCCTGCCCCGGGCGGTTGTAAATCCATCTTGAAAGCAAGGAAAAGTCAACGATCTTGGCTTTATGAAAATCGTAGGAATCGCAGCTGCTCTCATGGCCTTGGGTCTCCTTTCGGCTGGCTGCGCCAACCGCGGCTTCGGATCGAAAACCGAATACATCGTCCTCGAAGCCACCGGTTACTGCAAATGCGGCGAATGCTGCGGCTGGAAGCGGAACTTGTTGCTGCAGCCCGTATACGCCTACGGTCCGCAGAAGGGAAAGCGGAAGAAAGTGGGCCAAACGGCGTCCGGCACCAAGGCCAAGCGGGGAACGATCGCGGCCGACACGAGCGTGTTTCCTTTCGGCACCCGCATGAAAATCCCGGGCTACGGGAGAGGAACGGTCGAGGATCGGGGCGGCGCGATCAAGGGCCACAAGATCGACCTGTTCTTCAAGACCCACAAGCAGGCGCTCGAGTGGGGACGAAAGACCGTCACCGTCGAGGTGGAGCGATAGCTCTCCGTTGCCCTTGGCTCTTGGCAGGACGATTCCGAGCGCCGTTCCGCCTTGCGAATTACGGAATGAAGGACTGGTTTTTGCTTCGTTTTCCCGGAGGAGGGGTCGATGATCGGTCCATGATGCGCACGTTGCTCCTTGCCACCCTCGGTCTGGCACTGGCCGGTCACGTTTCCGCCAACGACTGGCCTTCCTGGCGCGGCCCCGCCAGCGACGGGACCTTGCCCGCCGACGCGGAGTATCCCGAGGAATGGTCGGCGACCGACAAGCTGCGATGGCGCGTCGAGATGCCCGGTCCCGGTAATTCGTCGCCCATCGTGGTCGGCGAAAAGGTCTTTCTGACGCAGGCGGTCGACGGCGGGAAAACGCGGTCGCTGCGGTGCTTGTCGGCGGAGGACGGGAAAACGCTCTGGGAAAAGGACATCGACTACGGGAAGACCGACCCGACCCACCGAACCAACCCGTATTCCGCGGCCTCGCCGGTCTCCGACGGCAATCTCGTTTTCGCCTGGCATGGAAACGCCGGGCTCCACGCCTACGATCTCGAGGGGAACGAGCGGTGGAGCCGCGATCTCGGTAGCGACTACGCGCACCAGTGGGGGCCGAACGCGGCGAGCCCGGTGCTGCACGGGGACAAGCTGATCGTCCACGCCGGGCCGGGCACTTCCGTGGCGCTGTTCTGTCTGGACAAGGCGAGCGGCGAGACGATCTGGTCGAAGGATCTGCCCGAGGCGACGAGCAAGGACAGCAAGGAATTCAAGGGCTCCTGGGCCACTCCGCTCCTGGTGGAGAACGCCGGCAGAACCGAAATGCTCGTCGGTCTTCCGGGTTCTCTCAGGAGTTTCGATCCCGACACGGGCGAGGAGCTGTGGCGCTGCGGCGGCTTGAGCGATCTTTGCTACACCAATCCGATCGTCGGGGAGGACTTCGCCGTTTACCTGTGCGGCTACGGCGGACCCGGAATGGGGATGAAACTCCCGGCGGCCGGCGAGACCGGCGACCTGACCGATTCCCACCGGCTCTGGGTGGATCAGGGCAACAAGCGAAATCGACAGCGCATCGGAACCGGTCAACTCGTCGACGGGTATCTCTACCAGCTCGACGAACCCGGTGTCGCGGTGTGCCTCGACCCGCGAACCGGCGAAAAAATCTGGGAAGAACGGCTCGGTCGGAAAAGCTGGAGTTCCATGAACCTGGTCGGCGGCAAGCTCTACGTGAACGACCAGTCGGGGACGACCTTCGTGATCGATCCCGATCCGGAGGGTCTTCGCGTCGTCAGTCGGAATCCGGTCGATCCGGACCAGCACACCAACGCGACCCCGGCGTTCGCCCGGGGCTCGGTGTTTCTCAGGACGGAAGCCTTCCTCTACGCCTTCGGCGAATAGCTCGGCTACCCCAAGACCACCGATCCAACAGGGTCGAGCGAGCGCGCCAACCCTGTTGAGCGGGCGGTTTTTCATTGCGGGGCGCGGCGGTCTGTGAGAACTAGCGGGCATGAGCCAATTTAAGGATCGCGTGGTAGTCGTGACAGGATCGGGCCGGGGAATCGGCAAGGAGATCGCCAAGGCGTTCGTGGAACGCGGCGCCAAAGTCGCGGTCGCGAGTCGGACCGAGGCCAACGCGGCCGCGGCGGCCGACGAGTTGAACGACATCGGGCCGGGCGAGGCCAGGGCCTACGCGGTCGATATCGCGGACCACGACGCCACCGTCGACTTCGGAAAGCGGGTGACGGCGGATCTCGGCCCCGTCGGAATTCTGGTCAACAACGCCGGAGTGACCCGCGACGGGCTCGCGCTCCGCATGAGCGAAGAGGACTGGGACACGGTGATCGACACGAATCTGAAAGGCGCGTTCAACGCCGTGAAGGCTTTCCAGAGGTCCTTGCTGAAAGCCGACGCCGCCCGCATCGTGAACATCAGCTCGGTGATCGGTCTCACCGGGAACGCCGGGCAGGCGAACTACGCGGCCAGCAAGGCGGGACTGATCGGCTTCACCAAGGCCTTGGCGAAAGAGTTCGCGGGGCGCAAAGTGTGCGTGAACGCCGTGGCGCCGGGGTTCATCGTCACCGACATGACCCACGACCTCACCG
The DNA here is from genome assembly GCA_040905585.1 of Verrucomicrobiales bacterium. Classification (GTDB taxonomy): domain Bacteria; phylum Verrucomicrobiota; class Verrucomicrobiia; order Verrucomicrobiales; family DEV007; genus Arctic95D-9. The sequence continues at coordinate 12,793 of JBBDRG010000094.1, forward strand.
AGGAGGTCCAGGAGCAGATAAAGAGCGGTATTCCGCTCGGCTGCTTCGGTAGTACGGAAGACGTCGCGAACGCCGTGATTTTTCTGGCCGGACGAGAAGCGGGGTACATCACGGGGCAGGTTTTGACGGTCGACGGGGGAATGGTGATTTGAGGGACAAAGGGAAAAGATGAAAGTATGGATGCTGAAGTGATTCGAACGGACGATTTTGTTGCGGAGACGACGGCGTGGATTGCCGGTCGGATTGTCGGGGCGCAGAAAGACGGGGGCATCTTCCGGCTGAGCCTCTGCGGGGGTTCAACTCCGGCGCCGATCTATTCGGCTTTGGCGGCGCGCGACGACATCGACTGGGAGCGGGTGTTGCTGACCTTCGGGGACGAGCGTGCGGTCGGTCCGGACGACGATGCGAGCAACTACCGAATGGTCCGGGAAAGTCTAGTCGACCCTGCCGGCGTCCCGGCGTCGAACGTGGTGCGAATATGCGGCGAACTCGATCCGGCGAAAGCGGCGGAGCGTTGCGAGGACCAGCTTCGGAAGCTGGCGCGGTTGGCCGGCGAAACTTGCTTCGTCCACGACCTGATCCTGCTCGGGATGGGCGACGACGGGCATACCGCCTCGCTGTTTCCCGGGACGAAGGCACTGGAAGAAACGGAACGCTGGGTGGTGGAGAATTTCGTTCCAAAATTCGACGCCTACCGGATCACGTTCACCTACCCGCTGCTTGCCGCCGCGAAGGAAGTCGCCTTTCTGGTGAACGGTTCCGCAAAGCACGCCATGGCGCAGCGGGTGCTGGACGGCGATCCGGAACTGCCCGCCAGCGCCGTGAAGGCGGATCGGGTCTGTTGGTTCATCGGCGGTTGAGCGGGCGGAGCATGAGCGGTCTCCCCAGAGTCGTCGTGACCGACTACGTCGTCGAGCCCCTCGATCACGAGCGGTCGGTTCTGGACGGCGCGGCCGAAGTCGTGGCGCTCGACGCGCGGTCGCAGGAGGAACTCCGCGCCGGCGTGGCCGACGCCGACGCTCTGATGATATACCATTTCCTGAAGCTCGACGCGGAAACGATCGCTTCCCTGAAGCACTGCCGCGTCGTCGTCAGGCCCGGCGTCGGCTACGACAATGTGGATCTCGCGGCGGCGAAGACTCGCGGGATTCCCGTATGCAACGTGCCGGACTACGGTACGGAAGAAGTCGCCGATTCCGCCGTGGGGATGGCCGTTTCGCTGGCGCGGGGTTCGCACTTTCTCAACAGCCGGCTCCGGCGCGACCCGGGGGCCGCGTGGTCGGTCGAACTGGCGGGATCCGTTCCCCGCCTGCGAGGGCGGACCTTCGGGATCGTCGGGCTCGGCCGGATCGGCAGCGCGGCGGCCCTCCGGGCGAAGGCCTTCGGATTCGACGTCCATTTTCACGATCCGTATGTTCCGGACGGCCTCGACAAGGCACTGGGGATTCGGCGGGCGGACAGTTTGGCCGAACTACTGGAGCGGAGCCACGTGTTGAGCGTCCACTGTCCGTTGACCGACGAGACCCGGGATTTGATCGGGGCAGGGGAAATTGGGCGACTGCCGCAGGGTGCCGTGTTGGTCAACACGGCGCGTGGCGGAATCGTGAGAATGCTCGCCGTGATCCAGGCGCTCGAAGACGGGCACCTTTCGGGCGCGGGAATCGATGTTCTGGAAAAGGAGCCGCCGGCCGAGGACGATGCGGTGGTTTCCGCCTGGCGCGATCCTCGTCATCCCGCGCACGACCGACTGCTGCTCAATCCGCACGCGGCTTTCTTCTGCAACGAGGGGGAGGCGGAGTTCCGCACCAAGGGTGCCAGCGAGGTCCTTCGCGCGCTGCGCGGCGAGCCGCTCAGGAACCGCGTCGCGTGAATTTGATTTGCCAACCGCCGGTCATTGTCATACACCGACCCTATGTTCTCGATTCGTACGATGGTGCCGCAGGATTTCGATGAAGTGGCGGAACTGATTTTTCTCTCGACCAACAGTTGGTACCAGTCGCGGCTCGGTCGTTCGGCCTTTCAATGCAAACCTGAGGACTGTCGTCTCTTCTGCGAGGTCTACGAGGATCTCGATCCTGAATCCGGACTCGTGGTCGAGCACAAGCGAACCGGAATGATCGCGGCGTCGTGTTTCTACCATCCGCGGGAAATGCACGCGTCGCTGGGGATCATGAACGTGCATCCGAACTACTTCGGGCACGGTCTCGCCGGTCGTCTGCTGGGCGAAATCATCGCGGACGCCGAGTCGCGGGATCTGCCGGTCAGGCTCGTCTCGAGTGCGCTGAATCTGGACTCGTTTTCGCTGTACAGCCGGTTCGGATTTTCCCCGTTCGCCATTTACCAGGACATGCTCCTGAAAGTGCCCTCGAAAGGCCTTCCCGAAACCGACGCCGAGGGTCTCCCCGAAGTCCGTCCGGCACGGCCCTCGGATCTGGTGGCGATGGGACAGGTGGAGTTCGAGGTCAGCGGGATCTCGCGGGAGCGGGACTACTGCTATTTCATCGAAAACTCCGATGGCCTCTGGCACACGCTGGTGTCGACCGGCGAAGAAGGCGAGGTGGACGGGTTTCTCGTGTCCGTGGATCATCCCGCCAGCCGCATGATCGGTCCCGGCGTAGCTCGGTCCGCTGCGGCCGCCGAAGCCCTGCTGAGAGGACAGCTCGACCGGTTTCGCGGCAAGACGGTCGTTTTTCTCCTCCCGGCAGTCGAACGCGGTCTCGTCGAAAAAGCCTACGCCATGGGAGCGCGGAACTGCGAACTCCACTTCGGCCAGTCGCGCGGAGGCGCCCAGCCCGTCCAAGGCATCGTGATGCCGTCCTTTCTTCCTGAGTCGTCGTGAAGCGATCGTCGTGAAGCGATCGTCGTGTGAAGCGCTTCTTATTCCTCGGCCAGCTTTCTGGCGAGCGCCTGACTATTCGCGTCCAGGTTGGCGACTGGATAGCTGAATTCCGAGCCGTCGGACTTGCGAAGCTTGACGTTGGCGCCCTCGAGCGACACGAAGGCCGCTTCGAGCGAATTTCCGGCGGTGTTCGTCCACGTGTGGAGTTGATCCGACATCGCAGGACTCTCTTCTCCCGAGGTGTCCGATGTCGTCGGGGTGGGCTCTCCCGGTTCTAGATTCGCGCCTTCCGCGATCCACTGTTTCACCAAGTTGAGTTCGGCCGCGGTCATCGGCTCGGCGCCGCGGGCGCGGGCGGGCGGAGGCGGCATGGCGTCGCCATCCGACCGCGGCAGGCCCGCCTTGATCGCCAGCAGACTTTGGGCGGAATCGCCCGGAACGATGACCGGATCCTCGCCGCCGATGCGTTTCACGAAATAATCGTCCTCGTCCATTCGCAGCTTGCCCTTCGCCCGCGGCCCGCTGTGGCACTTGAAGCACTTTTCGTTCAGGATGGGGCGGACTTCCTCGCGGAAGTCGACGGCGGTTGCAAGGTTCGCGGAACAAAGAATCGCGACGGCGAAAATTGTGAAAGGGAGATATCGCTTCATGTCGGGCTGTTGAGTCGGACGAACGAACTGGTTAAATAAACGTACCCGGCACGTCTTGCCAGTCAATTTTCCCGTCACTGCTGCCGCGCGGGAGTTGGCGGCGCTCTCTCTGGCCGGTTGCGCAGTTGGCGGAACCCCCTTCGGCATCTTCTGGTAGCCTCTCGGAAACGGGGACGGGCGCCTCCTTTTTTCACCCCTCGGGGGCCTATTGCGGAAAATCATCGTAGGGAACGAAAATAAAGGACGAAAAATGGTCACGCGGACCATGGACGGCGGCAATAGCGCTCGGAAAATCGTCGGATATCGTGTCAAGAAAGAAATGCCTAGGGCTGCTGAATCACGGTTTTGGTTCGTGTGTAACCTTCTTAGGGGCAGAGTACTGTTCAATGTGAAAAAACTTAAAAAAAACTGTAGACGGCCGTATTCGCCACCGAGTATCCTCCGCCGGATCGTCTGAGCAAGAATCATGCCGATCCACCTCGAACCTCCTAACATAACACCCTCTTCCTAACACATGTCTGCGATGAATCCCCGTTCCCGTAGAAGGAATAGCTGCTGCGCATTCGTGCGCCGATC
>JBBDRG010000095.1:0-75965 GCA_040905585.1 Verrucomicrobiales bacterium
CGAAGGTCGAGGAGAAGGAACTGCCGGTCGCAGTCAGGAAATGGAAAAAGTCACGGGACGTTACCTGACCGAAGAATGGCAAAGTTGCAAAATGTTGCCTGACCCCGGAGCTGCCGGAGCGCGTGCCTGACCCCGGAGCGCGTGCCTGACCCCGGAGCGCGTGCCGGAGCGCGCCTGGAGAGCAGGTCGGGCCGGCATTTCCGTCGCGGATCCAGATGCTTCGCACAAAGACGCAGGAAGAATGGGCAACGAAAGTGACCCGCTCTGCCTCGACTGCGGTCGCTCCTCCCGAATGGATCCCGATGTCGACACTCTGATCTGTGCCAAGTGCGGCGGAACAGAGTTGCACGATCACATGGGGTTGGACGGATTACTCTGCCCGAAGTGCCGTGAGGGCACGCTGAAGATGACTGACCGGCCTATGATGGTTTCGTAGGGCGCAGATATGGCACTTTGCCGGATGTTGAACATTCATGCGCATCCTCACATCCTTCACGCCATCGCCAGATGAGCGCTGGCCCCCGAAACCGGCGGTCACAAATTTCGTGGGTCAACGACGGTCCAGCATGAAAGATGCTACTGGCATTCCATTACAGGGAAGAGATGTTGATGCCGGAATTCGCTTTTTCAACCCCGCCGCTCCATCACCGCGCATTGCCCGGGGTTGGAGGGGGTGCAACCGAAGGAAAAATCAGTTTTCGACCACGATGTCAAGGCTGCGGACGGATCGTCCGGAAACCTCCCGGCGCAGCCGAGCGAAGCGAGACAGAGGCCCGCCGGCCACCGCGAAGCGGCCGGCGAGGGAGGGGCGCCGTCAAACCCGCACGCCGGGTGGTACGGGGGAAGCGGGTTCAATTCCGGATCCTGCCCGATTCGTTTTTCCGTTCTTCCAGTGCTTTGCGAATACCCCTTGGATCTTGTCGCATGTCGAGGGCTGCAACCACCCGAGTCAGGCCCGGGACGACCCCGTAATAAACGGCGAACGGGAACCGCTTCGAAAGCATTCGATGAAATCCGAAGTGGATAGAATGAATTCCCGCGTGAAGATTGAGCGAGGCGATGTCCGAGAGCAGTGAAGTGACGAAATATGTTCCGATGCCCTCCTCCTGATCATCGTAAAATCTCCTTCCAATCTCGAGGTCGTCCACCGCTTCATCAAGAAGGATGACCTTGTCGGGTTTCATCCCTGAAGTCGCTCTCTGGCTTCCTCGATGGATACAAACTTGGCCTCTCCGGATTCGATTCGTCGCTTTCTCTCGGCTAGAACCCCGCGATGCCATTCTGGAGATTGAGGTTCCTTGGATTCGTTGCACAGAGCGTCCCAAAGGGCCTCCATCGCACGAAGACGCTCGGGAGTGCTCATTTTTTGGATCTCAGCGGTACTCATGATGTCAGAATACCCGAAAATCGCCTCTCTTCAATCGGGGACGTTCTTGGAACCAACAGTTTATTCCTCCCTGTGCCGCCGTGATACTCCACATCGGAATCGCGGCGAATGGAGAGCGAGAGAATCAGTTCTCATCTGCGATGTCAAGGCTTCGAGCGGATCAGCGGACCGCGCTGGAAAAAACGCGGGATTCGGAAAAGGCGTCGCCGGGCCTGCGACGGATCGCCCTCGACGCACGGACGGCCCCGCCCTTCCCGCGAGACACGGTCCGGGCTTCCGGGTCGGAAGATTCACATCTTCCGCTACACCGTCCCCGACGTAGCGGAACTTGTCGCCGTCCCCGACGTCCGCCCGCGAAGCGGGAATTTCGCCGCCGGATCCCGGTCTCAGCGCACATCCCGACCTTGACCCCCGGCCCGCCACTGTGCATCGTGCGCTCATGAAAAACCTCGTTTCCCTTCTCATTGTCGCCGTCGGCTGGACGACTCTGCAGTCCGCCGAGAAGAATGTCATTTTCATCATCACGGACGACGAATCCCCCACTCTCGGCTGTTACGGGGATCCCGCCGCGAAAACACCCGCAGTCGACGCGCTTGCCGCCGACGGCACCCTCTTTCGGAATGCCTTCGCCACCACCGCGAGCTGCGCGGCCAGTCGGTCGGTGGTCATGTCGGGCCTCCACAACCACCGGAACGGCATGTACGGGCACCAGCACGCCTACCACAAATTCGAGTCCTGGCGCACCGTGGTGAGCCTGTCTCTTCCCCGGGTGATGGCGAACGCGGGCTACCGCACCGGCCAGATCGGCAAGTACCACGTCGCTCCCGAACAGGTCTACCGATTCGAGACCTACCTGAAAGGCAACAGCCGCAACGCGGTGGAGATGGCCGATCGATCCCGCGACTTCATCACCGAAGAGAACGACAAGCCTTTCTTTCTCTACTTCGCCACTTCCGATCCCCACCGCGGCGGCGGCACGGACATGACGTCCGAAAGCGAACTGAAGCCCAATCTTTTCGGAAACAAGCCGGAGAAGGGCGAATATCCGGGCGTCGAGGAGGTCTTCTACGACGAATCCGAGCTTCCTATCCCCCATTTTCTAACGGACACCACGGAAACGCGGGAAGAGCTGGCCCAGTACTACCAGAGTGTCTCGAGAATAGACCAAGGCGTCGCCAAGCTCGTCGAGATCCTCAAGGAAGCCGACCTTTACGACAAGACCCTGATCGTTTTCACCTCCGATCACGGGATGGCCTTCGCCGGCGGGAAGACGACCGTTTACGAAGGGGGACTCAAGGTGCCTTTCGTCGTGCGCAACCCCTACGAAGAAACGCGCGGGGTCGAAAGCGAGGCGCTCATCAGTCACATCGACATCACTCCCAGCCTCCTGGATTTCGCGGGCGGACTGGACAAGGAGAAGAACGCTCCCAAGGACATCGTCGACGCGAACGAATTCTGGGCAGACTATCCAGACGTCGGCATGGACAACCTCGGCCCCAAGCTCGAGGAATATCACGGGAAATCCTGGCTCCCGATTCTCGGCAAGCCGAAAGCCGAGCACTGGGAAACCATTTTTGCTTCCCACACCTTCCACGAGATCCAGATGTACTATCCGATGCGCGTCGTCCGGGACAAGGAATACAAGCTGATCTGGAACATCGCCCACGACCTGCCGTATCCCTTCGCTTCGGATTTGTGGGCCGCCAGCAGTTTTCAAGCGCAGCACCGGCAGTCCCTCGACGCGCCCTACGGTCAGAAGTCGGTCGGCGAATACATTCACCGGCCCGAGTTCGAGCTCTACAAGATTTCAGAAGATCCTTACGAAGCCAAGAACGTCGCCAGCGATCCGGCCTACAACGACGTGCTGAGGGAATACCAGGACAAGCTCAAGGCATTCCAGAAGAAGATGGACGACCCGTGGATCATGAAGTGGGACTACGAGTAGACCTTCCAGTTTCCTCCTTCTCGCTCTCCTCTCGACGCGCACGGGAGCGCTCTTCCTTCCCGGAGATCGGTGTCCGGAGGCGACAGGCGAATCCTTCGGCGGTCAAAGAATTTGCCGCTTCTTCACCTCCAGATACCGGCTCACCGCCTCGGTGCAGAGTTCCTCGTGTTCGGGGACGCTCAACTCGACCCCGAGTCGATGCAGTCGGTTGCCGGTCTCCCGCAACTCCTGCCACTGGAAGTGGCCGGCAAGGTGCTCGTATACCTCTTCCGCGTCCGCGGGATGGGTTCCCGACGAAAAGAGCGGATGCGCCTTCTCCGGCCTGACCATGTTCACCAGGATGAGATGCTGCCGATTGACGAGACGCAACGCATCGAAAAACTGTTCGGAAGTGAGAGGATCGCCGAGGTCGACGAGCATGACCAGGAGCGCGCGGCGCGTCAGCCTTTGGCGCAAGGCGATCATCAATTGTTCGAAATCCGGGGCGACCGGCTCCGGTTCCAGGGTGTAGAGAGCGTCGCGGACAATGTTGTAGTGTTCCTTGCCGTTCCGCCCGCGGATGAAGCGGTCGACCTTGTCCGCGAAGCTGATGAAACCGAACAAATCGCCCTGCCGTTCCGCCACCGAGGCGAGCGTCAGCGAACAGTGTAGAAATTTTTCGAGCTGCGTGGTGACGAGGTGATCGCCACCGGCGGATGACTCCTCGTAAAGCCAGTCTCCCTCCGTCCCCGCTTCCACCGGAACCCGAATCTCCCGGGAGCTGAGCCGGGAATGGTCGACGATCACGTAGACCTCCTGGGTTTTCTCGATCTGGTAGGTTCGCGTCACCGGCATCTGCCTGCGCGCGGTGGCCTTCCAATCAATGTCCGTGTAGTCGTCGCCGGGCTGGTAGTCCCGCAACTGTTCGAAATCCCGCCCCTTGCCCACCTGTCTGATCAGGCGGGAGCCCTCGTTTCCCCGCATGAGGAAGATGCCGGCGAGCCGTTTCCGCTCCGCGCTGAGATCGGGATAGACGCGAACCTCGACAAGCAGGTCGAACTTCCTTCGCAACAGCCAGAGCCCTAGCCGCGACCCCGTTTCGACGTGGAGGGATTCGAGAAAGAACTGACCGCGCTTCAGCGGCACGATGGGATATTCGATGGATCGCTTCTTCCCCCCCGGCATAGGAGCAATCTCGGAGACGACGCTGCCCTGGATGCGGAAGTCGCCGGACACGCTGAATCCGTATCGGAGCGCCCCGAGCGTTCCGCCCTGGTTGGAAAAGCTCACCGGAATTCGCAGTTCCCGGCCTTTGGTTCCCCGGAGCAAGGCGGGCACGTCGCAATCGATCTCCGCGAGCCGTCGCCGCGACGCGAGGACGTCCAGCATACTGACCGCGATCACGACGACGAGAACCGCGAGTCCCAATGCCCGCCATGCTCCGTCGTCGTAGACGGCGATCGTCGTCGCCGGGACCACCGCGAGCGCGGCGACCCAGAGCAACGGAATGTTCGGCACCAGTCGCATCCTGACAGACCCGCAAGTCAGCGGGGAACCGCGACCGCCTCCAGCAGCTTGCCGATCGCTTCCTCCACGGTCACGCCCTCGATTTCGTATTCCGGCCGCAGGACGATCCGATGGGAAAGCACCGGATAGACCATGGAACGGATGTCGTCCGGGGTGACGTAGTCCCGATCCTCGACCGCCGCGAGAGCCCGGCTCGACAGAAGCAGCGCGTTGGTCGCCCGGGGCCCCGCGCCCACCTGGATCGAATCGAGATGCCGGGACTGCCTCACGATGTCCACCGCGTAGGAGACGAGATCTTCCTTCAGCGTAATCGCCCGCAGGGCCTCCCGCATCCGGGCGATCTCCCCGTCGGTGAGAACCGCTTCGACCGCTCCGCTCTCGAGGATGTTCTCCGGCGAATCGGCCCCGAGGATCTGCGTCGCGAGCTGCTTCTCTTCGTCCGCGCCCGGATAGTCCATCTCGACCCGGAGAAGAAATCGGTCCTTCTGCGCTTCCGGCAACGGATAGGTTCCCTCGTATTCGATGGGATTCTGCGTGGCGAAAACGGTAAAGCTGTCGGGCAACTGATGGGTCACCCCGTCGATCGTGACTTGGCGTTCCTGCATCGCCTGGAGCAGAGCCGACTGGGTCTTGGCGGGAGCGCGGTTGATCTCGTCGGCAAGGAGAAACGCGGTAAAAACAGGACCTTTCACCAAGTGGAACTCTCCTTCCCGGAGATTGAAAATATTCGTTCCGGTAATGTCCGACGGCATCAGGTCGGGAGTGAACTGAATCCGCGAGAAATCGGTGCCCAGCACGCGCGCCAATGTCCTGACCAGCAAGGTTTTCGCGACTCCCGGCACCCCTTCGATCAGAATATGGTTGCCGGTGAACACGGCGATCAGGCAATGGTCCACCACCTTCCGTTGTCCGATGATGACCTTGGCCACCTCCGCGCGGGCCCGGGACAGAATTTCCCTCACGGACTGTCTGTTCTGGCTGGCCGTCGCGTCTTCCATGATAGCGGTTCATCGCACAGAATGCCCCTTGCAGGCAAGCGCATATTCTCCCGAACTCGGCGCTTGCGCGGGCCGGGAACGGTGTGCCAGTCTTCGTTCGCTTCGAAATGCCCGACACTGACAAGACAGCGGCCGCGACGCCGGTCGACCATCTGCAGAACCCGAAGCTTTTCGTGGTATTCCGCGTCCTGTTCAACTCGCGCTTCTACTACCCGGTCTACGCCCTGATGTTCCTGGACTTCGGGCTCACTCAGGAACAGTTCGCCACGCTCAATTTCGCCTGGGCGATCGCCATCGTCCTCCTCGAGATCCCCAGCGGCGCTCTCGCCGATCAGATCGGGCGGCGTCCCCTCGTCATCGGCGCCGCCGTCCTCATGATGGTCGAGATGAGCGTCATGTTCCTGATGCCGGTGGTGGATCGATCCAGCTACGAAGGCGACCCGGAGGGACTCCGGACGGCCGTCTGGCTGCTCTTCGCCGTGTTCATGGTCAACCGCATCCTCTCGGGGGCGGCGGAAGCCGCCGCCAGCGGCGCCGACGAAGCGCTCGCCTACGATTCCCTTCCGGTGGCGGATCGCGAACTGCGCTGGTCGAGGCTGACCACCATTCTGATGAAGTCGCAGGCCGCGGGCTTCATCGTCGTCACGCTCATCGGCGCCGCCGTCTACGACCCGGCCTTCGTGAACGCCTCCTTCCGGTTTCTCGGCATCGACCTCGCCTTGACCCAGTCGCAAACGCTGAAGATCCCCATCGGCTTGACCCTCCTCATGTCCTTCGGCGTCCTCGGGGTGGCGCTCCGCATGCGCGAGCCTCCCGATTTCGTCAGGCCGGAGAAAAAGAAGCTCCTGCAGGCCACCAAAGAGAGCTTCGCGCGGACGATGAAAGCCGGCGCCTGGATCGCGCACACGCCGGCCGCGCTGATGCTGCTGCTCGTGGGGCTCTTCTTCGACAGCATCATGCGGCTCTACTACACCGTGGGATCGATCTGGCTGACCACGATCGGCTACGATCCCGCCCACCTCGGCCTCATCAGCATCGTCGGTTCCGTCACCGGGATTTTCGCCGCCATCCTCGGCGAACGGCTCATCACCCGCTTCACGCCCAAGTTCAACTTCCGGTTGCTCACCATCCTGGTCTTCATCGGCGTCCTCAGCCTCGCCTTTCCGGTCCGCTACTGGTCCGTGCTTTTTCTTCCGGCGATCTGGATGTCGATGCGTCTCCTGCACTTCTTCGTTTCGAACTACCTCAACCGCGTCACCAGCGCCGAGAACCGGGCCACCGTGCTCAGTTTCCGGGGACTGTCCATGAACCTTTCCTACGGCATCCTCATGTGGCTCTACGGCATGCAGACGGCTTACCTGAGAAAACACCAGGCTCCCGAAGCCGCCGACGGCGAGGCCCTTACCCAGCGGATTTTCGCGGACGCGGCCCAGTGGTGGTGGGTCTACTTCCTCGCCGTGATCGTCGGGCTGGCGCTCTTCCGGGCGCTGAAACTGCGCCAAAGCTGGAACGAACTCCTACCGCCGACCGGCAAAAGGTGACCCATGCTCGTTTCCATCATCGCCGCCCTGGCCGACGACCGCATCATCGGCTCGGAAGGCGGCGGCATTCCCTGGGAGCTGCCGCGGGACCGGGACTACTTCCGCTCCTACACTCGGGGAAAGTGGATGCTGCTGGGACGGAGGACCTACGAGGAAATGCGGGGCTGGTTCACCACCCAGAAACCGATCGTCGTCACCACCCGGGCCGCGTATCGCCCCTTCAGTTCCTCGCACCCGGTGGCCAACTCCATCCCGGAGGCGATCGACATCGCCCGTGGAGAAAAAGCCGCCGAGCTGGTGATCGGCGGCGGCGGCGTCCTCTACGCCACCGCGATGCCCTTCGCCGACAAACTCGTCCTCACCCGTCTCGAGGCCGACTTCCCCGTCGAGAAGCCGATCCGGTTCCCGGAATTCGAGGATTCCGGAGTCTGGGAAATGCGCCGTCGCGAGTTCTGGCCTCCGGACAAGGCGAACGTCTTTCCGGCGGCGGTGGAAATCTGGAACAAGCGGCTCCCCACCCCCAAAGCGGCCGACTGATCTCCTTTTTCCCGCTTGCCGACCCAGCGCCGGACGACTCGGCGAAATAGCTCCTTGAGAGCGCGGCCATCCGCCGCTATGAATAGCCCGAAACCCCGCTTTCTTTCCGTGACCTGGATCTCCCTGGCGCTTCGCAACCTGCTCCGCAATGCGAGACGGTCGATCACGACCATCGCGGCGGTCGCGCTTGGCTACGCGGCCATCAACATCCTGGCGGGTTTCACCTCCTACATGTTCGCGAGCATCGAGGACGGGCACATATACGAACAGGTCAACGGCCACGTCCAAATCCGGAAAGAGGGCGCCCGTGAATACGGCGGCTCCGACCCCGCCGCCTACCTCATCTCGGCGGAAGAATTTTCGGAAATCAAGGAGTTCGCCGAGACGGATGAGCGCATCACCCTCAGCGCCGGCATGCTCGATGTGAAAGGCAACATCGACTACGACGGCACGCCGGGGTTCTTCGTCGGCGAAGCCATGGTTCCTTCCAACAAAGAGGAGATCCACTCGCGAGCCACTGCGCTGCGCAGCGCCGACGGACCCGCTTACGAAGGCAAACCGATCACGAACGAAACGCCCTACGGCATCTCCATCACGACCGGCATGGCGGAAAACCTCGGCCTCGAAATCGGCAGCGACGTCATCCTCATGGCCCCCTCTTTGAGCGGGCAGATGAACGCCGTCGACGCCGAGATTTTCCAGATCGCCGACGTCGCTTCGGAAGCGCTTGACAACCGCTACCTCTTCATGCCGCTGGAGTTGGCCCAGAACCTCTACGACACCGAAGGCGTCAGCAGCGTCCGCTTTCTGGCCGACGACACCGACGACACCGACGCGATCGTGGCTTCGCTGCGGGACCGCTTTCCCGACAGCGAATGGGACGTCGTCCCGTGGTACGAAGTCTCCCGGCTGTATCTGCGGACCAAACGGATGTTCGACATCATCTTCGGCCTGGTCTTCGCGATCATCACCGTCATCGTCACCATGTCCGTGCTCAACACCATCGGCATGGCCGTCGTCGAACGCACCCGCGAAATCGGCACCCTGCGCGCCCTCGGGCTGAAACGCCCCGGCGTCATTCGACTGTTCGGCATCGAAAGCGGCATGCTCGGAATCCTGGGCGCGGTCGCCGGACTGCTCATCACCGTCCTTTTCTCCTTCGCCATCGACGGCATCGAACCGACGTGGGAACCTCCCGTCACCGCCCGCGAAATCGTCTGGGAAATCCAGATTCTGCCGAACTATCTCCTGCTCACCTTCGTGATCCTCGTCGTCTTCACCACCCTGGCCGCCATCGCCCCCGCCCGCCGCGCCGCGAAGCAAAGTATTGTCGATTCGCTGGGACACGTGTAGAATTGTTTCGCACTTCTATGAGTTTCGCACTCCTATGAAACAGCCATCCCTCTTCGCCCTCGCCTTGTTTTTTACCGGAATCGGCGTTCATGCCCAGGACGCGGCGCTCCTCCAGGCCGAGCAATCCCGCGGCGTCATGACCGGAGACACCGGCGTTCAATGGACCGTCTCGGTGTCCGGCGACAAGAGCGCGAAATTCGTCGCCATTTCCCAGGGCGGCAGGATCTACGCCGAAGTCGTCGAACCGGCCGACTCGACGGGGCGCAAGTATCTGGCCGAATCGAGCGGGAACATGTGGTTCTGGAAGCCCGGCATCAGTCGTCCCGTCTCCGTCTCGAAGCGGCAGCGCCTCTCCGGAGACGCCGCCATCGGCGACATCGCGTCGACCAGCTTCGTCGACGGGTACAAGGTCGCCGCGAGCGAAGCAGGCGAGGTCAACGGCGAGCCCGCGACCGTCTACACGCTCGAGGCCAACTCCCTCGGCGACACCTACGCGAAGATTAAATACTGGGTCACCAAAGGCGAGAACCTGGGGAAAAAGGCCGAGTTCTACGCCAAGTCCGGCAATCTCATCCGCACCTCTACCATGGAATACGGAAACACCGCGAACAACCGCCCTTTTCTTTCCAGCATGGTCATCCGCGATTCCAGCCGGACCATCAACTTGAAGTTCAGCGACGTGAAAATCGCCCGCTTCCCCGACCGGCTTTTCACCCGCGAAAACCTCGGCGGCCCCCCGTCGCGCGGGCCGCGCAAGTGACCGGCGCCGCTCCCCTCCCATGGCCGCCAGCAAGTTCACCGAGGCGGAAAAGGATTCGGCGCTGGCGCTGCTGCAGTCGCTTCTCCGCATCGACACGACCAATCCGCCCGGCAACGAAGGTCCCGCGACCGATGCCGTGGCGTCGTTCTGCCGCGGCATCGATCTCGAACCGGCCATCGTCTCCGCCGGACCGGGACGCCCCAACCTCGTGGCCCGCTGGTCCGCCGCCCCCGAGAACAAGACCGGCCGACCGATCATCCTCAGTTGCCACCTCGACGTGGTTCCCGCCGATCCGGCGCGATGGACCCACCCGCCCTTTTCCGGGTACGACGACGGCACCCACCTCTGGGGGCGCGGCGCCATCGACATGAAGGGCTTCGCCGCCATGGCCCTGGCGTCGCTCGCCAAACTCAAGAGCGAAAACACCCCGATCAACCGCGACGTCCTCTTCGTCGCCGTCTGCGACGAAGAAGCCGGCGCCAAGCTGGGTTCCGAATGGCTGGTCGACGAACATCCCGACCTGCTCGGAGGAAATCCGGAGTTCGTCCTCAACGAGGTCGGCGGCTTCACCGTTCACCGCAAAGGACGCCGATTCTATCCCGTTCAGGTCGCCGAGAAAGGCATTGCCTGGCTCCGGCTCACCGTCTTCGGAAAGCCGGGGCACAGTTCGCTTCCCGCGTCCGACTCGTCCATTCTCAAGCTGGCCCGCGCCATCGAGGCGATCGGCTCCGCGAAGCTCCCGTGGCACGCCGGGGTCGAGGCTCGAAGATTCATCCGGGGATTCGCCGCCCCGGAAGGCCGCCTCGCGGAAAAGGTGAGCACCCTCCTGGCGAACCCCATGATCGGCCCGAAGCTGCTCCCGCTCGCCGTCCGGGATCCCTCCCGCAGGGCTTCGCTCGAGGCGATCCTTCGGAACACCGCCACCCCCACCCGCCTCCGCGGAGCCGCCGCCGTCAACGCCCTTCCGGGCAGCGCCGCGGTCGACCTCGACGGCCGTCTCGCGCCCGGCCAGACCGCCGCCGACCTCATCCGCGAACTCACCCGCGTGCTCGGGCCCGCCATCGGCGACGATTTCCGTTTCGAAATACTGCGGGAGTCGCCCGCCGTCGGCTTCTCCACCGACACCCCCCTCTACCGCCACATCGAGGAAGCTCTCCGGCGGGCCGATCCCGAGGCCCGCGTCGTCCCCTCCATCATCCCCGGCTTCACCGACAGCGGGAACTACGCCCGTCTCGGCGCCCAGTGCTACGGCTTCTATCCCCTCCGCCTCCCCCCCGATCTCGACTTCGCCGCCCTCTTCCACGGAGACGACGAGCGCATCCCCATCGCCGGGTTCCACTGGGGCGTCGAAACCCTGACCGACATGCTGCGCGTCTTCCTCACCGAAGAACCAACCGGGTCCAGCGCCTGATCGATCCCCCGCCGATTCCACCCCCGAGCCAGCGGAACGACCCGACCGAGTCCAACAGCCTCTCAAACCACCGGCACCTTGGCTTCGACAAGATCGCGGAACCCGCAAAACAATTTGCGGTCCTCCACCGGCTCCTCGGGAAACGGATCGTCGCTCGACAGCCCATCGCGACACGCCGACTCGAACTCCTGCCGCGTTGTCGCTCGCCGGAGTCGCTCGTTCAAGGCGCCTCCCCCCAGTCCCGAGGCAATGTAGTTGGTGAACTTCTTCATTCGGTGAACCAACTGCGCGGGCCCGTGGAAGTTCCCTTCCCGGTCGACCTCCTTCGTCAGTTCCAGGATGTAGTCGAGCACGTCCCGCAGGCGCGGACGAGGCGAAAGTTCCCCCGAACCCTCCGCGCGGATCTGCTCGAACAACCAGGGATTCCGGATCCCCCCTCGCCCGATCATCAACCCCGCCGCCCCCGTGCGAGCCAGCATTCCCGAAGCCGCCGCCGCCGAAACGATGCTCCCGTTCGCCGTCACCGGAAAAGGCAGCCTCCCCACCGCCCGCGCGATGCACTCCGTGTGAACGGCCGACTGGTACCGCTCCCGCACCGTGCGCCCGTGGACCGCGAGCCCGTCGATCGGCAACTCCGCGAACAGCTCGAGCAGCTCGTCGAACTCCCCTTCCGACTCGAACCCCACCCGCGTCTTCAATGTCAGCGAACCCGCCACCACCGAACGCAGGTCGACCGCGATGCGGCGAATCAGATCCTTGTTCTTCAGAAGCGCCCCGCCCGCCAGCTTGCCGCAGACTTTCGGCGCGGGACAGCCGAGGTTCACGTCGATGCCGGCGCAGTCGCTGTTCTCCTGGACGAACTTCGCCGTGCGGACCAGATGCTCCGGGTCGTTGCCAATCATCTGCGCGACCACGGGCGCCCGGCCGCTCATCCCGCGGATCGAGGCGAGCACCGCCTTTTCGGGAACCGAATCCCGATGGACCCGGAGGTATTCCGTCACGTAGAGATCCGGGCCGCCCCGCCGGGACAGGCAACGCCACAACGGCAGAACCGAAACGTCCTGCATCGGCGCGAGGGAGAGAACAGGACGAACGGGCATCCCCGACTGAACTCCCCCGAGCCCGCGAGTCAACCCGCCTTCGCGGTCGCCGCCGAAGCCGCCCCGCCGAAGACTCGAGTGACATCGAGCGATTTGCTGCCCCACCATTCTTTCAGCCTCTTGAGACGTCACCGTTCGAGGCTTAGATTCGAAAACCTCGCGCGGGTCTTCTCGCTGCCGAGTATCGCGCAAAAGCCGATGCGGGCGTATCGCTCCTTCACGAATTTTCGCGGGATCGGTACATTGTCCCAAACGATTTCTCCATCGACCTCCAGGGTGATCCCATCGGCGCCAACCTGCAGCTTGAACTCGGCCGAATCGCCGAAGCCGAGCTCGTTCATCTCCTCGGGAACGTTCATGGCGTTCGTCAGCAGGACGGCCGTGTTGCCGCCTTCCCAAACGAAGGAGACGGCTCCCCAGCGCTCGGTGTTGCGCTGCGGATAGCCGAAGGCGATCCAGATGCGGGCATCATCGTCAGGATCGTCGATCGCGATTTTTCCCTCCATGCGGAACGATGGTCCGACGCGCGACTCGCAGTAGGCGAGACACAACCGGCCATCCTCGCCCGACAGGACGATCCCGTCATCGATTCCCTCGACGTTGAAGAGTTTCCAGCCGACTCCGTCTCCGCCCGGCGCGAACGGCTCGATGGCGTTCCCTTCGTCGAATTCGCTTTCGATGCGAACAATCTCCCGCCTGTGTTCGAGGAATTCGCGGGCGGATCCCGGCATGCTTTCGTCCGCTTCGGAGAGGACCTTTTCGTATGTTTCCAAGGCGTCGTCGGAGCGGAACCGGATCTCGTCGTTCTGCGCGCCGTCCAGTTCCTTGCCGAACGGACCGGTGAAGGCTTCGGTCTTGCCGACGATCCACTCGGGCTCGAGATCGGTGCCCCAGGATGCGAGAACGGACGTGTCGAGTGGTTCGCCGCCGAGCTTGTCGAGCCATTCCTTGGTTTCGTCGAATTTGCCGGCCATGAAATAGGTCGCCACCGCCTGGGTGCGGTCGTGGCGGCGCCAGGATTCGCGCGCCGATTCGTTCTCGAATCCCTCGAAAAGCTTCTTCAGCTCGCGATGGCGGCGGAATTCGGGAAAATAGGCGGACGGCAAATCCCACTCGGAGGCGACATCGCGGTGGGCCTGGAGATACCACCACGGGACGTTCGAATCGAATCGACCCGACTCGAGACAATCGCGGCCGAAGTCGATCATCTCGGAATGGGATCCGTACCAGCGCGGCCGCAACCCCCATAACACGTTCGAATACCCTTCCCCGTAGTCCACCTGCACCTCCGTCATTTCCCCGAGCCATTTGCGCATGGCACCCTTGGCGTCGCCGCCTTTCAAATTCAGGCCGAGTGCGATCAGTTCGGCGGCGACTCCGGGGTGATCGGGCTTGTCCTCCCACGATTCCTCGAGAACGCGCGTCGCCTTGACCATGTTGCGTCGGAAAAGCGCCCATCCGTCTCCGGAGACGCTCTTCGAATACCCGCCGCCGCGGGCCTGCCAGGCGATACGGTGGTAGTGCCGTCCCTCGATCCATTTCCTGAGCCAGGGAGCGACCGATTCGTTCGCTGCCACCAGTTCGTTGACCTCTCCGTGCTTGAAGTGGAGAAAGTCTTCGCGTGGGCCCTCCATGAGGAGATAGCCGGCCAGCCGATCGCCGAATTCCGACAAGCCCTCGGTGGCTTTCAGCGCCTCTTCCAGGGAGTCGAGACATACCCTGCCGGGATCCGACCTGTTCAAGGCGGCGAGAGCGAAGCCCCCGGAGGCGTCGCTGGAAGCGAAAGCGTAGACAGCTGTCCGGTCGTCGACGGAGGCTCGCTGTCCGCGCTCTTCGGCGTTTTCATCGGGTATCAACGCCCACTCGACGGCCGCGTGGAAGGCCATGATCTCGAAACCCGGCGATGGAACTTAGAAATTGCTCCATTTTTTCTCCCTTCGAGTTTACTCCCACCGCTTTCAATCTGTTTTTCCGTAACACTTGCCCCACATTGCCCGCACACTCGTACACAGCCAACCCTCGGGGGTCCAGTTCTAAATTCCAGGACGACCGTGTCACCGGGCATCGCCCCGGGTTGGAGGAGGTGCAAAGACGCCTATGCAGTACCCGGGAGCGGGGGGCAATGGTCGCCAGGACGACGAGTCGATCTCTCTACGGCGTTTCGACCAGATCGCGCAGCCTCGCCGTGGTGGTGTCGCGATCGATCCGACCGCCGGCGACGTCGAGGGTGAGGGATTCCCACGCCCCGGAATCGGGTGCCGGCACCGCTCCGTTCAGCTTGAGGAACACGAGGCACGCGACGGGAGCGGTTCGCTTGTTCCCGTCGACGAAAGGATGGTTCGAACAGAGGTAAAAAAGGTAGGCTGCGGCAATTTCGATGCCGTCGCCAAAAACAGACCCCGCTCCAAAGACAGCCTGCGGGGCCGCGACGGCCGACTCGAGCAGGTCTCGCGAGCGCAACTTCGGCGTGCCGCCGAAACGACGAATCGATTCATCGTGAATTTTCAGCACCGTCTCGAGAGAAAGATGAAAACAGTCATTCGCACCGTTCATTTCGCCAGTTTCGCGAGCGTGTCGGCGTATTCCTCCATCGTCTCCGCGATAGCGGCGTCGATTTCCTCACGGCTCGGCTCGGGATTCATGGGCGTGATCGTAATCGTCCCGCCGGCATGCACTTCCACATTCACCCGGTCGCCCTCTTTGAGCCTGGCGAGCTGAAGAAGGGCGCTGTCGAAAATCAACCCGCGCGAGTTCCCGATCTTGCTGATGGTCTTGATCATGAGTAAAACAATGTCTTACAACTGGAATGGTGTCAACATTGGTTCCGGGCGGACGACGGCGCGCGCGCGTTGGGTTCCGCGTTGGAAGATTCACAGCTTCCACTGCGTTCCGGATCACCTGGCGGACGTCTCGATCGCCACGCCCGCTTCGCGCAGCTCGTCCGCCTTCTCCGCCCAGGCTTCCGAATCGAACGGGCGGGTGGCGTCTTCGAGCACGGCGGTTCGGAACCCGCACCGCCGGGCGTCGGCGGCGGTGTAGGCCACGCAGATCTCCGCCGCCAGCCCGCCGATGTGCACGGTCGTGACGTCCATACCGCGGAGCCAGGCGTCGAGCCCGGTTTTTCGTCGGCGACCGTTGTCGAAAAAGCCGCTGTAGCTGTCGATCCCGCGATCGACGCCCTTGCGGAAAATGGCCACCACGGGCCCGAGGTCGAGTTCCGGGTGAAAGGCCGCGCCCTCGGTCCCCTGCACGCAGTGATCCGGCCACAGGGTTTGTTCGAGGCCGTCGAGGACGGTTTCGCTGAAAGCAGGCAGCCCCTCGTGCCGAGAGGCGAAACTCGAGTGGTCGGCCGGATGCCAGTCCTGGGTGGCCACGACGAAATCGTATTCGCCCATGACGGCGTTGAGCACCGGCACGACGGCGTCCCCGTCCGCCACCGCCAGCGGACCGCCCGGCATGAAATCGTTCTGGACGTCAACGAGAATGAGAGCGTTCATGGCTCGATCCTTTCTTCCATTTTCCGGTGGATGTCGTTTCTCAGGGACTCCAGCCCGGGGCTGAGTCCGACCTTGTAGACGTGCGGGTTCTCGAAGCGGTGGTATTCGGGCGGCAGCAAGGCGAGACGTTCTTTGGCGTAGGCGGCGATTTCCGTCGTGGAACGAGGCGCCTCCCGACGCTCGCCATCGACCAACGCTTCGTGAAGCAGCGGCTCGCTTTCCATGCCCGCGAGGCTCAGTCGCTTGGCGGGCTCCCACGGATGGCGCATCTCGTCCGGTGCATCCTCGCCCGCGAGATGAATCGCGTCCGCCTGGAAAAAGCCGTCTTCATCGCGGTAGCGGGACACGGTTTTGACGCCGGGGAAATTCGCCTTGGCGACCGTCTCGGAAAACTTCATGCGCGGTTTGTTCCCGGCCATGCAGAGCTTGTAAACCCCGTCGAGGGCGGCGTCGGGCAGACCGACGGCGAGGCTGGTGCCGATTCCGAAAAGATCGATGGGCGCCTTCTGTTCGTCCAGGCTCCGGATGACGTGCTCGTCGAGCCGGTTCGACGCCACGATGGAGACGTTCGCCAGCCCTTCGGCGTCGAGGGCTTCCCGCACCCGCCGCGCCAGGTAGGCCAGGTCGCCGCTGTCGAGACGAACGCCGCGCAGCGCCACGCCCCGTTCCTCCATCTCCTTCGCGACCCGGATGGCGTTCGGCAAACCGGACTTCAGCGTGTTGTAGGTGTCCAGCAGCAGGATCGCGCCGGGACCGTGGACGTCCGCGAAGGCGCGAAAGGCCGACAATTCGTCGTCGTGGCTCTGGACGAAGGAATGCGCCATCGTCCCCGCGGTGGGAATGCCGTAGAGACGCCCGGCCGCCAGGTTCGAGGTGCTGCCGCAGCCTCCCACCGCCGCGGCGCGGCTCGCCCAGAGTCCACCCGGCCCCTGCGCGCGCCGGAGACCGAACTCGCTGACGGCCCGGTCCCCCGCCACCCGGACGCAACGAGCCGCCTTGGTCGCGATCAGCGACTGGAAATTCAGCACGTTGAGAATCAGCGTCTCGACGACCTGGGTTTCCAAGAGGCCGCCCTCGCAGCGAAGCACCGGTTCGAGCGGGAACACCGGTTCCCCTTCGCGCGCCGCGGCGATGCGGCCCCGAAAGCGAAACCTTCTGAGTTCTTCGAGAAACGGCTCCGGAAATCCCTCCCTCGCCAGGTAGGACAGGTCGTCGACCGTGAAGCGCAGCCCGCTCAGCAATTGCAGCAAGGTCTCCAGTCCGGCGGAGACCACGAAGCCGCCGCCGAAGGGTATCTTCCGAAAAAAATAGTCGAAGCAGGCCGGCTCGTCGGCCCGGCCGTTTTTCCAGTAGGCCAAGGCCATGGCCAGCTGGTAGCGATCGGTGTAGAGGGCGGTGATTTTTTCGTCGGCGCTCACGCCGGCAGGATGCCGGGAGTCGAACTCGAAAGCAAACATTCTTCCCGTGTTCCCAAAATTGACGCTTCACTGCTCACAGCCGCGCCAAGGCGATGTAGAGGATGGATTCGAGTCGGCGGAGTCACTCCGCGGAGAACCGGTGCAACATCCTGTGATGGTAGATTTCTCCGGGGCGAAGCACGGCGGAAGGCGCGTCGGGATTGTTCGGGGCGTCGGGGTAATTCTCGGTCTCGAGGCACAACGCGGTGCGCAAGCCGTAGACGACGCCGCCCTTTCCGGCGACCGATCCGTCAAGAAAGTTGCCCCCGTAGAACTGGATCGCCGGCTGGTTGGTCGAGATCTCCATGACCCGTCCGGTTTCCGGATCGCGCAGCCTGGCCGCTTTCCGGAGACCGTCGTCCCCCGTCTTCCAGAGCACCCAGGCATGATCGTATCCCCCGGCCAGCGCGAGAGCCTTGAAGTCGGCTTCGACCCGCTCGCCGATCGGAGTCGCCTCGGTGAAATCCATGGGCGTTCCCTTCACGGGCGCGGGCTTTCCGGTGGGAATGAGCCCCGCGTCGGTCGGCAGGTAG
Organism: Verrucomicrobiales bacterium; assembly: GCA_040905585.1. GTDB lineage: Bacteria > Verrucomicrobiota > Verrucomicrobiia > Verrucomicrobiales > DEV007 > Arctic95D-9. The sequence continues at coordinate 18,026 of JBBDRG010000095.1, forward strand.
TCTTCGGCGTGGAGCGTCAATTCGTGGTCGTTGATCGAGGTGGCGGGGTTGCCGCTCAAGTTCCAGTAGGAATGGTGAACGACGTTGAGAATCGTCGGCGCGTCGGTGGTCGCCTTGGCTTCCCAGACAAGCTCGTCGTCGTCGGTGAGCGCGTAGCGGACCTCGACAGTCAATTCGCCCGGATACCCTTCCTCGCTGTCGGCGCTCACGTAGGTCAGCTTGACCCCTCGCTCGCCGTCGTGTTCGAATCCCTCGCCTTCCCACAGCACCTTGTCGAACCCCCGGACACCGCCGTGAAGGTGACATGGAATCCCGCCGGGCTCGTTGTTGGTCGCCAGTTGGCAGGTGTTCCCGTCGAGCGTGAATCTCCCGTGCGCGAGGCGATTGCCGAAGCGCCCCACCGTGGCGCCGAAATAGGACGTGTTGACGAGCCAGCCTTCGAGCGTGTCGTAGCCGTGAACCACGTCGGCGAAATTCCCGTCTTTGTCGGGAACAGAGATCGAAGCCAGGATGGCGCCGTATTCGGTCACCTGCGCCGTCATGCCCGACTTGTTTGTCAGGGTGAACAGCTTCACTTCGCGGCCGTCCGGCATTTTACCGTAAGCGGATTCCGAAAGGCCGGGCTGGGGCCGATCGGCGAGAGAGAAAGTCGACAGCGCGCTCATACAGATCAGGGTGACCGGTGACAGGGAAAATCTCATCTAAGAGACTGTTGAAAAACTCTGGAATGGAAAACTGCGAGTCATTTTGTCCGCTGGCGAGGCGCGACGAGGGAGTGGGGCGAGCCCCACGACTGAGGAGCAACGAAGCGAGCGGAGAAAAGGGCCGCAGCCCGAAGGGGCGTTCGCATCTCGATTCGGCGAAGCCGCTGAGTTTGATCACGTCTCTTCATTTAGATTTTGCGTTTCAGGGTTTTTCAAAAGTCTCCTAAAAGCGTAGCGCGGTCATAGAGGAACGAGCTTCGCGCCGCCCGCGGCGGATGTTATGAAACAATCGAGACTCCGGCCAAACTTTTCCTGAAAGGATTTTTCGAGGTGCTCCTTCAACGATTCGGCCGCATCCGCGCGAACCAGCGAGACGGTGGAGCCGCCGAAACCGCCGCCGGTCATCCGCGACCCGACGAGCCCGCGCCCGAGACCGAACTCGCGGGCGGCGTCGACCAGCGCATCGAGTTCCTCGCAACTCACCTCGAAGTCGTCGCGCAGGGAATCGTGATTCTCCCCCATGGCGCGACCTGCGGCGGTCCAGTCGCCGCTTCCAAGGGCTTTCGCAGAGGTAGTCGACGTGCTCGCCGATCAAATTAACCCGGCCCGGCGCCCGCGCCGCCACGGTGGGCCGCTCTCCGAAAAGGCGTTGAAACTCGCGGGCGTCCGACATGAGGCCGCGAGACTAGCCGCCGACCCGCCGGACCGCAATAACGCGATCGGCGTTGAAACGACGCCGGTCGCCCTCCGGTCAACGGGCTCCTTCTTCCTCCTGCCCTTCCTCCGTCCCGCGATTCAACTGCTGGCGGTAGGATTTTCCCGTTCCCGCGATGGTCGCGCCCTCCTCACAGGCGTCGGAGGACGTCACGGGCGAGGTTGCCCGAAACAATCCCGAAAAGGCCATGGCAGCCAAGCCGAAGAGACACGAAACGAGACTCTTCGTCACCACGCCGGCGACGAAGAGAAGCAGGCCCAAGCCGAGCAGCGACCAAGTCAACGCAACGGCGACCAAGTGGTTTTCGTGATGTCTTCGACACAGGCCGACTTCGATCCGGGGGCGTTTCCCGAACCACGTAAGGGGGTTGAACGGGCTCCTCAATTCGGTCAGGATCTCGCGTTTGGCGGAACGCCCGCACTTTACGCAACTGTCGGTGGGAATGGTTGCTCCGTGTTCCACGACAACGAGCTTTCCGCGTCGGTAGCATTCCTCGACAGCGGAACTGGACGCGGTCGGCTTCGACGCGGTCGGCTTCGATTCTGTGGACGACGGCTCCGGAGGAACGGGTTCAATGTCCGAGGCGGATTGCGACGAGGCAGGCGTTGGGCGTTTCATGGTGCGGTTGGATCCAGCAAAAAAACAATTCAAGCATCTGTCGTGCCGAGGGCAGGCAAGATTCGAGGCATGGACAGACGCCCCGTGTAGATTTACACTTTCTGTCCTAAAATATACATTTTCTGCCAATAGAGCTACATTCCATGTCCAAAACTATATATTTTCTGTTTACTGCTCCGATTCTCGAACACCTAGGTTCCGTGAGCCGCAAGAATTCGATCAAGACCACTTTTCAGAAATTTACATCCATATATTACATGCGCACGGAGATTACCCCGCGCGTACGTGTATACCATAGGAAACCGTTGAAACCCGCGGGCGTCCGGCAGCGCTGTCGGCGTTGAACAACCGCCCTCCGGTCACTCGGTGTCTTCTCCCTGCCGCTTCTCCCCGCCGCCCCGACTCAATCGCTGGCGGTAGGATTCTCCCGTGCCCGCGATGGTGGCGTAGTCCTCTCTCGCGTCGGCGGACCTCACGGGGGAGCTCGCCCGGAACAACCCGGCGGCGATCACGGCGGCCAAGCCGACGAGGCACGAAAGAAGACTCGTCGTCATCGCTCCGGCGGCGAGGAGAAGCAGCCCCAAGCCGAGCAACGACCAGGACAGCGTCACGGCGACCAAATGGTTCTCGTGGTGCCGGCGGCACAAGCCGACATCGATCCGGGGACATTTCCCGAACCACGTAAGGGGGTTCAACGGGTGCCTCAACCCTGTCGGCCTCGGAGAGGGCAGCCGCCAAGCGACCCGCAAGAATTCGCGTTTTTTTTGTCCAATATTCCGGTTCCCGGACCTTAGGCTTTGTGAGATGCCAGATTCCGATCCAGACCACTCTCCGGAAAGCTACCTGGAGTTGCTGAACGCCCACGGAAAGTCCCTCGCCGCCTACGTCTACACCCTGGTCGTCGACCGGAACGACGCCGAAGACATCCTGCAAGCCTGTCGGCTGACCATGTGGAAAAAATTCGGCGACTTCGAACCCGGAACCAACTTTCTCGCCTGGGCCCGCAAGATTGCGCTTCACCAGATTCTCAACTACCGCCGTTCCGAAAAACGCAATCCGGTCTACTCCAGCGATCCCGCATTCATCGAGTCGGTCGCGGAGGAAATCGACCGCCAGTCGGATTCGCTCGCGGCCCGGTCCGAAGCGCTCCGCTTTTGCCTCCGCCGTCTGCCGAAGAACCAGCGGCACACCGTTCTCCTGCGCTACTACGAGGATTGCGGGATCGCCGAGATCGCCCGGCAAACCAACCGCACCGAGGGCGCGGTCTACCGGCTGCTGAGCCGGATCCGCGGCGCTCTCAACGAATGCATCAACCGCCAACTGGAAACCACGTCGTGAACCGCGAATACATCAACCGCTCGCTCGACGGGCAATTGACCGGGGAGGAATGGGACGCCCTTCGGAGAGAAGTGGTCGCCGATCCCGAACTCCGCCGCGAGTACGTGGAGAAGCGCTGGCTGCACGCCCAGTTGGAGACCGAAGGCGAATCGCTCCAGCACCTGCTGGCGGACCGCGGGGCGCCCCAACCCGGAACGAGCCAGCCCGGCACGCGGTTGCGGTGGGTGGCGGTCGCCGCGGGAATCGGGCTGCTGCTGGGCTTGGGAGCGTTTCTGACGATCGGCCGAGAGGCGGCTCCGACGATGGTCGCCACCCTCGTTCAGGCCGAAGGCTGCCGCTGGGAAGGATCGGAACTCCCCACCAAGGAAGGCGCCAGGCTCGGCGTGGGCACGCTGGCTCTGGCGCAAGGCATGGCGACGATCCGGTTCGACAGCGGCGCGACCGTGACGCTGGAAGCGCCGTCCGTGCTGGAAGTGAGTTCCGAAATGCGCTGTCGATTGGTGGAGGGTTCGGTGGTCGCCGACGTTCCTGAATCCGCCCACGGGTTCGCCATCGACACCGACAAGATGGAAGTCGTCGATCTCGGCACGAAATTCGGCGTGACGACTTCCGCGGTCGGCGGCTCGCACGTCTTCGTTTTCGACGGCGAAGTGACGGTGAACCGCGAGGAGATGTTGCAACCTCGCCACCTCCTCTCCGGCAAGTCGCTGCATTTCGGAGCGAACATACCTTCGAGCCCCGACGAGGAAGTCGCCCGGGTCGCTCCTCCGGCGCCGACGGTGGGAACCTGGAAGGCCTTCTCGACCGAGACCGGACGCGGCAGGGACGCCTACATCCGTCGTGGCGAATCCCACTCGCCGACCGGGTCCGATCCCCTCCTCATGGTCAAGCACACCGACCTCGCCCCGGGCAACGAACGCCGCGCCGTCCTGACCTTCGACCTGTCGGGCCTCGCACCGTCCGCGGTCGAGTCCGCCCGCCTCGCCCTGAAGGTCGAATCGAGCGGGCTCGGATTCTCCTCGCTGGTCCCGCATTCCCGCTTCGCGGTCTACGGCGCGCTCGATCCGTCGCTCGGCGGCTGGAACGAGAATCGGCTGCGATGGCCGAACGCCGCCGCCTTCGCCGGCGAACCGCTCGATCCGTCCCGCTTCGAGCGCCTCGCGGAGTTCGACATTCCCAAAGGCTCGTCGCACGACCTCGTGGAGATCTCCTCCGAGGCCTTGGTTCGCTTCCTGCGACGGCGCGAAGACGGTCTCGCTACGCTTGTCCTCGTCCGGGAAACGGGCGAAAGTGACAAGCAGGGCCTCGTCCACGCCTTCGCTTCCAAAGAACACCCCACCAGCCCCGCCCCGACCCTGTGGATCCGAACCGACCCAGTCCAATGAACCGGTCCCTTTATCTGACTCTCGCCCTTGCTCTTCCGTGCCTCGCCGCCGGCGCGGACGACCGCGAGGGGCTGCGCTTTTTCGAGTCCGCGATTCGACCCCTCCTTTCGGCCGAATGCTACGACTGCCACGGCCCGGAGAAATCGAAGAACGGCCTGCGGCTCGATCACCGCGACTTCATCGTCGCCGGCGGAGATTCCGGCCCGGCGATCGTTCCCGGAAAAGCGGAAGAATCGCTCCTCGTCGAAGCGGTGCGCCGGGGCGACCCCGACTTTTCGATGCCGCCGAAAACGGCCCTCGCGCCCGAGCAGGTGGCCGACCTGGAAAAATGGATCGCCCTCGGCGCCCCCTGGCCCGAGGAAAAGGCGACCCGCTCCGAGACGGACGAGCACGGCTTCACCGACGAGGACCGGAAGTGGTGGGCCGTCCAGCCGCTAGCCGAAGTCGAGGTGCCCGAAAACGGGGCCGACTGGGCGAAGAACGAAATCGATCCCTTCGTTTTCCGGGCGCTGGAAGCTTCCAATCTGACGCCCGCGGAACCCGCCGAAGCCTCGGAACTGGTTCGCCGAATCCACTTCGACCTGCACGGCCTGCCGCCGGCCCCGGAAGAAGCCGCCGCCTTCGCGGAAGCCTACGCGAAGGACGCCGACGCCGCCGTGGCCGAACTCGTCGACCGACTCCTCGAAAGCCCCCGCTACGGCGAACGCTGGGGGCAGCACTGGCTCGACGTGGCGCGCTACGCCGAAAGCGACGGGTATCGCGCCGACGGGTACCGCCCCGACGCTTGGCGCTACCGGGACTACGTCATCCGCTCCTTCAACGAAGACAAGCCCTACGACCGCTTCGTCCGCGAACAACTCGCGGCGGACGAGTTCGCCGCCGACGATCCCGACGCTCTCATCGGCACCGCCTTCCTGCGGCACGGCATCTACGAATACAACCAGCGCAACGCCCGGATGCACTGGGAACTGATCGTCAACGAAATGACCAACGTGACCGGCGAGGTGTTCCTCGGTCTCGGGATCGGCTGCGCCCAGTGTCACGACCACAAGTTCGACCCCATTCTGCAGAAGGACTACTACGCCCTGCAGTCCTTTCTCGCCACGACCTGGTGGCCCGAGGACCAGCCACTGGGGACGCCCGAGCAAATCGCCCGATACGAGAAGGAACTCGCCGCCTGGGAAAAGTCGACGAAGGAGGCCCGCGAAGAACTGGCCGAAATGACGAGGCCGCTTCTCGAGGGCAAGGGAAAGTACGCGGTGGAGCAATTTCCCGAAGACATCCAGGCGATGTACCGCAAACCGGCCGAGGAGCGCACCCCCTACGAGGAGCAAATGACGCAGCTGGTGGAGCGCCAGGTCGTGGACCAGCAGAACCGGGTCGATCCCAAAAAGAGCTTCGCGAAGGATCCGGAAAAGCTGGCTCGCTACAACGAACTCGTCGAAGCGCTGAAAAACGAACCCGAGCCGCTGCCGACCGCGTTCATCTCGACCGACATCAGCCGGGAACCCGTCTCGACCGTGCTGGAAAGCCGCACCGGAAAAACGGAAATCGAACCCGCCTTCCTGACTCTCCTCGGTCAGCCCGCTCCGGAGATCGAGCCCACCGACGCGACCACCGGACGCCGCCTCGCCTTGGCCGACTGGATCGCCAGCGAGGACAATCCCCTTTCCACCCGCGTCATCGTCAACCGCGTCTGGCAACGGCATTTCGGGACCGGCCTCGTCCCGACGCCGAACGATTTCGGCCGCCTCGGCGAGAAACCCAGCCACCCAGAATTGCTCGACTGGCTCACCAAGCGATTCCTCGACGGCGAGTGGAAACTGAAACCTCTCCACCGCCTCGTCATGACGAGCGCCACCTACCGGCAGACCGCTCGGCGCGAGCCGACGTCCACCGAGAACATCGCCGACTCGGCCAACCGGCTCCTCTGGCGTTTCCCGCCGCAGCGTCTCGACGCCGAACAGATCCGCGACGCCGTGCTCGCCGTTTCGGGCGAACTCGCCCATCGGGAGGGAGGCCCCTCCGTCGAAGGCGACAAGCCGAACCGAAGCGTCTACGTGAAAAAACGGCGGAACAAGAAGGACGCCATGATGGGCGGTTTCGACGTTCCTTCCGGCTTCAGCTCCGAACCCGACCGGATGGAGACGACGACGCCCAACCAGTCGCTCATGCTGGTGAACGGCGAGTTTACCCTCTCGCGCGCTACCGCCTTTGCCGAACGCATTCTCTCCGGCGACGACTCGATCGACGCCGACCGCGTCCGCGAGGCCTACCTCATCGCCTACGGTCGCGAGGCGCTCCCCGAGGAAGTGGAAAACGCCCTCGCCTTCGTCGAGGCGCAGACGACGACCATCGAGGCGCCCGCGCCGGAGTACAAGTTTCCCGACGAGAACGGTCTCCGACCCGCGAGCCAGGCTTTCGGCGAGGCGGAGGGCATCGATCTCGGAGAAAATTCGCTCTGGCTCCAGCCCGGCAGCCGCTTCGAACGCCTCGAGGCTCAGGAGGCGGAACTGTCCGGCGGCGAATTCACCATTGAAGCCGTGGCCAATCTCGACGGCGTCCACCCCGACGCCTCGGTCAACACCCTCTTCAGCCGGTGGAACGGCTCCGACGAAGACGCGGGCTGGACCTTCGGCGTCACCAGCGAGAAATCGCGCTATCAACCGCGCAATTTCATCATGCAGTTGGTCGGCGACGACTTCCAGGGCAATCGGATCTACGAAGTGGTCGCTTCGGACCTGAGCTTCCCTCTCGGCAAGCCGGTCTATTTCGCCGCCTCCGTTTCGGCCGCGCCGTCTTCCGACGACGTCACCAAAGGGTCCGTCACCTTCTACCTCAAAGACCTCTCCGATCCGGATTCCCCCCTGCAAACGAGCATCGTGTCCCACGAGGTCGTGGAAGGGTTGAAGCCGAAGCCGGAGATCAAGGCGCTGATCGGGGGACGCGACCAGAAAGGCCATCTCTGGGACGGCCAGCTCGCGCGCCTCGTCGTCAGCAAAGGCGCCCTCGACCCCGAGCAGCTTCTCGTCAACGGCGGCGGCGGGACCCGCGTGCTCGACTGGAACTTCGCCGGCGAAGACGGCGAACACCCCGCCCCGAACACCGCCTGGCTCCGGGAAACCCCCGGCAAACCGAAGTCGGGGCACTCGCCCCAACTCCTCGGCGCCGTCACCGATTTCTGCCACGCCCTGCTAACCTCCAACGAGTTCCTCTACCTTCACTGAGAAGCCTCCCGCCTTTCTCCCTAAACCCTCTAGAAAAATGTCCTGCAATCGAATCGACCATCCCAGCAGCCGCCGCGAATTCCTCGGCCGCGCCGGTGCCGGCTTCGGCGCCGTGGCGCTTTCGGCCCTGACCGGCGAAAACCTCATCGCCTCGGGCGGGCCGCCCAGTCCTGTCGGCGCGAAGATCCCCCACCGCTTCGGCCAGGCCAAGAACGTGATCTGGCTGTTCATGGAAGGCGGCCCCAGCCATCTCGATCTCTTCGATCCCAAACCGCTGCTCAACGAACTCGCCGGCGAATCGCTCCCCGACAGCTTCGAACGCCCGGTCACGGCCATGGGCGAAGTCAATTCGCCGCTGCTCGAATCGAAGCGAAAGTGGGCGCGGCACGGCGAGAGCGGGCTGTGGATTTCGGACTGGCTTCCCAAGCACTCCGAAATCGCGGACGAACTGTGCGTGATTCGCTCCTGCGTCTCCGACGGCATCAACCACGCCGGCGGCGTCTGCCAGATGAACACCGGCTCCGTCTTCGGCGGCCGCCCCTCCCTCGGCTCGTGGATCTCCTACGGCATCGGCAGCGAGAATCAAAGTCTCCCCGGCTTCGTGGTGATCAAGGATTCCAACTCCATGGTCGTGAACGGCGCCCGCGCCTGGGGATCGGGATTCATTCCCGCCATGCACCAGGGCATTCTCTTCGAAAACGGCGACGAGCCGATCAAGGACCTCAACAATCCGGCCGGGGTCACCGCCCGCCGTCAGCAGCAGAAGCTCGATTTTCTGCAGGGGCTCAATCGCCGCCACTACGACGCTCGCGAGTCGAACAGCAACCTCGAAGCCCGCATCCGCAGCTACGAACTGGCCTTTCGCATGCAGGCCGAAGCGCCCGAGGCCATCGACCTCGACAGCGAGCCCGAGCACGTCAAGGAGCTCTACGGCCTCGAAAACGAGGAGACCCGGGTCTACGGCCGCCAGTGCCTCATGGCCCGCCGGCTGGTCGAGCGCGGGGTGCGCTTCATCCAGCTCTACCACGGTGCCGGCAGCAAGTGGGACAGCCACAGCAAGATGGAGGAAAACCACAGCCGCCTCTGCAACAACGTCGACGTGCCCATCGTCGGCCTGATCAAGGATCTCAAGCAGCGCGGCCTGCTGGACGAAACCCTCGTGATCTGGGGCGGCGAATTCGGCCGCACGCCCATGAGCGAGAAAGGCGACGGCCGCGACCACAACCCCACCGGCTTCACCATGTGGATGGCCGGCGGCGGCGTCAAGGGCGGCCAAACCATCGGTGCCACGGACGAGCTGGGGCTGTACGCCACCGAAGACAAGATGCACGTCCACGACATCCACTCGACCATCATGGCCCTGCTCGGTCTCGACCACACCGAAGTCGTCTACATGCACAAGGGACGTCCCGAACGCGTCGACATGAACGAAGGTCACGTGAAGGAAGCCATCTTCCGGACCTAGCTCTCCCGCTCGGCGCGGGCCCAGTCGAGCGCCTTGCCGTAGCTGGCGTTCGCGAGAAAATGGTTGAGCCGCGCGGGGATTTCCTCGCGGTGGCGCTCGTGAAACGCCGCGATCGCCTCCGACACTTCCCGAAGCTGGGCCATTTGGGCCTCGGGATTGCGTTCGCGCAGTTCGGCGTCGCCGATGACGGTCAGCCGACGCTCCAGCAGGTCGATCAATTCGCTCATCTTCATATCCGACAGCCCCGATTTACTCATCGCAACGCTCAATCAACAGGGTTCGGCCAGAGAGTCAACCCTGCCGAGCGAGACAATCCGGAAAAATCGTCTCTCGGGGGATTTCGGCCGGGCTTCTGGGGTCTTAAGGGTACCAGTCCTAGAATTTAGAATTTTGTCCATCGTCTTATCCAAATGGACGATGGGCTGGCGCCGGGGGCATGTCGCGAGGCTAGAGAAAACAAAGGAGGTGGTCAAATTCTAGATTCTAGGACCCCGCGACCCCGACTTCGCCCGGACCCCGACCCCGACCCCGCACCCCCCCTTTTCCGGCTCACTCCTCGCCCGGCGCGAGTTTCCAGATCTTCAAGTCGTCCACCGTGGCGCGCTTCGGAACCGCGAAGGCGAAATCCCGCTTCGTCTCGTGGCCGAAGCCCGGAGAGGTGAAGGACGTCACCTTGTAGCCGTTGAGATAAACCGTCAGGGTCTCGCCTTGATGAACGGTCACGACGTCGATCCACTCGCCGGGTTTCAGCTGGATGCGCGCCGTCTGCTCCGTTTTCGACACCGCCTCTTCCATCGCCTCTTTTCCCTCGGGCGTCTCGGCCTTGTCCCGGTACTCCAGCTTGAAGCGTCCTTCCCGCTCGTCCGCCAGAATCACCTTGTCCAGGGCGAGGGTAACGCCGTTGACGTGACCGGCCCACACGGATTCTTCCTCGCGGTCGTTGAAGGCCAGCTTGATCTGCTCGTCTTCCTCCAGCTTCACCCTCAACGAAACGACGGCGTCCTTGAACGGTTCCGAGGTGGTGTGGCGCGTCGAAATCGCATGGTCCGCCTTGTCCGAAAGCGTCATGACCAAGGCCCCGCCGTTCAAATCGTTCTGCTTCTCGCCCTGCGCCCGGCTCTCGCTGTTGGTCTTCCAGTGCTCCCCGAGATCTTCCCTGTCCACGGTGTCGTCGCGATTGAAATCGTCCTGGAACAGCAGCGAGCCCCGGGAGGAAATCATCTCGGCGACCTCGTCGGGCAGATCCTCCAGACTGTCGTCGGGTTCGGCGCCAAGCGCGGGCCGCGACTGGGCCTTCACCCAATCCTGGTCGGCATCCGAGAGCTTGGAAAGTTCCAGGGTGAAGCGCTGTCCGTCCGCCTCGCGGCGAATGGTCACGTGCGTCTCCGTGGCGGAAATGAACTCCGCCTCCAGCTTGTTCCCGTCCGCGGAAGTCCAGGTTCGGGCCGACGCGCCGGCTGCCAGCAGCGCGATTGCGAATACGATCAAAGAAGTTTTCATGTTCCCCCCATGCTAACGAAGACGACGGCGAGGCAAAGAAAAAACGACCCGGAATCGGTTTTCGATCGTCCCGTCGGCCGGTCGAACCCGTTCCGAGGGAAGCTCCACGAAGGCCGCCGCCTGCGGATTCAGATCAATTCCCGCACCACCCGCGCCTTCTCCACGCCGGTGAGACGCATGTCGAGCCCTTGGAAAGGAAAGCTGAACCGATCGTGGTCGATGCCGAGCTGGTGCAGCATGGTGGCGTGGAGATCGCGGACGTGAACGACCTCGTCGACCGCGTGGTAGCCCAGTTCGTCGGTGGCGCCGTGGCTGATTCCCGGCCGGATCCCGCCGCCGGCCATCCACATCGAAAAGCCCTTGATGTGGTGGTCGCGGCCGGGGCCGCCTTTGCCTTGGAACATGGGGGTGCGGCCGAACTCGCCGCCCCAGACGATCAGAGTGTCGTCGAGCAGTCCGCGCTGCTTCAGGTCGGTGATCAGCGCCCAGGTGGGCCGGTCGGTGAGGCCGCAGCAGACGTCCATGTAGCGGGCGAGGTCGCCGTGGTGATCCCAGCCGCGGTGGTAGAGGTGGATAAAGCGGGTGCCGCGCTCGGCGAGGCGGCGGGCGAGGAGGCAGTTCGACGCGTAGGAGCCGTCGCCGGGGACGGCGCCGTAGAGATCTAGGACGTGCTGCGGTTCATCGGAAACGTCCATCAGTTCCGGGACGGAAGTCTGCATGCGGAAGGCCATCTCGTAGGCGGCGATGCGGGTGTCGATCTCGGGGTTGCCGACGAGGGCGTTGCGCTTGCGGTCGAGGTTCCCGATGGTGTCGACGAGGGCGTTCTGCTGCGCGGCGGAGACGCCCGCGGGATTCCGGACGTAGTGGACCGGGTCGCCGGAGGAATTGAATTCGACGCCCTGGTACTGGCTGGGAAGAAATCCGGCGGACCACTGGCGCGAGGCGATGGGCTGGGGATTGCGACCGCCGACGCTGGTGAGCACGACGAAGCCGGGCAGATCCTCGGTTTCCGATCCCAGACCGTAGGTGACCCAGGAACCCATGGACGGACGACCGCTCGTGGCGGTGCCGGTGTTCATGAAGGTGTGGGCGGGATCGTGGTTGATCTGTTCGGTCACCATGGAGCGGACCACGGCGATATCGTCGGCGAGCTTGGCGGTGTGCGGGAGGAAGTCGCTGATAAGCTGCCCGCTCTCGCCGTGGCGACGGAACTTGGTCAGGTGCCCCTGCACTTTGAGTTCCTTCCCCTGAAGCTGGGCGATGGGCTGGCCTTCGGTGAAGGAAGCGGGCATGGGTTTGCCGTCGAGCTCGTCGAGCTTCGGCTTGTAGTCGAAAGTCTCGAGATGCGAGGGGCCTCCCGCCATGCAGAGGAAGATGACGCGCTTGGCCTTGGTCGCGAAATGGGGAAGCCCGGCCGCCCCTCCGACGCCCCCGGAGGCGGAGCCGGGCCCCATGAGATTCGCCAGGGCCGCCGAGCCAAGACCCAATCCGGCCTGACCGAGAAAGGCACGGCGGTTGAGATAGTTGGCGGTGTTGAAGGGATTCATGACTGGATCGGTTTCGACAGGGTTTTTTTGGGGGGTCGGACCGCGGACTTCAGAGGGTTCATCGGGCTTCTCGACTCCTTTACTCCTTTACTCCTTTGCTCCTTTGCTCCTTTGCTCCTTTGCTCCTTGCTCCTTGCTTCTTGCTTCTTGCTTCTTGCTTCTTGCTCCTAATTCCTCGCCATCGTCTCGTTGAGGTTCAGAATCGCCCGGGTCACGGCGGTCCAGGAGGCGAGCTCGACGGAATCGACGTTTTCCGGGACGGGAGCGGTGCCCACGCGAATCAGTTCTTCGGCGGCGGAGGCGTTCGACTGGTATTCGCCGCGGGTTTTCGCGAGCAGGTTCTCGAGGGCCTGGCGCTCCTCGTCGTCGGGGAGGCGCGACAGCGCGAGACGAAAGGCCTTGTCCAATCGCGCCGGGGCCGATTCCTCCCCGTCCTCGAGAAGCCGGGCCGCGAAAACGCGGGCGGCTTCGACGAAAGTCGGGTCGTTGAGGAGCACGAGGGCGGCATTGGGGGTGTTCGAACGCGGCCGTTGCGCGGTGCATTCCTCGCGGCTGGGAGCATCCATCGCCTTCATCATGGGGTGGAGGAACATGCGCTGCCAGTGGGTGTAGAGCCCGCGCCGCCACTGCGCCTCGCCGGTGTCGGCCGTGTATTCCCGCTGGGGAAAGTTGAGATGCCGGTAGTAGCCGGCGGGCTGGTAGGGTTTCGCGCTCGCTCCGCCCAGCTCGGTGACGAGCAGGCCGCTGACGGCGAGGGCGTTGTCGCGGATCGTCTCGGCGGGAAGGCGGTAGCGTGACTGTCGGGCGACCAGCTGGTTGTGGGGATCGCGCCGGACGAGTTCGGGAGACGCCAGCGAAGACTGGCGATAGGCGCGGGTGGCGACCAGCGAGCGCACCGTATCCTTGACGTCCCAGCCGCTCTCGTAGAAGGCGACCGCGAGGGCGTCGAGCAATTCGGGATTGGCGGGAGATTCCCCCTGCCCGCCGAAATCGGAGAGCGATTTGGAAATTCCGGTTCCAAAGAACAGATACCAGAAGCGATTGGCGAAAACGCGCGCGGTGAGGCCGCCGACGCCGTTCTCCGGATCGGTGAGCCAATCGGCGAGATCGAGGCGCGTGGGACGGTGGCCATCCCCTGATTCCAGAGAACCGAGAAAGGCGGGAACGGCCGGGGCGACGACTTCGCCGCTGTCGTCCTGCCAGTTGCCCCGCGGCAGCACCCGCATGGTCCGGGGCGCTTTCGCCACGGTGATCATGGTGGGACGCCCCTGCTTTTCGACCTCCCTTCGTTCGGCTTCGAGCTCGTCCCACTCCGCCCGCTTCGCTTCGGGCACGAGAGCCAGGATCGCTTCCTTGGTTTCGGCAAGCTCCTTCGCCACCGCCTCCTTCCGCTTTCTGTCTTTGCCGACCTTGACGTCGGAAGCGAGTGCCTCCTTTTTCTCCTCGAGTTCGGCGAGTTGCGTCCGGCCTTCCGGCGAGAGCATCGAATACCTTTTCTCGGCCAGTTCCTCGAGACGCTTCTCGACGTCGTCCGGATAGAACGGCATCTCCGGCTCGCGGTTGGCGGGAATCGTGTCGCCGGTGTAGCCCTCGTCGTGGATATCGGCGAAAAAGGCGCCGAGCGCGTAGTGGTCGCGCATGGTGTAGGGATCGTACTTGTGGTCGTGGCACTCGGCGCAACCGACGGTGGCGCCCATCCAGACGGCCGAGAGGTTCCGGACGCGGTCGGCGAGATAGATGGCGTCGTATTCTTTTTTCTGAATGCCCCCTTCGTGGGAGGTCTGCAGGAGGCGGTTGTAGCCCGAGGCCACCCTCTGCCACTTGCCCGCGTCGGGAAGCAGATCGCCGGCGAGCTGCTCGCGGGTGAAGCGATCGAAGGGGAGGTTCTCGTTGAACGAGCGGATCACGTAGTCGCGATAGGGCGAGATGTTGTGATCCTGGTCGCCGTGGTAGCCGACGGTGTCGGCGAAGCGGACCAGATCGAGCCAGTAGACCGCCATGCGCTCCCCGAAATGCGGGGAAGCGAACAGTTCGTCGACGGTTTCCGTCCATGCCTTTTCCGGATCGGCTTCGTAGGCCGAAAGAAAATCATCGACCGCCTGCGGCGTTGGCGGCAGGCCGACGAGGTCGAAATGGACGCGCCGAATCAGGGTGACCGGGTCGGCTTCCGGAGAGGGAGACAGCCCTTCCTCCTCCAGTCGGGCGAGAACGAAACGGTCGATCCATTCGCCCGGGCTTTCGGCCGCCGGCCAAGTCGCGTCCTCCACCGCGGGCGGCTCGTGTTTGGCCGGGGGGACGTAGGCCCACTGGTCGGGATACGGGGCACCTTCCTCGACCCAGCGGGTCAGGAGCGCGATTTCCTCGGGATCGAGTTTCTTGTGGGACTCCTCCGGCGGCATGAGGTCGTCCGGATCGGAGCTGGCAATGCGGGCGACCAGTTCGCTCTTGTCGACGTCGCCGGGAACGACGGCCGCGTAGCCACCGAGATCCGCCCGGGTACCCGCCTTCGTATCGAGCCGGAGATCGGCCTTGCGATCGTGGGCGTCGGGACCGTGACAGAAGAAGCATTTGTCCGACAGGATGGGCCGGACGTGGCGGTTGAAGTCGACGCCGGCACGCTCTTCTCCCCGCCCCGAAGCGACGAGGCCGAGAAGGGCGACGGCGAAGGCAAGGCCGAAGACGCCGCGGTTAACGATAGGAGGGACCATCAGTAGTAATATGTCCCCTGATGCCGGATTCTTACGGAAATGTCGGCCCGTCATCGCGCGGGGCGTGTCGCAGGGGCGGGCATCCTTGCCTGGCCGTGAACATCAGCTGGACCACTTTCCTACCCCGACGATCCGCCGCCGTCCACGGCCCGATCGAGCAGATTCTTCGTCATCCGCTGAACCCGCTCGTCCGGTCCGTGGGGACGCGACCAGTGCGACCACGGCAGCATGTGCCCCGGCGGAGAGGCCAGCCCCTGGCACCAGAAGATGGTAGAGGCGTTGAAGACGAAATTGTCCTTCGGTCCGGGATAAATGGTGGCCGTCCACTGCTGCGGATTCACCCCGCCCTGCAGCGCCGTGCCTGCCGCGACCACCTCGAGGCCGTCGATGTCCTCCGGCGGATCGCCGTGGTACTCCCAGCCGATCAGGCCGGGGACGGCGTCGCCTTTTTTCATGCCGGTCCCCTCGAACATCCAGTGGTCGGGCTTCTCGCAGATCCAGTCCCCGCCGCCGTTGACGGGTTCGACATTCCGAGCCCCCATCAGGTAGCCCTCGTCGGGTCCGCGATGCGGAAAGGGACCGTGTTTCTTCTCGCGATTGACGGCGTACTTGTATTCGCCGCCGTAGGGTCCGCCCCGAAGGATGACGCGGTTTTCGCGTCCGTCGCTGCTCGCCGACATCGGCGTCACCCAGCAGACCGAATTGCCGGAGAAGAAGAGCAGGTTCGTTCCGGTGTCGCGCAGGTTCACCACGTTTTCGTATTCCCGAATGTCCCAGTATTCGTCGTGGCCGTTGCTGAGGAAGCCCTTGAACCTCCCCGGGCGCGCGTAGCCGGGATCGATCATGTCCGCGTTGGAACAGTAGGTAACGTCGTAGCCTTCCTTTTCCAGCCAGTAGGCCATGGGGAACTCGAAGCAGAGCCACTCGCCGGACCCGATCGACTGGGGGTTCTCGTAGATCTGCGCATACTTGGCGTAGGGACGGTCGAAGCTGACGTCGGCCCAGGGACCCTGGTTGCCCTTGGGATGGGTGTAGATCGAAAAATTGTCCGGCCAGCGGTTGTAGGCCTGCCAAGTGTTGTCGGAGCACTGTAAGCAAATGTCCGCGGGCCGGTCGTCCTTGACGACGAAGACGACGTAGCTCTGCCAGTAGCCGTGCCCGGTCTCGTCCGGCGTCGTCAACCGACCGAGATACACCCCGCTGACCCAGTCCTCGGGGATCGCGATCGAGGCGGACGGTTCCCAACGGCACTCGTGCAGGTGCCGCTCCCCGCGGGTCGGCTCCGGCGTCGGCTGCGGTCGAACGGGAAGCGGCCCGAGCGTCTTCACGAGCCGGGCGCCGCGGCCGCCGTAGTAACCGGTCCGGAAAATCTCGAGGGTGAACTCGCCTTCCAGCCTGCTGCTCGCGAAGATGTCGAGCGTCTCGCCGGCCGCGACCGACTGCTTCGAGCAATAGCCCTCGATGTCCGGCGCGCGATAGCCGTCGCGGGAGTCAAGCCTCACTCGGGTCAACTGCCAATCGATCGCGCCCGCTTCGGCGTTCTCGACCGGGATCGGATTCGAGCCTGACTCCGAGGTCTCGGCCGCGATGCCGCCGACGGCGGCCACCACCGGAAGACCCGTGGAAGATTTCAAAAATTGGCGACGGGTTTCCGGCATCTCGGCACTTTAGCACAAAGTTCTGAACAATTTCAGGGCGCAATCGTCTGTAATGGCACCCGCTTCGCGCCAACCGCAAGCTTGCAACTTGCATTTTTTATATTTATCGTAACTTTTCATGGTCCGCAACCTGCCGCCCCTCCTCGACTATTCCGTACCCGACTATTCCGTGCCTGTCCCCGGATCAGGCAACGCCGCAACCGCTCCGTTCCGGGTAGCGAGCTTCCGTGGTTGATCGATTGTCTCGACGCCTCTCTCCATGTTCGCGCAGGTAGATTCCGATTGTATCCCTTTCTGTTTCCATGCACGCTTGCCGCGTCCCTGCTCAGGTCGTGGGGTTCTCACTCACCAAAACTGATCTCGCGCGTTTTCGTCAAGTCCCCTCGCCCGGGCCCGGCCACCACCGACAAGATCGCCGAGTCGCCGCCGAGACGCTCCCTTCGTTAGGACCCGCCATTTTCGCCGCGCCACCCTTTTCCAACATCAATTTTTCCAAGACAATTATGAAGACACCTAAACTGACACCCCCCGCGCTAGCCGCGGTCATCGGACTTTCGCTCCTGCCCGGTTATGCCGGTGCTCAGGACGAAGCATCCGCCCCGCCGAATCCCGGAGCTCAAAATGCGCCTGCCGCGCAATTCGACAACGAGAAAGTCGTGATCACCGTGGACGACACCCCCATCACCCAGGGCGACGTCCACGAACTGTTCATGGCCAAATTCGCCCGCCAGCTTCAACAGATGCCGCAGGAACAGCAGGCCATGCTGCAACCCCAGATCGAGCAAATGGTGATCAACGAGCTGATTTCAAAGACGCTCCTTCTCAACGCGGCCGAGGACGCGGACTACGAAGTGAGCGAAGAAGAAGTCGATAAGGCTCTCGAAGAAATCGCCAAGTCGATTCCCGAAGGCGCCTCGCTCGAGGAATTCGCCGCTCGGGCCGGCGTCGACCTCGATCGAATTCGCCTCCAGATCGAGCAGGAGACCAAGATCCAGCAACTCGTCGAAAAAGTGACTTCCGACGTCGAAGCGCCCGACGAGAAAGAACTGAAAACATTCTTCGACGAGAATCCCGACAAGTTCAAGCAGCCCGCCACGGTGGAAGCCTCGCACATCCTTCTGAAGACCGAAGAAGGCGCTTCCGAAGAAGATCTGGCCGCGACGAAGAAGGAAATCGAATCGATTCACAAGCAACTCGTCGCGGACGACGGCCCCGACTTCGCGGAGATGGCGGAGAAACATTCCGACGATCCGAGCAAAGCCCGGGGCGGCGAACTCGGCAGCTTCGGAAAAGGCCAGATGGTGCCCGAATTCGAGGAAGTCGCCTTCAGCCAGGAGATCGGCGCCATCAGCGAGCCGGTCAAATCGCAATTCGGCTACCACCTCATCAAGGTCACCGGCAAAACGGAGGAGAAGGAAATGTCCTTCAACGAGGTTAAAGAAGAACTAGCCGAAGGGTTGCTCGAGCAACGCAAATCCGAGAAGATGAAGACTTACCTCGAAGAGCTTCGCGACAAAGCGGAGATCGACCAGAAGGAAGGCCAAGCTCCCGGTCAACCCGGGACGGGCCAGCCTGGATCAGGCCAGCCGGCACCCGGCCAACCCGCTCCCCCGGCTCCGACCCCGGGCGGCACTCCGCAGCAGTAAGCGAGGGACGACAAACCACTGCCTTTTTACAATCCAGCGCCCGGGAGCGATCCCGGGCGCTTTTTCGTGCACGGTTCCCTCACCCCCCCTTCCCGGTGGCCTCGACGAGTTCCTTGATTTTCCCCACGAGCCGTTCTTCGATGGCCGGCTCCCACGGAGCGGGATGCACGGTCGAACGCACGTGGCGCATCGCTTTGCCGCCTTCGTAGCCACCCTCCTCCAGAACCCTCCGGCTGGGAATGTAGGTCATGACGTCGTTGCTGTAGCCGGCCACCCAGACGGGAGCGCCGCCGGTGAGGTCGCCCAGCTCGCGCTTCAGGCGCAGCGAATAGTCGACCACCACCTCGCCCCCGATCGCCGCCACCGTGAGAGAATCACCGAAGCGAACCACCTGGACGGGGACCGGGTAGCTCTCCGGGAGGCCGCCGGTCTCTTTCAAAACGTCGAGAAGAAACCTCGCGTGACGGGCGTCGAAGCGATCCTCGGACTCCGCTTTCTCTTCCAGTTCCTCTCGCGTCGGCGGCTCCTGGTACCGGATTTCGGGCCACTCCAGCGCCGACCGAATCGGGCCCGAAACCGGTTCCGCGGGCGTCTCCAGCGCGGCCTCGATCGCAGTCGCCATGCTGCGTCCGTGGCGTTCCACGTACGGCAGCATGCGGCGCGGATAGGGATTCTGATCGCCGGAACATCCATTGAGGAACATCGCGACGGTCCCGGGATGCTCCGCCTCGAAGATATGCTGGGCGTAGCCCGGCCAGTCGCCGCTGATCTCCATGATGGAGAGCGTCGTGGCATGGCAGGCGTACCCGAACATCACCGCTTCGAGATCGCCGCTCTCTTTCGACCTCACCTGCAGCACCGGCACCTCGTGATCGACGGGGGCGTCGGGATTGGGCGAGTTCTTCCAGGCCCCCGGTCCTGCGGGAGTCCGGCGGTTCATCGCGAAGCCGCATCGGGAGTGGGACCACGACACGGTGACCGGGGCCAGATTCGACAACGCCTCCCCAATCAGGCCGTCGACTGTTTCAACGAGATCTTCGAGGTAGTCCTTGGTTTGCCGAACCCGCAGTTCCTGCTCGTCTTCCGGGATATTCGCGTAGACGGGCCGTTCTGCGCCTCCGCCCGGCGGTTCGTAGAGACGGGTCATGGGGCTGCTATGGGTGTGGGACGCATTGAGAAGAAGCGCCTCCGGCGGCACCCCGTGCTTCTCCTCCGCGAGCGCCGCGATCTCGTCGCGAAACGATCGGGACACTCCGATCAGGTCCATGGTCACGAAAACGAACTGTCCTCCGTCGGCGTCCCGGAGAGCGAGCGCCTTGGCGAAAATGGGCTGGAGAACTTTTTCGGCCGGCCCCTTGCGCGACGCGTACCCCGACATCCATCCAAGCTCGGTCGGCGTGATGTCGGCCTTCGCCACCGCTCCCTGCCAGGGGTAGTCGGAAGCGGCGTCCTGCGCTTGGGCGAGGCAGATCGACAACAGCAGTACGGAAAGGAGCGCGATAAACGGAATCTTCATAGGAATGGTGGTAGTCCCGTCACCCTACCCGTTCGGAAGGCCGTGGGTCTATACCGCCATCGCGTGGAGCGCGCTCTTTCTCCGCGCGGTTTTCCGGGGGCCCGTTTCCGATCGATCGAAGCGTGCGAGTCCAACGTCCCTACTGGGGCACATAGAGCCCATCCGAAGCACCGGCGGGACGGTAGTGAACGTCGACATCGACATGAGGCCGGCGCGCCCCGGCGTCTTCGGCGATCCTCAACAAGGCCTGCCATTGAAACCACGTGGCCACGCGCCCGGTGAACACGGGGACACCGTCTTTGACTCGCACGTTCACCTTCACGTGAGGATCCGATCCCAACATTTCGAGTTCCTCGCGAATCGTTTCCTCGATCTGTTCGTCCGGTTGCGGTTCCCCCTCGTCCATGACGGCGAGACTGTTCGCCACGTGAACGACGCCCGGCTGGGATCCCGCGATCGACCCCGCCCGTCGTTTCTCGAAGGGCGAGCCGACGGCCCCGAAAAGATGGACGTGACTTTCGCGGACCCGGGGAATGATTTCGGCGTCGCCGAGGTAGGCGTCCACTTGAAACACACTGCGCAGGTTCTTGACGATCTCCTGGTCGCTCGGGGGCTCGCCCGGCCATTGAACCTCGATCCCGTTCTCCACGCCCTGCACTCCCACGGTGTTCCGGGCGACCTCGGCGGCCGCTTCCTTCATCGAAACTCTACCGACTTCGCCGGTCAAGGTGACGACGCCTTCCTCCACCGACGTGTCGATCCGATCGGCTACCGCGACGAGCATCGGGTGATTCTCGATTCCCAGTTGGATCGCGTCCTCAATCTTCTGGTCGGTGAGGCTCTCGAAGCGGTCCCGTCGCCGGGTGCCGTCGCTCGTTCTCTTCTCGGCGAGAAGCCCCTCGCCGTCGACCCGCGAAACTCCCGAGATCGAGGCGAGTTGGGCGGCCTCGTCCTTCTGGCTCAAGTTGTCCACGGCACCGTCGAGTTTGACGACGCCGTCTTCGACCGAGACTTCGATCTCGCTCTCGTCCAGAATGGCCGAGTTGTCGATGAGCTGGGAAACGATCTCCTGCATTTCGGGGTCGCTGCGAAGTTTCCGGGCGGCGACTTCGAGGTTGTTCTCGATCTGCCGGATGCCGCCGAGCCCTGCAATTTTATCTTCGACCAGCCGCCCTTCCGCCCTCGAGTCGACCGTTCCGTTCAGAGTGGCTTTCCCGCCTTCGATGTCGACCTTGACCTTGCTCGCATCGAACGAGATGTCGTTGGCGAGTTGCTTGACCGCCCGACGGCGGAGACGCTCGTCCGGCACCTCGGTCGGTTCGACGACGATCTGGTTGACGACCGACCGCACCCCCGCCACCCGCCTGGCGAGCCGCGCGGCTTGCTTCGATGCGCTTAGGTTGTCCACTTTCCCGGAAAGCGTCACCACGCCTTCGGAAACGCCGGCCTGGATCTTCGCCGAGCCCGCCGCACTCGATCGAAGGATGCTGTTCTCCACCTGCAAGGCGATCGCTTCGTCGGGTTCCGCGTCGGCCCCGTGGACCACGGTCAACGGAGCGATGAAACAGGCGAGAGCAATGAAGACAAACAATTGGCCGGGACGATTTTGCATGCCCCATTACCTAGCATGAAAAGGTCCGACGCAGCCTCCTCCCACGCAGCCCCGCGCCTGCGCGACTCGGAGACGGCGAGTGGCCCGCCGGAGCGGCGACGGCGTTTCAGTCTGCAAGCGACAGCGCCCGGCGGAAAATGCAAATTGCAATACTTCCTGCCTTGAAACGACGCGGCGCGGGTCGGTAAACGCGCCCACCTTTCCCCTCGACGATCCGCCTTCTTCCGTGCAATCTGTCGTCCTTCCACCGCTCGCCATGAAAAATCTATTTCCCTTCCTCCTCGTCTCCGTCTCGGCCATGGTCGGCTGGATCCTGGTCGAGGCCGCCGACGAATCGACCGCCAAACCCCTCCGCGTCCTTCTCGTCGCAGGCGGCTGCTGCCACGATTACGAAACGCAGAAGACACTGCTGAAAGTGGGCATCGAATCCCGGATCCACGCCGAAGTGGAGGTCGAGTACAACCCCGACACATCCGCCGAAGCGACGTTTCCGATCTACGAAAACGACGATTGGGCCGAGGGCTACGACGTCGTTCTCCACGACGAGTGCTCCGCCAAAGTCGACGACCCCGCTTACGTGAAGCGAATCCTCGACGCCCACCGCGACGGCGTCCCCGCCGTGAATCTCCACTGCGCGATGCACAGCTACCGGTGGGGCGATTTCAAGGAACCCGTCGAACCCGGCGCCGACAACGCAGGCTGGTACGAAATGCTCGGTCTCCAGTCGACCGGTCACGGACCTCAGTCGCCCATCGACATCACCTACGCCGAAGCGAACCACCCGATCACGGCCGGCTTCGAGGACTGGACCACGATCGACGAGGAACTCTACAACAACGTCCGGATTTTCGACTCGGCCCGCCCTCTCGCCACCGGACGCCAGTGGCAGTTGCCGAGAAAGAAAAAGGGCGAACCCGCCGATCCCGACGCCGAAGCCACGGAGGCGAAGGCCGTCGTCGCCTGGACCAACGAATACGGCCCGAACAAGACCCGCATTTTCAGCACCTCCATCGGGCACAACAACGAAACCGTGGCCGACGACCGCTATCTCGACTTGGTGACGCGCGGGCTGCTCTGGGTGACCGGGCGGCTCGCCGACGACGGCGCCGCGGCGAAAGAGCTCGCGCGAAAGTGACCGCGGCGTCGCGACGCGCTATTCTTCGCCTTCGCCGGGAAGGCGCCTGGACTCGATCGCGACCGCCATCTTGACCGCGTTGTTGCCCTGCCCGTCGAAACGGCCGGAAATCGGCATGACGCCCCGCGGATGATGGCTCACGGCCACCGCGACGTGCCCGAGACCGACCTGCCGCCCAATCGACGGATCGAAACCGACCCAGCCGCGGTCGGGCAAGTAGACTTCGGTCCAGGCATGAGTCGAGCCCTTCCCGACCTTCGAGTTCGTGCTTTCCAGGTAGCCGCTCACGAAACGGGTGGCGTAGCCGAGACTTCGGCCGGCTTCCATCATCAGCACCGCTGAATCCCGGCAGGATCCGCTCCCCTCCTCGAGCGTCTCCATCGGTGAACGCACGCCCGTTTCCTCCCGCCTCAAGTAGTCGATCTGTTCGTGAATCCGGCTCGCCAGGGTCAGGAAAATAGGGCCCCGCGTCCCGGCCGGCGGCAGGATGTCGAGCGACCGAACCCAGGCCCTGATGCCTTCGACTTCCGGAGGATAGACCGAGCGCCGATAGAAATGGGACGCGCCTTCTTCGATCCCCGGATAGTAGACGGGGTAATCTTCACCACGCAGCACGTGCTCGTCCACCGTCGGCGCCGGGAGCAGGTACTTGCAGATGGCAAAGTCGCTGTGAATCGACAAGACGTCCGAATCTTCCGTGAAATCGGCGTTGGCGATGATATTGCCGTAGATGTCCTGATACCAGTGGAGACGGGAGTCCGGGGTCGTGGAAATCTCCATGTGCTCCACCCGCTCGAAATGACTCTCGCGGGGACGCATCACCAGGCGGTGACGTCCGAACGTGACCGGCCCGCTGTAGCGATATTGCGTCCGGTGGGTGAAGTGCAGACGAACGGTGCTCTCACCATCGACGTTGACGATTTCCATCGCGTTTCTCTGAATTCAGGAAAGAAACAACGCCTTTCCCTCGTCGCGCAAGGATTCTCTCGTCATCGGCTTGAATGCTTCCTCTTCCGTGCGGTCGAGTTGCGTCCAGACCTGAATTCCCTGGCCCATGACGTTCCCGAAGAGAGTGGCGACCGCCGCGTCGCTGGCATCGCGCCCGGTGGCGATTCGCACCAGACCGTTGAGCGGCACCTTGCGGGTTCCGTCGACCACGTACCACCTTCCGCCGATGTAGACCTCGAAAAGAGCGTGGAAATCCTGCGGCTCCAGCTGATAGGCGTAGACGGTGACGTACCGGGCCGGAATGGTCAAAGCTCTGCAAAACGCAATTCCGAGATGAGCGAAATCGCGACACACCCCGGCCCTTTGTTCGAAGGTGTCCAGACTCCAGCTTTGCTCCGCGGACGAGCCCACCTGGTAGACAATGTGCTCGAACAGCCAGTCTTCGATCGCCATGGCCACGTCGAATTTCCCCTCGATCCCCCCGAAAAGATCCATCGCCGCGGCACGCATTCGATCCGCCGGCGAATAGCGGCTCGGAAAAAGATAGGGCAGCGCCTCCGCATTGATGGAGTCCATCGTCCGTCCGCCGTCTCTCCCGATCTCGCCAATGTCGACGGTGGTTTCCGACGTCTCGACCGTCGCGCCGTACTGGACCCCCAGGTCTCCCGGATCCTCGACGTCGAACTTGGTGAATCGATTTTCCTCGAGGCCGACGGACAGCTCCGTGCGCGGCACGTAGCGGCTCGTAGTGAGTTGCTCGTTCAACACCCGCTGCCCGGCGGTCCGGCTGCAACGGAGGGAACACAACAGCGTGGCGGGACCGGATACTTGATATTGCAGTGAGCTGCTGACGAAAAATCTCATGGAGACGAATCTGCTCTCCTAGCCGATCCCGTGCCACAGGAAATTGAAAGCGCGGGGGAGAGCTTTCCATTCCGTCAGGCCGCAACGCCCGAAAAGCGAGAAAGATTCATCCTTCTCGGAACAGCGCAGACGCGCCGTTGCTTCCCCTGCCCGTTTGCCCAATGTTTTCCTCGTGAAACGCGTAATTCCAACCGCAGTCGCCGTTCTGGTATCGAGCACCTCGCTATTCGCCACCCCGGCGAACCGCAAGGCGTTCGAGAAATACTTCGGGCCGACGCTTCCCGCGGAGCTGAAAAGCTGTGCCGTCTGCCACGTCCGCAGCGAAGCCCACGGGGCCGAAACGCTCGAAGAATTTCCCCACAACCCCTTCGGAGAAAAGCTGGCGGCTCTCGACGGGAAGATCACCGAACGGTTCGACGCGGTTTTCAAATCCGGAGACTTGCTCGACAAGATCCTCCTGGGCCAGTTTCCCGCCGGCAACGAAGGCGACGCCCAACAGGGTTCGCCGGATGATTCAACCCTCTCGGCCAACGCAGCCGCCGAGCCCGAACTCCTGGAGCGCCGCCGCGCGGAATTCGCCGCTTTCAGAGACCGCTACCCGTGGCGTCCTCTGGAGACGGTGAAGAGGCCCGAAGTTCCGGCGACGAAGACGGCGGGCGAGGGAAACGAGATCGATCGTTTCATCGCGGCCGAACACGAGCGCCTCGGTCTTCGACCGCAGCCCGAAGTCGAGCCGGAAGTCTGGCTGCGCCGGGCGACCGTCGCCCTGACCGGCCTGGTTCCCACGCCGGAGGAGATCCGCGAGTTTTCCAAGGATCCCGACCGCGAGAAAAAGGTGGACCAGCTTCTCGACAGTCCGCGCTACGGCGAACGCTGGGGAAGGCATTTCATGGACGTGTGGCGCTACGCGGACTGGACCGGCTACAAAGACGCCCTCCGGGAAAGCGCCCGCCACATCTGGACCTGGCGCGACTGGATCGTCGAATCTCTCAACGAGGACAAGGGCTACGACCGCATGATCCTCGAGATGTTCGCCGGCGACGAGCTGTGGCCAACGGACGAAAAAACGCTGCGGGCCACCGGCTACCTGGCGCGCAACTACCACCGCGACCGCAACCAGTGGATGGACGACGTCGTGTCCCACACGTCGCAGGCCTTCCTCGGGTTGACCGTGGGCTGCGCGAAGTGCCACGACCACATGTACGACCCGATCCCGCAGACGGACTACTACTCCATGCGGGCCGTCTTCGAACCCTACCGGGTGCGCACCGACCGGGTTCCCGGCGAGCTGGACGTCATGAAAGCCGGCCTCCCGCGCGCCTACGACGTATCGACCAAGTCGAAAACCTACCTGTTCGAGCGGGGAGACGAACGGTTCCCGGACAAGGAAGCTCCCATCCCCCCCGGCATTCCCGCCGCCCTGGGCGGCGATTACGAACCGACCGAAGTCGACCTGCCCGAACTCGCCTCCGAACCCTGGAAACGCCCCTTCGTGAAAGCCGAGCTCCTCGAGAAGCAGAAGACCGAACTCGATGGCGCCGAGGCCGCCCTCGCCAAGCTCGCCGAAGACGCCGACGCCGCCAAGCGGGAGGAACTCCAGCAACGCGTCGCCGCGATCGAAGCCAGGACCGCCGCCCTCGAAGCGGAGTTCGCCGTGGAGGATCTCGACGAGAACGCCGACGCCTGGAAGGAAAAAGCCGAGGCGACCTTCGAGGCGCAGCGGCAGGCGGCCCATCTGGAAGCGCAGTGGAAAATCCTCGCGGCGAAAAACTCGATCGAAAAGCTCGAGGGCGACGTGGCCGAGGCCAAGGCCGAGAAGAACTCCAGCCTCGCCGCTTCGAAGGCGAGAGCGCTTACCAAGGCGAAGCAAAGCCTGAAGGATGCCGAAAAGGCGCTGGCAGCGGCCGAGAAGAAGCTGGAGGAACCCTTGTCGGCGGAGTACGAGCCCCGGCAGGAGGCCTACCCCGCCAAGTCGTCGGGCCGCCGCACCGCCTATGCCCGCTGGCTCGCCGACAAGTCCAATCCCCTGACGGCCAGGGTCGCGGCCAACCACGTGTGGCTGAGGCACTTCGAACACGGGCTCGTGCCGACGGTGAACGAGTTCGGCGCCAACGGCCAGGACCCGACCCATCCCGCCCTGCTCGACTGGTTGGCGGCGGAACTCATGGATGCCGACTGGAGCCTCAAGGCCCTGCACCGGAAAATCGTGCTCAGCGCCGCCTACCGGATGGAAAGCACCCCGGACTCCGCCAACAAGGCGATCGACCCGGACAACCACTTCCTCTGGAGAATGCCGGCCCGGCGCATGGAAGGCGAAATCGTGCGCGACAACCTGCTGTGGGTGTCTGGTCGACTCGACGACACCATGGGCGGCCCCGACATCCCGCACGGCGAGGCCCAGACATCCACCCGGCGATCCATTTACCTGCAGCACGCCCACGAGGCGCTGGTGGAGTTCGTGCAAATTTTCGACGGTCCCAAAGTCAGCGAGTGCTACTCCCGGGAGGAAAGCGTTCAGCCCCACCAGGCGCTGGCGCTGCACAACAGCCCGCTCACCAAACTGGCCGCGGACGAACTGGCGGCCGAACTGGGCGAATCCGCAGGCGACGACCCGCGGGACCTCGTCAGGCAGGCTTTTCTCCGCATTCTCGGCCGGGAACCCCGGGACGAGGAAGCGAGCCTGTGCCAGGAATTTCTCGCCAAACCGGAAAGCGCCGAGAAAAACCGGCGACGACTCGCCACCGTCCTGCTGAACCACCACGAGTTCGTCACCATTCGATAACCCGACTCCCCGCTCCCATGAATTCCCATCTTCGCAGCTCCCGCCGTACCTTTCTCGCCGACACCGGCATGGGCGTCACCGGCATGGCCCTCTCCGCCATGTTGTTCCGCGACGGAAAAGCGGCCTCCGCCGGTCCGGTCGACCTCGACGCGGAACCTCATTTCGCGGCCAAGGCGAAATCGGTCATCTGGATTTTCAACATCGGCGGCGTCTCGCACCTGGAGAGTTTCGATCCCAAGCCGATGCTCAACAAATACGGCGGCATGTCGGTCGACGAAACGCCCTTCGCGGACGCGCTGAACGAAGAGCGGATCAAGGAAACGCTGCTCGATCCCTCGAAAGCGAAGCGCAAGGTCTACAAGAAGCTCATGCCGCTCCAGACCGGCTACAAGAAATACGGTAGGAGCGGTATCGAAGTGAGCGACTGGTTCCCCCACATGGGCTCCGTCGCCGACGACCTCTGCGTCGCCCGGGGCATGTGGACCATCGACAACAACCACGGCGCCCAGCTCACCTACCACACCGGCCGGAAAATCACCGAGGGCGCGTTTCCCACCATTGGCTCCTGGGTCAGCTACGGACTCGGCACCCTGAACAACAACCTGCCCGAATTCGTGGTCCTGGGCAACCCGAGCGCCGATTGCTGCGGAGCGGCCTGGACGCACGGCGCCAGCTACCTCGGTCCCCAGCACGACGGAGTTCGGATGAAAGTCGATCCGAAGAACCCGCTCAGTTTCGTGACTCCCGCGGACGAAGACCTCACCGCCGCGGAGCAGCGCGAGAATTTCGGTCTGCTCGGAAAGCTGAACCGCCTCGCCGGGATCGACTACCCGGACGACGAGAAGCTCCAGGCGCGAATCAAGAGCTACGAACTGGCTTTCGAAATGCAGACCGCCGTGCCGGAAGTGATGGATCTCGAAAAGGAACATCCCGAAATCCGGAAAATGTACGGACTCGAGCAGAAAGAGACGAAGGACTTCGGCGAGAAATGCCTCGCCGCGAGAAGACTGGTCGAGCGCGGCGTCCGTTTCGTTCAGATCTTCCACGGCTACACCGGCAACGCCGGCGCCTGGGACTCCCACACCAAGATCAAGGAGAACCATTCCCGGCTCGCCAAGCAAGTCGACCAGCCGGTCGGCGCGCTCATCCGCGACCTGAAACTGCGCGGCCTTCTCGACGACACCCTGGTGGTCTGGGGGAGCGAATTCGGCCGCACCCCCGGCGCCGAATTGCGCGACGGCAAGCTCCAGGGCGACGGCCGGGACCACCATCCCCACGGGTTCAACGTGGTCATGGCCGGCGGCGGAACCAAGAAAGGCCACGTCCACGGCGCCACCGACGAGCTCGGCTTCCACGCCGTGGAAAACCGCCACTACGTCACCGACATCCACGCCACCGTGCTGCACCTCATGGGCCTGGACCCCCGCGCGCTCGAAGTACCCGGACGCAAGCGGCTGGATCGCGACTTCGGAGAAGTGATGCACGGCGCGATCGCCTGAGCGATCGCCCCCTCAATCGAAAAACGGGAAAAGCACCTTCAGCTTCTCCTTGGACGGCTTCGATCCGTACTCGCAGAGTTCGAAGGCCTCGGCGTGTTCGACGACCGCTCCCTCCTCTTCGCCGTACCATTCAACCAGCGTCTCGCGATGTTTGTCGGCGATCCGGCCGTGGCGGTTCGACCAGCTGTTTCGGAGCCCGTTCAGTCGCCGCTTCGGGTCGTCCGCGAAACGCTGGGCCCGCGTCCCGGGACCTCCCAGCGCGCCTCCCTCGTAGACCTGCGACTCGAGCGCGTCGATCGCCTGCACCTTTTCGTCGAAGACGTCGTCGATCGACACTGCGACGGTCGGCGTGAACGGATAGGGCTTGGTGAAGTTGTCGGGAAAGAAGAAGAAGGCCGGGTTCTTCTCCATCGCGGGCACGTCCGGACAGAAGTAGGGCACCATGACCATGAAGGCCGCGTCCTGGACCAGGAGGCCGACGTTCCGATGGTCCGGGTGGTAGTCGTAGGGCCGGTGGGAAAAAACCAGGTCCGCGTCCCAGTCCCGGATCAGGCGCACGATGGTTTTCCGGTTCTCCAGGGTCTGCTCCAGTTCGCCGTCGTGGATGTCGAGGACCTCCACCTCCGTTCCCATGCGGCGGGCCGCCTCCTGCACCTCCGCGGTGCGGCGCTGGGCCAGCTCTCCTCCGGACATCTCCCAGTGGCCGATGTCGCCGTTGGTGCAGGAGACGAGCTTCACCTTGTGTCCGAGCTTCGTCCATTTGATCGCGCAGCCGCCCATCTGGAACTCGGGATCGTCGGGATGGGCGCCGAAGGCGATGATGCGGAGCGGGCGCTGTTCCGGCCCTTCCCCGGCCTCGTCGTTCTTTTCCTGGGCGAAAACGTTCGTCGCGGCGAAGGCGAACAAAGCGAAAACCGTCGGGAGAGTCGGGATGCGAAAGTACATGGGACGATCTTTTGACCGGCGAAGCCTTTTTGGAAAGGAAAAACACAGGGATCCCGGCACGCGATGGCGGTGTCGACGGAACACGGCGCCGCCGGGACGCCACCGCCCCCGCCACGGCACCCGGGACCGCATCGAGGCCCTTGCCAGGCTCCCGCCCCGCGGCTACAAATGACCGCATGTCCACGCATTCGTTTTCCCTCGCCCTTCTCGGCTTCCTCCTTGCCGCCGGACTCTGCCCGGGAGCGGATCCCGAAAAGGAAGCGGCCGCCGAAAAAGCGCCGGTCCGCGAGGCCGACGTCGTCGTCTACGGGGGAACCTCCGCCGGCATCGCGGCCGCCGTGCAGGTCAAGCGAATGGGACGCTCGGTCATCGTCGTCGAACCGACCCGACGCATCGGCGGCCTGACCACGGGCGGTCTCGGACAGACGGACATCGGCAACAAGCAGGTCGTCGGCGGCATTTCGCGGGAGTTCTACCGGGCGGTACGCGACTGGTACAGCAAGCCCGAACACTGGATCCGGGAGGAGGCCGAAGCCTACATGAGCAGCGGCCAGTCCCGCACCGAGGAAGGTGAAGACACCATGTGGACCTTCGAACCTTCCGCCGCCCTGGCGATCTATCAACGCTGGGTCGAGGAGAACGACATCCCCGTGGTCTACAACGAACGACTCGACCGCACCGGCGAGGGCAAAACCGAGGACCACGGCACCGGCTGGCTCGTCGCCGCCCCCGGGAACGTCGCCGAGGGCGTCGTCGTGAAGGACGGCCGCATCGTCGAACTGGTCATGGAGTCCGGCGCCCGCTTCCGCGGCGACTACTTTCTCGACTGCACCTACGAAGGCGATCTCCTCGCCGCCGCCGGCATTTCCTTCACCGTCGGGCGCGAGTCCAACGCCACCTACGGGGAGACCTACAACGGCGTGCAGACCGAGAACGCCACCAAGCACCAGCTCGTCGACGGCGTCGATCCCCACGTCTCCCCCGGCGACCCCGACAGCGACCTGCTGCCCGGCATCGATCCGACCGGCCCCGGCGAAGAAGGCGGCGCCGACCACCGCGCGCAGGCCTACTGCTTCCGCATGTGCCTGACCGATCACCCCGACAACCGCATCCCCTTCTCCAAGCCCGAGGGCTTCGACGAGCAGCGCTACGAACTCCTGTTCCGCAACTACGAAGCCGGCTTCAGCGACTTTCCCTGGATCAATTCCAAAATGCCGAACCGGAAAACGGACACCAACAACAAGCACGGATTCTCGACCGACTTCATCGGCCAAAACTACGACTATCCCGAGGCCGGTTACGATGAGCGCGAGGCGATCGTCGAGGCGCACCGCACCTACCAGAAGGGGCTCATGTGGGTCCTGGCGAATCACCCCCGCATCCCCGCCGAGTTCCGGGAGGAGTTCAGCCGGTGGGGCACCAGCAAGGACGAGTTCGCCGCCGAGGACGGCTGGCAGGAGCAGCTCTACATCCGCGAAGCGCGGCGCATGATTGCCGACACCGTCATGTCGCAGGCCCATTGCGAGAACCGTCTCATCGCGGACGACTCCATCGGCATGGCGGCCTACACCATGGACTCCCACAACACTCAGCGCTACGTCGACCACGACGGCCACGCGAGAAACGAGGGCGACGTCCAGAAAGGCGGCTTCCCTCCCTACCCCATCTCCTACCGCTCCATCGTTCCGAGACGGGACGAGTGCGAAAACCTCGCCGTACCCGTCGGCATGAGCGCTTCCCACATCGCCTTCGGCTCCATCCGCATGGAGCCCGTCTTCATGATCCTCGCCCAGAGCGCCGCCACCGCCGCCGTGCACGCCATCGAGGAGGACGGCGCCGCCCTGCAGGAGATCGACCGCGCCCGGCTCCGCGAACGGCTCCTCGCCGACGAGCAGATCCTCGAATACAGCCGCGGCTTGCCCCTCGGCGAGATCGAAGGCCGAGTCCTCGACGACACCCAGGCGACCCTCGACGGCGAATGGCAAAGCTCGTCCCTCTCCGGAGGCGTTCACAACGGCTACCGACACGACAGCGACGCCCGCGACGGCAAGGCCCGCGCCGTCTTCGAGTGGTCCGACCTCCCGCCCGGCGAATACGAGGTGCAGGTGGCCTACACCGCCAACCCCAACCGCGCCACCAACACGCCCGTCGACATCGAGAGCGGCGGGGAAACCCGGCGGAAAGAACTCGACCAGAAGAAGGCGCCCTCCATCGACGAGCTATTCGAGCCCGTCGGCACCGTCGCGACCGAGGGCGGGATCACCGTCACCATTTCCAACGAAGACACCGACGGCTACGTCATCATCGACGCCGTCCGGCTACTGCCTCGCTGATCCCGCGTTCACCTCGACCATCCCCTCATGAAACGCCGCCGCTTTCTCGGAACCACGCTGGGCGCCTCCACCGCCCTCGCCCACGCCGCCGCCAAGTCGCAGGACTCCCCTCCCGGGAATCTCCGCATTTTCCTTCTCGCGGGACAGTCGAACATGGCCGGCCGCGGGAAGATCGCCCCGGCCGACCGCGAGCCGCATCCCCGGGTGTGGTCCTTCGCCGCCGACTCGGAATGGCAACCGGCCACCGCTCCCCTCCACTTCGACAAACCCAAGATCGCCGGCGTCGGCCCCGGCCGCGCCTTCGGGATTGCGCTCGCCGAGCAGTATCCCGACCGGCCCGTCGGGCTCGTCCCCTGCGCCGTCGGTGGATCGCCCTTGAAAAGCTGGGAGCCCGGCGCCGAATACGAGGCCCTGGGCGTGCATCCCTACGACGACGCCATCCGGAGGACCCAAGCCGCCCTCGCCAACGGCACCCTCTCCGGCATCCTCTGGCACCAGGGCGAAAGCGATGCCGGCAACCCCGAGGACGCCGCCACTTACGCCGACCGGCTCGCCGATCTGATCCAGCGATTTCGCGCCGACCTCGACGCGCCGGGCCTTCCCTTCCTCGTCGGCGAACTCGGACGCTTCCCCGACCGCGCCTGGACCGACCCCGAGAATCCGGTCAACCGCGCCCACCGCGAAGTGGCGAAAACAGTCCCGAACTGCGCCTGGGTCTCGGCGGAAGACCTCACCCCGATGTCGGACGGAACCCACTTCGACGCCAAGTCCGCGCGGGAGCTGGGTCGGCGGTACGCGGAGGTTTGGGTGGAGAAGTTCGGAGCTTGAGAGTTTTTCAACCGTCTCCTAATTCTACTTTGTTGAATCCAAAGTAGCATGGGCTTCCAGCCCATGGAAGAGGCCGGTAAGGCCGGTAAATACCACGCGCGAAGCGCGGTTTCTGCGAGTTTAACGAAGTAGAACTAAATGCCCGGCCGCTCTCCCGGGGACCGCGTTGACCGACCTTTGACGATATCGCTGGAAAATGAAGAACCTCGGCGACCGCAACTGGACGAAATTTTGGCTTCATTTCGCATTCGGAGCTATTATCGGGATCGTCATTGGGTTCGGCATCTTCGCCCAAACTGAGTTTGCATCGGCAACCGATGGCTCTCGCACACCTATTCTCACAATCCTCTCGATTTCGTCGCTTACGATCGGTCTCCTCGGCGGCCTTTTTGGAGATGATCTCTGGGCACAGATCCATAAGCTCTTTTGATAATCGACTCGTGAACCTTGTTTCGATGATTTTCCGTAATTCCAACCCTGACCCCGAGATCAACCTCCGCCCCCGCTGGTAGGCGTGGATGTGCTCTCCGTTAGCCGATGAAAACGAAAGTAGCGATACTCGTGAGCACGATCGTCGCGCTCATCGCTGTCTCTTCGTTCTTTCACTCTAAAACTGGACGCGAGGTTTGCTATGGACCTGGGCGAAGGATTGCAACCTTGCGAAGCGTCGCAATCGGAAGCGCTCAATTCTTCTACGCCCACGGATCGATGCCTGGTTCCTTCTCTCAGCTGTATCCTGACTACATTGACACCGCGGGAATCTTCTTCACAGATCTTGCTGCGCCGCCGTCTCCAAATCTATCTCCCGATCTTATCGACTCCCTCACTCACTATCGAGTAATGAAGATTTCAGATTCTTCGTGGATCTTCTACGAGCAACCGGGCGTCTATGCGGATGGCAGCATGACTTGGGTGCAGTTCGTGGCGTCAGAGGACACGAGCAAGTTCCAGACGACCAGCGGTACGTGCTCTCAATCGGAAGTCGCCCCATTCTTCCGAAAACTGCTGGACCTCACCGCATCTGACACCGCAGCGAGTCGCCCCCCCGCGACCGACTGAGATTCACCTCAGTCAGCCACAGGTCCCACACCTTGTGGAGATTTCAAACGGCTTCCCGAGCCTCGGGAACCCACTTGCGGAGATTTCAAACGGCTTCGTGATGGTCGAGACGGTCCGGGAGATATGGCCCAACAGGGTCGAGTGGGTGACTTGACCCTGTCGGGCGAGTGGTTTTCACGCGGAGAGCCGGTCACGAGACCTCGACGAGGGCGATCCCGTCGGCGGCGAGGTCGTATAGATCGCAGACGAGGGCGTCGATCCGGTCATCGGTCGCGGCGATCCGAGCCTAGAGCCGGCGGAGCGGGTTGCGGGGACTGCTCGCGCGGGAACGTGAAACGCGCGGGCCGTCCGCCCCTCCCGACCCGCCGGTTTCGAACACGAAGAACGGGCTTGACGCCCAACGAGGCGGGCCGGTAGAATCGCCATCCGACCGGATCAGTCGACGCAGCGAACTTGCTTCGCAAATCGCTGATCAATACTGTTCGCCTCAAAAATCACACGTCACCCTTAACCAGCTGCGGCAACACCTGAACATGAAGTTTCTACTCTCCCTACTTGTAGCTTTCTCCGGGATCATACACGCAGGGGACAAGAGGGACGAAAAGCCGATCAAACTCAAATTATTCGATTCCTCCGGCACCCTGATTTGGAGCGCTCAAGGCGATGCCGGACAGACTATTGAGTTGGAGGAACTAGTGGTGGAGCGAGACCAGAGGTTCACGCTTGAAGCACCAAAAGGAACCAAGAACGTCGACATTCGAATTACCGGAAAACGGCATTGTGAGTTCCTCGGGCATGCGACATTAGGTGCGCCGATAGAAGTCGTGAACCAAAGCGGAATCCAGATTGCTCGCGATGCAATCGTCATTTTCTCGCCTCAGCGGGTTGAGGCCGACCGAGAACCCGAATAGGCGAAGCCCGCGCTGACAACCCGCCAAATGCATTGAGTTGATTGACTTCCCTGATCAGAACCCTTAATCTCCAACCGTGGCCGAGGTCCCATTTACGGGTCGCCAAGCCTATCTCTACGCGCACCGTGAAAACTGCAATCCTCGTCAGTTTCTGCATATACATTATCGCGTCAGCCGCGTGTGCCGGCACACGCGTACTTACCTTTATCTACCAGCCCCTTACGACCTTGGGAACAGATCAAGATTCGACCGTCGTTATCGCGAGGGTTCCAATTCTCACAAATGCTGTTTCAGAGGCTATCGTCGCTCATATAGCCACGCCGAACCGACTCGTTCAGGACGCGTCTGCGAAGATCGACGATTCGAATATTCTCTCGTGTTTGGGCGCAGCTATTTCAGTGCAGCTTCAGGACGGCTCGCATTACTCCGTCACATTAGACCTTACGCGCCTCGGCGATCCTCAGCGGTTTGGAGTTTCAGCTCGGCAGGTTGTAGAGTCAGCAGTCGAGTGCGTGAAACGGACGATCGACGAGACGCGTCTGTTCCACATGCCGGAGCAGCGGGTCACATGGGAGCTTCACATTCAGAGCCGCCCCGAAGACGAGGCGGCGTGGGAGCATTATGAGCGACGATATGAAGCCGCAGCCCCGCAATAGGCCTACCCAGACGCTGCAGCGAACTGCTCCGGGCGTCACGGTAGCTGCTTCCACCGCCGCCTTTCCGCCCACCGTGCAGCTACCGCGCCGCGCTCCGCAGTCGCTTAGGCTGGGTCGTTCGCCTCAAAAATGAGAACTCTCTTAGTTCTGGCCCTTTTCGTCACGGTCGTTGCTGCAGCGGAACCAACCACGGAAGAACTGATGGCAGTTCGGGCGCAGTTCGGGGGTCGGGCAGCATTTATCGTCTTTCTCTGTTGGCCGACCGTCGAAACGCTGGCCCAGCGGAAAATTGTCAGCAATGTTGCTTCTGACCCCGTCCCGCGCGTCCAGGGGGCCTGCGTCGCCGAGCTACGAAGCCAAGAAGAAACCAACCACGGATACCTTGAGGCTTTCCTCGCCTCCTTCGAACGCAACCGGGATGACAATCTCGTCATTCACGCCCTCAACCGAGCCCGCATCCTCTGGTAGCGTCAGCACAAGCTCCAACTCCAAGAAATCTCCAGTTCGCTTGATCCTGGCTACCTTCACGAGGCCCCTCTTCGCTGTCACATCCCCGGTCAAACGCACCGGCCCGATCCCGTTCTCCGCCGTGATCCGCAGCACCTGTTTGACGGCCTCGCCCAGTTCCGCATCGTGGATCACCACCGAACGCGGGCTGACGAGCACCCCGCTCCGGACGCTCCCCGAAACAAACATCCGGCGCGCTCCGCGCTCCTGGTTCGCGTCGAAAAACACCAGATCGACAGGCTCGTGGAAGGATCCCACAGGCATAGCCGAAGGGTCCAGTTCGTATTTCACGAGGAACCCCCCATCGTCGTCGGCGCTCCCTTCCGCCCGGAATCCAGCCAGAGAAGAGCGCACCGCAAGAGAGTCGATCCGCTCGCCGGAATTGCCCGCCCCGATCCGGAACTCTCCGCTGAGTTCGCCCGCTCGCTTGTCGATGGTTCCCACGCTGATGGCAACGCTCGGCAAGACCACGAGATCCAACACCATTCCTCTCAACCGAACTGCCGCAGTCCCGTTCTTCCCTTCGTGACCATCGAGTCTCCATGCGAAGGCCGCCACCGTGTCGCGCTCACCCAAGGCCGGACCGAAGATCATCGCCACGGTAGCGGTCGTCGACTCCCCGGGTTTCAAAAAGCGCGTCTCGAGCGAAGAAACCGAGCAACTGCAATTGCTCTCCAGCTTGGTGATGGCGAGAGACGCCGAAGGATGGACATTCTTCAACTGCACCTCCACCTCACTGCGCTGCCCCGGCCAAACGTCGCCCATGTCGGCCAGCGGAGGCGTCACTTCGAGGAAATCCGAACGGGCCGCTCCCTCCCGGCACGAAGTCAGTGCCAGCAGCGAACCTGCACACAACGATGCGACCGCCACTGTCCTCCCGGGCTGGGCAGGCTCGCTTTTCACGGCTTCCTTCCTTCGCCAACTCAGGTTAGTTCTGGGTTTGACCGCCGGGACCGAGATGGGCGCGAATCTCATCGAGTTGCTTTTTCACCTCGGCGAAAGGCAGCGCTTCGGTCTTGTTGGCCTCGGGTCCCAAGTAGCAACAGGTGCAGGCAAAATCGCACCGCTCCATCACATGATGAGTCGCGGCACAGGCGACGGCGGTGCGACCGGCCAGTTGCGTGGGATGTCGCAACGTCTCAGGCAGGGAATCCCAGCGCGCCTCGAGGAGGCGGCGGCGTTCAGCACCTTTCGTCAACGCCGCTCCTTTTTCCTCAAGGCGACCCATCAGCGGTGGCTGCGCCCCCCGCGACCGAAGAAATGGCCGTGGCTACGACCGTGACCGCTTTGATGACTGGGACTGTAACTGCGGCTCGATTTGGAGTAGTAGCGGGGGTTGTAGCTGCGGTTGGAATTGGAATAGTAGCGGGGGCTGTGACTGCGGCTGTGACTGCGGCTGTAGCTGGATCTGTGGCTGGATCTGGGATAGTAGCGGGGGCTGTAGCTGCGGTAGGAGGAGCTGCTGCAGTAATTGCCGCCGTAACCACCGCGTTGGGCTTCGGCGTAGGTCGGGGCGAATGCGAAAGCGGCGAAGGTTGCGGTCGTGCCGACGAGCAGAAGCGATTTTAGAGGATAAGGGTTCATCATTTTATTGGGGGCAGGCTGGGTTTGGCAGGGCGGCAGGGAGTCTGCACCCTTGTAGGAACGAGGCATTGACGTGCGATTTCATTCCCTTTCTAATCTGCCTTTCCGCCGCAACCGCCCGCCCAACCCTCTCTACCGAAGGCGCTTCGGACTCTCGAAGTCGTAGGTCTCGGTGCGAAGCATCCTGAGAATGTCGCTGACCTCGGGCCGGTCTCCCCAATAGGTGCCCCGATAGAGGAACCGCAGGATACCCTCCCGGTCGACGATCGCGACCGTGGGCCGGTTGACGTACTCGGAATGGACTGCGTAGGCGAGCGGTTGAGCCCCGTAGCGCGCCGCGACCTGCCCGGCCCGGTCGACGAGATGCGGCCAGTGGATGGAGCGGGCCGTTCCCCCTTCGGGGACGTGATCGCCCGACATGACGCGGGCCGGAAACAGATCCTGACACTGAATCGTGAAAATGGCGGTCTCCTCGGCGGCGAATTCGTCTTTCGTTTCCGTGAACTCACGGAACTCTTTCTGACAGAGGGGTCACCAGTCGGCGAAAATCCAGACCAGAACCACCGGTTGCTTCCCTTTGAAATCGGACAACTTCCAGGGCCGCGCCTCCGTGTCCGGCAACTCGAAATCGGGGGCCGGCTCTCCCACCGCCGCCGTCTCGAAGGTGTCCTCGTCGAGGGAGATGTAGGCCTCCCGGAGTTTCCCGTCCATCCCGACGCCCGCCCCGATCGCCTCGATCGCTAGCCGTGCCTGGTGGCGGACGTCATCTTCCCGATCCCGCAGGGCCGCCTTCAGCGCGGAAACCGCCGCCGGATCGCCGATCTGCCGCAGGGTGACGGCGGCCTGCGAACGCACCAGCATTTCGGGATCGGCCTCCAGCAAGCGTGCGAGATCCTCGACCGCGGTCGTGTCGGCCCGGATTCCGAGAGAAGCGGCGGCGAGATACCGGGCGTGAAGATCCTCCCTGGAGAGGCGCTCCCGGATCGAGGACGTCGCCTCCGGACCGAGCCGCGCGAGATCCCGCAACGCCAGCGTCAGGACCTTCCAATCAGGGTCGTCGAGAGAGGCGACGCCCGGTTTTACCAGGTTGCGATCCCGCGTGAAGCCCGAGACGACGGGATGAAATTCATGCTCCTCAATCGCGGCGAACACTTCCCCGACTGATCGAACGGGCTTCTTCTCTTCCCCTTCTGCCTCCACCGGATTGAAAGAGAGAAGAATGGTGCCGGCGCAGACGATCCGCAAGGTGCCGCAAAGTGGGTTGATTTTCATTTTCATCGGACTCGGTTGATTGAGGATAAGGGATTTTCAAAAACAAGTCGATCAGCAGCAACTCGTGCCGCCATCGCAACATTGCGAGACGTCGGAAGTCAGGTCGTATTCCTCGCCTTTCGTTTCGCGGGGATGGCGCAGACGCATCGCTTCGCAGTCGAACGGCTTTGCCTTCGCAAGCGGAACCTCTTCGCGCGGTTCGACGAACTCGAAGTGCCCGGCGTAAGGCGCTTTCCGGTAGAGATTGAAAGTTTTGTCGCAGACCGCATAGCGCCTGCCTCGTTCCATCACGTGACCGTCGTCGTCCTTCACGGCGGAAAACGGCCCGCGATAGACGACGGCCTGGTTGCGCTCATAGCAAGGTCCCTGCTTGCCCTTCCAGGCCTGCACCGTGACGCTCCGAAACTCGATCCCCTCCACCGTCTGCCACGGCTCCTCGTCGCGCTTCAGGATCTCGATCCCGTAGAAGCCCGCCTCGGCGAAGGCGTCGAGAAAGCCGTCCTCGGTCAGCGCCCCGCTGATGCAGCCGCTCCAGAGTCGCGGATCGCGCTGCATCGCCTCCGGCACCGACTCGTCGCTGACGATATCGGAGATCACGGCGCGACCGCCCAATTTCAGCACCCGGAAAATCTCGTCGAAGAGCCGCCGTTTCTGCCCCGATTCGACGAGGTTGAGAACGCAATTCGAGACGACCACGTCGACCGTGTCGGAGGAGACGAGCGGATGTTTCACGCGAAGATCGGCGGCGAGGTCGTCCGCCTGCAGGAAGCTGGAGGCGTCGGCGATGGGACGCTTTTTCAGCTCGGCGTCGAGAATCTCGAGGTCGAGAGCCAGATCCTGGATGCGGCCTTTCCGGAATTCGACGTTGGCGTGACCGATTTTTTCGGCCACGACGGGGGCGTAGCGGCGGGACACTTCCAGCATGTCGTCGGTCATGTCGACTCCGATGACGCGCCCCTCCGGCCCGACCACCTGGGAGGCGATGAAACAGATCTTGCCCGTGCCGCTTCCGAGGTCGAGCACGGTCTCGCCCGGCTTCAGGTAGCGCGAGGGATCACCACAGCCGTAGTCCTTCTCGATCACCTCCTCGGGGATGGCCTCCAGGTAACGGGGATCGTAGTCGACAGGGCAGCAGAGCGCCGCCTCCGGGGCGTGGGCCGCCGAGGCGTAGCGGTCGCGGGTGGCGTGCTCGGCGGAGACGGATTCGGTTAGGGTCTGAGTCATGGTCGATGAAAGAGAAACTTTTCTCCCCGTGTTGGTCGCGAATGCCGAGGGCCTCTTAACAGAATTTTGCGGAATTTTGTTCCTTACGCTTCGCGTAAGGGGACCCGCCTTATCTCGGCGACCGAGACTCTCCTTGTCCGTCCCTCCCATTGCGTGATGTTCGCAATCACCCACTTCGACGAAAACGCCCACCGGAATTTCTCGCAGCTTTTCAACAATTCTTGTCGCGGGCGCGACAAGAATTGTACGAAGTCGGTCGACCGCCGCAGTCACCGGGAGGGCTTCACAGAACGGTTCAAAAGAATCTCCGCCAACGGGAAATCGGTCAGGCGAGCGGATGCAAATGTAAGTTTCGCCGGAATAGAACGTCCGCTTCAATACTCTCACCGGAACCGACATCACCGCCCGATCGCTTCGGTGAGACCGCATCGAAGGTCGGATCTCCGAAAACCAACCCACGAAAAACCAACCCCATGCAATTCACCCAGCACACCAAGGAAACCGCTCCGGAAGCCTCCGTCCCCATTCTTGAGGGCGTCGAGCAGACCTACGGCTTCATCCCGAACATCTACGACATCATGGCGGAGTCGCCCGCCGCGATCACTGCCTACACCCAGATCACGAAGATCTTGCAGGACCACGCCGCCCTCAGCCCGCAGGAGCAGCAGATCGTCATGATCGCAATCAGCGAGGATAACGGCTGCGGCTACTGCGTGGCGGCCCACAGCATGGTCGCCGGCATGGCCGAGGTGCCGGAGGAAACCGTCGCCGCCCTGCGCGAGGGACGACCGCCCGAAGACTCGAAGCAAGCCGCCCTCGTCGCCTTCGCGAAATCCGTCCTCGACCACCGCGGCTGGGTTCCCGAGGAAGACCGGCAGGCGTTTCTCGACGCCGGCTACACGACCCGGCACGCGCTCGACGTAATCACCGTGCTCGCGCTCAAGACGCTGAGCAACTTCACCAATCACCTCGCCGACACGCCTCTCGACGAGGCTTTCGCGGAGCACGCCGTGTAGCCGGGTTCTGCGAACCCGGAAACCTTCCGCAGTGAAATCCGAATCCCGCTCCTCGCATTGCGCGAGGGTATCGCATAGCCTTTCCAAAGAGCGCGTTCATCCCGACCTCATAGAGGCCGGCTACAGCTCGGCTACCGCTTGACCGTCTTGGCGTCCTGCTCCAAGGAACGCCTGCGGCGCGGCCTCGGAGGCAGTCTGTGCGGAGACGGACCCGGTGACCGAGAGCGACACGACCATGGAGGCGAAGACAGCCGCGGCTCGGAACCCCCGCGATTTTCTCTCGTCCACGTAAGCCATTTCTTGCAGAGTCCTTTTACTGTCGGCGGCTGAAAACCGACGATCCTCGATCTCACCGCGTCCACGCCAGCCACTTCTCGAAGAGACTTTTCACCGTCGGCGTGAGCCGCGTGCGGTTGTAGAGATCGCCCACCTTCCGCACCGCCTCGCCCTGGGTCGGGTAGGGATGGATCACGTTGGCGAGCGAGCCGAGACCGATCCCCTGCGTCATCGCGGTCACCACCGTTCCCATCATGTCGCCGGCGCGGGACGCGACGAGGGTGCCGCCGACAATCTCGTCCTTCCCCTTCTTCACATGGAGGCGGACGAAGCCTTCGGTTTCCCCGTCGAGGATCGCACGATCCACCCCGGTAAATTCCTGGGTGTAGGTGTCGATCTCGATCCCTTTCTCCTTTGCCTGATCGGCGGTGAGTCCGACCTGCGCCACCTCCGGCGAG
This sequence comes from Verrucomicrobiales bacterium, assembly GCA_040905585.1. Classification (GTDB taxonomy): domain Bacteria; phylum Verrucomicrobiota; class Verrucomicrobiia; order Verrucomicrobiales; family DEV007; genus Arctic95D-9. The sequence goes on from JBBDRG010000095.1 coordinate 59,962, forward strand.
GTGTAGGTACACCATGGGATGACCAGTTTGCTCGCCCGCGCCCGCCCCAGGAAGAGCGCATTGCGGATCACGGAGCGGGCCATGAAGTCGGCCGCGTGGGTGAATTGATAGGGTGAGCAAACGTCGCCCGCGGCGAAGATGCGTTTGTTCGTGGTGCGGTAAAAATCATCCACGACGATGCCTTTTTTGTGAGAATCCACCCCAACCTTGTCGAGTTCGAGTCCCTCGAGATTCGGGGCACGTCCCACCGCGACGAGGAGCTGATCCACGGTGATGTCGTAGTCGCGTCCTTCGGAATCGACCTTGAGGCGGACTCCCCCGCCCTCGCCGGGAGAGAGCTCCAACTCCTTGCCGCAGCAGAGAATCTCGACGCCGTCCGCCTTCATGCTCACCGCGACGACGTCGGCAGCATCGCGGTCCTCCCGGGGCATGATGCCGGGCATGGACTCGACCAGATACACCTTCGATCCGAGCCGGGCGAAGGTCTGCGCCATTTCGCAGCCGATCGGACCGGCGCCGATCACGCCGAGCGACTTTGGCAATTCAGTGAGGGAAAAAAGATTCTCGTTGGTGAGATAGTCCACCGTATCCAATCCGGGGATGGGAGGTGCGGCGGCGCGGGCGCCGGTGGCGATGACCGCTTTCTTGAATTTCAGGAGCCGGTCCTCCACCGCCACGGTGGAGGAATCGACGAAGGACGCCTGCCCCAGGAAAACGTCGATGCCGAGATCGCTGAACCGCTTCACGGAATCGTGATGACTGATCCCGCTGCGGAGGCGGCGCATTCTCTCCATCGCCGCGCCGAAATCGACTTCCACGCCGTCGGGGACATGCACTCCGAATTCCTTCGCCCCATGCACGGCACCAACGGCGCGGGCCGCGCTGATGATGCCCTTCGACGGGACGCAGCCGACGTTGAGGCAGTCGCCCCCCATGAGTCCGCGCTCGACCAGGGCGACCTTCGCGCCCATCCCGGCAGCGCCGGCGGCGGTGACGAGCCCGGCCGTGCCGGCTCCGATCACGACGAGATTGTAGCGATCGGCAGGAGTGGGGTTCTCGTAGTCCGTCGGATGGACGTGGCTTTCGAGAAGTTGGTTGTGTTCGTCGCGTGGTTCGAGGATTTGCTGGTAGCTCATAATCGGAAAAGGAGTGGAAAAAACGGGGCGGGTTAGAGTGCAGGATGGAAGGAGGGATGTCAGTCTTCGACGAGGTTCTCCGCCGTCTCCCGGCGCGACCGCACGTAGGCCATGACCTTCTTCACCGTGATGGGAAAGAGTCCGAGGATGACAAAGGCGACGATCACCTTCGGCGAGAGGATGCCCCCCATGCCGCGCTCGGCAAGTTCGCCGAGGCTGGGCACTGCCGCACCCGCGTAGCAGTAGACGGCGGTTCCGGCGAGCATTCCCAACTGGCTCACCCACCAGAAAGTCCCGGTGCGAATCGGGGTCAGGCCCATGACGAGATTGATGACGAAGAAGGGCACGACCGGGATGAGGCGGAGGGTGAAGAGATAGAACGACCCCTCCTTCTCCAGCGCGGCATTGAACTTCTCGAGGCGATCGCCGAAGCGCTGCTGTATCGCGTCACGGAAAAGGTAGCGGCTGAAAAGGAAGGCCAGCGTCGCCCCCGTGGTCGAGGCGAAACTGACGAGCAGGGTGCCCTGCCAAACCCCGAAAAACCAGCCCGATGCGAGGGTGAGCACCGCCGCGCCGGGGAGAGAAAGCCCCGTGACGAGGACGTAGATGAGAAACCCGATCCCGAAAACGACGAGCGGAGCCGCCGTCCTCGCCTCGCGCAGCTCGGCTTCCTTCGCGGCGAGATTCTCCAGCGTGAGGACGTCACCGAACTGCCAGTAGCCGATCGCGGCGGCGGCAACGACGACGAGAAAGACGACCACTTTGATCGCGGTGGATTTGTGGTTTGCCGGCGGGGTGGCGGCATTTTCCGATTCAATGGTTTCGGATTCGGAGGAAGGATTCATGAAAATTCGTGATGGAAGCGGTATACCCTTGTGTCGTTCGGATGGGAAAGATCCAAACAGAAAAATACAGAACGCTCCCCATTCTTTCCCCCGGAATCAGGTCTCCAGGAGGAGATGCAAAACATTGTCAATAAAAGTCGGATCGCTCGTGATCCCGAGATGGTCCGCCGCGATGAAGGTCGCGTGGGTCCAGTCGATGGGAGACGAATAGGGGGAATTTCCCGTAGCGGTTTCTCCATCGCGCAAGGCGGAATCCCGTGTCACGGTTCCGTCGCCGGGTTTGGTGTCCTCTTTTTCTGCGGTTCCCCCGGTCTCGACCCGGATGGTGTCCGCTCCCCGAGATACTGATGGGTGGCGCGGGGAAGGCAGAACGCATTCCACAAACCCACCGCAGCCGCCGCAGATAGGGACAGAAACTCCCGCCGACCGCTTCCACCGGATCCTGTCGCGAGTCTCTCGAACTTAGTCTGCTCGTCGCGAGACACAGGAGGCGCGGAGTTCATTCGTCCTCCCTCCGGGTCCCCCCGAATGATCCGAGACTCGCCAGAATGCGCTCTTTCACCGCGCTGTCGAGAATCTCTCCCGACGAGGTGATCCCCTGCGAGTCGCAGACTGCACAACTCCGGAGCACGGATCGCATGGCCTCGAACTGCCCCGGAAGGCGGCGGCAGACACTGCACATCAGGGAATGAAAGCGAAACCGCATCGCCTCGGACCGGGTCAGGGGACGATCCATCCGGAGCGAGGCGAGTTCGGCGAACTCCCGGCAGGAGAGCCCGAGGCGCTTCATGAGGGGACCCATCATCGTCTGCACGAAACGGTAGCCCCGGGGGGGAGGCGGAGGAGTTTCGGCAGGACAACTCATGGGGGGTCAATCTGGTGACGTTGCAGGCAGGCCCGCAACTGATGGCGCGCCCGGGTCAGAAGGACGGCCGCGCTCCCCGGTGTCACACCGGCAGCGGCAGCGGCTTCGGGGACGGCGAGTTGATCGATTTCACGCATGGTGAAGAGGAGCCGCAGGCGCTCCGGCAAGCCCTCCATGCAGCGATGTATGAGTTGCATGATGTCACCACGCTCGGCATCGTTCGCAGGAGTTTCGACAACCGCCTTCATCCCGTAATTCGGATCCGTTTTCCAAGCGCCCTGCTTATCGAAAAGATGGTCGAGCGGATCGTCGCCCCAATCTTCGTGATCGAGCGGAGCGGACGCCAAGTCCGTAGGCGTCCGTTTCTTCGCGCGGTAGTGATCGAGGATTTTAAATTTCATGATGCCGACGAGCCAGGTTCCGAGTTTCGAACGACCGTCGAAACTCTCCCGTCCCTCCCACGCCGCCACGAGCACGTCCTGAACGAGATCTTCGGCCCGGTGCCGGTCCCCCACCCGTTTCAGGGCATAGGCGAAAAGGCGGTCGGCTTCGGACATGAGTTGGTCGGAGGTAAACGGAGTCATGGAAGAGGAAAAACTTCCGGTTATCGTATGTCGGAGCCGGATGTAGAATGTTAACAGATTTTTGAGCGGGTTGTCGCCGCTGGATGGAAAGATGTAACGGGGACGATTCGGGGCTATCCAAACGGAACAAGGCTGCGGGGATCGGGGTGATTCCCTTCCGCTACAACGAGATGGACGAGATCATCAGACCTCCAGATCGCGGTGGACCATTGGCGGAAGGAAGCATCCCGGCCCGGAAGATGCGCAATCAACTCATCCGGGGCGAGTCCCTGAATCGCCTCTGCCGGAATCGTGAGAAAATGGAGATCGGGCATTCCCTTCCTGTTTCCCCCCCGCCGGAGACAGATCAATGAGACGCGGTAGCCCTCCCAATCGAGAATCTTACAGCCGACGAAATTGCGTTCCCCATCGACATTTGCCGTTTCGGCACTCACAAACTCCGGCGTGCCTTCGATCCCCTGCCTCCGCAACCACGAGAGAATATCCTTTGGATCGGCAGAGCGATGATCCAGGGCGTCCAGCCCGGTGATTGCCTCCAGCATGTCGGCTTCAAACTCCACGAAGGTCGGGCCGTTTCCTTCCGTGGAATCCAATCCTCCCCGATTCAGAAAAGCAGTGAGAATGACTCCCGCCGTCAAGACAGCGGCGACCGCGGCAAGGAACATCCTTCTCCCCCGTCCCGGCGGAGAATGCGAAGCACGCATACCGGCGACGATCGAATCGCGCAGGCCGGGGGGAGGTTCCACCTCGGCGAGCCGGTCGGAAATGGTCCCGTCGAAGCGCGAGGAAGCCTCGAACCAACTTCTCAGTTCCGGATCATTCGCGACGAACTCCAAGGCGTCACGGATTTGCGGATCGCTCCGGTCGAGGCCATCAAGGCGGTCTGCGGACACTCCGGAGAGCAGGAATCGGGCTTCGTCTCGGTTCATTGTCAGGGTCGAATCGGGGTCGAGTAAGCGATCAAAGGAGGCAGGAAAACAGTGGAAAGGATCAACCGGCGGCAGATCGGGAAAGGGAAACAACGTTTCCGGGACGGCAGTCTCCCGACATCGTATCGGAAAGACGGCCCCTCAGTTCCTGCTTTCCCCGGGAAATCCGCGACATCACCGTGCCGATGGGGACATCGAGAATTCCGGCGATTTCACGATAGCTCATGTCCTCGAGATAAAAGAGAGCGAGCGACTCGCGGAAAACCTCGCGCACCTCCATGAGTGCCTCCATCACCAGAGTCGCGTCCGCCGCGCGCAAGGTGTCTTCCTCCACCGCCTCGGCAGCAGCAGGCTCCGGGGCACTCTCGTCGTCGATCGAAAGGAATCGCCCCGTCTGGCGGCGCAGACGCAGGAAATCCCGGCGCAGGGTCGTGAACAGCCAGGACTTCGCTTTCTTCATGTCCCGGATCTGACCGCCGCGCGTCGCGAGCTGGAAATAGGTCTGCTGGGTGAGATCGGCCGCCTCGGCCTCGTTGCGCGCGAGACTGAGCGCAAACCGGTAGAGGTTCGCGTAGTGCTCGTCGACGAGGGATTCGAGGAGGGAGGAATTCAGTTTCATCGATTCCGATGGTGTCTTGGGGGCCATGAGTAAAGAAGGAGGAAAACGTTCTTTTGTATTCTCCCCTCAGTCCTCCGGTAAGCCGGTTTCCTTAACGAGTTTCGGAACATTCCACTCTCGCCTTCGGTCGCATCGGTCGCATCGGTCGCATCGGTCGCATCGGTCGCATCGGTCGCATCGGTGGTGTGTGCATAGTCAGGGCTCCCATAGAACCGTCTCCGGGTAAAAGCCCTGCCACGCGAACCAGAAGACATGCACGACAGGCAATTCGCGATTCGTCTTCAAGTCCGTCGCCACCGCACGGCGGGAGTCCGGATCGTAGCGCACTTCGATTTTTTGACCCTCTTTCCCGGCCTCCAGTTCGACATGGGCTTCTCCGTCCGTCGCCACGGAAGCGAGAGTTTTTTCCGGCAGGGCGAGGGCTGTTTCACCGGCGAGCACCCCGAGGACCCATTCCTTGTTCCCCAGTTCCGTGCGATGCTCCGGCACCGGAAACATGATGTGCGGACGATCCTCGTATCCCTCGTAGGGCATCCGGTCATAGTCACGCGGAACCCCGGTGTCGCGGGAGAGGACGCGCCCGCCGGGGTGCTCCGCCTTCCACGAGTCCCAGGTCTGAAGGCGGGAGGGAATCCACGTCAGCGCGGTCCTGACAAAATCCCCGCTGACCGATTTCATCGCCAGCTGCGACCAGAGCGATTCCGTCTCGCGATCGAACATGAGGACATCGCTCTGATAAAGCAGTCCGGAGACGCCGAAGGTCAGCTCCCGGCCGTCATATTCCCGTTCGAAAGTCATCGCCGTTCCGCAGAGCGGGCAGTAGGTGACCGCGACCGGTTTGTCGCCCACCGTATCGTTCACGATCTCGTGCCAGACGAGGATGCGAATCGGGTAGGCCCGCTGATCCCCGTCCACCCCGACCGCGACGACGAGATCCCCGTCGCGCATCCAGTCCGCGTCCGCCGCTTTCTCGAACTTCGGATCATCGATGGAGGGGATGCCGTCTCGCGGAGGCCCGCCCTGGTGGATCTCATCAATCGGGATGGTCGCATCCGTGAGATTGAATCCGTTCTTCGCCTGAAGAGGCGAGAGGAAAAGAACTACCGAATGCAGCCACGCGACGCGGGTTAAGAGAGGAAAATGGATTCGTTTCATCGCGGACACGATCGACTAAGGAAGGATGGGTGAATCCTTACCGTTTCTTCCCTGATCCCTGTTTCGCACCACTGCCACCGCTACCCGCCGGCTTCTTCGCGTCGGCTTGCACCTTGTCGAGGATTCCAGTGAACTGTTCCGGGGAAACCGCGCCCGCGAAATGGCCGATCATCGACCCGTCCGGTCGCAGGAAAGCAATGTGGGGAATCCCGGAGACGCCGAACTTCCCGGCGAGCGGTCGATTTTTCTCCTCATCCGCATCGAGGTAGGCCCAGACGAATTTTTCGTGGTAGGGCTGCGCCGCTTCACTCGGATAGACCGCCCGCTTCATCTGCTGGCAGGGCGGACACCAGGAGGCGGAGAAAATCGTGATGAGTGGTTTTCCGGCCTCCTTTGCCGCCGCAGAGGCTTCCGCAAAATCGTGATGAAACTTGGGAGCGGAGTCGGCGGAGACAGCCGTCGTCGGAGACAGAAATGCCGCCGCTGCGATGCCGAGAACGGCCGAGAAGGTTTGGATAGGAGTTGATACTGGATTCATGGGAGAGAATTTCGGGTAGGGATTCGAAAGAGAGAGGCATCGAGCTGCTGGTTTATTCCCGGAAAATCGCTGGAAGTTTCCTTCTCATCCCCTCCGCTTTAGCCTGACTTATTCATGTCGTTTAGGGGTCAATCCTCGCGCAGGGACGAGGACGGTTTCCTTCCCGAAATCGACTTTGGGAGGTGGTTCAGCAACGGTTTTACCGTCGATTAGGATCTCGACCGTATTGTGCTTGCTCCATCATTTCCGCCATTGCTCAGGGTTCTGAATGATCTGACGAGTAGCAATCTTTTTAGTGTCTATCTGTAGAGTGGCCTGCACCTGCCGCCGAGCCGGGTGAGTGGAGTTCGCAGGGCGGCGTCACCCCGAGCCAGCCGGCCATTTCGAGCGTTTGGAAAAGAGCAGCCGCAGCGTTCGCGGGACGCGGAAGAATCCCGCGATGACCGCGCGGAGGCCGATGGTCCGGCCGACGCTGGCCCGGATTTTCTCGTGGAGCGGCAGCTTGGCGAAGGCCGGATCCTTTTTTGCCTGTTGGAGATCGAGGATGGTCGTGATCAGGCCGAGGTGCGAGAAGCCCTGCGGGAAGTTCCCGCGGGATTCGCCCGACGAAGGATCGATCTCCTCGGCGTAAAGCCCCAGCGGACTGCTGTTCGCAAGGTAATGTTCGAGCGCCGCTTGCGCGTGGTCGAGGTGGCCCTCGCGGATCAGGTGTCCGATCCGCCAGAAGCCGCAGAGGAGAAACGCGCCCTCGCCGTGTTCGCGATAGCCCTCGGTGCGGTAGACCCACGGGCCGTCACCTATCCGGCGCTGGGCCTCCTCGCGGGTGCCGCGGGCGAGTTCAGCGTCCATGAAGCCGGTCGGGTAGACCAGGAAGGCGGTGGCGTCCATCGCATCGCTGTCGAAGTCGGCTGCCAGGTAGTGGCCGCCGTCCTTCCGCTCACGCACGCCATGCTCAAGGACTTGCTTGCGGATTTTTTCGCATAGATCGGCGGCCTCCTCGTCGCTCATCAGCCCGAGTTCGCGAGCCCGATCGAAGCCCGACCAGGCGGCGACCTTGCTGTAGGTGTGGTGGCTCCGCTCCAGGGGCTCCCAGGTCCCGTTGTCGGGCTCGTCCCAGCGGGAAGGTGGCGGCGAGGTCGCCGTCGTCAAGCTCCAGAGGTGTGCTCGAATAGACCGCAGCTTCCGGGCATTCGAAGCCGCCGTCCACCGGCGTCCAGCGCGGGTTTTCCCGGCCGTAGTCGGGCCGCGCGGAGAGCCGCGCCTCGAGCGTCACCGCATCCCCGTCCTCGACCTCGACGATGCGCACCAGCTTGCGGGTCGGATGCAGCGAGGTGAAGTCGTAGAACCTGGCGTCCGGCGCGCGGGCGATCACGAAGAAGTCAGTCAGCTTGACCGTCCAGCCCTCCGCGCCGAGGAAGCGGGTTTGGAGGATGGCGGTGTCCTCGCAGTAGTTGCGGATCACCCGGTAGTCGCCCGTCGGCCGGATGAAGAACTCCCCGGCCTTCCGTCGGTCGAGCAGCGCGCCGAGGAACGAGGGGGCGTCGAAGGCGGGCAGGCACAGCCAGTCGATGCCGCCGTCCGGGTTGACTAGCGCGGCGGTTTCGCAGTTGCCGATCAGGGCGTAGTCGGCGATCGGATATTCATCTTTGCTCATGGTCTATCGTGGCGTTTTCGGGGCTGCGCCTCAAAGCCCCGCAACTGGAAAAATTCCGCCGTCCGGGTATCGTCGGCGGTTTCCTTTATGGCGTCATCTTCAGCCTCGGCACCGCCACCGCGCCATTGCTGGTGGTGTTGGCCGCCGCGGCGGCGCAAAGCGATCCCGCGCAAGGCGTGGCACTGGGTTTCGCGTTCGGCGTCGGGAGAGCGCTGCCGTTTCTGCTCATCGGCTTGTCGGCGGGTTTCGTTTCGCGCTTTCTCCAATCGCCCGGCCGTCGCAAGGCGCTGCAGGCGGTCAGCGGGTCGGTGCTGCTCTTTGCGAGTTTGTATTTCGGCCGGGTGTTTCTCTCGTTTCTGTAATCCGCGGGAAATCCCCGCTTGACCTTGGAGTTGAGTCCAAAGCGTAGGCTCTCGGAAACGGAAACACTATGAAAAAAGAAACCGTCCAACAGGATCCGGCTTGATGTGCTCGTTCTGCACCATGAGCGTGGAAAAGGCGCTGAAGCGCTATCCGGGCATCGACCGCGTTATGGTAAACCTCGTCCATGGCATTGTAATGGTAGAGGCGGACACCAGCCGCATCTCGCGCGCGGAGGTTGCCGAAGCCGTGCAAAAACTCGGTTACGATGTGTCGGAGACGGAGGGGCAGCAGTTCGCCACCGATGAGGCCCTGCACTCGTTGATCCGGCGGCGCGGCGCAGTGGGCATGACGCTGGCGATCGCCGCGCTGCTGGTGGATCCGCTCAATCTGTTAGGACTGGCCGTGGAACCCCGGGCCTGGTTCAGCTTCGCCGTCGCCGCCATTGTCCTGCTGTGGGTGGGCTTTCCGATTTTGCGCAAGACCCTGCTGGCGGCGCGGCAGAGGGTAATCAACGCGAACGTGCTGCTCTCCGCAGCAGCTTGGGGATCATTCATCGTGGGTACCGTCGCGCTGTTTGATCCACGCTGGCCGAACTTCCTGCCGGTGGCGGCGTGGCTTATGGCGCTCCACTTGTTCTTCGGCTATTTCAAGCTCGATACCCGCAAGAAAGCCGCCGAGGCCGTCCGCAAGCTGCTGTCGCTACAGCCTCAAAGGGCCAGGGTGGAACGCAACGGCGCGGAGGCCGAAGTAGCCACCGCAGACGTGGCCGTGACCGAGGTGGTGATCATCAAACCAGGTGAGCGAATCCCGCTCGACGGCGAGGTGCTGGAAGGAACCGCCAGCGTGGATGAATCCAGTTTCACCGGAGAATCGGTTCCTGCAACACGCGAGCCCGGCTCCGGCGTGATTGGTGGCACGTTGAATCTGGACGGCTTCCTCCGGGTGCGGGTCACCAAAATCGGCAATGAAACGTTCCTCAGCCAGATCGTGCGGCTGATGGTCCGAATCGCCGAGCGCAAGCCCCCGCTGGAGCTGCTCGCCGACCGGCTCATGAACTATTACGGCCCGGTGGTCTTTGCGGTGGCGGCGCTTGCCTTTGTGATCTGGATCATTTCAACCGGCGGCTGGATCGCGGCGACGGTCGTCCTGCTGACCGTAGTCATCATGGGATACCCCTGCGCCCTCGGCATTTCCACGCCGATGCTTGCGGCCATTGCCGGCGGAAAAGGCATTTCCACCGGCCTATTGGTGAAAGCGAGCGAAGTCTTTTATGAGCTTTCCGAGACCGACACCGTCGTTTTCGACAAGACCGGCACACTCACTTATGGACGTCCGACCGTCACCGATGTGGTGCCACTTGAAATCGACGTTAACGAATTGCTGGCGCTTGCCGGCGGCTTGGAAGCGCCATCGGAGCATCCGCTGGCGCAGGCAATTCATATTTACACCCAGCGCGAAGGTGCCACGGCGGCGAAGGTGGAATCTTTTCGAGCAATTCCCGGCAAAGGGGTGAAGGCACAACTCGATGGCGACTATCTGTTAGCGGGTAAATCTTCGTTTCTGGAGGAACACGGCCTCACGCTTGGCGGCTCCGCCTCATCGGAAATCTCCGCGCTGGCAGCCCAAGGCAAAACCGTCGTCGGCATCGCGCGAGGCGGCCGGCTCGTCGGCTTGATCGCCCTTCAGGACCAGCCCCGGCCGGATGCGCGCCATCTGGTGGAAACGCTGCGGCGTCGGGGCGTCCGCACGGCGATGCTCACCGGCGACTCGCAGCCGGTTGCCGAGGCGATCGCGCGTCAGCTAGGAATCGACGAGATCCATGCCGAACTGCTTCCCGACCGGAAGGCCGCCGTCATTGAGGAACTCCAGAAGCAGGGTCGCAAGGTGGCCATGGTCGGAGACGGCATCAACGATGCCCCCGCTCTTGCCCAAGCCAACGTCGGGCTCGCGATCGGCGCGGGAACCGATGTTGCGATCGAATCCGCGGGCGTGATCCTCATCAGCGGCAAGCTCATCGATGTCGCAAACGCACTCAACCTTGGCAGAAAGAGCTACCGGACCCTCACCGGCAACGTAGTCGTCACCGTGCTGTTCAATGCCGCCGGGATGACCTTGGCCGCCCTCGGGCTGATCACCCCGCTATTGGCGATTGGAATCATGATCCTCAGCATTTTCGCCATCCTGGTGAACACCCTGCGGGTGCGGAACATCAGATTCGAGGCAACCGCCAAAGAAGAAGCCGACACGATTGCCGAGCTGGAATTATACATTCCACAGATGGTTTGCGAAGGCTGCGCCGACCGGATTGAGGGGCTGTCAAGCCCCTGCCGGGTGTGCAAAAGGTGCATCCGCAGATCGCGCGCAAGCACGTCCGGATCCGCTTCGAGCCCGCCTCTGTCAGCAAAGATCAAATCAAGGAAGCCATCGCCAAACAGGGTTACACCGCCGTTGAGACGTGATGACCGCGCGGCCCCAGCGTCTCCACCACCCGAAGGTGACCCTAAGTGTGACTCCTTCACCGGTATAGCGGGTATTAGGGTCATGGCGGCAAAAACGGTGACGCATCGGAGAATATTCCCGCCACTTCCATTTTTCCTGAAACGCCCTCAGGCACCCGTCCGTGACCGGGCCGCCGTCAACGCGTATGGAGACTCTCCAGGGTGGGACAGGCGTCGCCGGAAGCGCCCTCGCAGACGGACTGCATCACGGCGAGTCTGGCGCGGACCTGCTTCAAATCAGCGATCTTCTGATCCACTCCCGCGATCTTGCGCCGGAGAAACTCCGACATCTCGGAGCAGGTCGTGGCATCCTTGGGATTGAGCCGCCCCAGCTGCTCGATCTCCCTGAGCGTGAGTCCCGCGTTCCGGCATTCCCGCACGAACGCGATCTCCTCCAATGCCTCGCGACCGTAGTCGCGGTACCCGTTGGCCCGTCGCGCCGGAGCGGACAGCAAACCGGAGCGCTCGTAAAAGCGGACCGTCTGCGTGCTCACGCCTGCCTTCTGAGCCAGTTCTCCGATTTTCATGGGGTGAGAAAATTTCGTTTGACCTTATACTATACTTCAAGGTGTAAGCTGACAACATGAATGATTCCAGCAAGGTTGGCAAGCCCGCCACGGGCTGTCCGCGTTGCGGGAACGAAGGCAAACCGGTCAAAACCGTCACTTTGCGATCGCTTCTCCGCCGCGAAATCCTCGATGCCGCCGGAAACATCGAAGAGCCAGCCTGGCGATTCTGCCCCACGCCCACTTGTCCGGCGGTGTATTTCGACGAAACCGGCTCGACCCTGTTCGACAAACAGGCGTTGAAGGTTCGCGTCGGCATCAAGGAGACCGCCGCGCCGCGCCCCGTTTGCTACTGTTTTCACCACACCGTCGAGGAAATCGAGGACGACATCGCCCGCACCGGTCAGACCGGCGTGCTCGACGACATCAAAACCCGGATGCAGGAAGCCTGCTGGTGCGAGACGACGAGTCCCATGGGGTCTTGCTGCCTCGGCACCGTGACCCGGTTCATCAAGGCCGCGCAGGCCCGCGCCGGAGACGTTCCCCTGGCGTCGCATCCCGGGGACGAGGAGGAAGAGCGCGATTGCTGCGCCCCGGTCGCCTCGCAGAGCGAACCCGCCCCGAGCCAGTACCGCGGCGCCCTCGCGACGGGCGGAGCCGTGATCTCGGCGATGCTTTCCTCCGCCTGCTGCTGGCTGCCGCTGCTGTTGATCGCCTTCGGCGCCTCCGCCGCCGGGGTGGCCGGATTTTTCGAGGCGTGGCGTCCCTGGTTTTTGGCCGGGGCCGTGCTGCTGCTGGGGGCTGGTTTCTACTTCGCCTATTTCCGCAAAGCGGACTGCGCCCCCGGCAGCGCCTGCGCCGTCCCGAATCCCCGGCTGCGGCGCTTCAACCGCGCCATGCTCTGGGTCGCCGCCGTCTTCGTCGCCGCCTTCGCGCTTTTCCCGAACTACCTCGGCGCGCTTCTCGGAAATGACGGAGGCGATTCCGCCAACGCCGCCACCTGGACATCGGCGCCGAACGTCATCTCGCTCCCGGTCGAGGGCATGACCTGCGAGGCCTGCGCCATCTCGCTGGAGAAACATCTCGCGGAAGTCCCCGGCGTGGCCCGGGCGAGCGTCGATTACCCGGACGGGCGCGCCGTCGTTCTACCGAGCAAGGAGACTGGCCCCACGTCCGGGGCCCTGCGCGAGGCGGTCGAGCAGAGCGGGTATCGCGTCGGGAAATGAGGATCACCCCGTCGTAGCAGCGGGCGGTCGCGACGATGAGCCGATCCGCCGGGTCTTGGTGAAAAGTTCCCGGCAACTGGTAGGCCTCGGTCGCGATGGCCGGGGTGATCGGGAGAAGGCGGAAAGCCGGGGGGGCGGTGGCGCGCTCGAGCCAATGTTCAAGGGTGAGATCCATCTGGATTTTTCTGGAAACGACCTTCCGGCTCAATTCCACCAAGCTGATGGTCTTCGCCTTTTCGGATTCGTTGACCATACGAGTGGCTTCGTTTTGACCAGAAAAATAGTCAATCTGCTTTCGCATCGGATCTTCTTTTCGCGCGACTTCGAAGACTGCATCGTTGCATGAGCCGCCCGGAGCATCCGCCCCAAGTTCATGACCGTGTTCACCACCTTCATCGGCCTGTTTGGGGTTATCCCCGATGCTCAGCGACGTTGCCGATACCGATGTCATGAAACGCTTCGCCGCCCCATTCCCCCATGGTCGGCGGCTTGGTGACTTGGTTCCTACGCGAACTCACCGTCACTCCAGCACCGTCTCGTCGGGATGAAAGGCCTCCCACGCGGCGCGGTAGGACATCGTGCCCGAAACGCGGTCGAGCCGGCTCCCCCGCAGGGTCCCCTCCAAGGCCTCGCCGGTCGCCGGGTCCCACTCCGTGCCCGTCTCCCGGTCGGTCATGCGATCGGCGGGACGGGCCGCGAAGTCGAGTTCGCGGCCGTTTACTGAAGCGCGAAAGGCACGCACCGCTCCCCCTTCCCCGTGGGTGACGACCAGGTCGGGACCGGCGACTTTCACCGACACGATCCGGTCCCGCCGCAGCCGTTCCAATGTCACCGCCGGGGCGGGCTGGCCGACACCGAGGGGTATGCCGTAGACGTAGTTTTCCGGATTCTTCCAGGCCCGCTCGCGGTAGTGCTGCACCGTCCTCGTCATGGCGAGAACGGTGGTCTGCGGGTGACGCTTTTTCCACTTACCCCATGTCATCATGACCGAGGGGACGGCCTTCAATTCGACGCCCTCCAGTTCGCCCCGCATCCCCCGCCCCAGCAGGTGGCTCCATAGGGTTTCGGTCTCGATATCCCGCATCACGAGGCTGCGCTGCCACAGGTAGCCCGAGACCTGGAAGGTCAATTTGCGTTCCTCAACTTGACTGGCATACACGATACCATTGAAGCAGAGGTGTCACCAGGTCGCGGCGATATCGCGCCCGCCGAGCCGGTCGTTGATGATCTCGCGCGTCGGCTGGGTCAGCATGTTGATGGGATAGGCGCGCGCCTCGTCGCCGATCGACACGCCGAGGACGAGCTCGTCGTCCTCCACCCATTCGCTCGCCTCACCCGATCCCGCGATGTCGGGATCGACGATGGGATCGAACGGAGGAAGCAACTGTTGAGGATTGAAGTTCGAATCGGCCATGGCGATCGTCGAGACTGCGAAAATTAGAAAGAAAAGGGAGAGGAAGAGAGAAAGGAAAAGGAATTTCATGAGTTGGGAAAAAAGTCGGCGTCTGAGGATTTAAGAATTGGACGGTCTCCGAAAAGATGAGTCCCCGGACCACTGTTTTCTTCCCGTACAATGCAAAAAAATGACGCCCCCGCTGGAGCCTATACATCGGCGGTGGAAACCTTACACTCAGATTCCCATGCACACTTTTCCTATGATCCCGACCAGATCGCGCCCTTTGCGGCCCGACTCCTCCCACCTGTTTTCTTGCACCGCGATTGGCGTTCTCGCATTTCTCTCCGGCTTCACCACGGGCTGCGCAGAAAACCCGGCTGAACAACACGAGTCAGAAGACACCGTCCAGGCGTTCACCCATCACTACATCGACTCGGATCCCGAGCGTCCGTTCTATCCGACTTTTCTCGGGGTGCAAACGATGCAGAATCCGGCGGACCTGTGGTCCATGCAGGAAATCATCACCGAAATCGCGCCCGATTTCATCATCGAATGCGGGACCGCCGCCGGAGGTTCGTCCCTGTTCTATGCCAGCGTGCTGCGGCAAGTGCGTCCGGGGGGCAGGGTCATCACCATCGATATCGAGCCCCGGCTCGGGCAGTCGATCGAGGCTTTGCAGGATCGTCCCGACCTACAGGCACGGATCGCCGCGCTCGCCGACGAAATGATCGAAATCATCACCTCGAACTCCATCGACCCCACCCTGGTGGAAGAACTGCGGCAGCGCACCAAGGGGCGGAAGGTGATGGTCGTGCTCGACTCCTGTCACCACTACCTGCACGTCCGCGCCGAAATCGAGAATTACAAAGACATAGTCAGCCCCGGCAGCTACCTGATCGTGCAGGACACCGTCATCGACGAGCGGGAAGAATGGATCGACCGCTACGCGCAGTGTCCCGGCTACGAGGGGCGCGGCGGTCCGGGACGGGCGGTGCGCGAGTTTCTACCCGGTCAAAGCGACTTCGTCGTCGATCGCGAGCGGGAGAAATACCTGCTGACCTTCTTCCCCGGAGGTTATCTCCGGCGGGTGGAGTGAGTCCTTGCCGACGAACTGCCAGGAATGCCCCGGCAAAACTTCGCTCTCGGCGTCTCGCGATGAAAAATTGACGAGAAGTCCGGGCCGAAAATTTCCGGAACGTCCCTTCGTCATCCGATGCCGTGAACGCCCGGCCATCGTTGCATTCTTGGCTCTGACTCCGCGCTCGGCTCAGGCAACCACTTCGAAACTTTCTCCCGACAATTCTTGTCGCGGCCGCGACAAGAATTGTCGGGATGCGGCGGATGGGATGGGCGGACGTCCTCCCTCTTGCTTTCTGGCTCGTCTTGCCGATGGGAGCAACGGGCGTCGAGGCCGGGGAGTTCGGTACTCTTCGGGATCCCCCTGCGCTGCGTGGATCCCGTTGGGTTTCAGTCGTTCCCACCCGCCGAGAAATGCTCCATGAACCGGCGGTCGATGCGGGTCCTCCCTCACTCAATCAGCGGATTCTCACCAACCAATTCAGTGCTTTCTCATGCCACGGCGAGTCTTCACGAAGCGCATAGACGAGGATGTTCGTATCCACCGCGATCATGAATAAACCTGCCTGGCTGATTGACTCAAGTACCCCCAACATCTTGTGTTTTGGTTCCA
>JBBDRG010000096.1:0-16650 GCA_040905585.1 Verrucomicrobiales bacterium
TTCCACCCAGGAGAGACACTCCACCCCCGCCACCGGAAAAGACGGAGACGTTTCCGAATGACGCCCCCGACGAATCGATTCCGCCGTGGCCGATCTGGGCACCCGTGTCGGTAGCGGATCCCCCCGTCACCATGACGGCTCCGCCGGCAACGACGTCAATTTGTCCGTCCTTCGTTCCGGTTACCGATTTTCCGCCGTGACCGAGGCGAGCGAAAGTGTTGGCTTCGCTACCGGAGATCACCGAGATGGCGCCGCTTGCCATCACGTTGACCGAGCCGCCGAGGTCGCCCGCGATCCCGGCGACATTGCCGAATCCGCCGTGCCCCACCTGGGCGTAGGCCCCGTAGTTGTCTCCGCCCACGATGGCAATCTCTCCATCGGCCGCGTTCACACTGATGGCGCCGCCGTGGTCCACGGTGATCCCGTTGCCGTAGCCGCCGTGACCGATCTGGACGTGGTTGTAACGGCTGCTGCCGAATGCCCCGCCTCCCGTCATCGCGATATCGCCGGAGAGAACGCTCACGTCGATAGCGCCCGTGTTGCTGCCGTTCACGTCCCTTCCTCCGTGCCCGATCATCGCATAGGAAAAATAGCCGTCCGTCGAGGCGTTCATCGTCAAGCCGCCGCCGGCGATCGCAACGTCGACGCCACCCGAAGCGCTACTGTCGTCGGCAAAGTAATTGCCGTGTCCGATCACCGCGGCGGAATAGGATCCGTCTCCGCCGGACAGGCTGATGCCGTCGGTCGCCGCCGTGCCGGTCGCCGCCACCAGGGTTTCCCCGGCAATGGGGCCTTCCACATTGTACCCCCCGCTGCCGATCTGCGCGAACGCGACGCTGCCCTCCCCGCCTTGCAGGGCGATTCCGCCGGTCCCCGCGCTCACCGAGACCGTCCCGGAATGCCCCCCGTCGGCGGAAGCCCCCCCGTGGCCGATCAGGGCGAAGTTGTTGCCCCGGTCGCCGCCGACGAGCGAGACGCCTCCACCCACTTGCACGATGACGTCACCTCGGTAGCCCTCCCCCGGAGGGGTGTCGGCGTCGGAGTCGTTGCCCCCGTGACCCAGCATGGCGTAGGAGACGGTGCTCGAGGAAACGCTCGATCCCGTGCCCGCCTCGAAAGCGAGGTTGCCGCCCACGTCCACGTGGATGGCGTTCTCGGCGAACGACTGCAAGTCGATCGCGTTGCCGCCGTGGCCAACCTGGGCGAATGCGACGCTTCCGCTGCCGCCTTGGAAAATGAGATCCCGCCCCGCGTCGACCCGGATCTCGGCATCGCCGATGACGACGCTGCTGGGCTCAGTCGAACGCTTGTTGTCGAAGCCGCCGTGCCCGATCATTACGAAATTCTCCCGGCTCTTGCCCCCGGTTCCGGTGACGTCGCGCCCGGCGGCGACGGTGATATCGCCGCTCAAGGTCGAGAAGCGAACCGCATCACGCGCCCCGTGGCCGATCTGGGCGTAGGCGTTGTAGCCTTGGTAGCCCAGCCCGGGGCCGGGCGAATTGCCCCAGCCGGGATAGCCCTCCGCTCCTACCGCGTAACGGTTCGCGACCAAGCTGACGTCGTTGAGCGCCTCGACCCGGATCTCTCCCGAGATCGCGGCGGTCCCCGTGCTCGCCGCCACCCGGTTGTAGCCGATCTGAGCGGACATGTAGGGATTGGTATTGGCAGCGGAAGGTGCCGCCCAGACGTTGACGTCGTGCCCGGCCACGCCGGTTCGGCCGGTGCGGCTCCCGACCATGACCCGGACGTCAGCCCCCGTGAGATCCGGGTTGACCCCGACCCAGACGCTGCCTTCGTCGTTGGCAAAGGATCCCGCGGTATTGAAAATCTCCGTCTCCATGTCGATGTCGCGCACCCAGTAGTAGCGGAAGGGGGCCGCCTGCGGGTCGTCCGAAAGTGAAGACACCGAAGGATCCCAGCCCGCGACGAGGTTCACGTCTCCGCCGCCCTGGTTGATCGCGCCCGCCGCCATGAATATATCCTCGTGGGAAAGCAGATTGAGGCTGAAGGGGGAGTCCTGCCGAATTTGCGAGTTCACCCACATCCCCGAGTTGCCGGTCCCGACGAGGCTGACGTGTCCGCCGGCAAGGTTGTCCGTCATCATGCTGCCGAAGGTGTCCCCGACGTGGAAAAGCTCACTCCCCGACACGCCCGTCGCGTAGTCGACCGACGCCGCGCGGATGGTGACGTCCGCGTCGGAAATAGCCGTCGTCGTGTTGCTGCGATGCCCGATCCAGACCGGCGTGCCCGTTCTCGCCAGGGAGATCTCCCCCGCCACGTCCACGAGGATGTCGCCCAGTCTCTGCCCGGACCCGGAGGTGGACGACCCGTTGCCGATGAACACCGCGTGACCGGAGACGGCCTCGCTCGTCAACAACTCGAGATTGCCTTCCCTCGAGACCACCTCGATCACGTCTCCGACTTTCCCGATCCTTCCGTCCGCGCTGTATCCCCCGTGGCCAATCTGCACCGGGGAGAACGGGCCGTTTTCGCCTTCGAGGAGAATGTCCGCCTGGGCGTGGACTCTCACCGATCCGTCGATTCCGCTGCCGCTGACATTGTAGCCGCCGTGGCCAATCTGGACCGGATGCAGCCTGATGTCGGGTGAGGTCGCGGAACTGACGGATCCGGTTCCACCGGTCAGGGTCACGCCCCCGCGCACCACGTTCACGTCGATGTCGCCCATCAGCTGCGTGCTGCCACCGTGGCCGCGATGCCCGATCGAGGCGAAATTGTAGTAGGAACTGCCGCTGCCCGGAGCGCCCGGGTGACTCCCGCTCCCGCCCCTGATCGTGATCCCGTACTCCGCCAGCGAGTCCACCGTTCCCGCCGCCACCGCGATGTCTCCGGAATGCGTGCCCGGGGTGTTGTAGTAGGAAGTGTGTCCGATCAACGAGTAGTTGAAGGTGCGGGAATTGCGCGAGGCGATCACGTCGATTTTCCCGCCGGCTTCCACGGAGATGTCGCCGGAGTAGCCCGACGCTCCGCCGTCGACCGAGGACTGCACGCCCCCGTGTCCGATCTGCGTGGAGGAATAGGTCCGGCTCGTGTAAACGCTGTACTGGGGAGAGATGAGTTGGATATTCCGTCCCGCGGTGACTTCGATCGGATTCTCCGCGAAACTGGACATGAGAGAGGTGTTGCCTCCGTGACCGATCTTGGCTGCGGCGTAGCTGCCGCCTCCTCCCATGAAAACGATGTCCTCGCCGGATTCAACCTCGATCGCCGCGGCACCCACCGAGGACGCTCCCGCCGACGTGACGTTGCGTCCTCCGTGCCCGATCTGGACGTAGGAGGCTTCCCCCGATCCTCCGGTCCCGAGAACGCTGCCGCCGGCCGAAAGCGTTACTTCCCCGTCGAAAGCCCCGACATTGCGCGATCCGCCTTGACCGATCTGCGCGTAGCTGTTCGTCCCCGTACCGCCGTTCAACGTCACTGTTCCCCCGGCGTCGACCACCTCGATCGTCCCGCTGGACAGGCCGCTCCCCGATGCGCCACCGTGTCCGATCTGAGCGTAGCCATTGGTGCTTCCGGCGGCGAGGGTCACGTCGCCGGCACCTTCGATCCGGATCGAACCGCTTTTGTCACCGTCCCAGCCGTTGCCGCCGTGTCCGATCTGGGCGTAGGCGTTCGAGCCACCGGCGTCCAGCAGGACATCCCCGGGCTCGCAGAAGGAAATCGCAAGGTCGGCGTTTATGGCATCGCCGTTTTCAACGCCCCCGGTGCCGCCGTGTCCGATCTGGGTGAAGGCGCCGGACGCGGCACCGCTGTTCAGCGCCAGGCCGCCGGCCTTCAGATGCACGTCGATCGCGCCGGTGACCGCGCCACTGCCGTCGGGCCGAAAGCCCAACTGCGTGGACGCATCCGTGGTCCCGTCGCTGCCGTAGAGCGTTAGTCCGTATGCCGCCACCGAGGTGGTTCCCGCGCGGCTCCCGACCATGACCGGCGCCGTCTGCGTGCTGCTGCCCAGGGTAAGGGTTCCGGGTCCGTTGCCGGCGGCGTCGTTTCCGAAGGTGTCGCAATTGGTGAAATCGACGGTTAGTCCCGGGTTGGTGATCACGGGATCGCACAAGTCAGCGTTGTTGTAGGTGACGCTGCCTGGCGAGGCCGTTCCACTGCCGTCCCAGCCCGCCACCAGGGTCACTCCGCCGCTTCCGGCGTTCTGATAACTGCTCAGCATCGTAATGCTGCCGCCGGTAATGATATGGAAATCGTCCGAGGTGGTGACGAAGGTGTCTCCTCCGTCGATCGTGTAATCGGTATCCGAATTGTCGATGATACTGATCGCGCCCAAGCCGATGTTGCCGTTGATCATCGTGCTCTCGTCGGCCGTGGTGTAGGCTGGCAGATTGATCGAACCGTTCGCCACTTTCTGGTACCCGTCCCCGCCCAGGTAGTCGGCGGGCTGGAGACCGTTGTCGTTCTGGTGGAAAATGTAAACGTTGCCGTCGCCGGCCGCACCGGTACCCCCGGTCCCCGTGATGTCCCCCTCGGCGAAGAGATGGACGCCGCCGCCCCGCTGGCCCAGGGAGCTCTTCGCGCCGTCGCCGTGGCCGAACATGGCGTAGGCGGAATTGCCCGAACCGCCCGCAAGAGTGAGGTCTCCGGTTTCGGCGATGACGTGGAGATGGCCCGTCATCAGCCCGTTGGTATCGGTGCCGCCGTGCCCGATCTGGGCGTAACCGCTCGCGCCCGGCCCGCCGAGGAGCGAGATGCCGTCGGCGCCGCGGGCCACGACGACGATCTTGCCGTCGAGGTCTCCCGGCACCGCTCTGCCGCCGTGGCCGATCTGGACGTAGTTGCCCGTGTTGCTCCCCCCGCTGGCATCCATCCCGATCGAACCTCCTACGGTGACGCAGATGTCGCCCTGCATCGTGCCGGGGGAGGTCGCGCCGCCCATGCCGATCTGGGCGAAGGAGTCGAGTCCTCCGCCGACGGTCATGGAGAGATTGCCCGTCTGCGAGACCACCCGGATCGAATCCGCCGCAGAGCCGTGGTCGCCTGTCTGGCCGGTTCCGCCGTTGCCGATCATGGCGTAGGTGCGGGAGCCCGCTCCGGCGGTCATCGCGATGTCGTTTCTCACGTCCACCGTGACCGAGCCGTCGATGTTGCCGGCCCGTGCGGAGGAGCCTCCGTTGCCGATCATGGCGTAGCTGCTGTAGCTGCCGTCCCCTCCCGTCATCGTCAACGCGCCCTCCGAGACGGTGAGACTCACGTCTCCCGAGATGAGGCCGTTCGCCCCGCTACCCGCGCCATAGCCGCCGCTGCCGATGTGCGTCTGAGAAGCCGTGCCGTTCGAAGCCTGCATCGTCACGTCGCCGCCGCCCACGGTCACGGTCACGTCGCCGACGCGGTCCCCCTGGAAAAACCGGCTCTGCAGGCCGATCGCCGCGCGCGCCAGAGTTCCGGAACCGGCCTGGAGAGAAAGCCCGCCCCCGGCGATGTCGACGACCGTGTTCGAAGTGATCGACCCGATAGCGTTGTTGTTGGAACTGCCGATGGTGGCGGAAGAGTAGGTTCCGCCGCCTCCCCGCAGGGAAATCCCGTCGTCGACCGTACCTCCGTTGGACCTCACGATCGTATCGCCGGAGAACGCACCGTCCACCTCGAATCCGCCGTTTCCGATCAGGGCGAAGGACCGCGTCGAGGCGCCCTCGAGCGAAATCCCCCCACCTGCGGAAGTGACCGTCACGGCTCCCGAAACGTCCATGTCGCCGGGATTGGAAGTACCTCCCGTCGACCGTGTTCCGCTCCCGATCATGACGAAGGCCGATTCCGCCGCACCCGCGCTCATTTTCACCCCGTCGGTGGCGGTCGTCCCCGTGGTCGTGACCGTGACATCGTTGCCGGTGGAGGCGCCGGCGATAAACGCGCCGCCGTTTCCGATCATGGAATAGCTGTAGGAGCCGGTGCCGCCGTCCATCTCCACCTTCCCGACGTCCACCGTCACGTTCGCGCCGGAAATGTCGTAGACACCCGTCGCGCCGGCCTCGTTGTATCCGCCATGACCCACCTGGGTGAAGGCACGGGTGCCGGAACCGCCCGCCATCAAAAGCCCGCCCGCGCCCGCATCGATATCGACAGCCCCGGTGAAGATTCCCCGCGCGTTGGTGCCCCCGTGACCGATCATGGAAAACGTGTCCGTCCCGCCGCCGGCGTCGAGGCTGATTCCCATTCCGGCCGTCACCGTGACGTCGTCGTGGTATTCCCCCCGCATGTATCCCCCCTTGCCCAAGCCACCGTGACCGATCTGGGTGAATGCGTTGTTCCCGCTTCGGCTTTCCAGGGTCACCCCGCCTGCGGTGGCCTCCACGCTCACGGCACCGGTATTCACCTGCACCGATCCGTTTCCGTAGCCTCCGTGCCCGACTTTGGCGTGATTGAAAATACCTCCGTCTCCGCTCCGCACGGCAATGTCGCCCGTGTCCGCCGTGACCGAAACGCCGCCCGAATGATCGCGGCGATCCCAGCCTCCGTGCCCGATCTGGGCAAAGGAAAACCACTCCACACTCCCCGCCTCGAGGGTGATGTCCCCGTCGGCCACCCTCACATCGACGAGACCGCTCATGGCGGCACCGGTTCCGAGGCTCGTGTGTCCGATGGTGACGTTGCCGTAGTAGCCGTCGCCGCCTTCCATCAGCAAACCGCCGTTCTCCACCGTCACCGTGGTGTCGCCTCCCACGGTCGAGGTCGTCAGGTAGCCGCCGTTTCCGATCATGGCGCCGGAATATCCCGAACGGGGTGTGCCATACGAATGCAACCCGTCGCCTCCGAGAAGTTCGATCCCGTCGGTGGCATCCGCGCCGGTGGCGTCCACTTGGACATTGCCGTCGATCTCGGACGCGATCTGGTAGCCGCCGCTCCCGATCAGGGCATAGGCGGTACTGCCTTCCCCGCCCTGGAGCGTGATTCCTCCCGTCGCCGCCTCCACCGTGACCATGTCGCCGATGGCACCGCCCCCCGCGATGGCGACGCCCCCGTGGCCGATCTGGGAGTAGGCGTTCTCCGCGCCCGCACCGCCCCGCAGCGAAACGGCGCCGGTCGTGTTCACGATCCCGATCGTTCCGCCCGCCGAGAGGCTGCGCGGCGCGGGGAAGGTGGGATCGCCACTGCTGTCGATGCCGAGGGATCCGGAGGAACCGCCGTGTCCGATCTGGGAATACGCCTGGGCGCCGCCGCCGGTGAGAGTCACGTCCCGGGCTCCGTCCACCGTGACCGACCCGGAAAACATCCCCGCCAGACCGACGCCGCCGTGGCCGATCTGGGAATAGGACCCCGCGCCGCCGGGATCGGCCGACAGGGTGAGGTCACCCGGCAGGCAAAAGCTCACGTTGATCGCCGCGTTCACGCCTCCGGCGACATCGGCGCCCGTGCCGCCATGTCCGATCTGGGTGAAGGCGCCGTCGGCAGTTCCCGAGGTCATCACCAGGGACTGGTCCTTCACCTTCACATCGATCGAGCCATCGATGGCGGCTCCCGTTCCGTAGAAGCCCAACTGCGTCGCCGCGTCGATGTCAGAATCGCTCGCCCGCAACCGGATCCCGGCGCCGGCGAACACATTGGCGCCGCCCGCGCTTCCCACGCTGACCCGCGAAGTCTGCGTGTCGCTCCCCACCGTGAGCAAGGCCCCGTTGTTCCCGTAGCTGGCGCAATTGAAATCGACACCGAGTTCGGCCGAACCGTCGGCTATCGTCGGCATGCAGAAATCCAGCACCTCCGGCGGGCCGGGGTCGCTCACCGCGTAGCTCACCGATCCGGTCTGCGAAAATCCCGTGCCGTCCCAGCCGGCCACCAGCGTCACGCCGCCCGTTCCCGCATTCTGGTAGGAACTGAGCATCGTGATGTCTCCTCCGGTGAGCAGGTAGAATCCGCCGGCGGTATCGACCGCGAAATCGTTGCCCGCCCCGACGACGAGATCGATGTCGTTGGCGAAGGCCAGCGATATCGGTCCGTTGCCGAGGTTGCCGTTCAGCATCGTGTTCACCCCGGTGAGGGCCTCGTCCGGCAGATTCACCCCCCCGTTAGCCACCATCTGGAAACCGTCGCCTCCGAGATAGTCGCCGCTGGCCAGCCCTCCTCCGGTTTGGTGGAACACTCTCACTCCGCTGTCGGTTCCCGCCCCGGTGGTACCGTTCAGCGCTCCACTGGAAAAAAGATGAACGCCTCCCTGGCGGGTTCCCGTGGACGAGGCGGCCGTCTCTCCGTGGCCTATCATGGCGTATGCCGAATCTCCCGACCCGCCGGCGAGGGTCAGGTCTCCGCCCGCGGCGATGACATTGAGGTGACCGGACATGTCTCCCCCGGTATCGGTGCCGCCGTGGCCGACTTGAGCGTATCGTCCCGTCGATCCCCCGCCGGTCAGAGTGACTGCTCCGTTGCGGGAAACCACCGTCACGTCGCCGGACAGGTCGCCTTTCGTCTCGTTGCCGCCGTGACCGATCTGCGCGAAACCGTGGACTCCGGTCGCACTGCCGGCATCGAGCGTGATGCCGCCGTTCGCAACCACACAGATCACGCCCGAATGATCTCCCGAACTCCGAATCCCGCCGTGTCCGATTTGGGAATAAAGGTACGAGTCGCCGCCGCCGCCGGCCTCGAGAGACAAGCTTCCCCCGGCCTCGACATCGATCTTGCCCGTGTATCCCGCGCCGGCGGTTTGAATCTCCACGTCGCTCCCGCCGTGTCCGATCTTGGCGAAGGCGTAGGAGTTGTTCCTGGGGCCTCCCGGGCCGCCGGCGAAAGCGATATCCCCACCCGCCGTCACGCTGATGTCGCTGGAAGCGAAGTCGGCGAGGGGGTGGCGCACGCCCCCGTGCCCGATCTGGGCGTAGGCGTAAAGTCCCTGGCCTCCCGCGAAGGCGATATTGCCGCCTGCGTCGACGGTGATGGATCCTCCCAGTCTCGCCGAGGTCGAACCCAGGTTGTCGTACCCTCCGTGCCCGATCTTGGCGTAGTTCTCGCGGGTCTGCCCGCCGGTCGCGGCGAGGTCGTTGCCCGCTTCCACGATCACCGCTCCGGAGAGATCCATGTTGGTGACCGAACCCCGCTCTCCCCCGTGCCCGATCTGGGCGAAGGAGGCGTAGCCGGTGTGGTCGGCGGGGTCGTCCGCTTGATTCCAGCCCCCGTAGCCGATCGTGCCCACCGCGTAGTGGTTGGCCTCGACCTCCACGTCGTTGGCCGCGGTCACCCGGACGCGCCCGGTCACGGGCGTGCCCGAGGACGTGCCGCCCCGTTGCCGGTTGTAGCCGATCTGGGAATACTTGCGGTGGCCCGTACCGTTCCCCCCAGTCAGCGCGCCGCCCCAGACGCGGACGTCGTGGGCGGCCGCATTGGTCTGGCCGGCCCGGCTGCCCACGGTCGCCGCGATGTCGGCGGCGCTGAGATCGGCATTCGCCCCGACCCAGATGCTGCCGCTTCCGTTGGCATAGCTGGCGGTGTCGGAAAAGATCTGCGCGTCCATGTCGACGTCGCGGATCCAGTACTCGCGGAAGGGCGGCGAGGAGACGCCGTTCAGCGACGCCGCCGCGGGATCCCATCCCGCCACCAGATTGACGTCGCCGCTGCCCCGGTTGATGGCGTCGTCGGCCATGTAGATGTGGGACTCGGAAAGGAGGTTCAGGTCGAAGGCCGAAGTTCCCAACAATCGCGAGTTGAGCCAGATGCCTCCTCCGCCCGTGTCGATCACGCTGACATGGCCGCCGTAGAGATTGTCGCCCATCATCGAACCGACCTGATCGCTCATTTCGAAGAGGTCGCCCCCCGAATCGCCGCTCGCCGTGTCCATGGACCGGGCGCGCACGGTCACGTCCGCGTCGCTGATGGATCCCGTTCCACTGGTGGTCCGGTGGCCGATCCACACGGGATTGGGGCTGCGGACCATCGAAATTTCTCCGGCGACGTCCACGAGGATGTCGCCGCGCCGGGCACCGCTGGCGTCGTTGTAGTCGCCGTTCCCGATATGGGCGATCGTGTCCGCGCCGGATCCTCCGAACAGCTCCAGGTTCCCGGTCTCGGAGATCACTTCGATGGTATCGCCCGCCACGCCGTGGTCGCCGTTGGTCAGGCGCCCTCCATGTCCGATCCGGGAAAAGGCGTAGGAAGTGCCGCCCGAAAGCAACGAGATGTCCCCGCTTGCCCTCACGCCGACCGATCCGTTGAAATCCCCGGTGATTCCGTCTCCATTGCCGAAGCCACCATGCCCGACCTGGGCGTAGGAACCGTAATTCTGGCCACCCTGAATCGTGACGGCCCCGTCGTGGGCCCTCACGGTCACGTCTCCGCTGTGAGCCATGACGATTCCGTTGCCGTAGCCCCCGTGGCCGATCTGGACGTGGTTGTAACGGCTACTGCTGCCGCCGCCGGTGTAAGTCCCGCCTCCCGTCATCGCGATATCGCCGGAGAGAACGCTCACGTCGATAGCGCCCGTGTTGCTGCCGTTCACGTCCCTTCCTCCGTGCCCGATCATCGCATAGGAAAAATAGCCGTCCGTCGAGGCGTTCATCGTCAAGCCGCCGCCGGCGATCGCAACGTCGACGCGACCCGAAGCGCTGCTGTCGTCGGCAAAGTAATTGCCGTGCCCGATCACCGCGGCGGAATAGGATCCGTTGCCGCCGGTCAGGCGGACGCCGTCGGTCGCCGCCGTGCCGGTCGCCGCCACCAGGGTTTCCCCGGCAATGGGCCCTTCGATATTGTAACCCCCGCTGCCGATCTGCGCGAAAGCGGCGCTGCCCTCCCCGCCTTGCAGAACGATTCCGCCGGTCCCCGCGCTCACCGAGACCGTCCCGGAATAACCGCCGTTGGTGTCGCTGCCCCCGTTGCCGATCAAAGCGTAGTTGGTCGATTTGTCGCCACCCGACAAGGCGACTTTTCCTCCCGCGTTCACCGTGATGTCGCCGCGGTAACTGTCCGTGCCGGGACCGTCGAGGTCGGAGCTGCTCCCGCCATGTCCGAGTTGGGCGTAGGAGGTGGATCCCGCCGATGAGCTGCCGCCGGTTCCACCCGTAAAGTTGATATCGCCGCCCGCATTCACGTTGATGGCGTTCTCCGTGAAAGAGGCCAAGTCGTGAGCCGTCCCGCCGTGGCCCAACTGCGCGAACGCCGTGCCTCCGCGACCTCCCGTGAAGGCAACATCCCTCCCCGCCGTGACGTTGATCTCGGCCGCTCCGATCACGGCGGTCGCGTCGGTCTGCTTGTTGTCGTAGCCTCCGTGCCCGATCATGGCGTAGTTCTCGCGGGTCTTGCCTCCCTGGGCGGTAACGTCGCGCCCGGCCGTCACCGTGATGTCGCCGCTCATGTCGGACGTGCGCAGAGCCTCTCTGCCGCCATGACCGATCTGGGCGTAGGCGTTGTAGCCTCGGTTGCCGTCTCCGGTGGTCGGCGAATTGCCCCAGCCGGGATACCCTTCGGCCCCCACCGCGAAGCGGTTCGAAATCAGGCTGACATCGTTGCCCGCCCCTACGCGGATCTCTCCGGAGATGGCTTGCGTTCCCGTTCCCGCGTCGTTTCGGTTGTAGCCGATCTGGACGTGCTTCCTCCCAGCGTTGTCGGTGTCCAGCGGACTGGACCAGACGTTGACGTCGAATCCGGCCACGTTGGTCTCCCCGGTACGGCTTCCCACCGTGACTCCGGTGTTCGCAGCCGTGCCCGAATCTCCCACGGAGCCCACGTAAACGCTGCCGCCTCCGCTTCCGTAGGAACCCGCCGTGTTGAAGATGTCGGCCTCCATGTCGATGTCGCGCACCCAATAATAGCGATAGGGCGCCGTCTCCGGGTCGCTCGACAAATCGGACGCCGCCGGATCCCAGCCGGCCACCAGGTTCAAGTTTCCATCCTCTTGGCCGATGACGTGTGCGCCGATGAAAATGTCGGAATGCGAGAGGAGATTCAGGCTGAACGAGGAATCGTGGACAATGTTCTGATCCGACGAGATTCCGCCGCTCCCCGTATCGATCAGGCTGACGTGACCGCCGGCGAGATTGTCTACGATCATATTGTCGAACGTGTCACTGATCTGGAACAGGTCGCTCCCGGACACCCCGGCGGCGAAATCCACCGATCCCGCGCGGATCGTCACGTCCGCGTCGCTGATTGCCGTGGTTCCGTCTGTCGTCCGATGACCGATCCACGCCAGATTCGAGCCTCGGACCATCGAGATTTCGCCGGCCACGTCGACGAGAATGTCGCCCCGCCGCTCGCCCGGGCCATCGTTGTTGTCACCGTGGCCGATCTGGGCGATGGAATCCGTGCTGCTGCCGGCCACCACCTCCAGGTTTCCGGACTCGGAGATCACCTGGATGCTTTCGCCGGCGAGGCCGTGATTGCCCGTGGCCAGCCGTCCGCCGTGCCCAATGCGGCCGAAGGTGTAGGACGCACTACCGCCGAGCACTCCGATGTCGCCCCAAGCGCTCACGCTGATCGAACCGGTGTAGTCGCCGATAAGACCGGTGCCGCCTCCCATTCCCCCGTGCCCAACCTGGGCGTAGCTGCCGTAAATGTCTCCTCCTTGAATGGTCACCGCTCCGTCGGCCGCCGCCACCGCGACGTCCCCGACGTAGTTCCCGACGACGGCGTTGCCGTAGCCGCCGTGGCCGATCTGGGCGTGGGTGTAGTTTCGCGAGGGACCACCGCCGAGTACTTCGATGTCTCCCGAAGCCACCGTCACCTCGATCTCGCCGGACCTGTCACCGTTAACGTCGCGACCGCCGTGACCGATCATGGCATGGGCGAAATAGCCGTCTCCGCCGCCCTGGACCGTCAACCCGCCCGCCGTCACGTTCACGGTCACCTCCCCGGAAAGACTCCCGGAAGATACGAAGTGGGTGCCGTGACCCACCGTCGCGCTCGCATAGTCGCCCTCCCCCCCGGTGATCCGCACGCCGTCGCCCGCCGCCGATCCGATCGCCGTGACCCGGGTGGCGCCGCTGACGTGCCCCTCGATGTCGTGGCCCCCGTTGCCTATCTGCGCCAATGCGTTGGCGCCGCTGCCTCCGCTGACGGTAACGCCTCCCGTCCCGGCGGTCACGATCACGTCGCCGGAGTGATCGCCGTGGTTGCTGTACCCGCCGTTTCCAAGCAACGCGTAATTCTTATCCCCGCTGCCGCCGCTGAAGGTCACGCCCCCTCCCGCCGTGACACGAATGGACTCGCCCGCCAAACCGACATTCCCCTGGTCGTTGGTGCCGCCATGACCGAGCTGGGAGTAGTTGTAGACATCCGTGCTGTTGTCGTTGGAAGACCCGCCGCCCAGGAAGGTGACGTCGCCGGCAGTCGCCTCGACGGTGATGTCGCCGTGGTGATTGCCGCCCGCCGCGTAGCCGCCGTGACCGAGTTGCGTCCAATGGAACCGCCCCGCATTGTCGGGATCCGTACCCGTGCCGCCCGCCATGAAGGTGATGTCGCCGCTTGAACTGGTCACCGAGATCGCTCCGGAATGTCCCCAGTTCGGATCCGAAAAGAAATTCGTGTTGTTGTTCGCGGCGTCGGCGTCGTAGCCGCCGTGGCCCAGGTGGGCGGAAAGATTGTGGTCCGAATTGGAAGTCCCGTCATCCAGAGCAGCTCCCCCGGAAAAAATGATATCACCTATGGAAGATACGGTGATATCTCCTACGAAGCCCTGCGGCGTCGAAGTCAGACTGGACCTCGTACCGTGTCCGCCGTGGCCCAACTGCACATAATCCCGGTCGGAATTCCCCGCGATGAATACCAGCCCGGCCCCGGTGGATCCATCCTGCCCCGCAGTGACGGTGATGTTTCCATAGTGGGATCCGTCCGCATCATACCCCCCATGACCGAGTTGTGCGTATCCGACGCTGTCCGCATTGTAGACCGATCCGATTCCCCCTTGGAACTCGATTCGTCCTGTTTCAGCCGTCACAAAGATGTTGCCGCCATGATTCCCCCTCGACGCGTATCCACCGTGTCCCAATTGGGCATATGGCGAGCCATTCGAGTTCGCCACAGCGCTACCAGTGAAAACGACTTCGCTTCCGGTCACACGGATCTCTCCGGTGCTACTGAGACGTTCGATCCCGCTCCCCCGTCCGCCGTGACCGATCTGGACGTAATTGTTCTGCCCCGGTCTAGCGGCACTGCTCGTTCCGGGAATCGTTGACGTCGCCGCCGTAACCGCTCCGGTCTCGCTGTCGACGGTGATGTGGCCTTCCAAGCTCGTGACCACCCCATCGCCCGCTCCCGTAACCTCCGCGCCCCCTCCATACAATGCCCCGTCCCCGGAGTAGGCCGCGGTAGTTGCCGTCACCGGGATGAAAGTGGACGTCAAATCTGTATCGTGGTAGGAAGAAAAATCAGCATGGGTATTGAAAATTCGGACCTGCTTGTGCTGTCCACCGCCCAATTTTCCGTCCGGTGTCTGCCCTGTCACGGCCAGATCGCCGACTCCCATTCTCGGATCCGACTCCGTGTTGCCGCCCGAGGCCGAGTGACCAATCTGGGCAAAGGTGTTCCACCCGTTTCCTCCATTGGCTCCGATCGCACCACCCGCCAACACTTCGATGTCCCCCTTTGTCTCTCCCACTTGAGAAGTTCCCAGGTGACCGATCAACGCATAATCATTTTCCCCCCGATCAACGGACGCATCCTGAGCGCGCACATCTACGATTCCCGCTGCCAGGGTGGGTAAAAGGCTGGCGTCCAATCCTGCCTGCACACTGATATCTCCCACGACCGGGGCCAATCGCCCAATCGATGCGGAAAACCGGCTCGCATTTCCAAAATTGTTGTTGTAGACCCGATTGTACGTCGCGTCACGACGCCGTAAATTGACGTTGCGCCAGTCGCGAGCGCTGCCCCCGTGCCCTATTTGCGCGTAGGACGAGACATAGCTACTGGTGCCACCGCCCGCCTTTACCTCGACCTTTCCTCTCGCCCTGACCGTAATATCCGCCGGATTCGCTTCCGACCCCGCGCCCATTTCCGGCAAGTAATCGCCCCGCCCGGAACTGCCTCCCGCCGTTCCATCCAGAGTCCGCCACCACCAGTTGTTGCCTTGCCCAGTATTGAACGAGTCGGCGTAGGGGATGAATACTTCAGGTCGACCGTCGCCGCCGTCACGGATCCCGACACTGTCGAATGCCCAGACACCCACGGCACCCGCCACCGTCGTCTCGTTCACACCGACCATGCCCACCATCGGGTCGTCGACGTCCGCATCTTCTCCGAACGCGGCATTATAAGCGAAAAACACCTGGCCGTTATCCCGGAACCCGAGATGGGCATGACGCCCGCCTCCTCCGATGCCTCCTTGCACGATGACATCGTTTCCAGCGATGTTGGTGGTTCCATATCGGGATCCCACTTCCACCGCCCGCGTGTTCGCGGCGTCGTTGATGTAGACGCTGCCGTTCCCGGTGCCGCCATCGCCGTCGTCGATGCCGAACGATCCGTTCGCCACGTAGTATTGCCACGCTGCTTCCGGGTCGTTCGCGATGATCTCGGGATCGGCCTCCGCGCCGTCCCAGCCGGCGATCACGCTCACCGATCCGGCTCCCGCCGTGCGCGCGTGGTTGTTGAACCGGACATCGCCCGAGGCGAAAACGCCGAGACTGGCGTCCGTGTTCCATTGCACCGACACGTCCCGGAAGTCTCCGGTAAGACTGTCGAAAATGATGTCGCCGCTCTCCGTGGCGATGGTCACGTTGGTGTTCGTGTCGAGAATGCCGTTGACGCTGGCGATGGTTATAGTCGTCCCGGTATCGCCCACATGAACCGTTCCGGGATCGAAGAGCACCGTGCCGCGCCGGCCGCTCACTGCCGACGCGTCGGCCAATCCGTCGAAAGTCAGGTTCTCCTTCCCTGAAATCTCGATCAATCCGCCCCGCCCGGTCCCGTCGAGGGCCCGGGCCGTTACGCGGCCGTCGAACCGGGTATCCCGGTCGGACCATACGATGACGCGGCCGGCGTCCCCGCTCACGGTGGCGTCCGCATGGATCGAAGCGCCGTTCTCCACCACGGTCGTTTCCGCATTCGCCACTGCCGCGTCTTTCCCCTGAAACCCGCCGCCGATTCGTACCGACCCGCCACCCGTCAGCCCGCTGGCGTCGACGGACGCGGTCGCACCGACTCTCACGTCCACGCCTTCCACGACGACGTCCCCGCCCGTTCCGGTCGAACCGAGCGCCGCGATGGTTCCCCCCACTTCGGCCGTCTCCGTGGCGGAAACGCGAACGCTTCCGCCCGATTCTCCCGACACGTTCAAGGCGCCGTCCACTTTCGCGTGGGCCGCCTCGATCAGAATCCGCGCCGAGTTCCCCGCGCCGGGAGCGCTCGCCCGGATCGTTCCGCTGTTGCTCACGCTGCCGCCGACGCCCGTCAGAAATACTTTTCCGCCGCTGTGATTCGCTCCCGTCGCCCGGACCGACCCCTTGTTGTTGATCGCCAGGGCGTACATGTTCCCGTGCGCCTTCAACTCCACCGCGGCACCTTCGATCGTCCCGTCGTTGAGGACCCCCGTTCCGCTCGCGCCGGCTCCTCCCGCCCGCACGAACATACGTTCCCCGGCCGCGTTCCCTTCGGCGGCCAGCAGCACTTCCTCTCCCGCGGCCAGGCCCACGGTCCCGCCGCTCGCCGTGATCGAACCACTGTTGGTCACCGTCTTGCCCAACAGAAAAACATCGCCGCCGATCGCGTTGATCC
>JBBDRG010000097.1:0-16598 GCA_040905585.1 Verrucomicrobiales bacterium
ACAGTCGTTCATAAACTCGAATTCTACACCTGTCAAGAAATTTAACTAAGTAAAATTAGAGATTGAGACGAAATGACGATGGCTGTCAAAATCACTGCACACGGCGGGGGTCGATCCTAAAATTCAGAATTCACTCCATCCCTCCTCCCCCTTCGAGCATACTCCCGCCGCCTTCAAGACGGTTCTGGTGGCGGGTGCGCCGCTATTTCAGAACGCGTAGTTCAGCTCGATCGAAACGCGCGTGGTGACGGGCAGCGGGGCCCTGCCGACATAGGCATCGCCCTCGGATTCGAAGTGGGCGAACTTGGCAATGGCGGTGAAGTGGTCATCGAATTTTTTCACTAGCACGGAATCGAACTCCCAGCCGTATCCGGTGGAAATCTCGTTGTCCCCATAGGCATGAAGGACGTTGGTCCACTGGATGTCGTATAGGAGCGGCGTGGCGTGGGCAAGATAGATGTCGGCGAGGCCGTTTTGACTGCCTTCGAGGCGACCGCCGATGAAGGCGTCGGCATAGCCGTTGAAGGCGTGCACGGTGGCCAGCGGCGTCTTGAATCCGGCATCGAGATGTTCGGCGCCGAGAGTGAACGCCTGACTACCGATGTTTTTAGTGGCGGCGGCATGGACGTAGAGCGCTTGATCGTCGGCATCGAAGCCGGCCTTGTCCTGGAAAGCGATTTCGCCGTAAAGCGCGAGGCCCGCCAAATCGCCCTTGCCACTGAGCCCGAAGGTGTTGTTGTCCCAGTTCGGCTTGTCTTGGAAATCCATCAGATAGGCGTATCCACCGAGGGTGAGTCCCTCGATGCCGGTGTAGGAGGCATTGAGCAGATGGGTGTTGGCGGCCACGTCCTGGACGTTGGGAGTCGCCGCGAGCGATCCATCGGCTTCGGCCCCGAAAATGCGGTTCACCTGGTTGAGATAAGCATAATCGAACGTCAGGCGATCGACGGCTTGATTGGATACCGAGACGGCGTCGAAGGTCTGTTCGTTCTGACGCCAGCCGACATTGCCGATGAAGGCCGCGTTGTCGTAAATGACGCGCTGGCGTCCCGCCCTGACAATGGTCTCGAAGCCCTCGTATTGCAGATAAGCCTGATTGAGTTCGTTGGTCTCGGGATCGGCGATAACCGAGTTGGCGGCATCGAAAGGATCCGCACCCGGCGCTCCGCCGTGGAAGTCGTCGACGACGGCTTGTGAGAACTCGCCTTCAACCAGCGCGCTGAAGCCGTTCCATGCCATGGTTTCGAGGCCGATTCGCTCGCGGATCGTGAGGGCGTGGGACACGTCCTTGCCATCGATATCGGCGAATTCGTAGCGGGTGCGGATGTCGGCGAGCGGCTTGATCCAGTCGCCGGCGGACGATGGCGGAGGAGTGATGGCTTCCGGGGTCCCGGCGAAAAGCGCGGGAGCGGCGAGCAGCAGGATGGCGGCTTTGATTTGCATACGGGGATACGGCCGGGCCAGCTGCCTGCGGATCAGCGGAAACCGGGCCACGCGTGGGAAACGCGGGAAGTTTATCCGTGAAACGGATTTCTTCGCCGGATGAAGCGGGGTCATGCGGGTGGAAAATCGTGCTCGATGCGAACGATGCGAAACAGCCCGCCGGGCAGCGGCATGACGGTGTCCCACC
The DNA here is from genome assembly GCA_040905585.1 of Verrucomicrobiales bacterium. Lineage (GTDB taxonomy): Bacteria > Verrucomicrobiota > Verrucomicrobiia > Verrucomicrobiales > DEV007 > Arctic95D-9. Next base: position 1,631 of record JBBDRG010000097.1, read on the forward strand.
ATGTTTTCCCCTGATGCTGGTAGCGCAGTTGGAGACCGCGCACGGTGCCCTCCGCGAGCAGGCGATACGCTTCGTCGAGCTGCAGCGGTGCCGGGTTTTCCTCGACGTATCCGGCCGCGTGCTTGGGGATGATTTCGATAATCCGGGTGTGTGTGCCGATGTCGGCGATCAACTGGCGAAGGGTGGCATCGTCGATGTCGGATTGCAGGAGATCGGGCAGTGGTGTGTCTTCGGACATGGGATCAGGCGCTGGCAGAGGAGGGTTCGGTTTCCGGGACGGTGCGGCCAATCATGCCCGGGCGCGGCTTTCGCGAGACGAGGAACACGGCGTTTTTGGGTGCGGGGCACACATCGTGGCAAATCCGGCATCCGGTGCAGAGGTCGGGAACGATGCGAGGCCTGCCCTTTTCGGTTGGAATGGCGCCGTCAACCGGGCAGCGTTCGACGCAGACCGAGCACAAGGAGCCCTGCCACGCGAGACAGAAGCGGTCCAGAATGAGTGCGAGCGGGGGGGATTCGTCCGTGGTTCGGCTTTCCTTGCTGGAAACGGGATCCGTCTGCGTTTCCAACGCTTCCTTTCGGCGGGCGAGGAACGGGCGGAACAAATCGCGGCGGCTGATGGCACTCATGGCTGGTCGGAAACCGTGGGATCGATGGGCGGCTTCGGGTTTGTCGAATAGGTTTCCCGGTTGTCGAACGCTGCGTTGGGCGCGTGGCACTGGAGGCAGTTGCGGCGCTCCGGGTGGGATGTGCGGATCGCCTGCTCGCGGCCGGGACCATGGCAGGCCATGCAGTTCTGGCGCATCCAGACCGGGTGAGGCATGGTCGGCGGCGCGGTGGGATAGGCGCGCGATCCTTTACCGGCGGATGCCTTGCCAAGAAACTCGTTCTCGACGTGGAGGCGGGTTTCCTCGGCCGCGGTGAGCTGGCGCAGGCCGTCGGCCGGAACGTGACAGGACGTGCAGTTGGTGATCCAGGGATGGCTGATCTCCGGCGGGCGCTTGCCACCGATGACGAGGTTGCCGGCCTCGCTGTGACAACTCATGCAGGCGGTCGAGCGCAGAGAATCGATGGCATGGGGGACGACCGGCGGGGCACCGCTATACGCGCGCAGCGAGCGGCGGCGCTCGATGGCGACGGCGGCTTCCTCCTCGGTCGGGGGCGACAGATCGGCGGGTGGCGCCGCTGCGCGCGGCAGATTGGCGAGGGTGAATTTCCAGTCGCGGTTGGCGAGCCAGTCGGTGGCGGCGATTTCCGGATATTTCGGCGCGTCGGGGATTTCCGCGGTGGCGATTTCCGGATATTTCGGCGCACCGGGGATTTCCGCGGGGGTAAACGCCGGGATTTCCGCAGCCGGGAGTTGGCCGCGCGTCACTTGGCGTTCGGTCTGCCGCATGCCCATGAAAAACCCGGACACGGCCAGCATGCCGATCATCAGGAAGACCACGGCGAGCGTCTTGCGTCGCTGGCGGAAGTAGGTCTCGACTTCGTGGTTGTCCATGACCGGTCAGGCTTTGCGGAGGCGGGCGGCGCACTTTTTGTAATCCGGCTCCTTCGAGATCGGGCAATAGGCGTCGAGGGTGATGTTGTTGATCAGGCGCTTCTCATCGAAGAAGGGAACGAACAGCGTGCCCCGCGGCGGACGGCCGCGGCCGTTGAGCCACGCGGTTAGAGCGATCTCCCCGCGGCGGGTGGAGATGATGATTTCATCGCCGTTGCCGACGCCGACGGCGGCGGCGTCCTCCGGGTGAACCTCGCAATACGCGTTGGGCATCGCACCGCGGAGCTGGGGCACGCGCATCGTCATGGTGCCGCTGTGCCAGTGCTCGAGGACGCGGCCGGTGCAGAGCCAGAACGGGTATTCGTCGTCGGGCTCCTCCGGGTGACGCTCGAAGGGACAGAACCAGATCTGGGCGCGGCCGTCATCGGTGGTGGAGTGATAGAACTCGATGCCCTTGCCTTTTTCGACGAAGGGATCGTCGAACTCGGAGAACCGCCAGCGGGTCTCGCGCCACGAGCCGTCCGGCTGCTCCACGACCGGCCAGCGCATGCCGGTTTCCCTGGAAAGCACGTCGTAGGGCGCGACATGCTTGTGCTTGAGATGGGTGAGCGGGCGGTAGTCCTCGTAGAGCGCCCGGTCCACGTTGACATCGTGGAAATGCGCGTAGTCCCATGCGGGCACCTCGTTTCCAGCGTCATCGGTGAAGCGGAAGATGAAGTCGCCGTCCTTGTCCTTCATGCCGGAGTGGCCGAGTTCGAACAGGCGGCGGGCGATGGCAATGGTCATCCACAAGTCCTCGCGCGCCTGGCCGGGCGGCTCGACCATCTTGAACCATTGCTGGGTGCGGCGCTCGGAATTGCCGTACACGCCGCTCTTCTCGACCCACAGCGCGGCAGGCAGCACCAGATCGGCGATCTCGGTCGAGGCGGTCGGATAGACGTCTGACACGATTAGGAACTTGTCCTCGAGTTCGGTCTTCGCCTGGTAGAGTTTCTTCAAGTTCGGCAGGGTATGGCCGGGATTGGTGACCTGCACCATGATCGTGTCGATATCGCCGCCCTTGTCGGTGGGTGTGCAGAGTTTCTCGAACAGCAGCACCGTGTGATGACCGGGCGTCGGGTTGATGCGGCCGGCGGGCAGGTTCCAGTGCTTCTCGCACTCCCCGCGGTGCTCTTCCTTGGCGACCAACCGACCGCCCGGCAGCGTGTGGCAGAGAGTGCCGACCTCGCGGGCGGTGCCGCAGGCGGAGGGCTGGCCGGTGAGGGAGGTGGGCGCGTCGCCCGGTTTGCCGAAATGGCCGCTGAGCAGGTGGATGCCGTGCACCAGCCGGTTGATCGCCGTGCCGCGCGTGTGCTGGTTCATGCCCATGCACCAGGTCGAGGTGATGCGGATGTCCGGGTTGGCGAACAGGTCGCCCAGCAGGGTCAACTGCTCGACCGACAGCCCGGAGAGTCCACTGACATATTCGGGCGTGTATTCGGCGATGCGTTGCTTGAAGTCGTCGAAACTGATCGCCACGCCCAGCAGGTCCGGCTTTTCGATATCCGCGTCGGCACGGAAGGCGCAGTGGGTCTCGACGAACTCCTTGTCCCACGCGCCGCGTTCGATGAGCTGTCGGGCGATGCAGTTGGCGATGGCGAGGTCGGTCTGCGGGCGGAACTCGAGATAGTGGTCCGAGAATTCGGAGGTGCGGGTGCGGCGCGTGCCGAGGTCGATGATGGTGACATCGTCGCCGCGCTCGCGGCGGTCGAGGATGCGCGAGAACAGCACCGGATGCATCTCGGCCATGTTGTTTCCCCACATGAGCAGCACGTTGCAGGCGTCGAAGTCGTCGTAACACCCGGCGGGCTCGTCCACGCCATAGGTCGAGATGTACCCGGTGACTGCGGAAGCCATGCAGAGGCGGGCGTTGGGTTCGGTGTGGTTGTTGGACAAACCGCCCTTCATGAACTTGTTGATGGCATATCCCTCGGGGATCGTGGATTGCCCGGAGCTGTAGAAGCCGAAACCCGCCGGGTTTTTCATAATGCGCCGCGCGGCGATGTCGATGGCCTCCTCCCAGGTGATTTTCTCCAGCACGCCGTTGCGGCGCAGCATTGGGTCGGTGAGGCGGTCCTTGCCATAGAGGATGCCGCCGACGTGATAGCCCTTCACGCAGAGCAGTCCCTTGTTCACCGCCGCCTCGGGGTGGCCGGCGATGGCGACGACCTTGCCGTCCTGCACGCCCACCTTCACGTGGCAGCCGGTGCCGCAGAATCGACAGGGTGCCTTGTCCCAGGCGATGTCATCGGGAACAGCACTCGCCTCGAAAGGAGTTTCGGCGCGGGCGGCGGCAGCGGCGCTAGCCGCGGCGAGCGCGGAGGTTTTGAGGAAGCTGCGGCGTTCAGTCAGATTCATGGTGCGGTATCGGTGGGATCAGGTTGGTCAAAGCCGACGTAGATCACATCGACCTGCTCGACGCCGGGCAGGGCTTCGAGCCATTCGTGAAAATCATGCGCCGATTTCACATCGGGCGTATCGACCGCAAGTGGTTGCCAGCGGTCCCGCAAAGGCCCCAATGCAACCCCGGATCGTGAGGAAATCAAGGCTCGCACGGCCTCAGCCCGTCGGCGGTCCGACGTCAGGGTGACGAGTAATCCGTTCACAGGCATGGGGACGCACGTTACTTCGCAAGACAACTCTCTCAAGCATTCGAATGACTAATTCAAGAAAAAACGAAAGGTTTTTCTTGAATTGCCGAGTATCGATCGATAGCCTTTCGCCGTGGTGCGGTCAAATTCGCGATCCAGACCACAAAGAATCCCTCATGGCAGCAGGAACCCGTTTTGGAAAATGGATGTTTTTCGGAGTGATCGTCGTGATCGCGATCTGGTTCGTGGGCGCGTTGGTGATGTCCTGGCTGGCGCAGTATCGTGCGCGGGACCGGCCGGGCCGGGCGTTTTCCGACAAGGTGATCGGCGAAACCCTGCATCCGGTGACGATCCGCCAGCCCTCGGCCGGACCATGGGTGGACAGCGGCAAGAAGGATGAGAAAGGGCAGCCGGTGATAATTTCCTGCGCTACCTGTCACGACACCCGCGACCCGGATTTCAAAACGAACGAAGCGGCGCTGCTCGACGAATTCCATCAGGGGATGGCATACCAGCACGGTTCGCTGAGTTGTATGAGCTGTCATCATCCCGAGGACTACAACAGTCTCAAGCTCGCCGACGACCGGCGCGTGGACTTCGCGCAAAGCATGCAGCTCTGCGCCCAGTGTCACGGTCCCCAACATCGCGATTACCAGAACGGCAGCCACGGCGGCATGACCGGCTACTGGGATTTGAGGCAGGGTCCGCGCGAACGGAATCATTGCATCGACTGCCATGACCCGCATCATCCGAAGTATCCGCGACTCATGCCGGTGTTTCCGCCCAAACGGGAGATCGGCGAAGCGGTTCCGCCGCCGCACGAAGAATCCAATTATTAGTTTCCCTTCCTCATCATGGAACCCACCCCTACATCAAACGGCGGCTGCGGCAGTGGCTGCGGATGCCACCAGGATCCCGGCGACGGCGGCGACGGCGACGACGCCACCCGGCGCAATCTGCTCAAGGCGGCGGGCGTCACGCTCGGCGCGGCGGCTTTCGCCAAGGCGCTGGCACCGCTGGCCTCCTGGAGCCGCGAGAATCTGTCCGTCGACGAATTTCTCCAGCAGCACTACCGCGAACTCGACAAGGAGCAGCTCGCCGCGGTGCTCAAGCGCATGGAGGATGACACGAAAGAGGACTACGGCGCGGACGTGACCATTACCGACCACCGGCCGCAAAAGGGCGTGAAGTTCGGCTACGCGCTCAACCTGAGCATCTGCATCGGCTGCCGCCGCTGCGCCGAGGCCTGCCACCACGAGAACAACCACGACCGCGCCACCGCCAACAGCTACATCCGCGTGCTGGAAATGCAAAAGGGCTCGATCGACATCGAGCAGGCCAACGCCCACTACGACCACCCCGTGCCGCATCCTGACAAGTTCTACATGCCGGTGCAGTGCCAGCAGTGCGACAACCCGCCCTGCGTGCACGTCTGCCCGGTCGAGGCGACTTGGAAGGAAGAAGACGGCATCGTGGTGGTCGATTACAACTGGTGCATCGGCTGCCGCTACTGCGAAGCGGCCTGCCCCTACCACGCGCGCCGCTTCAACTGGACCAAGCCGGAGATTCCCGAAGAGGAGATCAACCCGGACCAATCCTACCTCAGCAACAGGATCCGGCCGCAGGGCGTGATGGAGAAATGCACGTTCTGCCTGCACCGCACGCGCGAGGGACGCATGCCCGCCTGCCTCGAAGCCTGCCCGACCGGTGCCCGCGTCTTCGGCAACCTGCTCGATCCGGAGTCCGAGATCCGCAAGGTGATCGACAACAAGCGGGTCTTCGTGCTCAAGGAGGAACTCGGCACCAAACCCAGCTTCTTCTATTTCTTCGACGAGTGATTTCCCTTCAGCCATGAATGCCACCCTTTCCGAGCCGGCCGCCGCCGCGCCGCACGACGCGAAGTTCCACACGACGAGTTATCTCAAGTTCCTGCGCATGGCTTTCCGCCTCGCCACCGAGGGGACCTGGTCGTTTTACCTCTGGATGACGGTGCTCACCTGCGTCTTCCTCGTCGGCGCGCACGCCTGGGCCACCCAGGTCGCGCAAGGCATGGTCGTCACCAACATGACCGACCACGTCTCGTGGGGGCTCTACATCGCGAACTTCACCTTCCTTGTCGGCCTCGCCGCCGGGGGCGTGATGATGGTGATTCCCGCCTACATCTACCATGACAAGGACATGCACGACGCCGTGATCATCGGCGAGTTGCTGGCCATCGCGTCGATCGTGATGTGCCTTATGTTCGTCATCGCCGACCTCGGCCGGCCGGACCGCTTCTGGCACATGCTGCCGTTCGCCGGGAAATTCAACTGGCCGATCTCGATGCTCACCTGGGACGTGATCGTGCTCAACGGCTACCTGCTGCTCAACCTGCACATCTGCGGCTATCTGTTGTACAAACGTTTCCTTGGCGAGAAACCCGACAAGCGCTGGTACATTCCCTTCGTCTTCCTCAGCATCGCGTGGGCGATCTCGATCCACACCGTCACGGCATTCCTTTACTGCGGTCTCGGCGGACGGCCGTTCTGGAACACCGCGCTGATGGCGCCGCGCTTCCTCACCACCGCATTCGTCGCCGGACCCGCATTCATCATCCTCGTGCTCCAGATCATCCGCAGCATGACGAACATGAAGATCGGTTCCGGTTCGATTCAGACCTTGGTCGCCATCATGCGCATCACCATCCTCATCGGCCTGCTGATGCTCGGCTCCGAGGTTTTCACCGCTCTCTACACCGGCGGCGGCCACGCCGTCGGCATCAAGTATCTGTTTTTCGGCTACCACGGTCTCGACTCGCTGGTGCCGTGGACCTGGGCCTCGGTGGTCTGCATGGTGGGCGCTGCGGTGTTGCTGATGCGTCCGAAGGTCCACGAGCACTTGCGCACGCTCGGCCCCGCCTGCGTTCTCGCCTTCGTCGGCATCTGGATCGAGAAGGGCATGGGGCTCATCGTTCCGGGATTCGTGCCATCCACCCTGCACGAGTGGGTGGAGTATCTCCCGAGCGCCGCCGAGTGGAAAATCATGGCCGGCATCTGGGCCGCGGGGCTGATGGTTTACACCTTGTTGCTCAAGGTTGCCATTCCGGTGTTCACTGGAAACTATTCCGCCATCCGCTCATTCAGCTCAACCAGATGCCCGACGTGAAGCAGGTGCTGCTCGGGGAGATCGACCTGAGCGGCGAACTCACGCTCTTTCCCGCGGACCAGCCGCACACGCTTCGGCCCACCGGCCATGAGGCGTGGATGGGGGACAAGAGCAGCGTGTTCTTCTCGACGGCCCCTGACCCGGAGACCGGTGCGAATATCTACTACGGCGCGGTGGGCGACGAGAGCGCGACGGTGGTTCCCGGCCCGGGAGCGAAAGGGGTCGGCTCTTTCGCGGCTTCGCGAAGCGGGAATAGACGACTCGCTCGAAGGAGTCCCGACCGAAAGATTCAAGATTTGTCTGCTGACCCCCGTCCCTGACTCCCGTCCCTGACTCCCGTCCTGCGGACCCGTCCTCCTGCAGACCACACCGATATCTCGACGACCCGGGCCTACACCCACCTGGCGAAGGCCGATTTGCAATCCGTCCACGCCAAGACCGCCCCGAGCGAGCGCCGCAAGGACAAGGCCGCGCCCCGCTTCGAACTGACCTCAAACTGGCGGCCAAGGAAGCGGAAGAAAGCTCGCCGGAAACGCTGAAATCGATTATGATCACCCCATGAAAAGAACCTTCAGCGTGCTCATCGAACGAGATAGCGAAGGGTGGCTTGTCGCCACCGTTCCCTCTCTCGAAGGTTGCTACACACAAGCCAGAAACTTCGATCAACTCAACGAGCGGGTACAAGAGGCCATCGCGGCCTGTCTCGAAGACACCGACGGCGAAGCGACGGAGTTCGTGGGGATGCAGCAGGTCGCCGTGGAAGTATGAGCCAGTTCCCGGGCATCACCGGAAATGAAATGATCAAAGCCCTTGGGAAGAAGGGCTCGAAGCACAGTTTGCCGATGGCCTCGGGATCGACTTTGGCCAGCTCGATGAGTTGCTCTTCGCTTGGATGCTCCTGTTCCACAAACGGCAGGCCAGACATAATTCCCTTAGTACAAGCGGAAATTTCACCTTCTTGTCGCGCTGGGGGTGTTGAAGAGTTACGCGCGGTCAGGGCTTGAGTGACTCGACTTGTTCGCTGGATTTTCTGGATCCACGGGCTTGCGCCCATTACGGTCGATCCATCGATCAATAAATCGGGGCTCCGAGATTAGCCAGCGGGCACCGAAGAACAAAATCAAGAATGATGCGATCCCGTAAACCGCGTCGGACATATGCTGCGCCATAATCGAATTGGTCACGTTCTCTTGAATGCTTGGCTCGACGGAGCTGAAATCCGTTACAGCGAAAAAACAGATAACGGTAACAATGCCGCCTAGCGCTTTGGCGGCAGCGAAGAACGATCCGACGATCATTCCGAGTCCACCGATCAGATAGAGCTGGTCCCTTTCAATTTTCATTTCCTCGAGCGAACGTCGAAACTCCTCCTACGCCTGCCCTTGGGCGCGGCTTCGACTGCGGGTTGATGGTGGAAGGTCATGGCGGCTTGAACTCGCGGCGGGGCAGGCGTCAGGAGCGACGCCTTGTCGACTATTTCGTATTCTCAACCAGTGCCTCGAAATCCTCGAGATTGATTCCTCCGAGGCCAGGTACCCGCCCGTTGTGAATGCTCGATCCACACGACATTAAAGCTGGGCTGCCCAAACAGAAGTTAACCATGCCTTCGCCCCGGGACTCGCCTTCCTTTGGGGTGAATTCGGCACCGGCGTAATGATCGCCCTCGTCGTAGTAGTAGAACTCAGTCCCATCGGCCTTTTTAAGGATCCGATCAACGACGCCAATCATCTGACCACCCTTGGCTTCGTAGCGAATCGTGAAAATGACCGAAGCTTGTGAAATCTTCTCGCCAACCGACCGCTCATGGAAAGGCACGGAAGAACCGCCGTCCTCAACTTGTCCGTAGGACGGAAGAGCGGCTGAGGTCTCCGGCGTCTGGGCCCCGGAAACTGGCAGTGGTGCTCTCACCAACTTGCGCTGGTCGTCTCGAAGCACCAAATACAACACGCCTGCCGTATTTATCGCGGTGAGTAAGGTGAGTGCCGTAAGAAGGATCTTCATTTCAGGTCGAACGTTCTTTATTCGTATCGTCTCGCGAAGTGATATCTCGCGAGGCAGTCATCGGCAAGAATGTTCGCCAGGCCCCGATTTGGCAAGGTTTTTCCGGAGATGCGTGCGTCTATCCGGGTTGATGGAAGCGGGGGTTGCCGCGTGAGTTGGCGTTCCGGATATCGCGGTGGGGGCGAGTCCCACGGGGCAGTGGCGGAGATTTCGGCGGTGTCCGCCGAAACGCCTCGCAACGCACCGAGATTTTGCCGGTAGTTTTCCGGGCGTTCCGGAAAGCACCGTGGATTTTCATGACGACCTTCGGAACGACCCGAAGGTCACCCTGGGATGGGATCACGGCTGAGGGATAAAGGTTTTGTTTCTTCAGTCGTCGCTTTCCAAGGGGGTGGTCAAATCGGCCTCGCGCATCGCGGCGGGCCAGACGCGACCGACGATGACGGCGGTATCGCGCACGGGATGGCCTCGATGTCGGCCGAGGCGCGTCCGGTCCACAGGATCCATTCGGGCTCAGCCATCGAGCCACTCGTCGAGACGCGCTTTCATTTCCTCGTTTTCGACGAGACGGCCTTCGCGGATGTCTTCTTCGGCCTCGGCCACCGCCGCGAGCATGGCGATTTCCTCGTTTACGTCGCGGAAGTCGGCGTGGTCAGGGAGCCGGCGGACGACATGGAGCACTTGTTCTTTCAGGGTCCGCATGGGTTCAGGATACATGATCGGTTGGCATTTTGCAGTTCACTCTTCGCACCGGGATCGGCGCGGCTTCTTGCGCTTGCGGGGCCGCCGCTTGGTCGTTTCAAAATCGAGCGGGTCGGGCGAGCGCAATCAACGGGAGCGGTCGCCCGGCGGTCGCGCCGAGCCGCCATCTCGGTCTTACGGCTCGAGCCGATGGAGCATCTTCTTCATCCGGGCGATCTCGCGCTCTTGGGCCTCGATGATTTCTTCGGCCAGCCGCTTCGTCTCCGGATCCTGCAGGTCCGCCTCCTGGCTCACCATGATGGCCGAGGAGTGATGGGGAATCATGGCCTTCATGTACTGGACGTCCCGGATCGGAACCTGGTTCCTGAGAGAAACGAGGCAGACGACGAAAACGATCACCGCGAGCGCGAGGATGGCGACGTTGGCCGCTTTGCTCTCGTACATCGACCACATCATCCCGAGCATGATGACGGCCATGGGCGCGATCATCAACGCGGTCATGTAGGTGCGCGTGTAGCTGAGCATGACGTGCTCGAGTCGATCCGCGTTGAGGAACATCACGGCGTACATGGAGACGAACGACAGGGCCAGCATGATGCCGAACTTGAGGTAGGCTTTGCCTTTCATGGGGCTATCGGTTCTTGACGCATTCTTTCCGCGTGCTGCCGCCCTTGTCTGCGATCGCCAGGCGACTGGTGGGAATAGCTGTCTTCATGGCAGTGTCGACGGCGGCGCGGCGGCGGCACGCCAATCGTTACGAGCGGACCCGGTAGGAAGACGACCCGAAACGGGCGAGCGCAGTCAACAGGCGGTCGCCCGGCAGTCACCCCGAGCCGCCACCTCGGCTTTCCTGCTCGAGCCGATCGAGAATCTTCTTCATCCGGGCGATCTCCCGCTCTTGGGCCCCGAGCCCTTGGCGAAAGTTGATCTGCAGGCCGTCCACGCGAAGACCGCCCCGAGCGAGCGCCGCAAGGACAAGCAAGGCCGGCAGTTTGAAATGACCAACTGGCGGCCTCCCCAAGCGCAAGAATGCTCGCCGGAAACGCTGAAATCGATTATGATCATTCCCATGGATTACCGAGACCGAATCACCCTCGAACCCGACAAGCGCAGCGGCCAGCCCTGTATCCGCGGAATGCGCATCACCGTCGGGGACATCCTCGAATACCTCGCCGGGGGAATGAGCCGCGAGGAAGTGCTGCGCGACTTCCCCGAACTCGAACCCGAGGACATCAACGCAGTCCTCGCCTTCGCCGCGCACCGCGAACGCCACTTCGAAGCCGCCGTCTCGTGAAATTGCTTCTCGACCAGAACCTGTCGCGACGCCTTGTCGGAATGCTCGAAAGCGAGTTTCCCGGAACCGCACACGTTCTGCTACTCGGGAAGGAACAAGACGACGATGGCGACATCTGGACCTTCGCCGCTGCCAACGACTATGCCATCGTGAGCAAGGACAAGGACTTCTATCAGCGCAGCGTCGTGTCGGGTCATCCGCCCAAGGTGATCCATCTGACGCTGGGCAACTGCTCTGTCGACGACATCGCTGCCGCGCTCCTCAACCGTCCGGGTCAGGTAAAGGATTTCCTGAAACACGAATCCAAGTCCTACCTCGTCTTCCCTCAGCCGTCCTGATGCGGAAATCGAATCCGAGCCATTCCACCCCGCGAGTATCGAAACATGACCCTTCCCCGCCTCTGGCTGATCGCCGTTTTCCTGACGGGTGCTTCCGCGCCGGCCCGATCGTCCGCCGACTGGGTTCTGAACCCGGCGCCCCCAACCTCCGACACCCACCCCGCCGCCGTGCAAACCGCCGACGGCGGTCTCTGGCTGGCCTGGCACGGTTACGACGAAGGTTCGGACGGCGTCTACGCCCGCCGGATTTCCCCGGACGGGGCGCCGACCCCCGTCGTTCGGCTCAGCGAAGCAGGCACCGTTCACGGGCCGCCCTCGATCGCCCTGGCCGAAGACGGAAAAATCGCCGTGGCCTGGGCCGCGCAGCAGGATGGCCGGTGGCGCGTCCTCGAGCGAATCCGGGAGGGGGACGACTGGTCTCCCGCCAAACAGGTCAGTCCCGCCTCCGCCGATGCGATTCACCCCGCGATTGCCTCGACTTTCGCCATCGCCTGGAGCGAACTTCGCGACGGCCGCTTTCGCATCGCGGTTCATGCCGGAGACCGCACCCTGACGGAGATCTCTTCGGAAACGGTGGACGCCTTTCGGCCCGCCCTGGCGATCGACGCCGACGGCGAAACCTGGCTGGCGTGGGACGAATACGACGGGAGCTTCTACCGCGCCATGGCCAGGCGCATCCTGCCGGAACCCGGCCCCGCCCGGCGACTCTCGGCGGAAGGGGTCAACGGCCTCTCCGTGGTCCTCCGTCGAACCGCGGACACGCTCGCCGTCGCCTGGCTGGAAAAGAAAGACGTCGTCGGCGGCGCGGGCGCCGGAGCCGGGGCGATCAGCCAATGGCACACCCTTCACGCCGCCACGCTCGCGGCGGACGGCGACTGGCAACCCGTGCTCGCCCCGGACGGGACCCGCGCGGGCGCGGAATTGACCCAGGGACTGATGGCCAGGATCGAGCCGAAACCGGCGGCCACCGGCGGTTATCTCGGCAGGCGCACCACGCCCATGCTGCTGGAGGCCGACGGGGAAACCTGGCTGCTCTGGGAGCGCAAAAGCGACCATGGCGACGTCACGCCGCGCGTGACCGGCGACCTGGTCGGCCGGCCGTTCAAGGAGGGCACCTGGGGCGAGCCGATCCAATTGCTGGAGGAACAGGTCGACTACCACCTCTGTTCTCCCCACCGGGCGGAATACGGGAAATTCCCGGTCGTCTGTTCGGACCTTCCCGCCAACCAGCGGCGGGTGTATCACCGACTGATCGCCGATCTCCGCGAAGGGACCGAATTCGTCCAGGACGAGTGGACGGGCTGGGAAGACGTGTCTCTCCCGGTCAAGAGCGAACTGACCCCGAGGCAGTCCCTCGAAGTGGACGGCCAAACCTACCAGCTCTACTGGGCGGACCTTCACTGCCACAGCGGGCTGACCACGGACGCCGAAGGCGAGCACGACGAACTGACCGCCTACGCCCGCGACCGCGCCCGGCTCGACGTCGCGGTGTTCACCAACAACGACTTCCTCTACGACACGTTCCTCACCGAATACGAATTCGCGCTGGGCAATTTTTTCGCGAACACCTTCACCCGCGAGGGGACGTTTCTGTCGCTGCCCGGCTACGAATGGACCTCCCGCGTGCCCGGCGAACCCGGCGCGTCGCTCTCCGATCCGGGGAACTGGACCCATCCGAACCGGAACCGCTCCTACCCGAATCACCGCAGCGTCATCTATCCCCCCGGGGGAGGTCCGCTGGTCCGCTTTCCCGAAGTGGCCAACGACATCGGGGAACTCAACCGGGCCGTGAAAAAGGCGGGCGGCGTGACGCTGAGTCAGCACGGCGCCTTTCTCCTATCCGGCCACGAAGTCGAGGTCGGCCTGGAACTCACGACGGGGTGGAGAAACTACATCCGCCTGAGGCCCGCCCTGTTTCACGACGCCTTGAAGGAGGGCGTCCGGCTCGGGTTCACGGCCAACGGCGACTCCCACCGCCGGGCCCCGGGCTTGAGCGGCGCCCTGACCGGCATCTACGCCGAGGAACTCACGGTCGACGCCGTTCTCGACGCCTTGCGGCAGCGGCGTTGTTTCGCCACCAGCGGATCGCGGATTTCGATCGATTCGCGAGCCAACGGGACCTTCATGGGGCGGGAGACGCGGGCGCCGGACGGAAACGTGACCCTCGATCTGCGGGCCGCGGGTACCCGGCCGATCGTTTCGGCCGTCCTCGTTCGAAACGGAGAAGAGATTCATCGAGTGGACGGCGAAGCCGGCCGGGAATTGCGGACCGCCCACGAGGTCCGGGATCTGCCCTCGGGCGAACACTGGTTCTACTGGCGGGTCACCCAGGAAGGCGAAGCGCCCCCGCTGCCCGGAAACGTGGAAGTGGCGCACGGCACGCTCGCCTGGTCCACGCCGGTGTGGGTGACGGTTCCCTGACTCGGACCCGGCGCGCCGGAGAAGCGTATTGTATCGGCCGGGCGGACGAGGCACGTTCAAGGGCGGCGGCCCCGCCCGTTCTCCTGTTCAACCCCCTTGCCCCGCCGACTCAACCCTGTCCGACATGAAACCGAATACCGACTCCGACGAGGACCCCGAAAAGTCGTGCTGCGGCGGCAAGCCCCCGGCCGGGAAAAGCGGAAATCCCGCGCGTCCCCGGGATTCGCAGAAGGCGGCGTCGGAGGCCTCCCCTTCTCCCGCCTACACCTGCCCCATGCATCCGGAAGTCGTTTCCGAGGCGCCCGGGGATTGTCCCAAGTGCGGCATGGCCCTGGAGCCCGCGGGCGTTCCCGCCGCCGGCGGAGGCGGAACGATCTACACCTGCCCGATGCATCCCGAGATCGAGTCGGACCAGCCCGGCGACTGTCCCATCTGCGGCATGCCGCTGGAGCCGAAGACCGTCGTGGCGGGTCCCGACGAACACGCGGCGGCGGAGATCCGCGATCTCGCCCGCCGCTTTTGGATCGGTCTGGCACTGACGGTTCCCGTCGTTCTCATCGCGATGACGAAAATGTTCGTCGAGGATGAAACCTGGCTCCAATCCGACGTGGCGCGCTGGACCGAGTTCGTACTCGCCACGGCGGTGGTCTTGTGGGCGGGAGGAATTTTCTTCGTGAAAGGCTGGCGCTCCGTCGTCACCCGGCACCTGAACATGTTCACCCTGATCATGATCGGCGTCGGCGCGGCCTATCTCTACAGCGCCGTCGCGGTGCTCGTTCCGGGAATTTTTCCGGCATCGTTCCGGGAAGACGGAGAGGTGGGGCTCTACTTCGAGGCCGCCGCGGTGATCACGGTGCTGGTGCTGCTGGGGCAGCTGCTCGAGGCCCGCGCCAGAGAGCGACATAGGTGTTGATCCCCGCATCGCGGAATCGATCGG
>JBBDRG010000098.1:0-74782 GCA_040905585.1 Verrucomicrobiales bacterium
TGTGCCTTTGTGCCTTTGTGCCTTTGTGCCTTTGTGCCTTTGTGCCTTTGTGCCTGCGGCATGCCCTGTTCGGTCCCGGAACCGACGGATTCGGCGATTGCCTCTCTTGCCGGAATAGGGAAACTTGTGGGCCAATCCCAGCGGCGGCAGTTCCTTCTACGGGAGAACGGGCGACGGACCGGACTGTGTCCATGAAAGAATTTCCCAGCGTCAGCATCTCCGACCTCGTCTTGCCCGGCGCGCTCGGCCTATGCCTGCTGTTCGCGGTGACGTCCGTGTCCGTGTCGGACGACCGCTCGACGAAGCCGGCGGGGGCCCCGGGAGGGATCCCGCCTCTGGCGTTGAAATACTGCGCGGCATGCCATCTGCCTCCCCCGCCGGAATCGATGCCGAGCAAGCATTGGCCGGAGGTTTTCGAGTACATGGGCAAGTGGACCCGGGAGGCCCTGCTGCCTTTCGACGAGACGGAGTATGGACAGCTTCTCGACTACTACGTGGCCAATAGCCCGACGGAGTTCGAACCGATTCCCGACGACTACGCCGACAGCAGCCTGGCGTTTCAGCGGGCTTCGGTGGGACTTCCGGCGACGGTGGAGCGGCCGAAAATCACCCATGTGAACGTGACCGATCTCGACGGAGACGGTCGGGCCGACGTGCTGGTGTGCGACGATGTGACGGACCGGGTCTCGTGGCTGACCATCGACGAGGGCAAGTGGAGCGAAATGCCTCTGGCGTCGATCGCCGCGCCGGCAAAGACGAGCGTTTTCGATTTCAACGGCAACGGCCACAACGACATCGTCGTGGCTTCGCTCGGCGACATCCATCCCACCGACGAGCGAATCGGGTCGGCGTGGCTCCTCCTGAACCGCGGGGACGAGACCTTCGACGCCCTCAATCTGCTCGAGGGGGTCGCCCGGGTCGGGGACATCAAGCCGGGCGATTTCAACGGAGACGGAAAGACCGATTTCGTGGTCGCGATGTTCGGCTGGCGGAAAACCGGGGGCATCGCGATCCTGGAGCAGGAAACGCCGGCCCAGTTCCGCCGCCGCGAGCTCTCGGATCTTCACGGGGCGATGCAGGTGGAGGTAGTCGATTTCGACGAGGACGGGCTCGAGGATTTCGTGGCTCTTTTCACGCAGGAACTCGAAAGCATCGTGCTGTTCCGCAACGAGGGAAACGGCAACTTCGCCACCCACGTCCTCGCCCGCGCACCGCATCCCGCTTACGGGTCTTCGGGGTTTCAGTTAGTCGACCTCGACGGCGACGGCGACTTGGACATCATCTACACCAACGGCGACATGATGGACGAGATTTCCCTGCCGAAGCCGTACCACGGCGTGCGATGGTTCGAGAACGTCGACGGGGAGTTCCACTTGCGGGAGTTGGCGCGGATGACGGGCTGCTACCGGGCGGTCGCTCACGACATGAACGGGAACGGTCATCTGGACATCGTGGTGTCGAGCCTGAATTTCTACTGGGACGAGAGCGAGCTTCCCAGCGTGATCTGGCTGGAAAACGACGGGGAACAGAATTTCACGGCGCAGCGCGTTTCCTATGCCCCGACCAATCTCGCGACGATGGACGTCGGGGACATCGACCACGACGGGCTGCCGGACATCGTCGCGGGCGGCATGCACGTGCCGGGGCCTCTCGGCCGCGAAGCCAGGGTGACGGCGTTTTTCCAGCAGGGACCGGCGGAAAACGAAGACGCCGACACGGTTCGCGGCGGCGGCGACACGGAAGAGGAACCGGCCCCGGATTCGTCGGGGGAGTAGCGGCCTCAGTCGACCCGGTTTTTCTTCGCCTTTTTCTTCACCGGCTTCCACCGTCTGTGCATCCAGATCCATTGCTCGGGATGGCGGAGGACGATGCGTTCGAGCGCTTCGTTGAAACGCTTGGTGTTCGTGCTCACCAAGTCGCGGGTGCGTCCCTCCGTGACGAGCTCGACGGGCGCCTCGAACCGGAGCACGTGGCTGCCGTCCGGCTCGCGCCAGCTGGAGGCGGGAACGACGGGGGCGCCGGTGAACTGGGCAAGGACGGCCGGGCTCTTGAAGGTGTGGGCGAAATGGCCGAAGAACTCGGAGGGAATGCCGTACTTCCGCACGGTGAACTGGTCGAAAATGGACACGACGATGTGGTTCCGTTCGAGCAGGTCGAGAATCTCGTCGAGCGATCCGGCCTTCTCGAGGGTGCCGAACCCGGCTTTGCGGAAACGCCGCATCACGAAGTCGTTGAGCCACTCGGGCTTGAGGGGACGGCGGATGAAATGGAACAGCCCGCGGTATTCCCGGAACTGGGAAATTCCCGCGACCGTGGCGACCTCCCAGTTGCCGAAGTGCCCGGTGAGCAGGAGGACGCCTTTTCCCCTGGCCCGCGCCTGCTCCAGGTGCTCGCCGCCTTCGATGCGGACGAGAGCTTCCTTTCTCGACTTGGAGAGAAACGGCAGGAGGAGGAATTCGCCGGAGCACTTGAGATGGTGCCCGTAGAACGCCTCGGCAATCGCGACGATCTGACCGGGCTCCAGCGTCTCGCCGAAGACCCGGTTCAGGTTCTCCATGACCACCGCGCGGCGGATCGGCAGGAGACGGTAGGCGAGTTTTCCGTACCAGGGCGGGACCACGGGATTCGGCTCCGGGGTGGCGATGGCGGTCGCGCTGGCTTCGGTGTGGGTCAGGGACAGCCGGATCTCGCCGATGCGGTGCAGGTCCATCGCGGCCCGGGCGCGGGGCCCGGGCACGACGTGCGGCTCGCCGTAGCCGTCCTTGCCCACGGAGAAGTCGACGGGCTCGATCTTGCCAAGGCAGAGCTCTTTCGGAAACAGTTTGCAGCAGGCTTCCTTGGCGGCGAATCGGGCTGCTAGCTTCTGCGCCCGGGATACGCCCTCGCCGGCGTCGCGGAGTTCTTCTTCTGAGAAAAAATCGCCCAGTTCGGATGCGTCGAGGTCGCCGAGCAACTTCTCGATGCGGGCGATTTCGACGGTGTCGATGCCGGTGCGCATCTTGTCAGGCGGCGCGCACGGCGAGGACGACGTTCATTCCGCCGAAACCGCGGCAGATTACGAGAGCGACGTCGCTGAGGGGAGCGGTCGCCTCGCGGCTGACGGGCAGCGGCGCGATCCGCGGATCGACGACTTCGAGCGTGCCAATTCCTGGAACGATCTTCCGCTTGAGCGCTTCGAGAGTCATCGCCAGATCGACGATGCCGGAGGCGGCGATGAGGTGCCCGTAGGCCCACTTGAAACTGGTGACGGGCGGCACCTCGTTGCCGAAAACACGGCGGATGCCGATCGCTTCGGTGAGGTCGGAAGCCTCGGTGCCGTTGCCGTGGGAGCAAATCATCCCCACGTCGCCGGGGGACAGCCCCGCGCTTTCGAGCGCCTGCTCGATCGCCCGCCGCACGCCGTCGCCGTCCGGGGCGAGAGCGAGAATGCCCGTCGCTTCGCTGCAGCAGCCGAAACCGAGGAACTCGCCGAGCGTTTCCGCCCCGCGGGCAGAGGCGTCGCCGCCTCTTTCCAGCACCACCGCCGCGGCGCCCTCGCCGAAAACGGTCCCGTCGCGGGCGGCGTCGAAGGGCCTCGGAACGGTCGGGGACATCAGCCCGAGTTCGTGGTAGTAGAAAACCATTTCAGGTTCCAAGGGCGAGTCGTGCCCCACCGCCACGATGCGGTCGCCTTCCCCGTTCTGGACGGCGGAGGCCGCCTCCGCGACCGCCATGACGCCGCCGACGCACTGGTTGGTGATGCAGGCGTTGGTGCCCTTGAAACAGTTTCGGATACCGACGTGGCACAGCACGTTGTTGGGAAGATTCCGGAGAAGCCACATCGGACTCACCATGTTGGCGAGTTCTCGACCGAACGCGGGCAGTTCGCCCTTCGCTTCGTCGACGAGAGGCAAGTAGTCGTAGTTGCTCCTGTAGTTGCCGCCGCCCGCGCCGACGACCAGCCCGGTTCGGTCGTTGAAAGCCTCCCTTTCGCCCTCCGGCAGGGCTTCGCGCCGTTCGAGTAGTCCGGCGTGTTCGACCGCCCGCTCGGCCGCGTAGATGCCGAACATGTCCGTGCGCGAGATCGCCTTGTGCAGCTTGCGGTCGGGAACCAGAGTCCGGTTGTTCTCCCTGACCTCGGCCGCGTTCTTGACCGGCCAGTTCGCGCCGTCCCATTGCTGGTAGGGAGCGACGGCCGTGGTGCCGCTTTCCAGGGCATCCCACACCAGCGAGACGGAAGCGCCCGCGCCGCAGACGATGCCGCTGCCGGTGAAAACGATTTTCTCCGCCGCCTGGCTCATGCTTCCACCTCCCCGGGATTGCGGAATATGAGCGAGCTGTTCGATCCCCCGAAACCGAGCGAATTCGAAAGGGCGGCCCGGATCCGCTGCTTCCGCGGTTCTCCGACGACGAGGTTCACGTCGCATTCGGGATCGGGGTTCTCGTAGTTGGCGTTCACCGGAGCGACTCCGTCCCTAATGGCGAGACAGCAGACGGCCGCCTCCACCGCTCCCGCCGCGGCGATGAGGTGACCCATGCAGCTCTTGGTCGAACTCACGCTCACCTCCCCGATACGGGAACCCATCACCGCCTTCAGCGCAGCGCATTCGCTGCGGTCGTTCATCTTCGTCGACGTGCCGTGAGCATTGACGTAGTCGACCTGCGAGGCGTCGATGCCGGCGTCGCCGAGCGCCTGCTCGATGGCCTGGATGGGACCGTTTCCATCGGGCGACGAATCGGTGATGCGGTAGCAACTCAGCGAGTTGCCGTCGCCGGCCAGTTCCGCGTATATCGTGGCGCCGCGGGCCCGAGCGCGATCCCAGTCCTCGAGCACGAGAAACCCGGCTCCTTCGCCGAGCACGAATCCGTTTCGGGTAGCGTCGAAGGGGCGGCTCGCCCCCGCGGGATCGTCGTTGTCGGTGGAAAGGGCACCCAGCAGGCAGAAGCCGGAAATGCCGATCGGATTGATCATCGAATCGAACCCGCCCGCCAGAGCGTAGTCGCATTGTCCGCGGCGCATCGCCTTGAGCGCCGATCCGAGCGCCTGGCCACCGGACGCGCAGGCGGTATGGACGGAGGTCGAATAGCCGCGGATCCCGAAGTGCTTGGTCAACAGAGCCAGGCCCGCGTTGGACTGCCAACGGCAGAAATTGACCGGGTTGCCCGGAAAGTCGGGCTTCAGCAGGCCGTCGGGCTCGAAGCTGCCATGGGAACTAGCGTAGTCGTGGATCGCCTGGACGTCCTCGTAGCCCACGGACAGCATCCCGGCACCGACGGCGAGCCCCCAGCGATGGGAGTCGACCTCCGTCGGAGCAATCCCAGCATCGGCGAACGCCTCGGCGGCGGCGGCCAGAGCGAACTGGTTCGACCGCGCCGCCAACTTCAGCAACTTGCGGTTCGGCACCGCTTTCCCGGGATCGAAATCCTTCACCTCGGCACTGATGGTAGTGGAAAAGCCGCTGGCGTCGAAGCCACGGGTCTGCCCCGCGCCGCTTTTTCCGGCGAGGAGGCCTTCCCACGTACTCGACGCGTCGTTGCCGACCGGGGTCACCATCCCGATGCCGGTGACGGCTATTCTGCGCTTTTCCGGAGTACCCATCAATCCTTCCTCGACAGCAGCACGCGGGCGCTGCCGACCAATCGTTTTCCCTTGCGAGCTTCCACGACGATCTTCGCCGTGTCTTCTCCGGATTCTTCCACCCGGGCCGCCAGATCGAGCCGGTCGCCCGGTTCCAGAAAGGACCGCAGTTTCACGTCGGTCATCCTGAGCGGTTTCCAGGCGCCCGCGCCTCCGCTGGATTCCGAAGCCAGATCCAGCGCGAACCTCAAATTCAGATTCATGAGCAGTGTCCCCGGGAACACGGGCTTCCGCGGAAAATGGTCCTCGAAAAAAGGCGCGGACTCCGGCACCCGGAAGGTCGCTTCGGCGGTCTGGCCGGGATCCCCTCCCGTCTTATCCCAGGAAAACTCCGGCACTCCCTCGAAGGCGTCGGGTTTCGCTCCGAAACCGGTCAACAACCCGTAGCGTTCGCGGAGGGAAGAGGGATCGTCGAACTCCTCGATCGGGATCATCGGTCCCAGGCAATCCTTGAGACGGACCACCGCATTTCCGTCAACCCGGGCGACGCCGTCGTAGTTGACGGATTCGGCATCGGCCTTGGAGATCGAGGCTTCCAGTTGGAGCGTCGCGCCAGGGCGAACCTCCCCGCAGAATTCCACCTCTCCGGCGATGCCCGCGACCGGACGAAAGCGGAAGTCGACCGCCGCGATCGACGACCACGCCGCGAGTTGGCCGACGGACTCGGCCACGAGAGACAACGGAAACTCCTCGACCGTCTCGGGAACGTGGTACTCGCCCGAAATCCTTTTGCCGGTTTCGTCGTCGTGGATTTTGTCGACAAAGGAGAAGGCTCGGAATAGCTCGCTCATCAAGGGTCGAGAAGACTGGGACCGGTCGACGAAGGTCTTCCGGCCCTCGAAGAATTGGAATCCGTCCGGGGCCTCAGGCAGCGGACTTCTGCTCTCGGATCACCATTTTGCAGAAAGTCTCGGTCGTGAACAGCTTGGGAATTTCGGCGGATCTCACCGGGCTGTTGATCCGGTCTTCCGGCACTTCCTCGAGGTAGGCGCGAAGCTTGGCTTCCCCGGCGGGGGTGACCACGCCGCCCTGCTCGAACTCCTCCTCGCTCAGTTCGCCGCGAGCTTCCTCGATCGCCTTGCCCCGGGGAATCTTCACTTTGAACTCCCGCTCCAGGCGGAAAACGATGTCGAGAAAGTCGATCGACTCGGCGTCGAGGTCGTCGATCAGGGAGGAATCCGGCTTCACCTCGTCCTCGTCGCAGCCAAGTGCGTCCGCAATGATCGCCGCCACCTTCGGATAGATGGCCATGATTTCATCCTTGCTGATGTCTTGTTTACTCATGTCGTCTTACATTTTAAATCCACCGTCTACGCTCAGGACCTGGCCCGTGATGTAGCCTGCCAGGTCGGAACTGAGGAACCAAACCGCATTGGCAATATCGGAGGGCTGACCATACCGCTTCAGCACGATATTGGAAATAATTTCATCGCCGGCCAGATCCCTCACTTCGCGGGACATTTCCGTCTCGATCACGCCCGGAGCAACGGCATTCACCAGGATTCCCCGACGTCCCACCTCGACGGCGAGCGACCTCGTGAAGGCGTTCACCGCCCCCTTGCTCGCGGCGTAGTTGGTCTGGCCACGCCCCCCTTTCTCGGCGGAAACGGAGCTGATATTGACGATCCTGCCGCTGCGCCTCGACATCATGAAGGGCACCGCGGCACGGCAGAAGTTGAAAACCCCCTCGATGTTCGTTTTGAAGACGGTGCCGATGTCGTCGTCCTCCAGCATCGGGAGCAACTTGTCGCGAATCACGCCGGCGTTGTTCACCAGCACCTCGAGCGAGCCTACCCGGTCCACCAGCGCTTCGACGCATTCGCGGGCGGCCTCGGCGTCGCGAACGTCGACTTTCATCGCGGTGATCTTCGCGTCAGGATTCGAGTCGACCACTTCCTTCGCCGCTGCTTCGTTGCCGAGGTAGGTGAAGGTGACGTCCATTCCCGCCGCGGCGAGACGCTCGACAATGGCCCGGCCGATGCCCCGGCCGCCGCCCGTCACCAGCGCGTTGTTCCCCGCGAGGCCGGGATCGAATGTGTCTCCCGCGCCGATCATCCCGAAATGGCGTAGCCCCCGTCCACGAACAGGGTGTGGCCCGTCACCATCCCCGCTTCGGGCAGGCAGAGCAGATAAACGGCGTCCGCGACTTGGGAGGGCGAGAGCGTCGGCCCCAACGGCGTCCGCTCTTCGTATTCCTCGAGCAGGCGCTCGCGGTTGGGGAAATGCTTGAGGGCGTCCGTGTCCACGACCCCGGCACTGACGCAATTGACGCGAATTCCTTTCGGGCCGAGTTCCTGGGCCAGCCCCCGCGCCAGGGCTTCGAGCGCCGCTTTCGACGCGCCGATGAAGGCGTAGTTGGGAATCGCCCTCTCCGACCCGAGGCTGGTGAGCGCGACGATACTGCCGCCCGCGGCCATCATCGGCACGGCGTTCTGCGCCAGCGTATTGAGCGCGAGGGCGTTGGTCTCCATGCAGCGGCGAAAGTGCTTGCGGGTCATCTCCAAGGCTGGCTTGAGCACGCCGAGAGCGGCGTTGCTGACGACGAAATCGACTCGGTCGAACTCTTTTCTGAACTCGTCGAACGCCTCGCCCACGCTTCCTGGATCGGCCACGTCCGCCTGCACCGCCATCGAGCGGAGGCCCATTTTCCGAATCGTCCCGCAAAGGGATTCCGCCTCCTCGTGGCTGTTGTAGTACAGGATCGCGACATCGCTTCCCGCCGACGCCAGCTTGAGCGCGGTGGCACGGCCAATCCCCCGGGATCCACCGGAGACGAAGGCGACTTTTCCTGAGAGCGGAGCTGACGAAGTCTCGGACATAAAAAGAGCGGTCACCTATAGCGGCGCCGGACTGGGAGTCAAGGGCCGGAGGCATCCGGGCGCCCGGCGATTCCGACGCCAAGGCGAGGATCGCGGGAAACTTCCGGACCGGCAAACCTCCCCGCCAAAGCGAAAGCGCCCCGAATCACTGTTGGCAGGATCGAGGCGCTTTGTTTGATTTCCCACTCGTGCCGTCTCCGATGGTGAGGCTCACGTTCCCGTAACTCAACAGGTTGGGTGCCGCACACCGACTTTTGCCTTCCAGTGAAGGCCTGACAGCCGACGATTTGCTAAGCTCCCATTAACGTATCAACGGTCCGGGCCTGTATTTGATCGGTAAAGGTCGAACACAGCAGGAAAATTCGAAATTCGTCGCTTGGAGTCTTTTTTCTTTTAGCGGAATTCTACGGGTAATCCCCGACGAAGGGAATCCAAAAGTTTCGCGTGGGCGGATTCCACCTCGGTCGCCTCCAGCGTGCGGGTCCCGGAGCGATACGTGATCGAATAGGCGAGAGACTTCTTGTCGGCCGGAAGTTTTTTTCCCTCCGGATCGCGAAACACGTCGAAAAGTTCCGCCGACTCCAGCAGCGGCTCCTCGTGAGCCGCCAGGAAAGCCGCCACCGTCTCCGCCGCCAAGTCGGCCGGGACCAGCATGGCGACGTCCCGCGAGCTGCCGGGAAATTTCGGCAACTCGGCGTAGGTGGCGTCGCTCTCCGCGGCCGCGGCCAGTTTCTTCAGGTTCAGTTCCGCGACCACCACGGGCGCTTCGAGGTCCAGCTCCCGCGCCCTGGCGGGCGGCACGATCCCCGCCAGGCCGAGCTTCGCCGCTTTCTTGCCGCGGCCGATCTCGATGCTGACCGCCGCGAGGAGACGTTCGTCGTCGACCGGGTTCAGGACGAGACCCTCGGGGCAGATTTGCTCGAGCACCGCGCGTAGATCGTGCATGTCGACCGTCTCGAGATGGCCTTTCGTCCATCCCCGCGGTACGCGCCCGCCGGTCATGAGCAGGGCGAGGTGTTCGTGCTCGACTTCGTCGCCCTTCGCGGTCGCCGTGAAAACGCGCCCCGCCTCGAAGAGCCGGAGATCCGCGTTTCCAAACCGCCCATTGCGTTCCGCCGTGGCGAGAAGGCCGGGAACAATGCCGGGACGGAGATAGTCCTGCTCGTCGTTGAGCGGATTCTTCAATCGAATCGGACTCATGCCGCGATGGCTGGTGGCCAGATCGTCGGCTAGCTGGGCCTCGGAGATCAGCTTCAGGTTCCGCGCCTCGAAGAAGCCCAGGCTACTCAGGCGCGTCCGGATCCCGTCCGCGAAATCGAACGCCCGATCCGCTTTCGACGCCGGGGAAAACCAGGCCCGCACGGTGGACGGAACCTTGTCGAGGCCGTGAACCCGCGCCACTTCTTCCACGAGGTCCACGGGGCGCTCGAGATCGAGACGGTAGGTCGGAATCTGCCACGCCGCCCCTTTCCGCTCCAGGCCCAGCGAGGAAAGAATGGCGGCGATCTCGTCGTCGGCGATCCCGTCTCCAATCACCGAGCGGCAATACTCGTTGTCCAACGCGACCGGCTGCGGGGCAGGCGGCTTGTCCCCGCGGACGACGATCTCGTCATCAACTCTGCCTCCGGCCAATTCGAGAATCAGCTCGATGGCCAGGTCCGAGGCTCCTTCAACCTGGTGTGGATCGGTCCCGCGCTCGAAGCGGTAGCTGGAATCCGAATGCAGACCGTGGCGACGGGCGGTGCGCCGGACGGCGGACGGAGTGAAATAGGCCGACTCTATCAGCACGTCGACGGTCGCTTCGGTCACGCCGGTGTCTTCGCCGCCCATAACGCCCGCGAGGGCGATTGCCTTGGCACCGTCCGCGATCACCATGTCAGCCCCCGACAATTCGTAGATCTCGCCGTCGAGCGCGGAGAAGGACTCCCCTTCCGCCGCCTCTCTCACCCGAATGCCGCCGTCGAGTTTCGCGAGGTCGAAGGCGTGAAGCGGATGGCCCATCTCCATGAGCACGAAGTTCGTGATGTCGACGATGTTGTTGATGGGACGCAGGCCGACCGACTCGAGCTTTTCCTTCAACCACGACGGCGACTCGCCGACTGTCGCGCCCCGGACGATCCGCGCCGTGTAGTAGGGACAGGCCTCCGTGGAAATGGCGAGCTCGTCGTCCTTCGCCTCGCGGACCGGCGTCTTCGAATCGCCATGGTGGGTCGCGCCTTTGAGCGGCTTTCCGGTAAGCGCGGCCAGCTCCCTGGCTACGCCGAGATGACTGAGGCAATCCGGACGATTCGGCGTGATCTCGAGCTCGAAGACAGCGGGATAGACTTCGCTCAACGGCGTGCCCGGTTCCAGGTCCGGCGAGAGAATCAGAAGCCCGTCGGCCGCGTCCGCCAGGCCGATCTCCGAGGCGGCACACATCATGCCGAGCGATTCCACGCCCCGCAGTTTCCCTTCCTCGATTTCGAAAGTCTTGCCCTCGCCCGCGTCGAGGACGCAACCCGGCAGCGCCAAGGGCACCTTGTCGCCCACCTCGTAGTTCTTCGCTCCGCAAACGATCTGGCGCGGCTTGCCCGATCCGTCGTCCACCCGGCACACCGAAAGCTTGTCGGCGTCCGGATGCTTCTCGGAGGAAAGCACTTCGGCCACCACCACCTTTTCCGGAAGGCTGCGGACGCCCTCGACCTCGATGCCGGCGAAGGTGAGCAGGTCGTCGAGTTCGGACTTCGAGTATTCCGAGAAGTCGACGTGGTCGCCGAGCCATTTGAGAGAGACGTTCATTGGTGGATTAGCTGGTAGCTGGTAGCTGGTAGCTGGTAGCTGTTTTGCTTTTTTGCTGTTTTGCTTTTTTCAGGTCGACCGAATTTTTCTTATCAAGGCTCCGAGGACTTTCTCGGTTTCGATCAAGCATGGCTGCAGGTATCGAAAATCGACTTCCGAAATGTACTCCAGCCGGCGGGAAAGCTGTAACTGATACGAAACTTCCCGCAGCGAACCGAACGCAATGTCCAGAAATCGCACAAACTCTTTTTCTCCTTCGCGGGCACAACCCTCCACGATGTTCGACGGAACCGAAACCACAGCGCGCCGGATTTGGGATCTCAAACCGAAATTCTCTTCCGGAGGAAAACTTCTCGTGAGCCGATAAACCTCCAGAACCAGGGCATCGGCCTTCTGAAACGCGGTCAGTTTCGTGTGGTCTCTCATTTCCACCGACAAAAAAGCTAAATCGCTACGGACTAAACGGCTAACCGCTATCCGGCAAATTGCTCCAAAAACCGCACGTCGTTCTCGATCAGCAACCTCAGGTCGGGAATCCCGTACATGATCATCGCCAGGCGATCGAGGCCCATGCCGAAGGCGAACCCGCTGAACTTGCCGGGGTCGTAGGCCTGGTCATCGCGCTTTTTGCAGACCTCTCCGAAGACGGCGGGGTCGACGATGCCGCAGCCGGCGATTTCGATCCACTTGGCCGCCTTGCCGGTCGCGTTCAGTTTCAAGTCGACTTCGAAGCTGGGCTCGGTGAAGGGGAAAAAGTGCGGGCGGAAGCGCACCTCGGTCTTCGAGCCGAAGATCTCGCGGAAGAAGTACTCGAGGGTTCCCTTGAGATCGGCGAGACTCACGTTCTCGTCGACGTAGAGCCCTTCCAGCTGGTGAAAGGCGCTCAGGTGGGTGGCGTCGATTTCGTCCCGGCGAAAGGCGCTTCCCGGAGAGATGATCCGCACGGGCGGAACTTCCTTCTCCATGGTGCGGATCTGCACCGACGAGGTGTGCGTTCGCAATAGTTTGCCGTTCTCGAAATAGAAGGTGTCGCTCTCGTTCCGGGCAGGATGGTCTTCGGGCGTGTTCAAGGCGTCGAAGCAGTGCCACTCGGTCTCGATCTCGGGTCCTTCGGCGAGCGCGAATCCCATGCGCCGCAGAACCGCGACCGCCTCGTTCAACACGTGGGTGAGCGGATGCAGTCCACCTTTCGGCAGGGAGCGCGCCGGCAGGGTCGGGTCGATCGCGCCGAAGGCGGCGGCGTCGCGCGCGGCTGTCAGAGCCGCTCCCTTTTCCTCCAGCGCCGCGGTGATGGTCGCGCGAACTTCGTTGAGCTTCTGCCCGACGTCCTTTTTCTGGTCCTTGGGCACGTCGCGCATGCCGGCGCCGGCAGCCGTGAGCCGCCCTTTCTTGCCGAGAAAGCCGACGCGGGCTTCCTCGAGGCCTGTTTCGTCGGAGACCGATTCGATCGCCGACAGCGCGTCCGCTTCTATTCGTTCAAGTTCCGCAAGCATGCCTTGAGAGGGTTGAAGGAACGATCCGACAGGGTTGGGTCGGATTCGAACCCCTCTTTCTCGTAATCCTTGTCCGTTTCTTCTTCCTCTCTCCCTTCGTTCCCCGCCCTCAGGGAAAAACGAACAAAAAGAGGAAAGAGACTCGGCGCAGAGACCCCGATTGAAACCGGGCGCCCGCTTTCGCGAAACCTCCGGCCGACGGGGAGCAAACGCCCGACCTGGGTCAGGACGCTTGCTTCGCTTTTTCCTCCAGCGCGGCGGCGGCCTTTTCGGCGAGAGCCTTGAAGGCGTCGGCGTCGTGGACGGCGATGTCGGCGAGAACCTTGCGGTCAAGCTCGATGCCGCCCGCCCTGAGCCCCTCCATGAAGCGGGAGTAGCTCATGTCGTTGATCCGGGCCGCGGCGCTGATGCGTTGAATCCAGAGGCGGCGGAACTCGCGTTTGCGGTTCTTGCGGTCGCGGTAGCCCCACTGCTGCGCCTTGAAGACGGAGTCCTTGGCGGTGCGGTAAAGCTTCGAGCGGGCTCCGCGGAAGCCTTTGGCCTTTTTCAGAATACGGTTTCTGCGCTTGCGGCTGGCAGGCGCGTTGGTTGCACGTGGCATTTTCTGTTATCCTCCGAGCGGGTTGTTATTTTGTTTCAACTGGCTGACTCACCCTCTCCTCAGGCGTCGGTAGGCTCGAAAGCCGCGACGCCAGTCAACTCAGCCGTGAATCGAATTAGTCGATTCGGGCGGTGTTTCTCCACGCTACTTGTTGGAGAACGGAAGATCCATCTTGATGTTCTTCTCGTCGCACTTCGCCACCAGGGTCGGTTGCCCCAGACGACGAAGGCGCTTGGCGTTCTTGCGGCGGTTCAGGTGTCTTTTCCCCTGCTTCCGACGCAAAATACGACCGCTGCCAGTCACCTTGAATCTCTTCGCGACTGCTTTTCGTGTTTTTGCTTTTCCAGCTGCTCGTGCCATAGCGGGCGGACCGTACGCGCTGTCGCCGAAATTGCAATGGTTTTCGCCGTCTTTCCCGCGAGTTTGCTCATTCCATCTCTGCTTCCAGCAACTCGACGAAGTGGTTCGCCCTCCGAGGACCGAAATTCGTGATTCTGGCCATGTCGTAGCCGTTCTCGTTAACCAGCAACGCGGTGGGAAACCCGCGAACGCCCCAAGTTCCGCTACCCTCCGCTTTTCGGGCGGATTTTTCAATTTCCCTGGGGCGAGGTTCCCTCTACATTCGCGGACTTTCTTATGACAGACGGCCTATCCCCCGACACTCCCCAAGCGGAATCGAATTCCGACTTCGACATGGAAAAAGAGATGTCCGAACGCCTCGGGGAAGCGCGCGACGTCATCGGGGAGCAGCTGCGGAAAGTGATCATCGGCCAAGACCAGGTCGTGGAGGAGATGCTGATCGCGCTGCTTTCCGGAGGCCACTGCCTCGTCACGGGAGCGCCGGGACTCGCCAAAACGCTGCTCGTCAGCACCCTGGCCAAGGTGTTCGACCTTTCTTTCAGCCGCATCCAGTTCACTCCCGACCTGATGCCGTCGGACATCACGGGAACGGAAATTCTCGAAGAGCGCGAGGGCGGCGGCCGGGAACTCGTCTTCAGCAAGGGCCCCGTTTTCGCCAACCTCATTCTGGCGGACGAAATCAACCGAACGCCTCCGAAAACGCAGGCGGCGCTGCTCGAAGCGATGCAGGAAAAACAGGTCACCGTCGCCGGTCAGAGTCTCCCGCTGGAGAAGCCGTTCTTCGTCCTGGCGACGCAGAACCCCATCGAGATGGAGGGAACCTATCCACTGCCCGAGGCGCAACTGGACCGGTTCATGTTCAATATCGTAATCGACTACCTGAGCGAGGACGAGGAAGTCCAGGTGGTCTCCCAGACTACCGGCAGCGGGGCCGCGGAAGTGGAATCGATTTTCTCGGGCGAGGATCTCTTGAAGTGCCACGAGGTCATTCGCCGCGTGCCCATCGCCGAAGAAGTGGTGCGCTACGCGGTCCGGCTCGCGGCCAACTCCCGCCCGGGCCAGCCCCACAGCGGTGACTTCGTCAACGAATGGATCAACTGGGGCGCCGGAACGCGCGCGGGGCAGAACCTCGTCCTTGGCGGAAAAACCCGCGCCTTGCTGGAGGGCCGGACCCACGTCGACTACGACGATATCCGCGCCCTGGCTTCGCCGGTTTTCCGTCATCGGATTCTCACCAACTACCGCGCCGAAGCCGAAGGCATCACGATCGACGAGGTCATCCGGAAACTGATCGAGATCACGCCGGAGAAAGCCTGACGGACGAACCTGCCCGACCGAAGCCACCATGACCGCGATCCAGCTAGACCCGGCCGCGCTGATGCGCGTGAAGTCGCTGGAGCTTCGGGCCCGCATGGTCATGGAGGGCTTCTGGAAAGGTCTGCACCGCTCGCCCTATCACGGCTTTTCCGTCGAGTTCAGCGAATACCGTCCCTACGTCCATGGCGACGACCTCCGGTTCCTGGACTGGAAGGTGATGGCTCGCAGCGACCGGGCTTTCATCAAGAAATTCGAGGACGAGACGAACCTTCGCGCTCACCTCGTCGTGGATCGGAGCCGCTCGATGACCTACGGCTCTTCCGGATATTCCAAAGGCGACTACGCCTCCACGTTCGCCGCGACCCTGGCCTTTTTCCTGATGGGACAGAACGACGCGGTCGGTCTGACCACGTTCGACCGCAAGGTCGATCAACACGTCCCCGCCCGGAACCGGCCGGGGCAGCTGAGACGTCTCATGCTGCAGTTGGAGCGAGCACCGTCGGGCGAGGGAACCGACCTCGGCGCCGCGATGAAAGGTCTCCTGGAAATCATCCGCAAGCGAAGCCTGATCGTTCTCATGTCCGACCTTCTCGCCCCGCTGGAGGATCTGGAGAAACAAATCGGCTACCTGGCCGCCGGCGGACACGACGTCGTCATTTTTCAAATCCTCGATCCCCGGGAAGTCGATTTCGATTTTTCCAAGGCGACCCATTTCCGAGATACGGAGACCGGCCGCGACCTCTACATCGACCCCGACGTGGCGCGCGCGGACTACCTCAAGCGCTTCAACGCCCACTTGGACTCCGTTCGCCTGCTGTGCGGCCGCCACGGCGTCGTCTACCGCCGGGTCACGATCGATGAACCCCTCGAGCGGGTTCTGTTTGAATTTGTCACATCCCGCCCCAAATAGTTGGGTCGCCCTCCGGGTTAACCCTTCGGGCCTTCCCTTCGGGCCTTCCCTTCGGGTTAACCCCGGGAACGAAACCACCTAGCCGCTCAATCCATGCTGACCGACGATCAAAAACAAAAACTCACCACACTCGCCACCGAACTCGTCAACCAGCGGGAGGCCCGCATTCTGGTCGAGCCGCAGGCTCGCGAGACGGGCTACTGGTTCGGCGGCGGGAACGTCGTCCAGGACCTGGACGGTTCCATCCTCGTTTGCGGCCGCTACCGGAACTACGGCGACTCGCGCACGGGAGTGGGAGCCGGCGAACGCGGCTTGGAGCTGGCCGTATTCCGCGCCCCGTCCGTACACGGCCCGTTCGAGAAAATTCTTTCGTTTTCCAAGGAGGATCTCTCCCACGGCGGAGTGGACGTCGTCTCCATCGAAGGCTCCGCGCTTCATCTCACGGACGAAGGCATCGAGCTTTTCGTCTCCACCGAAAAGGACGCTCTCTACCCGGACCGCCTCGTCGATTTTCAAAAGCCCGGCGCCGGCGTCTGGAGCATCGACCGCATCCACGCGGACTCCGTCGCCAATCTGACGGCCTCGGGCATCGAGGAGATCGTTCCCTTCGGCACCGACGACCCGGCTCGGCTTCACTGCAAGGATCCCTGGGTCTTCGACCTGCCGAACGGCGATCTGTTCCTCGGCTACTGCACACACCCCTTCACCTGGTCGAGCAGCGGAACCGCCGCTCTGATCCGACGAGCCGGATCGGCGTCCTACGAGAAAATCACCGACGACATGCTGCAGCGGGGTCCCGTCTGGGACATTGCCGCCGCCAGAGTGACGGATCGACTCGCCATCCCGAAGGTCGGCTCGTTTTCCGACAACCCCGACACCCTTTCCCTCTATTTCTACGACAGCTGCGAAAGCCTCAGGCAGCTCGACGAAAACCCAACCGCCGTCAGCCGCCCGAGGGGCTGGTCCTGCGAAGAGATCGGCGGAATCGCGATCGGAGACGACGGCGATTTGAGTCGAATCGAAAGCCTCTCCGTCGAGTCGCCCTTGTTCGTCTCGCCTCACGGCACCGGCTGTTCGCGCTACGTCGCCACCCTCGCAACCGAGGAGGGCATCTTCGCGAATTGGCAACAGAGCCAGGACGACCTTTCGCAACCGCTCGTCGGGCATTTTCTGCCGGCGGATCGCGTCGAAGAAATTCTCGGCTGATCGTCATGCGCCTGTCGCTCAATTCATCCACCATCAAGCCGACGCCGTTGCTGGACAAAATCCGCGTGGCCGGGGAAGCGGGCTACGGGGGCATCGAGTTGTGGGCGGTGGAACTCTACGAGCACGTCGGACGGGGCGGCGAAATCTCGGACGTGGAAAAGGCCTTGTCCGACCACGGGCTGGAGGTGCCGTGCTTCATCGCCGTGCGCAACTGGGGAGAGACGGAAGGGTGGGAATACAAACTCGCCATGGACGAGGCGCGGCGGAGGTTCGAACTGGCCGCCCGCGTCGGCGCTCCGCTCATGGTCTGCACGCCGCCGATGGAACGACCCGGCATCGAGGGGCTGGAAAAGGGCTACGCCGACCTGCTCCGGATCGGCCGGGAAACGGGCGTGCGGGCCGTGCTCGAATACATCAGCTTTTTCGCCAGCCTCAACAACGTTCCCGACACCGTCACCGTGCTCGATCGCTGCGGCGACCCGGACGCCTGCACCATTCTCGACGCTTTCCACAACTGGAACAACAAAACGACGCTCGACGACATCCGCGAACTCCCGGTGGAGAAAATCGTCCACTACCACATCGACGACGCCGCGCCCGACATTCCCAGCGGTCGACAGAAGGATCCCGACCGCGTCATGATCGGCGACGGCCCCATCGACCTGAAGGCCGAACTGGCCGTCCTGAAGGAAAAGGGATACGACAAGTGGCTCAGTCTCGAACTGTTCAATCAGGACTGGTGGGACAAGAATCCTCTCGAGACGGCGAAGATCGGTCTGGAGCGGATGAAGGAGCTTTGTGCCGCCGTCGGTTGGAAAGTTGACTCATTGCGATAGGGTCTTTGCGATTCCGCGTATACGTTTCCGTGATTAGCGCTCAACCCCGGCGCGACTTTCGGAAATGGTAACTTCTCGCAGAAAATGGCTTGCCCGCGCCGTCGTCTACGGCACGCCGGCGACCGCGTTCGCCTACGGCAGCGCGATCGAGAAGAGCCGGCTCGCCGTGAACGGGCTGGACATTCCGCTCTCGCCCCGTTTCGCGGGCCTCGAGGGCTTGAAGATCGCCCTCATGGCCGACTTCCACCACGACGACTGGGGCAGCGACAAACTCGTCCTCGAGGCGGTGGAGGCGGTGAACCGCCGGGCGGTCGATCTCGTTTTTCTCCTCGGCGACTACATCACGGAGGACGTGTCCGCCATGGAACCTCTGTGCGCCGCGCTGAGCGGTCTGCGGTCGCGGCTCGGCACCTGCGCGGTACTGGGCAACCACGACAGCGCGCACTTCGATCCCGCCGTACCGCGCTTGCTTCGGGAAAGCGGTATTCGTCTGCTGGTCAACGAGGCCGTGGAGCATCCCGAGTTCGCGGTCGCGGGAGTCGACAGCATCGTGGCCGGCAGGCCGGACCTTCCCTTCGCCCTGAGAAGTGTCGCCCGGGACAAACCGGTCATCCTCGGCTGGCACGAGCCCGACACCTTCGACGCCTACGACGATCCACGGGTGGCGCTGCAACTCTCCGGCCACACTCACGGCGGCCAGATCTGCGCCCCCTTCTTCGGTGCCCTGCTCCTCCCCGCCCACGGAAAGAAATACGTTTTCGGCCACTTCCGCGAAAACGAGCGTTCTCTTTACGTGACCCGCGGTATCGGCACCATCGACATTCCGGCCAGGTTCCTGTGCCGCCCGGAGCTGGCGATTCTAACACTGACCGAAACTCCGGGCGAAACGGTCTAGTCCACCTTCGCCTTGAGCATCAGTTCGGCGAGTCTCGCGCGATCGACCGCGGTCGTCTTCGCGACGAAGCCGCGTCCGTGGGCGAAATGGACATCCGGCTCGTCAGCGATGCGAGTGAAATCCAGGCTCGCGCTGTCCTCGTGGCGCGACAATCCGTAACCGGCACCGCGCCGGTCGGGGTAGATCAGGCCCGCGACCTTCTCGCCCACCGAATCGATATAGCGTCCCAGGCCCGAGGAAGGATCGTCGGGCATGGGATCCGTCCTCGGCATGTACAAAACTCGCAGCGCGTCGTCCCCCTCGCCGAGATCGAAAATTTCGGCATGGGCCGAGACGTAGTCGAGCCGCTCCCGCAAAGTCCGCAAATACATGACGAGGTCGTCCCCCACCATCCGCATCACTTCCCAGATCGGGTCTCCCGGACCCAGCTCCCGCTTCTGGGCGAAACGGCGCAGCAGGGTAATGTCGACGGGCGAATTGAGGCGGTTCAGGACGCCGCGATCGATTCCCAGCCACTTCGCCGTCTGAAACGGCCCCCGCGTATCGAACCACTCGGCGGGCTCCAGCCACTCGCAGAACCGGCGAGCGTCTTCGTACAGCCCGATGTTCTGCAGCACGAGCGAAAGGGCGCAGATCGGTTCGTGATCCGCCGGAAACTGGTGGTGGTCGAAATTGCTTCGCTCCGGTTCGTGCTCGTTGCCCACGTCGACGACGGCGATCTCGGCGTCGGACAGGTCGGCTTCGGTCGGATCGCGGCGATACACCGGTACGCCATGCCGCGAAACGAGAAGACAGCATGCCAGGAAGTCGTCTTTGTGGGCGCTGCCCGGATGCGTTACGATTGCCTTCATTCTGGGAGTTCGGCCGCGTCGAGTAGAGCCTCCATTTCACGAACGACGCGTTCCGGCTCGATTCTCAACATGCAGCGATAATCGATGGGACACTCGCGCAGGAAACAGGGACTGCAATCGACCTTGTGCCGTATCACCCGATGGACATCCCCGACCGGAGAGGTGAAATCCGGTTCGGTCGAACCGAAGATCGCCACGGTCGGCACTCCGATCGCGGCGGCCAGGTGCATGGTGCCGGTGTCGTTGGTGGCGAGGAAATGGCAGGTTCGGAGTTCGTCCACCAGACCACCAATGGATGTCCGGCCCACGCGATTGTCGACGGGACCCGAAAGCATCGAGGCGAGCCGGTCGCCGATCCCGCGTTCCGCCGGGCTGCCGAAAATGGCGACGACGAATTCCACCGCAGGCCGCCGTTCGCGCAACGATTCGATCGCCTCGGCGTACCGCTCGATCGGGTAGCGTTTCGCATTGCCGTATTCCGCTCCCGGACAGACGCCGAAACGAATTTTTTTCAACCCGCTGGAAATCGGCATCGGAGCCGGAGGGATGCGGAGCAGTTCGGTCACCCGCCCCACGTCGGCCCCCGCTTTCTCAGCGAGATGCAGATAGCGGTGAACGTGGTGCTGTTCTTCCGGTGCCGGCCGCGGTTCGTCGACGGCGGTCCTCAACAGCAGGCGTCGCTGATGTCGATCGTAGCCCACCAGGTTCGTCACGCCGCCGAGCCGGAGTTCCAGCGCGGAGCGGAACGAGTTGGGCAGGAGAACGCCGAGGTCGAAAGGTCCCCGCGACCGAATCAGTTTTCCCACCTGCAAAGGGTTGCGGGACTTGGAAAAGGCGAGGACGTCGTCGACATCCGCTTGGACTTCCCACACCGGCGCCAGATTCTCGCGGCAGCACAGCGTGATCCGGACGTCGGCGAAAGTCCTCCTGAGCGCGCGAACCGCGGGCAACGCCATGCAGGCGTCTCCGAGCGGGTTCGGCGAACGAACGATGATTCGGGTCGGCTTGCCGGTCGCTCGTCCGTTGACGGTCATCACCAATGCCTCCGGACGCCTCCTTGCCACGGCGCGGGCCCGGTTCCCCGCAGCGCGACGCCGCTATTCGTCGGCGTTCTCCTCGGCTTCGGCATCGCCTTTGGCATCGCCCTGCGGCTGCTCGGGTGCAGTTTGCTCGGGCGCTGGCTCCTTCGCTTTGCCTTTGCCGCCGGTCAGGGCGTCGAAATCGAAGCCGCCGTCGGGAACCGGCTCGTCGGTCAGGGGATCTGCCGGAGAAGGTTCGGTCAAGGGATCCGCCGGTGCCGGTTCGGACTCGTCCGGACGAGGAAGGTCGGAAAGCGAGGGCGGCAAGTCGGGTGCCGAGGTCTCGGAACTGTCCACTCCTTCAAGCACGTCGCTGGCCGCCGAGGCGCGAAACTCCCGGGTTTTCACCATGGCCAGCCCGATCGCGGAAACGAAAAAAATGACGCCCAGCACCGTCGTCGCCTTCTGCAGGACGTCGGTGGTGTGCGCGCCGAGAGCGGAGTCGAGCGTGCCGCCGCCGAACGCCGCGCCCAGTCCTTCCTGCTTCGGACGCTGGACGAGCACGACGAGAACGATCAGGATGCTGACCGCCACGATGATCACCGTGAATATAATCGAGAGAATTGCCATGGGGCGGCGAATATGCGACACAGGTTATCGCTTGTAAAGGACGAGAATCGCGCGGCTCCGGTCTCAGGCGACCCCGAAATTCATGAGTGCCACCGTCCCGGAACCAGCAGAAATCCAAGGAGCCGTCCACTCCATCGTTTTCCACAACGAGGAGAACGGCTACACCATCATGCAGGTTGCCACCGGCGAGGTTGCCACCGGCGAGAAGGCGCCGGGCGAAAAGAGCCTGGTGACCGTGCTCGGGAATCTGCCGGCGGTGACGCAGGGCGAAGAGATCAAGGCGACGGGACGGTGGAGGAAAGATCGTCGCTTCGGGAGGCAGTTCCAGGCGGATCACATTCAAGCTCTGCCGCCGCACACCAGCGAAGGCATCGAACGGTTCCTCGCCAGCGGGTTGGTCGAAGGCGTCGGAAAAACCTACGCGAAGCGAATCGTGGACCGCTTCGGCGAAGACACCTTTCGGGTGATCGAAGAGGAGTCCCAGAAGCTTGAGCAGGTTCCCGGCATCGGGAAGGCCCGGCGGCTCCGCATCAAGGAATCGTGGAAACGCCAGAAAGCCGTGCGGGACGTCATGATTTTTCTCCACGAGCACGGGCTGTCCACGGCACGGGCGCTCCGGCTCTACAAAACCTACGGCGAGGAAGCGGCCAACGTCCTGCGCCAGGATCCCTACCGCCTCGCCCGCGAACTGCCGGGCGTCGGCTTCAGAACCGCCGACGACATCGCGCGGAAGATGGGCCGGGACCCCAACTCGCCCCAGCGACTCGGCGCGGGAATCCAGTACGTGCTCCAGCAGGCCGAGCGAAACGGCCACTGCGCCCTCCCCCGCGCCGAACTGATCGAAGAATCCGTCCGCACCCTCGATTGCGCTGCCGAGGACGTCGAGGGGACACTCAACCGGCTCGTCCTCGAAAGTTGCATCGTGGTCGAAAACTTCGGGGGGGCCACCCTCGTTTTTCCCGTCGACCTCTTCGAAGCCGAGGGCCTCGTCGCCGAATCCGTGGCCCGCCTTCTCGGCGGATCGCCGTCCCTCCCCGCGGTCGACGCCGACGCCGCCATCGCCTGGTTCGAGCGCCACCAACGGATTCAGCTGGGAGACGAACAGCGCGAAGCGGTCCTCGCGGCGACCCGCCACCGCTTCTCCGTCGTCACCGGCGGTCCCGGCGTCGGCAAGACCACCATCCTCGACGCGGTCCTCCGGATTCTCACCGCGAAAAAAGTCGCCTCCGTCCTCTGCGCCCCGACCGGCCGGGCCGCGAAACGGCTCACCGAAAGCACCGGCCACGAGGCCTTCACCATCCATCGGCTGCTCGAGTACCAGCCCGGCGTGGGTTTCACCCGCACCCGCGCCAAGCCGCTCCAAGGCGATCTCTTCGTCGTCGACGAAGCCTCCATGGTCGATGTCCGCCTCATGGCGAATCTCCTCTCCGCCATTCCTGAACACGGCAGTGTCGTTCTCGTCGGAGACGTCGATCAGCTGCCCTCCGTCGGCCCCGGCAACGTCCTCCGCGACATCGTCGATAGCGGCGTCGCCCCCGTGTCCCGGCTCCACCGGATCTACCGGCAGCGGGAAACCAGCCGCATCGTGACGGCGGCCCACGAGGTCAATCGGGGCGCGCGCCCGGCACTGGACAACGCCGGCGATTCGGATTTCTTCTTCATCGAGCGGAACGGCCCCGAAACCATCGCCGAGACGCTCCGCCATCTCGTTTCCGAGCGCATTCCCGAAGGGTTCGGGCTCGATCCCCGCGACGAGGTGCAGGTTCTCACGCCGATGAACCGCCGGTCTCTCGGCACGCAGGAACTCAACCGCCT
The DNA here is from genome assembly GCA_040905585.1 of Verrucomicrobiales bacterium. Taxonomy (GTDB): domain Bacteria; phylum Verrucomicrobiota; class Verrucomicrobiia; order Verrucomicrobiales; family DEV007; genus Arctic95D-9. The sequence continues at coordinate 23,148 of JBBDRG010000098.1, forward strand.
GCTGCAGTCCACCCTCAATCCCCCCGCCGAACTGAAATTCGAAATTGAACGCTTCGGCATCCTCTTCCGCACCGGAGACAAAGTCATCCAGACCCGGAACAACTACGAGAAAGACGTCTTCAACGGCGACATCGGCCACATCGCCGAGATCACCACCGAACCGGTGTCCATCCATGTAACCTTCGAGGGAAATCGGCGCGTTCACTACGAGCCCGGCGAACTCGACGAGCTGCAACTCGCCTACGCCATCACGATTCACAAATCCCAGGGCAGCGAGTTTCCAGCGGTCGTCATTCCCCTCGCCTCGCAGCACTACGTTCTCCTCCAGCGCAACCTTCTCTACACCGCCATGACCCGGGGAAAACGCCTCGTCATCATCGTCGGCGAAACCAAAGCCCTCGACCTCGCCGTGCAAAACCGCGAAAGCTCGGATCGCTATTCGGGGTTGAAGAGACGACTGGAGACGGCGGCCCCGGCCGAAACCGAACAGGGTTGAGTCGCCGACCGAACAGGGTTCGGCTAAATAACACCACGCGCCGACCGCAATTTGTGGCACTTTCCAGATAGATCGACGGACGCCAGTTTAAAGAAGAACATGTCAGCACCCCCCACCCGGACGGACCCCTTTTCGACGCGACGAATCTTTTTAGCCGGCGTGGTGACGATCATTCCTCTCTGGATCACCTGGCTGATCATCTCTTTTCTGTTCAACACGCTCTCGGCCATCGGCAAACCGCTGATCGACTGGCTGACCAAACTGCTGGAGCCGCGCTTTCCGGAGATCGACTTGTATCTGTCCAACCAGATCCTCTGGAACGTGATCTCGTTCGTGATGGTCGTGGCGTTGATCTACGGACTCGGCCTGCTCACCATGATGGTGGCGGGACGGAAACTCGTGGCTGTTTTCGAAAGCCTTTTCGACCGCCTTCCGCTGGTGAGACACATCTACCGGTCGGTCAAGAAACTCACCACCGTTCTGCAGGAGAAGCCCGCGGGAGACGTGCAGCGAGTCGTGCTGATCGAATTTCCGACCCGGGAAATGAAAACGGTGGGTCTCGTCACCCGAGTCCTCGTAGACGCCGAAAGCGGTCGCCAACTGGCGGCCGTCTACGTTCCCACCACGCCGAACCCTACGTCCGGCTACCTGGAGATCGTCCCGGTGGAACGCCTCACCCCGACCGACTGGACCATGGACGAAGCCATGAACTTCATTGTCTCGGGAGGCGCGGTGGCCCCCGACCGCATCGTCTACGACAGGCCACCAATCGAAGACGCGGCCCAAGCGACGTCCCCGCCCGAGAGCCCGTAGGAGCTTTTTCAGCGTCGTCGCTTCACTTCGCGGAGAGGCGATCGAGCCGCGGGATCGGGAACACCTCGGAAGGAACGTGCTCCGACTCCATCAGCGATTCGATTCGGGAAACGACTTCCGGGTTCTCCGCGGCCACGTCCCTGAATTCCGAAGGGGCATTCTCCAAATCGTACAGTTCGACCTCGGCCTTCAGATGGGTCGTTCCGTTGTCGGAGGTGAAGATCACGATGGTGTTTTCCGCCAAGTCCAGCTCGTCCAGCAAATCGAGCACGTGGCCGACGTAGGTGTCCAGCCTGGTGATCATGGCGGCGTAGGCAGCCCGCGGGGTGAAATGCGGCGTGTAGCCGTAACCACTGTCCCGGGTGAACGGCGGATCCTCCCAGTTCTGCGAATGATAGGGCTCGAGATCCTCGTCGGGCACGTGCAGCGCCACGTGGGGAATCAGGCTCGGATAGTAGAGGAAAAAGGGCTCGTCCTTGTTTGCGCGGACGAACTCGAGAGCCTGTTCGTTGATGCGGTCGGGCGCGTAGTCCTGTCCCTTGAACACTTCTTTTCCTGGCCGTAGCTGCCGAGTTCGCGGTAGCCGAGGTCGTCGGCGAGAATGAAAACGATGTTGGGCTTGCCAGCGAAGGCGGAGGCGGCGGAAGCAAGGAACGCGGCCCCGATGAAAAGAAGGAGTTTCATGAGGGAACCCAAACGGTGGCCGGGGCACGAGTAAAGAGCGAAAACGCGGACTTGCCGGAACGTCCTGGAAAACCCCAGACAAGCCGGCTCCGCGGACCTACTTTGGCCCATGGCTCAACTTGGCAAGACCGACAGTCTCGTGATCATTCGCGAGTCCGACAACGGATTCTATCTGGACGGTGGTGAACTCGGCGAAATCCTTCTCCCCTCGCGGGAAATCCCCGAGGAGGTCGAGCAGGGCGATCGGGTCGAAGTCTTCGTTTCCCGCGATTCGGAAGATCGGCTGGTGGCCACCACGACCTCGCCCCTTTGCGAAGCCGACCAATTCGCCGCGCTGGTCGTCGTCTCGGTGAATCCCAAGATCGGTGCCTTTCTCGACTGGGGACTGGCCAAGGATCTGCTCCTGCCGTTCCGAGAACAGACGCGCCGCGTCGCGGTGGGAGAGCGGGTCGTGGTTCGGGTGATGGTCGACAAGAAGAGCGACCGGATCATCGCCACCACGAAAACGAACCGCTTTCTCGACCGCTTCAAGCCCAACTACGACGTCGGCGACAAGGTGAAGCTCATCATCCAGGCGCGTTCCCCGCTGGGTTACAACGCCATCGTCGACCAACAGTTCCGCGGCCTCCTCTATAAAAACGCCGTCGGCCGTTCCCTCGAGATCGGCGAGACGCCCGACGGCTACGTTCGCGATTTGCGCGACGACGGGAAGATCGATCTCTCGCTGGAGCCGGTGGGGTACGGGCGCGTCGGCACGCTCTCGGAGAGAATCCTCGCGGCCCTGCAGGAGCATGGCGGCCGGTTGGAACTGGGCGACCGCAGTTCGCCCGAAGCCATCCGCGCCGCTTTCGGCACCAGCAAAAAAGCATTCAAGCAAGCGGTCGGCAGCCTCTACCGCGACCGGGTCATCCGTCTGATCGACGACGGCATCGAACTGGTGGACTCTACCGGATCCTGAGGCGAACTCTCCGTACGATTCCAGACGGGCCGTGAGCCTTTCCTATTTTCACCCATGCTACCAGAGACCGGTCCCGCGTGCCCGCATTCGCAGGTTGTCGACCGTCTCCGTCGGTTGTAATTTCCCCGATTTTCCCGGAGCCATCCATGAGTGACGAACCCTCGACGCCGCCCCTCGACGCCGCCTCCCTGCGCCTCGCGGCGGCGAACGCCTTGATCCGACGCCGCCGCACGATCAAGCCCCGGGACATGTCCGAGAAACCCGTGGAGAACCTGCACCTCGCCACCATTCTGGAGAACGCGAACTGGGCGCCCACCCACGGCATGACCGAACCCTGGCGATTCTTCGTGTTCACCGGCGAGGGCCGGCGGCGGCTGGCCGACTTTTGCCAGTCCCTCTACAGGAAAAAAACTCCGGAGAAAGCGTTTCGCCCCGACAAGCACGAGAAACTCGGCGCGCAACCCCTGGAGGCGCCAGTCGTCGTCGTCGTCGGGATGAAACGCCAAGACAGCGAATCCATCCCCGAGATCGAGGAAATCGAAGCGGTCGCCTGCGCCGTGCAGAACATGCATCTGACCGCCTCCGCGCTCGGGATGGCCGCGTTCTGGTCTTCGCCCCCGATCGTCTACACCGACGAGATGCGGGAATGGCTCGGGCTGGAGGGTCTCCGGGACAAGTGCCTCGGCTTTTTCTACCTGGGCTGGCCCCGCGGCGAGGAATGGCCCGCAGGGACCCGGGGCGACGTGTCGGAGAAAATCGTCTTCGTGCCGAAGTGATCGCGCAACGGCGCTTCCGACCTGCCCCCTTCAGGCGAGGCCGATCATTGGTCGAGACAAGCACGCAGGGATCGGGCGAGCTTTTCAAGGGCGAAGGGTTTCTGGAGAAAGGTCGTGCCAGCCGCCAGGGAAAGTTCCTTCCCCGCCAGGTCGGCGCTGTAGCCGCTCATGAAAACGATCCTCAGGTCCGGATCCTCCCCCCGCAAGCGCCTGGCCAACTCCATGCCGGTCATGCCGCCCGGCATCACCAGGTCGGTCAGGACCAGATCGACCCGGCCGGGATGATCCTGCCACGCCTGCAGGGCTTCCGCGCCGGTCTCCGCGGTCAGGACCCGGTAGCCGTGCCGCTCGAGAGCGGTTTGGATCATCAACAGAAGCGGTTTCTCGTCCTCGGCCACCAGAATCGTCTCGTTGCCGCCACGCACTTCGGCTTCGACGTCCGCCTCGAACGACCCGTGGTCGCCGGGGGCGGCGACAGGAAGGAAGATCCGGAAACAGGATCCGGCGCCGGGTTCGCTGTCGAACTCGACCCACCCCCGGTGCTGCTTGGCGATCCCGTGCACGTTGGAAAGACCGAGACCCGTTCCCTTGCCCACTTCCTTGGTCGTGAAGAAGGGCTCGAAAATCTGGTCCCTGATTTCCGGCGACATGCCGCCCCCGGTGTCGGTGACTCTCAAACGCACGAACTCCCCGGGGCGGGCCTCGTGCGTGGCATGGGCCTCCGCCTCGCCGATCGTGATCAGCTCGGTCGCGATTTCAAGCGCGCCGCCCGAGGGCATGGCATCGCGCGCGTTGACCGCGAGATTCATCACCGCCTGCTCGATCATGCCGGGGTCCGCATGCACCGGAGGAAGCGCATCGCTGCAGGAGAGCCGCAACGACACGTCCGCGCCGAGAATGCGTTCGAGCATCTTTCCGAGATTGGTCACCACGTCGTTGACGTTCAGCTGGCGGAACTCCATGACCTGCTTGCGACTGAAGAGAAGCAACTGGCGGGTCAACGCGGCGGCCCGGTCGGTGGCGTCGGCGATCGGCTGGAGCATCTCGGTCACGATCGGAGGCAGGTCCTCCTCCATCAGCAGGAGCGATACGCAGCCTTGCTGCACGCTGAGGATGTTGTTGTAGTCGTGGGCGATTCCCGCAGCCAGCCGACCGATCGAATCGAGTTTCTGAATCCGCCGCAACTCGCCTTCAAGCTGGCGGCGTTCCCGGATGTCGCGTCCAATGCCCAGCACGCCGACCACGTCTCCGTCCCGGTATTGCGGCGTCACGGTCAATTCCATCGGTACGGAGCTTCCTTCGGGAGCGACGAGGTCGAGTTCGAAGGAGGCCGGGTTTTCCCCGCCGAGCACTTGCTTGAAGTACTCCATGGCCTTCGGCAGATCGTCCGCTTCGACGATTCCCGGGAATGCTTTGCCGATCCAGTGCTCTCGGGCCCAGCCCGTGATTTCCTCGAAGGCCAGATTCAACGAGGTGACGACCCCTTCCGGGGAAATCGTGAAGATGGAGTCCCTCGCGCCTTCGACGAGACTGCGGTAGCGTTCCTCGGAATGACGGACCGCCTCTTCGGCCTGCATGGGCCCGGTGACGTCCAGGGCGAACCCTCCCACGTGCGATATGCCGGCGAGGTTCCGGAACGGGAATTTCCAAACCCTCCATAACCGCTCCCTTCCGTCGGGAAGCGGAATCGTCTCCACGAACTCCAGCGGGACCTGCGCCGCGATGACAGCGTCGTCGTTCGCCCGCAGCTGATGCGCGACATGCGCGGGCAGAAACTCGGCATCGGTGCGCCCGAGGATTTGATCTTCGCGGATCTCGTAGGTGTCCGTGAACGTTTCATTCACGTAGACGTAGCGACCGGACTTGTCTTTCATCCAGGCGACCGCGGGGTTTTCGTGCATGAACGCCCGGAAGCGGTCCTCGCTTTCGTGCAAGGCACGAGCCACCTCTTTCTCCGCGGTGACGTCGCGGACCACCGCGTAGATCAAGCGGTGCTCCGGAACCGACACCGTATTCCAAGCCAGCCATTTCCACGAACCATCCCGGCAGCGATACCGGTTTTCGAAGACCGGGGAACTCACTCCCTCGGTTATTCCCGCCGTCTCGTTCCGAGTATCCTGCCGGTCTTCCGGATGGACGAATTCGATGTAGGGACGGCCAAGCAAGACCTCTTTTCGCCAGCCGAGAGTTCTCTCCCAGGCGGGATTGAGCTGCTTGAAATAGCCGTCGAATCCAATGATGCACAAGAGGTCGGACGAGAGGTTGAAGAGTCGGTCCCGAGCCGTCTCCGCAGCCTTGCGCCGACTGATGTCGATCCCCGTCCCGATCAAGCAAGCGCGACCGTCGAACTCGATCTTTCGCCCCGTGAAGAGGTACGGAGTGGCCACGCCGTTCTCCGCGACGAAACCCGCCTCGATCTCCAAGTCCGCCTCGCGTTCCCCGAACACTCCGCGAACCGCGCGGACCATGCGCTCCCGGTCCTCGCTGCGAATGAAGTCGAGAAGATGCCGCCGCGACAATTCCTCCGCCGACTTCCCCGCGACGATTTCGAAATTGCGGTTCCAGCGCAGGAAGCGCCCGCTTTCGTCGAAAAGGAAGAAAACGCCAGGGAGACTGTTTACGACTTGCTCCGAGAACGCCTCCCCCGCAGACGCACCGAAGTCCCGCGGCAGGTCAACCCCTCGCGTTGACGCCGCAACCGAAACGGACGGGGGCGTCATCGGCTTGGTGAAACGGTTGCCGCCGCTAGATTTGCCCTAGATGTTTCAGAAATATACATATTTTCCCCTATTACCATAATAGTAAGCGTAGTTGGGCATAAATCAAACCGAATCAACCGGTCCGCAGCAGTCATCTTTTCCCGCGAAGGGCGCCGTTGTCGGACGGGAGCTGGCGGGCTAGGGTGGTCCATGAGATTGGCGCGGATGCCGGACGGAAGTCCGGAAATCTTCCACACCTTGCAGGGCGAAGGCCGCAGCACGGGGCGTCCTTCCGTGTTCCTTCGGGCGTCGCTCTGCAATCTTCATTGCCGCTGGTGCGACACCGACTACACGTGGAACTGGGAAGGTACCCCCTTCGCCCACGAGAAGGACGGGGAACCGGACTACCGCAAGTTCCGGCGGGAGGAGCAAATCGTCGAAGCGGACACAGCGGCCATCGTGAAACGCGTGCTGCGCTATCCCGCCTCGAACTACGTTTTCACCGGCGGCGAACCGCTCTTGCAGGAAAAGGCGTGGGTCGCGCTGATGGACGCTCTCGCGGCGCGACGGCGGGACGCGCGCTTCGAGATCGAGACGAACGGCACCCTGTTTCCGGGCGCGGCGTTTCTCGAACGGATCCATCGGTGCAACGTGTCTCCCAAGCTGGCGAATTCGGGCGTGGACGCCGCGCTGCGCTTCAAACCCGAGGTGCTGAGACAGTTCGCGGAAACCGAGAAGGCGGACTTCAAGTTCGTGGTCGGCAACGAGGCGGACATCTCGGAAATCCTCGCTCTGGCCGAGGCGATCCCGCTGCCCGCGGGCCGGGTCTTCCTGATGCCCAAGGCGCGAACGGTCGCGGAACTCGAAGCGTGCCAAGGACGGGCGGCGCAACTGGCTCTGGACCACGGGTTCAACTACTCGGACCGGTTGCACCTGCGCCTGTTCGGCGCGACGCGGGGGACGTGAGGCTAAAATCCCCGTCCGGCAAAATCGATGTTGACGGGACACGAATGCGTCTGACAGAAGAGGGTTTACTCAGTGCCACAACTCTGTTAATACCTTTTCGAACTAATTCTTCATGAGCATTCCCGCCGAAAACACTCTTCGTTGGTACCAGGGTATTTCCCGCTACCAGTGGCTCGTTCTGCTGATCGCCAGTCTCGGTTGGGTGTTCGACATCTTCGAAGGGCAAATTTTCGTCGCGTCGATGCGCGACGCCATGCCGGACCTCCTCGGTGTCTCCGCCGACTCTCCCCTCGTGACCAAGTGGAACGACTGGGCCTTCGCCGCCTTTCTGCTCGGCGGCGCGTTCGGCGGGATTCTCTTCGGCATGCTGAGCGACCGGATTGGCCGGTCGAAGACGATGATCATCACCATCCTGTTCTATTCGCTCTTCACCTGCTTCAGCGCCTTTTCCCAAGAGGGCTGGCACATGGTGGTCTTCCGTTTTCTCGTGGCCATGGGGGTCGGCGGCGAATGGGCGGTCGCCTCGGCGATGGTGGCGGAGGTGATGCCAACGAGATCGCGTCCGGTGATGAGTTCGATTTTCCACGCCTCCAGCGTTTTCGGCACGCTGCTGGCGGTGGCGGCCATCGCGCTCTTGATCGGCAATCCGGAGGTCAACGCGTGGTTCGCGGAAAGAGGCGTGGCCGGCTGGCGGGCCGGCTTCTTCATCGGCGTCCTTCCTGCCCTGCTCACCCTCTGGATCCGGTGGAAACTCCGCGAGCCGGAGTCCTGGACCAAGGCCAAGGAGCGGGAAAAGACGGACGCCACCCAGAGGACCGGCCGGCTCGGCGACCTCTTTCGCGGCACCAATCTGAGAAACACCCTCGTCGGCGTCAGCCTCGCGACGATCGGGCTCGTCACCTTCTGGGGCGGGCACATCTACGGCAAGAACGCGCTGCTGCGCGAGGCCCAAACGCAGGCGCTCGTCTCGGCGGGCGTCGCTCCCGACGCCCCGGAGGAGGTAAGAAACGCCGTCTTCGACCAAGGGGAAACGAAGTCGGATCTCAAGCGGGCCGAAATGATCAGCATGACGATCAACACGATAGGCGGAGGCCTGGGACTGGTCTTCTTCGGATCGATTTCGGACAAACTGGGTCGGAAGGGAGCCTTCATTCTCTACCACGCCATGGGGTTCATCTGCATGGTCCTCCTGTTCAAGGTCCTGATCCCGGGGGGCGCATCGGCATTGATCCTTGCCCTGTTTCTACCGATCTTCGGGTTTTTCACTCTGGGGATGCACGCGGGCTACGCGGTTTACTTCCCCGAACTGTACCCGACCCGTCTGCGGGGAACCGGGGCCGGCTTCTGTTTCAATGCCGGTCGCCTGGGAACCGCGGCGGCGTTCTTCGGCTTCGGCATGATGGCATCGCCGCCGACGCCGGAACAAAAGGCGCTCTGGCTCTCTCCCCTCTACCTCGTCGGCATCCTGGTCATTTTCGCGGCGAAGGAAACGCGCAGGACCGAGTTGATGGAATAGGAGTCGCGGAAAACTCCGGAGCACGAAATCCGACGAGAATGGAACATCGATGACCTACGACTGGCTCATCCGCGGCGGACGCGTCGTCGACCCTCTCAACAACCTCGATTCCATCCGCGACGTCGCCGTGCAGGACGGCCGGATCGCCGCCGTGTCCGAGGCCCTCGATCCGGAGAGCGCCCAGGAAGTCTTCGATGCGCGCGGCCTTCTCGTCGTCCCGGGCCTGATCGATCTGCACATGCACGGCTACGATCTGGTGACACCGCTCGGGCTGGACGTGGACCACTACTGCCTCGGCCGCGGCGTGACCACGGCGGTGGACGCCGGCAGCGCGGGCTGCGACACCTTCGCGGGCTTCCGCGCCTTTGCCGCCGAACGCTTCCGGACCCGTCTCCTCGCCTTTCTGCACATCTCCCGCACCGGGCTCTCGTTCGCCGGCTTGGGCGGCGACAACGAGGTCCCCGGAGAGTTGGAATCGCTGCGCTTCGCCAACGCCCGGGACTGCGCCGACTGCATCGAGGCAAACCGGGACCTGATCGTCGGCGTCAAGATCCGCCTCTCGGACTCCATTGCGGACGGCGGCCGCAACGAGGCCGAAGCCTACCGGCGGGCGCGGGAAGCCTCCGCCGCGGTCGGACTGCCCCTGATGGTCCACCACAATTTCTCGACGGTCCCTTACGAAGACTGTCCGGGGAAACTCAGCGCGGGCGATATCTGGACCCACTGCTACCACGGCTTTCCGAGTTCCATCGTGGATCCCGAGACGCGCCGCGTCCACCCGGTTGTGCGGGCCGCCGCGGAGCGAGGCGTCCTCTTCGACGTCGGCCACGGACAGGGATCGTTCAACTGGACCGTGGCGGAGATAGCCGTCGGGGAAGGTTTCTGGCCGCGGACGATCAGCAGCGACCTGCACCGGGGCACTGCGGAAGGGCCGTGCTACGACCTCCTCATGGTCATGAGCCGACTGCTGCATCTGGGGATGCCGCTGGACGCGGTGATCCGCGCCACCACCTGCGACGTCGCCTCCTCCATCGGCCGGGAAAATCGACTCGGCGCTCTCTCGGTGGGCCGGGAAGCCGACATCACCGTTCTCGCACTCGAGGACGTCGATCAGCCGCTGGAGGACTGCCAGTCCCAGATGCGCCGCGTCCGGCGACTTCTCCGCCCCCGCGCCGTCTGGCGGGGCGGCGTTCCTTCCGAAATCACGCGGCCGCGCCGCTTTCCCAACCCGGTGTCGATCGAGAGCCAGAAGCAATGGTGGCCGCGGTTGCTCGTGCGCGACGCCTCGTTGGAGTCCTAGTCCTGGCTCCCATGGACCCCGCCACTTTGGAAAGCCTGATCGTCAAGGAAATCCGCAAGGCCAGCGAGATTTCCCGACGCGACCTTTCCGAGCGGCTCGATATCGCGAAATCGACCGCCGGGCGCCGGGTCGACAGCATGATCGAACGCGGCATCCTCCGGGAGAAGGGTCTGGAAACGCGGACCGAAGTGGGTCGACCCCGCCGGTTCCTGGAGCTGAGAGGCAGCCACGGAGGATTCGTCGGATTCGATTTCGAAGCTCGCAATCTCTACGCCGTCTTCGTCGATTTCGCCCAGCACACGCTGGCCAGGGTCCACGTCCGCCTTTCGGAACGCCCCGCCAAAGAAGAGGTCGTGGGACAACTCCGAAGACTGATCGCCGAATTTTCCGCGAACGATCGGAACCTGGACATCCACGGGGTCGGCATCGGAGCGCCCGGACGAATCCACCAGGAGTCCCGCCTCGGCGTCAGCTATCCGTTCATCGCGGGATGGAGGAACGTGACCCTGCCGTCCGAACTCGGGCTCCCTCCCGCGCGGGTTCATGTCGAGAACAACACGCGAGCGATCATCCTGGGCGAGTACTGGCTCGGCTCCCACGGCGCCTGCGAGCACATGATCTGCCTCAACGTGAGGACGGGAATCTCGGCCGCCGTCATTGCCAACGGACAGCTCCTCTCGGGCCGACACGAGATGGCGGGCGAGATCCGAGGCTGGCCGGTTCCGGCGGAGGCCGGGGCCGGCAACCGCGAGAACTGGTTGGAAAACGTCGCCACGGTGCGTGCCATCTCGAAAGACCGTTCGCCCACCCGGGAGCGATGGCGGGCCTTCGTGGAGAAATGCCGGACCGGAGACGGGCGGTCGATCGAATTGCTCGCTCGAATCGCGCGACACCACGGAGACACCGCCGCCCGCCTCGTGCAGTTGACCGATCCCGAAGTCGTGCTCTTCGCGGGCGCCTTCACCGAACTTGGCGATCTCTATCTGGACCGGGTGCGCGAAACCGCCGCCGCCCTCCTCGAGGACCACTATTTCCGTCCTCCCCCCATTAAACTGGTCACGCTCGGCGAATTCGCCGGAGCGCACGGGGCCGCGGCACTGGCGGCGGCGCACTACAAGCCCGCGCTGGGCTGAACGGTTCCTCGGCGGGAATCAAGGGCCGCTCGGGACGGGAACAAGTCCCGCGGGAAGGGTGAAAACCCTTTACGATCGTCCCCGGCCCGTTGCAGAATGCGGCCATGAGACCAACCTTTCTTCGAACCTGGGCGCGGATCGCCTTCCTGTGCCTCCTCGGCCCCTTTCTGATCGCTCCCGTCAGCCACGCGGACACCTTCGAAGCCGGCGCGGCGGCGGTGGACATCACGCCGGAAAAATTTCCGGTCACCGTTCGGGGCTCCTTCAATCCGAAAGGGGCCGAAGAGGCTCACGATCCTCTCCGAGCCCGCTCCCTCGCCTTTCGAAACGGCGACGGTCGAGCCGTGATCACCATCGTCGACATTATCTACATGGATCAGGAGACGCTGGACCGCATCAAGGCCAAGGCGGCGGAGAAAACGGGATGGGAGCCGACCGAATTCCTGGTAGCCGGTACCCATACGCATTCGGCACCGGCCATCTCCGGCCCCGACGCGGAACCCGAAGTCGCTTTTCAGAAAAAAGCCTTCGACGGGATCGTGGAATCCATCGGGCAGGCGATCGAGCGACTCGCTCCGGCACGGGCCGGGTTCGGCTCCAGCGAAGTGAGCGACGAGGTCTTCAACCGGCGCTGGTATCTGGAGGAAGGAAAGATGCCTCCCAATCCGTTCGGCGGAATCGACACCGTGAAAATGAATCCGCCGCGCGATCTGATCGTGAAGCCCGCCGCGCCCACCGACCCCGAGGTCGCGGTGATCAATTTGCAGACGGCCAACGGCAAGCCGCTGGGCCTGCTGGCGAACTACGCGCTCCACTACGTGGGACGCGTTCCCTCCGGCATGGTCTCCGCCGACTACTTCGGCGAATTCGCCAGGCTCATGCCGTACCGGATCCCGGGAGCCACATCGCAGGATGATTTCGTCGCCATGCTCTCCAACGGCACCAGCGGCGACATCAACAACATCGACTTCGCCGGAAACCGACCGCCGCGGGCGCCTTTCGAACAGATTCGACTCGTCGCCGCGAAGGTCGCGGACGCGGCCTGGCGCGCGACCCGGGACATTTCCTACGAAGACGATCCCGCCGTCGGCATGCGCGAGCGCCGGGTGACTCTGGAGTACCGGAAGCCAAGCGACGAAGAGGTCTCGAAAGCGAGGAAAATCCTCGAGATGACGGAGGAGGAACAGAAGGATCTGCCGAGACTGGCGACCCACTACGCCGTGCGAACGCTCGGGCTGTTGGAGAACCCCGACACCGTCGACGTCGCGATCCAGGCCATCCGCGTCGGCGACCAGGCCATCGTGGCGCTGCCTTTCGAAGTGCTGGTCGAGATCGGGCTCGACCTCAAGGAACGAAGCCCTTTCCCGCGCACCACGATCATCGAATTGGCCAACGGCGGGTTCGGCTATCTTCCCCCGCCGAATCAGCACGAGCTCGGCGGCTACGAGACTTGGCTGGGCACCAACAGGGTCCAGAAGGACGCCTCGGTCATCCTCACCTCGGAACTGATGGAAATGCTGGGCGAACTGCGCGGTGCCGAATAAAACTGACCGCCGGAGTCATATCGCAGACTTGAGAGAGCGCGAAGGGACGGCCCACCCATCGCCCGCTGCGGCGGATCATCCGGGCTGCGTCCTCGGTCGAGCCCCACATGTTCGGCGGGCGGCGGGCATGGCCCTAGTATACCGGGGATCGCCCGCTTGTCCGGAGATCGTGGGCGGTGGTTAGGTTTTAGGCGGGATATCGAGTTCCGGCCGGTTCCTATCCGTAGCGGCGGCGCTTCCGGCAATAGTCGCGCCAGTTCGTCAGCATCGCCTTTTCCAGATCTTCTCCGGAAATTTCGGGGTGGTCTTCCAGAGCTTCGTCGATCAGGCGCTCGTACTCGGCCCAAGCACCCGCCTTGTCTCCCGCCCGCGATTCCTTCGCAGCCAGCCGCGCGTCGAGAATGCGGTTGAGTAGATCAATCTTCGATTCCGAAGACATCGGCCAGTATGGTCTGCTTCCGCGCTTCGGTCATTTCGCCGTGCCACATCATCATGTCGGACCTCAGTTCCTTGATCATCGCCGCCACGTCGTCGAAACCGATCCCGATCCATTTCGGGTCGATTTGCTCGTGCCGACGCAGATCCAGCAGGATCAATTCTCCGACGCCCAGCAAAAACGCGAGCAGCGCCCGATGGTATTCGTCGTCGCGTGCACTCCGCGCTTCGCTGTCGATCATTCGCACCGACTCCACCCTGCGAAAAACGCGCAGCGATACCATCCAGGCCGTGAGCTTCTGCAAGAGATGAGTCCTCTTCTCGGCCATCTCCCGCTCGAGCTCGTCGCAGAGCAATTTCACGGGGATCCAGTCCCGAGGATCGGCGCTGTGATCCTCGTGATCGAGGGCGAGTTCTGATTGGGCGATATCCGGCATGGCGAAACGACTTGTATTGCAGACACGATACCCTACGCAAGACCTTTCGTCACCTGCACGTTCCTGCCTGACCCCGTCCCCGCCGGCCTCGTATTGCAGCTCCCACTGGAGCTCGGCGGCGATCGCCAGCAAGGCGGTCACGAACGCGAAGCGCGAATAACCCTCGTAGCAGACCCGATCCACCTGACGACCGAAATACTCTGCCAGAGTTTCCGCGTCCACGGTGCGCCAGCCCGGCCCCGCGATGTCCGGCCCGTCGTCGATCCACTCCTCGTCCGCCGGGATGAAGGAGTATCGCACATCGGGGTCAGCGAATTTTGCGCTTCGATTCCAGCTGGTTCTCGATCTCGTAAACGACCATCGAGTAGTCGTCTTTCCACTTTCTCACGGCGGCCTGAATGATCTCGGCAGGGACGTCTCCAGCTACTCGCATCCGGGCTAAACTCAAGTAAGCCGTTGTCTGGTTTTCGATCGTGTATTCCTGCATGTTGTATTCGTCGGGCCACTTTTCGATCGCGGCCGATTTGATCTTCGCCGCCACCTCGGCCGGAATCTGGCCGGCGGCCGGCACCGGTTCCGCCGTCGCCGTCTTCTCGCGCAGCATGCGCAAGTTCTCGGCAGCACGCTCGCGGGCGGCTTGCACTACAGTGCGCTGCGTCGCTGCATCCTCCTCCATGGCTCGCGCAGCTTCTTCGGGCGAGTAGCCGAAACGCTCTCGCCATTCGTCGTCCAGATCCTCAAGCAGAACCCGGGCGACCCCGCCTTCGTGGGCCAGCACAACCGCGTCGGCACCCACGTCGCGGACGGTCGCGGCGGCGAAGACGCGGCCGCCGCGGAGCGTCACGTTCTCAAGCGAGTCGCCGGGGATGGGGGAATTCCGAATTGCGGCGGCGCGCTGATTTTTCAAGTAGGCGATCTCCAATGATAAGTGTGTCTGCAATTGGTAGGCGGCCGCCAAAGCCTCCAAAACGTGCGTTTCCCCCTCAGACTCACTCAATTCGTTGGCTGCGATCTTAGCCTTTTCCGCAGCCTTGTCGAACTTGGTGAAAAAGAAATCTCCGAGCGCTGCGTATTCTTTCTCTTTGGCCGGATCCGGAGTGCTAAACGGATCGTACCCTAACTCTTCGGCAATTGAAGAAATCGTGGCAAACGCCCCGGCAATCACGATTAAAAATTGACGGGCGATTCGCGTTCTCATGGAGTCATGCTACCAGCGCTAGAGTCCTTGAAAACCAAAATTCGGTGTAAATGAGTCAAGTTTTTGTAACGCTCTGTTTTTCAAAGGGTCTGAGGCTTGCCTCACTAGACCTAATCCGGCAATTCCAAAATCCCAGATCAACAGGAATGCCGAGCTGCTCGGCGATCGGGCCCAGAATCGACTCCATGCGATCGAGGCGGGCGGTCTGCTCGTCCAATCTCGCGGCTAAGCTGGCGAGGGTAGTTCTACTGCTTACTCCAGCACCTCCGCGATCCGACCAGCTTCTGCGCGCAAGGCCCGCTCGGATCTGACCCGGGACTCTGCGGCTGCTCGGTCGACTTCGGCCGCGTCGACGAGCCGGTCCCTTATCCGGCTCTCCAGGTCGCGGAAATCGAGCTCCAGTCGCCTAATCTCCGGAGCCAAGAGTAGTCCTCCCATCGCGGGCCGAGAGTTGCATGGCTTAGACCCAGTGCCGCCAAACCCACCCCGAGAGCATTGCCCCGGGCTCGGTCGCGCGAAGCGGCTACATTCACTACACCGTCACGGATTTCAAGAAGCTCGAGACGCAGCTTGGCTAGATCCGCGTCCGTCGGCTTCGTCGGTAGCGTCGTCGATCTCACCCCGCCCGCCACAAGCGCGGGCCCCACATGGCGGCAGTCGCAGCCGACACCACGATCGTCACGGAGATGACGACGGCTCTCCAATCGATTCGTGTTTTCATGGGTCGATCGTGACGGAAATTTCCGCGGCGGGCAATTCCAAAGTCACGCGGGATTCGGAATCCGCTCGACTCGCCAGAGCAGCTCCCACTGTTGCTCGGCGGCACCCGCGACAACACCCACGCCCCCCGCCGCGATCGCCGCGACCAGCAACGGCCAGTGCCACCAGTCGAAGGGGGGGAGAGTCATCGGGTCAGGGAAGCCGCTATGGTCACGGCGGAGATGAAGATGAGAACGAGAAGGATCAGCACGACGAGCGGAGAGGCTTGAGATTCTTTAGGGTCGACAGAATCACGCTCCGTCGACTCCGTCAGCGGCTCGTAACCGATCACCACCTCCGCCAACGTCCAGATCGCCGCCGACGACAACAATACAATCCCGACGCCCGCAGCGCCTCCGCCGGCCAACAGCAGCGCCACGCCAGGGACGAACAGGAGCAACTTCGCGGCTCCCCGTCCCGTCTCCCCCGCGTAGAAATTGTTCGCGCCAATCGTGCCCAGCAGCAGCGCCAGCACTCGGTAGAGACCGTTGCTCACCGACTCCGCCGGGGTGTTCCGCAACTCCAACGCGTTCGACCACGCGTCGGACCCGTCCTCGCAGAGCTGCGTCGTCGCCGCGATCTCGCCCCGGTCCCACATGCCGCGCACCTGGTCGCCGGCGAACGGGCCTTCCACCTCGCCGGCCGTCCGGCAGATCCAATATAGCTTGCTCGGGTCCATGCAAGGAGACTACTTCGGAACGCGCGCGGCAAGCAATTCCAAAAGTCGCGATGCCGTTATTTCATCCCGACGGGATGGGCTTTCACGGTTTTCCACATAGTGTCCTCGACCATCCGCGAACCGGTGATTGTCTTCGGTTCGCCAGCGTCGAGCGAGATATCGTGTTCGGACGCGGCCTCGACTTCGTAGCCATCGGCGTCGAGAAAGAGAAACCGTCTGATAGACCCCGCCCCCGCACTGCGCCCTGAAACGCGCCGGTTGGCTTCAGGCGCACCGGTTCTAGTCCTTGGCTTCCGTCACCCGGAGCCGATGCCCCATGAAGGATTTGCCGTTCAGCAATTCGACCGCCTTCTGAGCTTCGGCCGTATCCGCCAAGTCGACCCGGAACTCGCGCGTGGCTGCGCCGGGTTCCGGCTCCCCGATTTCCGTCCGGTTCTGGATGCTGCCGATCCCGGAAAAGATTTCCGCGATGTCCTGATCCGTCGCTTCGCCGCTCACGGATCCAACGACCAGCGATGGCGAATTAACCGTCTCGACTTCGAGAGGTTTGGGCTTGAGGTGAGCCGCCGGGTCGGGTTGGCGGTCGCCCCCTCTGCTCCGGTCGCGGCCTCTCCGCTCGCCGCGCTCGCCTTCGCGGCGGGACGGTCGTCTCTCGCCGGACTCCCGCCGATCTCCTGAATCACGTCTTTCCCGGGGCTCGCGTCTTTCCCGGGGCTCGCGCCGGCCTCCCGATTCCGTCCTTTCGGGTTTCTGCGATTTGGCCTCGCTGACGATGATGGTGCGGCCTTGGAAATCCGTCCCGTGAAGCTTCTCGACGGCCGTCTTGGCATCCTCGAGACGGCTCATCTCGACGAAGGCGAATCCCTTCGATTTGCCGGAACGGCCGTGAGTCACGACGGCGGCGGATGCGACCGCGCCATGTTTCCCGAAGAGCGATTCGAGGTCTGCGTCGGTCGTGTCGTAGTTCAGGTTCCCGACATAGAGCCGGGGCTTTTCCGGCTCGCTCGGCGCTTCGACGCGAGGGGCCGGCTTCTTCTTGGTCACATCCTTCTTCTTTTCCGCCACGGGAGCCTCCTCGCTCCGGCCGAAAGTGACCGCCTTGACGAACTTTTGAAACAAAGAAGGCTTCGACTTCCCTCCTCGGGACCTTTGGTTGCGATCGCGGTTTCCTTGAGAAGATGATGGAGCCATGAGATGTAGATAGGTTGGTAAAGCGGAAATGCCGATTCGGGAACCCGCGTTCCGTTCGCCGGGCGGCGGAAAGGATCTCGACCCAAGGAGTCGATTGCGCCCGACCGTAGGCCAAGCCTAGCGCAGAGCGGCTCAGGAGCAAGTAATTTGCCGATGATCGGGGGCCGATGCTCGGCACCGGAGAGGCAACCCGCCACCGGACGGGTGCTTCAAAACGGAATATCGTCTTCGGAAGCTCCCGAATCCTGTCCGTGCCCGGCGGGCGGTTCGGTGAGATGGGCCGGCGGGGCGTCGTCGTCTCCACCGGAGGCTTCTCCGCCACCGCCCTGCTTCTCGAGCTTCCAAGCGTTCAGGTTCACGAAGAACCGACCGTTGTATTCGTTGCCGCGAATGTCGAAGTGAACCCGCAGCTTGTCGCCGACCTGGAATCCGTCCGTGAGCGCGGTTTTGTCCTTGAGACACTCGAATTTGATCATCTGGGGATACTTGCCGTCCTCCACCTCGACCACGAATTCGCGCTTGGTGAACCCGCTCGCGAATGTCTGAACTTCGTCGATCACCTTGAGGGTGCCTTCCATTTCGAAACCTTTTGCCATGTCTTGAGAAAAATTGAACCGATTAGCTATCACCCGTTTCGGGCCGGAAGAAAAGCCGAAATCCTGTCGAATCGAGTTAGTCTTCGATCAACCGGTCCTGGCGCGCCCTGAAGGGAGGCGCCTCCGCCCCGTTCCGCTCGCTGATCTGCCCGTTGAGGGTGAAAAAGTCGTAGATCCAGCCAAGCCCCAGCAATCCCGCCGTGCAGAGCCAGATGATGCCCGTCACCCATTTCCCCATGTACATCCGGTGGACGCCGAGGTAGCCGATGAAGGTGTGCAGAATCCAGGCAACCGAATAATCGATCGGCCCGCTCTTGTAGCGAAACTCGGCTTTTCGCTCCATCCCCGGGATCAGGAACAGGTCGATGATCCACCCGATCCCGAGCAGGCCGAGGGTAAGCAGCCAGATGGTGCCGGTGATCGGTTTGCCGAAATAGAACCTGTGCGATCCGGTGAAGCCGAAGATCCAGAGCACGTAGCCGATGGTTTTGCTGTGAGTGGGGTGCATGTCCCCACAATCGCTGGCGAGGGACCGAATTCCAATTACAATTCCAGAGCCGTTTTTGACTCCTCGAGCCGGGCCGCCGACCTCATGCCTACCATCGCTCTCGTTCTCCTCGGCTTCCTCCTCGCCGCCGACCTGGCCGTCTTCGGCGGGCTCTGGCTGATGGCGGTCCGCTCGAGGGCGAACCCGCCCGGCGCCGTCGGCCGCGGGGCGCTCGCACGGGGCACGGGCAAACCCAACTACGTCGCCAGCTCCGACCGCGAACCGGCGCGGCGAGTCGAACCGCTCCGGTTTCGCGGAGCTCCCGCGGAGGCGTGGCGTGCCGCGGTCGCCGCCGTGCAGTCGCTGGAAAAGACGACCCTCGTCGTCCTCGAGGACAACTACCTGCACGCCGAAGTCCGCAGCGCCTTCTTCGGATTCGTCGACGACCTCGAGCTGAAGCTGCACCCCGACGAAAAGGTCATCCACGCGAGGTCCGCTTCCCGGACCGGCCACTGGGACGCCGGAGCCAACCGGCGACGAGTGGAGCGGGTAAGGGAAACCTTCGAGAAACAACTCGCCTCCTGACCGACCGAGACGAGAGAGCGAACTTACGGCAGCGTCCCGCACACCACCCAGTTGGGCTTCGGTCCGGTGTCGAGTTGCTGCACCCGCTCGAGTTCGCCGGAACTCGGATCGATCCGGTAGACGCCCAGCTTCTCCGCCATTTGTCCGGCGACGTAGACGTATTCGCCGGCCTCGTCGATGGCGAAGGAACGCGGGATGTGTTCACAGGGCGTGTGCCCGATGAGATCGAGACGCCCCGTGTCCGGGTCGACGCGGAAGCCCACGATCGAGCTTTCGCCGGATGTCGCCTTCCGGTCGGTGAGATCGCGGTTCGAGACGTAGAGAAATTTCGCGTCCGGAGTCAGGTGGAGATCCGCCGTCGTGATGCTCCCTTCGAATCCTTCCGGCAGCGTGACGACATTCTGAACCGCGTCCAGCCTTCCACTCTCCGCGTCCCAGTTCCACACGCCCACGCCCGGCAGCTCGCGTTCGAGCGTGGTGTAGGCCATTCGACCGTTGGGATGAAACACGAGATGTCTCGGTTGCTGCGCGGTGCCTTCGCCCGTCGGCCCCGGTGCGCTGGGCGGATCGTTCGGTTCGAGCGTCCCGGTCTTCTCGTCGAAGCGGAGTTGGAACACCTTGTTGGGTCCCGTGGCCGGGACGAGGAGAAACCGATTGTCGGGCGAGAAAACCGAGCTGTGGGCGCGCTGCTCCAGCGCCGCTTCGTCGGCGGGCGTTCCCTGCGCCACGCCCGATTCGTCGATCGGCCAGATCGCGGCGGTACCGGCCCCGTAGTGGCTCGCCGCGAGAAAACGCTCCGTGGCGTCTAGGTCGACGTAGCCGCCGCCCTGTTCGATCTCCGCGACGCCGGCTTCCCGCAGCGTCCCGTCGCCCTCGACGAGGAAACTCCAGAGTTGCTTCTTGCCCATGACGTAGGCGCGGCCCCGGTCCTCCGTAAGCGCCAACAAACCGGGTGCTTCGACCTTCTGGATGTCGGTCAACTTGCCGGTCGCGGGATCGGCTTCGAACACGGCGATCCCCTCCCCCGACGACAGGTAGACGAGGCGTTTTTCCGCCCGGACGGCGGCAGCCTGCAGAAGAATGCCGGCGACAGCGATGATGGAAACGAAATGGAATCGAATGTTTTTCATGACGACAGAACGAGTGACGAGACCGAAAGTGTCCCACGGACCGGCACCGCGAACAATGGCGCAATTGTCCGGCGAACCCATGCCCAAGAAACCCAAGATCAACGACGACGACTTGTCCGGCCCGGCCCTCGTCAAGGAAACGGCGCGGCGCATCCGCCTCGCCCGCACCCACTGGGACGCGCACCGCAACGGCGCCTGCCGCCTCGAGCGTACTCGCGCGCTGAAACTCTACCATCGTCTCGACGAGGCAGAGAAGGACCGCATTCCCCAGGTTCTTCGCGTCTGGCTCCGCTACCGCAGCGAAAAATACTTCGGCGATCACCGCACCGCGCCGGGGACGGGGAGACCGAAGCGCGGTCGCTAGCTGTCCGTCAAACTAGAAGTGAGGGGCCATGAGAGGCTTGCATTCCGCTCCGCTTCGGCGAAACAAGTTCCGCTTCGGATTCACGGCGCGTCGCGTAGCGGAAGACGTGAATCTTCCGACACCCTGTCCGTTCGGCGGTTCGATCGCGGCGGGGCGTTTTCGCATTCGGTGTCGTCCTGGTTCTCGTTTCAAGAGACTGTTGAAAAACCCCGGAATGGAAAACTGCGAGACATTTTGTTTACTGGATAGGCGCGACGAGGAAGTGGGGTATTCCCCACGACTGAGAAGCAACGACGCCAGTAAACAAAAGGGCCGCAGCCCATCGGGTCGGTCAACGAATCGTTCCGGCGAAGCCGCTATTTCTCAAACCAAAAACCACATAGATTTTCCGTTGTGGGGTTTTCAACAGTCTCTCAATCTTGGCGGCCTACTAGCCGCGCAGGAACGCCCGGCAAATAGGGTTGGATGCCCGAGCCAAGAGGGTTAGATTCGGCGCATGAACTTCGACCGACGTCAATTTCTGTCGACCGGCGCGGCTGTCTCCGCGGCGGGATTCCTGAATTCCTGCGGCGACGAATCTTCCGAGGAGGGCGAGGCTGCCGCCGACACGGCGCAGAGCTTCGACATTTCGCTGGCCCAATGGTCCTTGCACCGGACACTGAGGTCCGGCGAACTCGACAATCTCGACTTCCCGGCCTACACCAAGAAGACCTTCGGGATCGACGCGGTGGAGTGGGTCAATCAGTTCTTCTCCGTGGAAGACGATCGCCTCGGGCACCAACCGAAGGATCCATCCTACCTCTCCGAGATGAAAGAGCGCTGCGACGACAGCGGCGTGGAGAGCCTTCTCATCATGTGCGACCGAGTCGGCGACCTCGGGCATCCTAGCAACGTCCAGCGGACGGCCGCCATCGAAGGGCACTACGCCTGGCTCGACGCCGCCGAACTTCTCGGCTGCCACAGCCTCCGGGTCAACGCCGCCTCCGATCCCTCCCTCAGTCCCGAAAAGCAGGCCGACCTGTGCGCCGACGGGTTGCGCCGCCTCTCCGAACACGCCGCGCCGATGGGGCTGAACGTGATCGTGGAGAATCACGGCGGTCTTTCCTCCAACGGCGCCTGGCTGGCGCGGGTCGTCAAGTCGGTCAATCTCGGGAACTGCGGCACGCTGCCCGACTTCGGCAATTTCCACGTGGTCAAGGATCGCGGCAATCCCGAACAGTACGCCGAGCAGAAGGAACTCTACGAGGGCGATCCCGCCTACACCGAAGACGAAACCGGCCTCGTCTACGACCGCTACAAGGGCATTGCCGAACTGATGCCTTACGCCAAGGGCGTCTCCGCGAAGGCGCACGATTTCGACGAGCAGGGCAACGAAATTCACACCGACTTTTTCAAGATGATGCGGATCGTGAAGGACGCCGGCTATTCCGGACACGTCGGCATCGAATACGAAGGCAAGGAACTCGGTGAACCGGAAGGAATCGAGAAGACCAAGGCCCTGCTGGAGCGCGTCTTCGAGGCGGGGTGAGGGTTCGCCTCGTCTTTCTCCGGCATTCCCGCCGAAGCCGAATCCAGTTCCCGGCGATCGCAGACCGATGGCGAATTCATTCTCCAATCTTCGCACGGTTCCCCTTCTGCCTCCTCCGGAAGAGTTGGCCGGGCAACTCCGGCATCTTCCCGGCTTCGTGTTTCTCGATTCGTCGTCCGCCGAAGTGTCGTCCGGCAGCGGGGTGCCGGGACTCTTTTCACTGATCACGGCCCGTCCCGTCCGGACGCTGCGAGGCAACCTCTTCAGCGATCGCGACCGCGCCGCGCTGTATCGAACCTACGAAGAAAACCGCCTCGCCTCCGACCTGGCTCCCGACCTCGGCTTCCCTACCGAAGGGCTCTACGGATACGTGACCTACGAAGGCGACTTCGTCTTCGGAGAATACCGGGAGTTCCTCGTCTACGATCACGACCGCGAACGATGGCTCGAGAAGGGATCTCTCTCCGAGAATATCCGAATTGCCGAACGGCGGTCCGACTCGGTTTCCCGGCCCCTCGAGTTTCGCGACCACGTCAGCCGGGAAGAGTTCTGCGGCATGGTCGCGAGGGCGCAGGAGTACATCGCGGCGGGAGACATCTACCAGGTCAACCTCTCGCACCGGTTTTCGGCGGAAGTTCCCCCGGGCTTCCAGGCATGGGATTACCACCGGTGCCTCCGCGAGCAATCTCCCGCTCCCTTCGCGGCGTTTCTCTCTCTCGGCGACCGCGAAATCGTTTCCTCGTCACCGGAGCAGTTTCTCAGTCTCAGCGGATCGACCATTCAGACCCGCCCGATCAAGGGAACGAGTCCGCGCTTCCGCGATCGGGCCCAGGACGAAAAGTCCGCCTACGACCTCCTCACCTCGCCGAAGGAGGTGGCGGAGCTGATCATGATCACCGATCTCGAGCGCAACGACCTCGGCCGGATCTGCGAGTTCGGTTCGGTCGAGGCGACCGAACTTCTCAAGCTGGAGCGCTTCGCCCAAGTCTTCCATCTCGTGTCGACCGTCTCCGGCACGCTGCGGAAAGACGTCGGACACGTCGAGGCCCTTCACTCGTGTTTTCCCGGAGGAAGCATCACGGGAGCCCCGAAAAAGCGGGCCCGGGAAATCATTGCCGAACTCGAGCCGACGCCCCGGGGCCTCTACACCGGCGCGATCGGTTGTCTCGGATTCAACGGTGAAAGCCGCTTCAACATCGCGATCCGCACGGCGGTTTTGGAAGGCGATTCCCTGCACTTCCACGCGGGTGCCGGCATCGTCGCCGATTCGGTTCCCGCGAAGGAATGGGAGGAGACGCTGCACAAGGCGGCGGGGCTCATCCAGGCGGGCATCGAAATTTCGAACTGAAGCGGATCACGCCGGGAACGGAGTTTCTCAGTCCGATTCGTCGGCCCGATCGCCCTCCCCGTCGTCCGCCCCTGCCGCCAAATCGGGCCGATTGCCCGCGGTTCGCTGCTCCGCCATGGTTTTCCGCCAGTGGTCGATCTCGGCATGGTGCCCGGACAGCAGCACTTTCGGCACTTCCATTCCGCGAAAGCTGGCCGGCCGGGTGAAGTGGGGTGCCTCGACGAGCTTGCCGGCGCCCGAGAAGGATTCCTCCCGGTTGGATCTCTCGTCGCCAAGCACGCCGGGAATGAGCCGCACCACCGCGTCGACGACCACGGCCGCGGCGATCGTCCCGTTCGTCAGGACGTAGTCGCCGATCGAAATCTCCTCGTCGACCAGCGCTTCCACCACACGATGATCCACGCCTTCGTAGTGACCGCAGAGCAGAATCAAATGGGCGGCACGGGAAAGCTCTTCCGCTTTCTTCTGGTGAAACGGCTTCCCTTGGGGCGTCATCAGGATCACCTTCGATTCGGGCGTCCTCAGCTTTTCCACCGCCGCGAAAAACGGCTCCGGCTTCATCACCATTCCCGGGCCGCCGCCGTAGGGAATGTCGTCCACCTGTCTGTGCCTGTCGGTCGTGAAACCGCGAAGGTCGTGAAACCGGATTTCGACCAAGCCCGCCTCCGTCGCTCTTCCCATGATGCTCGCCCGCAGGGGAGCTTCGGCAATCTCGGGGAATATGGTGACGATGTCGATCTTCATCCGGATGGACAGGTCGGCACTCTAGGCTCATTTACGAAACCGCGCCACCGGCGTCAGGGTGCTTTGGCCGTCCTCCTGAACTTCCCGGGCAAGGACCACCAGGGTCTCCGTGAAGTCGCCCACCCGTCCGATGCTCTCGATCCGCTTCACGCTTCCCGACAGCGTGACCAGAGCGGAAATCGCGTCCCATTCGTCGTCCGACAGGCCGAGAAGCGCCCGCACCTCTCCGGCATCCTGAATCTCGTGGTCGTCGACGGTGCCGGGCACGCCGTCGTCGCCGTTGCGGACGGCAACGAAGTTGACGGCGGAGTCTCTCGTCGTTCCCGTCAGGGCCATGACCACATCCCACGGCGCGGCGTTGAGATCGATCAACCCTTCGCTGTGGACGGTGAAATAGTTCCGCCACATCGGCTGGATCCGCGCGACCCGGTCCATGCCGTTCACGAACAGCATTTGCTCGAGAGTGGTGAATGCGGCGTTGGGCGGGAATTCGGGGTAGTCCAGGCCGGCGTAGAAGGCATTCTCCGCGCCGTTGGGCAAGACTTCCGAATCCTCGTCGATCCAGTCCGCGAGCGAATCGGCCGCCGTGCTCGCGGAAGCGCCGTCGAGCCCCCAAAGAACGAACATTTCCGACACCGCCTCCCGGATTTTCGCGTCCTCGACGCTGTTCACGGGGATCCTCGCGCCCTCGCTCGTGATCCGCGCGTCGAATCCCGTCTCCGCGCCGAATGCCTGACGCAGCGCGACATCGCCGGGTTCGATCCGGGGATGCAGGGCAATCGCGACACCGCTTTCGGCAAGCAGGCCGGCGCGGTAGCGGGCTCGGGCGAGCGTGCTTTCCTCCCAGCTCGGCTGAGACGATTCCCACAGCGCCGCGACGATGAGCGACAGCGCCATCACCGCGACCAAGACGAGCAGGAGCGCCATGCCACGCTCGCCGCTCAGGTGTTGCGAGGAGAGATTCATCGGTTCCCGCCTCCTCCGGTGCCGCGGGAGGGTTGCCCCTGGGATGGTTGACCCTCGGACCTTCCCCCGCCGTCGGATCGCCGACCACCCTCCCCCTGGGGCCGGTCGCCGCCCTTCGCCCCATCCCCTCTTCCGCGTCCTCCCCCTCGGCCCGGTCGCCGGCCTTCTCCGCCTCCGCGCCCTTCGGACGTTTGGACGGCGGCGGTCTGGCCGGGAGCGGTCGACGCCGCGGAGGCAACCGCCCCTTCCGGATTCACCGCCTGCTCCGGCACTTGGAACACGAGCCGCTTCGGAAACGCCCCGTAGGTGTCCGCGAATGAAAATTCCAGGAGTTCCGGCATCGCTTCGTCGTCCGTCCACTCCTCCAGCCACTCTTCCCGATCGCTCTCCCAGTAGCGCCACGAGGCGGTTTTCACTCCGGAAACGAGCGTCAGCCAATAGCGTCCGTCCTCGTCCGCTTGCAGCAAATCGCCCTCTCCGGCGCGGAATACCATGCCGCTCCCGTCCGCGTCGTCGGGAGCGAAATCGTCGCGACTCAGGGCGATGTCGAACAATGTCTCGCCCTCCTCCGAAACGCCGCCGGGCCTCAGGGCGATGACGCATTCCTCGCTGCTTCCGACGGTTTCGCCGAACGTGAACGCCGTGGCGCTGTTGCCGATCTTCAGCTCGTGGTAGCCGGAAGCCGATTCCCCGGGCGGCTCCAGGGCGAGGGTCCCGTCGGGAGGCAGGTTCTCGATCGACTCCCTGAGCAGGGCGAGGAATCTGCCGACCTCCTCGTCTCTGCGATCGAGATCGCGTATCTCCGCCGCGCTGTCGGCCGCCTGCCAGATGATGGAAAGGACGGAACCGGCGATGATTCCGAGAATCGCCATGGCAACGACGATCTCGAAGAGCGAAAATCCGCGTGAAAAAAAACGGCGGCGCGACGTCATGGCTCGGGATGATGGATGATCAGCTCGGCCCGCTCCACCTGCTCGCCTCCGTCGTCGAAGAAAGTCGCCTCGGCCGTCAACTTGTAGAGATCCGTCAAGGTGTTGCCCTCGCCGTTGTCGACCTCGATGGATTCCACGCGGGTGCGAAACGTCGCATCCAGTCGGGCGTCGTGAATCTCCGAGGTCATCTCTCCCAGCGACGAACGCTTTTTCTCGGCCAGGAGGACCTCGAGGTTCTCCTGGATCACGCGGTCCCGCGCAAAACTCGCCGAGGTCTCGTTGATCCGCTGGAGAACGCCGACGAGTCCGCTTACGGAAATGCTGAACAGCGCCACGGCCAGAACGACGTCCAGCAGCGCGTACCCCCTCCTGTGTTGTCCCCGCTTCATTCCACCCACGACCGTTCCGACTTGAGGTCCCCGGTGAGAGGGTGAAATTCGATCTCGAAGAAGGCGTCGTCGGCCTCCACCCTCACCTTGAGCGGTTCGCACATCCCGGACGGCTGGAAAATCCATCGCCGGAATTGACCGCCGGTCATGTCGATCCACTGCGTCTCGTCCCAGAATCGAAGGCTGTAGCGCAGCGCGGGGTCGAGTTCGTATTCCGCCGCGAAGCGAAGCCCTTCTTCTATTCGCTCGCGTTCCGGATCGATCTCTGCCTCCTCGAGGGAGATCCCCCGCAGCCGGGACGCCTCCCTGATTGCGTCGCGCTGCTCGAGCAGTCCGAGTTCCAGTCCGAGCCGGTCGAACTCCTCCTGGCCGCCGTAGGGCTGAAAGAACCGCGAAGCCCGGAACCCGTTCCCGTCGAAAACGATTTGGTAGGGCCTCTGCTCGGTCATGGCGCGGAGCCGCACCTCCCGGGCCATGAGAAGCAACCGATTGACGGGCTCGCGGGCGAGGCGCTCGCGCTGCACGCCGTCGATGGCGGGAATGGCGAGACCGGCGAGGATGCCGAGCACGGTGATCGCGATGACCAGCTCGACGAGCGTGAATCCCGATTGCCGCGGAGCGGCGCTACCAGTTGCCGACATCGTCGTCGCTTTCCACGCCGTCTTCGCCCAGCGAGTAAATATCGTATTTCCTGGTGCTCTTCTGAGCGGGATACCGGTATTGGTATTCCATGCCCCAGGGATCGAGCATCGGCTCCTCCAGGTAGGCGCGCCAGCGTTCCGGCTGCGGGTCCGAGGCGGGCCTTTCCACCAGAGCTTGCAATCCCTGCTCCTGCGTCGGCGGCTTGAAGTAGTTGTTTCGCTCGTAACTTTTCAGAGCCAAATCGAGTGTCTTCAAATCCGAATCGACGCGATGGTACTTCGCGTCGTCGATTAAGCCGACCACGAGGTAGATTCCCGATCCGGCCAGAACCGCGATGATCGTGATCACGATAACCAGCTCGACGAGAGTGAAGCCGGCCGACCGTTTCGAGCGTTCGCGAGGAGATTTTTTCATGGTTTCAAAAAATACGGATTTCAACGTCCGCGAATGCCCGCCATCGAGCCGAAGATCGTGGTGATCATGCAATAGGCGACGACTCCCACGATGAGGGCGACGAAAACGAGCATGGCCGTCGGGACGACGGTCGTCAATCTCGAGATGCGGACGTCGAGATCCTCGTCGTATTTCGCGGCGGCCTTGGCGAAAGCCTTGCCGAGTTCGCCCGTCTGTTCCCCGATCGCCACGCGGTCGATCAGTTGTTCGGGAAAGGACTCCGTTTTCGCCATCGCTCTCGCGAGGCCACTGCCTTCTCCCACATCCAACACCACGGCTTCGAGACGGTGGCGCACGAAGCGGTTCGGCGTTCCCCGGGAGACGAGCTTGAGACTGTTGAGCAGCGGCACGCCATTGTTGACCAGGTTCGACATGGTGTGGCAGAACTGAGCGTAGAACCGCCCCAGGATGACCGGGCCGAAAGCGGGGAGGTGCATCTTGTAGCCATCCCACCACTCCCGGCCCGCAGGAGTGGAAATCGCGAGGCGGAACCCGACGGCGGACGCGATCATCAAGGTAAGCAGCAGCCACCACCACTCGCCCATGAAGTTGGTGAAACGAATCAGGAGATCCGTCACCATCGGCAAGTCCTGCCCCGTCTTCTGCATCATCTCGCTGAGCGAAGGCATCAGCACGGTACTGAAAACAAACAGGAGAACGACGCAGGCCAGCAGCACCGTGATCGGGTAGATCATGGCTCCCAGGGTCCGGCGCTGCAGACTGAAAAGCTGCTTCAGATTGACGACGAGACGCCTCAGGATCTCCGGGAGCGAGCCGGAGGCTTCGCCCGCCGCCACCAGGCTCCGATACAGCTCGTCGAAAGAAGGGGAGGCATTCGCCAGCGCCTTCGAAAACCGCGCCCCCTCGCGAATGTCGTCGCGGAGGATCTGCGCCACCGTTCTGATCGAAGCATTCGTCTGCCGCTCGCTCAGCACTTTGAGCGCTCGCTCGAGCTGCATTCCCGCGTCGAGCAAGTCGGCCAGTTCCTCCGTAAAGAGAACCAGTTCCTGTCTCCTCAGCCGAATCTGGCGCCGAGGGCCGTTCGCCCCTTTCCCCGTCGCTCCCCCCTTTGGACCAGCCTCCCCGGCGCCGCCGACGACGATGGGAGTCAGCGCTTGCGCCTCGAGTTCGCGGTAGACTTCCGTCTTGTTGCGAACGACCACGCTCCCGGAAACTCGTTTTCCAGTCCGATCGAGGGCGGTGTAACTGAAGGAGGGCATCGAAAGGGTGAAATCGTAAACCCCGGCGAAAGCCAGCCGTTTCCCTCCGATTTTTCAATGCGAACTTGAAAGAACGGCGGCAAATCGCTATTCACTCGGTCGATGAAATTCGTGAATCTTCTCGCTCTCGTCGCCCTTCTGGTCTTCGCCGCTTTCCCCGACCATGCCCGCGCGGACAAGCCCAACATCGTGGTCATCTACGCGGACGACCTTGGCTGGGGGGACCTTTCCTGCTACGGCAACACCGACTGGGAAACGCCCCATCTCGACCGAATGGCGTCCGAAGGCGTCAGAATGACCGACTTCTACGTGGCCACTCCGAGTTGCGCCCCCTCCCGGGTCGCCCTTCTCACGGGGCGGTTTCCCTACCGCACCGGCGTAGCGATGAACCCGACGCCCGACGCGGGACGCGACCACGGTCTAAGCGCGGACGAAACCACCTTGGCCGAGCTGCTGAAGGGCGAAGGCTACGCCACCACGATCGTCGGCAAGTGGCACCTGGGCCATTTGCCGGAGTTCTACCCGACGCGGCACGGGTTCGACTCCTATTTCGGCATCCTCTACTCGAACGACATGCGCCCCGTTGCCCTTTGCCGCGACGAGGACGCCGTGGAATATCCGGTGGTGCAAAGCTACCTGACGAAACGCTACACCGAAAAGGCCACGTCATTCATCGAAGACAACCGGGACCGTCCCTTCTTTCTCTATCTACCCCACGCGATGCCGCACAAGCCGCTCGCCGCTTCCGAGGAATTCTATTCGCCCGAAACCGCCGACGACCTCTACGCCGACGTGATCCGAGAACTCGACTGGTCCGCGGGACAGGTCCTGGCCAAGTTGAAGGAGCTGAATCTCGAGGAAAACACCATGGTCCTGTTCGCGTCGGACAACGGCCCCTGGTACGGCGGCAGCACCGGAGGGCTTCGCGGGATGAAAGGCTCCGGCTGGGAGGGAGGCGTCCGCGTCCCCGCAATATTCCAGTGGCCCGGAAAACTTCCCGCAGGTCGCGTGGTCGACGAACCCGCCGCCACCGTGGACCTTCTGCCGACCGTCTGCGCTTTGCTCGGCGTGGACGCCGCTCCCCTGAAAACGGACGGTCACGACATCTGGCCGCTCCTGGCGGGGACCGGCGAAGGTCCCGAAGACCGCGTCGTCTACACGTGGAACGGCGTTAATCCGCTCGCCGTGAGACAGGGACGGTGGAAGCTTCACGTCCGAAAGCCCGGAGCGCGCCCCCGCGGCGAGAAGGGCGAGGAGTGGATCGATCCCCGCGCCCCGGACGGCGCCACCATCATCGCCCCCTTCGAGCAGGCGCAGCCTTGGGAATACCCCGCTCCCGCCGATACGCCCGAGACGGCGCCGCCGGAAAGATGGCAGCTGTTCGATCTCGACGCCGACCCCGGAGAACAGAACGACGTCACGGACGACCATCCCGAAGTCGTCGCCCGTCTCAAGGAGATCGCGGAAACCGCCGAGGCGGACGCCGCCAAGACGGACATGCCGAAATACGCCAAGCCCCAAACGAAAATCTACGCCGGTCCCGGCAGGATCACCGACGAGACCGCCGTCCCCTTCGGCGAAGTGCTGGAGAAATCCCGCAATCGGTGAGTTTTCGAACGATCAGACTTCGATTTCCCACCCTTCGCGGTAGTCGCGCCGGATCACCGCGTCGAGTTCCGGGTGCCCTTTCACCTTCATGGCATCGGCGTCCCACTGGAGTTTCCGGCCGGGAGTCCGCTGCGCGAGGCAACCGAGCAGGACGGTCTCCGAAAAAGGTCCCGCGTGCGAAAAGTCGGACTGGCCACGCTCGATTTTGCCTTCGATGGCGGCGAGCCACTCCCGGTAGTTGTTTTCCTCGGGAGCGCGTGGAATCGACTCGGCGGGAGCGTCGAAGCCGTCCATCGCCCGGCTCGGCTTCACCATCCAGGTATCCTTGAATCGATCGAAGTAAAGCTTGCCGTTCTCGCCGACGATGACGCTGCCGTATTTTTTGTAGTCGACGCCCTCGAGGATCTCGTCCGACGGACGATTGAATTCGCCGGGAACGAGTCGCCAGTTCTCGCGGTCGAACTCGCCTCCGATCTGGCCGTCGTACCAGTGTAGCTCGATCCCCTTGTCCTTGAAATCGTAGACGATGGTGGAGTTGATCGGCGGGGAAATGGCGGAGCCGCCGTTCTGCTCGGCCTGGATCGAGGCGGGGACGCCCAGGTTCAGCGCCCAGTAGGGCATGTCCATGATGTGGCACGCCATGTCGCCGAGCGCGCCGGTGCCGAAATTCCACCAGCCGCGCCAAGCGAAGGGCGCGATCTTCGGACTGTACTCGACCCACTCCGCGGGCCCGACCCATTGCTCCCAGTCGAGACCGAGCGGCACCTCGGTTTTCTCGGGCGGCTCCTGGAAGCCCTGGGGCCAGGTCGGCCGATTGGTCCAGGCGTGAACTTCCTTCACCTCGCCCAGGAGCCCGGCGCGGACGAGCTCCACCACTCGCCGCATGTGGTCGTTGGCGTGCGCCTGGTTGCCCATCTGCGTCTGGACACCGGTCTCCTTCGCCACCCGCGCCAGCGTGCGCGCCTCCCAGATCGAGTGGGTCAGCGGCTTCTGGCAGTAGACGTGCTTGCCCGCCTTCATCGCAAGCAGCGACGCGTGGAAGTGATGATGATCCGGCGTGGACACGGTCACGGCGTCGATCTTGTCGCCCATGTCCGCGATCATCTCGCGGTAGTCGGTGTAGAACTTGGCGTCGGGAAATTTGTCGCGGGCGTCGGCGATCGATCCGAGGCGCGACTTCACGCTTCCGGAAGCATCGGCCGGGCTGAATTTTTCGATGTCGACGATGTCGACCAGGGCCGCGCACTGCATTCCGGCGCCGACCGATCCGCCGATGTCGGCCTGCCCTTTGCCGCCCGAACCAATCGCCCCGAAATTCACGCGGGAGTTGGCGCCCCACACTCGGGACGGGACGAACTGGAAACCGAAGGCGGCGGAAGCGGCCGCCGTCTTGACGAAAGTCCGCCGCGATGACTTGGAGTCGTTCTCGTGCATGGAACCATCCTGCCTCCTCTCCCGCGGCCCGTCGATCACGCGATCGGGGAATCGCCCCCGCCCCGCTGCCGAATCGCCCCTCCTCGGTCGGCGGCTTCCTGCTTCGCGCGGGTCCCAAAAAAAAGACGAAAAGGCTGGACGGCCCGAGCCTCCATGTGTTTACATTGTATGTTGACCGAAAGAGGACTTCGCGTCGGAAAAAAGTCTCGTCGCCCTCCGTTCTCCGTAGTAAACATGCCTCACACCATGAGAAAACCACCTCCCCATCCCCTTTCCCGGCGCTCGGACGGCTTCACCCTGCTGGAGTTGCTCGTCGTCATCGGCATCATTGGCATTCTCGCGAGCCTCATGTATCCGGCCACGACCGGCGTGCTGAGAAACGCCAAGAAAGCTCACGCCGAAAACACCTGCTACAACTTGAAAAACGCCATTTCGGCCTATTTCACCGAGTATCGGAAATACCCGGCTAAGTCAGGGGACAACGAGACCGACGAAATCCGGACCGACAACAAACTCATGGACATCCTCCTGGGCGCGGACAATGCCGACGGCAAAGAGCTGAACCCTCGCCGCATCGCGTTCTACACCGGCAAGGCGGCCAAGCCCGCGGGCAACGGCAAGTACCGCAAGGGTATCGTGCTGGAGGCCGACGGAGGAGGCGAGCTATGGGACCCCTTCGCCGAGCTCTATTACGTCCGCATGGATCTGGATTACAATAGCCGGACTGAAAAGCCCTCTTGGGACAACACGACCGACTCCCAGTACCTTCCGGAGTCCATCCTCGTCTGGAGCACGGGCGAAGACTTGAGCGTTGATGTCGACAACATAAAAACTTGGTAATCGACCAGAGGGAGCCTCCGAACTCCCCCGGCTCCTACTCCACGATAAAATACGGATTCAGGAGATTCTCCTTGTTGTAGACGAGATCGGTCCCCGTTTCGTGATCGACCACCCGCCGGCCGGCCTCCAGCGCCACGGCGTGCGCGGCTCCGGTGTCCCATTCCATGGTCGGCCCCAGCCTCGGATAGACGTCGGCGGCCCCCTCGGCGACCAGACAGAGCTTCAAGGAGCTGCCCGAGGAGAGGAAATTCACTTCCTTCCCTTCTTCCCTCAAGGAGGAAACGAACCTTTCCACGTCGGGGGTCAGATGGGAACGACTCGCCACCACCGTGACTTTCGACTTCTTGGAGTAGTGCTCCCCGCCCTCGAGCTTAACAGGCTCGGATCCTTCGCTCGACTTCCAGGCGCCATCGCCCTCGGCAGCCCAGTACAACCGGTCTCCCACCGGCTGGTAGACGACGCCGAGCACGGGCCTGCGGTCCCGAACCAACGCGATATTGACGGTGAACTCGCCGTTGCGCTTCACGAACTCCTTGGTCCCGTCGAGCGGGTCGACCAGCCAGAACCACTCCCACCCTCGCCGTTCGGAATAGGCCGCGGCCTTGGTTTCCTCGGAAATCACGGGAATGTCCGGATAAAGCCGCGACAGCGACTCCACGATAACCGCGTTCGCCCGGCGATCCGCTTCGGTTAGCGGCGATTCGTCCTCTTTCGCGTCCACGGAAAATTCCGTTCCGTAAACCGCGAGGATTTCATCTCCCGCACGTCTGGCGATTTCCTTGACGTCGGCGATTTCGATACGGTCGATCATGTCGGGCCAACCAAGCGCGACCGGCGCTCGTGTCAATCGCGATGTACTATTGCAACCCTCTGAGCTGGTCGGAGGTCCACTGCACCGCCTGTTCCGCGTCCGGGTCGTTCGGGTTGGCCGCGATGTAAGTTTCCCACTCGGCCTTGGCCAATTCGAGATGTTCCTTCGCTTCCGATTTGTCCCCCGACTTGACGCAGGCGAAACCGGCGAGCCCGCGGGCGCGGGCCAGGGCGCGGTGGTGCGCGGCCAGCGCGTTCTCCGACTTGCCGATCTTCTCGAGCACGGTGATCGCTTCCCGGAGCGGCGGGCGGGACTCGTCGAAACTTCCCTCGTCACCCAGAAGTTCAGCCAAGTGCGCCAACCTCTCGGCATAGGAGAAAAGAACGTCCGGTGGAGAGGAACGGTTCTCCCGAATGATGGGCTGAAGGATCGACAACGCTTCCTGCTCGAGAGAGATCGCGTTTTCCAGCTTGCCTCCGTCCCGCTGGTTCCGGGCCAGAACGCCGTAGGTGTCGGCGAGAGTTTTCTGGTAGCTCGGCTCGTAGGGATTCGCTCTGACGACTTTGGCCAGCACTTCGGCCGCTCCCTCCAGTTTCTCGATATCGTTCCCGAGCAAACCGAGGCGGGCCAGACTGTTTCCGAGGCCAAGCCGATAGCCGTCGATCGCGGCGTTCAGTTTCACGGCGCGGGCAAACAGGTCGCTCGACTGCTGGTAGGCCTCTTTGGCGAGTTCGCCTTCTCCTTGGCTCTCGAGGATGCGTCCCGCCAGTTCGAAGGAATGCGCCAAAGTCCCGACGATACGGTCGTTATCGGGATCCTTCTCCTGCAGTTCCAAGAGTTGTCCTCCGATGGATCGCGTACCGTCGAGAGCCGCATCGAGGCGCCCCATCGCCAATTCGCACTCCACGATCGCGAGAGAGTTCGCATGAATGCGCGTGGCCGCGTTCAGCGCCTCGCCGGACGAGAGATTCCGGACTTCCGCCCAGTAGCGGGAGGACTCGGTGAAATAGTGGCGCGCCATCGAATACCGTCCGTCCCGCGACGACAGGCTTCCGAGAGAACTCTTCGAAATCGCGAGGTTCTTCACGAAGGCGGCATCGGGGGAATCCGAATCCTCCAAAAGGGCGAGGTAGCGGCGTTCGGCTTCGCCGAAGGAGGCGAGGGCCTTGCCGAACTCCCCCATTTCCTTGTAGATCTGCCCCAGGTAGAAGAGGGCGTTGGCGGTGGACACGATGAAGTCGGAGGCGTCGCCGTAGGCTTCGACCAGCCTTTCGTAGTGCTTGCGTCCCTCGACCAGCGCTTTCTCGCGCTCTTCTCGAAATCCGGGCACGTCGGTATCGCGATTCTCGAGAACCAGACGAAAAAACTGGTCGCCGTTCTCCTGGGTCTGCCGAAGAATCTGCCGGGCGAGTTTCGCCTCGCCGAGGAGCCGGCTGCGGGAATCTTCGGTCTCGTTCAGTTCCGATTGCAGGTTCTTGGTACTCCGCTGTTCCGCCAGCAGCACCTTGCGGTAAGCTTCGGCCTGCTGCTCCACGCTCGCCTGAAGTTCGGCGGCGCTGGCCTGGAGCTCGGCCGCTTCGATAGTCGACTCCTCCTGGGTCGTTCGGTATTGCCAGTAGCTGTACAGAGCGAAGTAGCTCAACGGCAGAACGGCGATCAGAGACGCCACCGTGGCAACCTGCCATTTGCGAACCGGATGTTCGCCGAAATGACGGATCATGCTCCCGGCCCGGCTGCGAATCGATTGCTTCGGAAACGGTACCAGAGCCGAAGCGGAAGAAACGCCGGCTTCCTTCAGGCCGCCCGTTCCCTCGCCCGCGATCTCCGGAGCGGTTTCCCAAGCGGCCTCGATCGCCTCGGCCACTTCCACCATCGTAGTCGGCCGGGCTTCCGCATCGTATTTCAAACACCCTTCGAGCACTTCGCGGAGCAACGCGGCTCGCTCGTCGATCGGCTCCTCGGGCCACTCCACGGGTTTCTCCAGCTCCAGTTGGGCCAAAAAATGCTCGGCAACCTCGGTGAGTCGGCCGAATGCGATCGCGGCCGTGGAGGCGAGGGCGTCGGGTTGCTCTTCGCACTGCTGGCGGAGCCGGTCGAGCCGGGGCAGGTGCCCTGTAAGAAGCTGGAAGGCAATCACCCCGAAGGCGTATACGTCCCAGCCGATTCCATTCTCCCCGGAAAAGTCGCCGGTCGCCAGTTGCTCGGGGCTCGCGTAGAAAAGCAGATCCCCCGCCTCCAGATACTGAAGGCCGCCCATGAATATCTGCCCGAAGTCGGCGATTTCCACCCGCTGCTCGTCTCCCGAATCGCTCGTCAGGAAGATGTTGGCCGGACGCAGCCCTCCGTGGAAAATCCCCTTCTCGTGAATAGCCGCCAGGCTTCCGGCCAGTTTCCGGACGATGTCGACCGCCTGATCTTCCGAGATGAGATGGACGAGCTTCTGGAGCGACGTCACCTGCCATTCCTTGGATTCCCGGCCTCTCCAGCCGAAAAAAGGCATGGCGTAGGCGGTGGGAGACCCACGGTCCTGGAACGCGTAGTCGTGGATCTTGACCACTCCGGAGGAGTCGAAATCGTTCTCGGCGAACGCCTTCAGGTAGCGGTAGAGAAAACGGTCGTTGGTGGCCTGCGACTTCAGAACCTTGACGACCCGGCGCTCTTCCCCGTGATACGAACACACGAAAGTCCACCCGAACGGGTCTTCGCCGAGAAGGTCTTCGTACTGGTAACCCGGTAATTCAGGGAGTTGCATCTACGGCGTTAGAACGGTTGGATCGGTCGATTCTTATTAAAAACCGTCAAGAGAGATTCGCCCGCACGATCCTCTCCCATTCGGCGTCGATCCCCTCCGCCGCGACCGCCGGCTCCGCCGCGCGATCATACCAGTAGCCGGCGTTGCCGAAATCTCCTTCGATCGCGTGCAACAATCCGTGAATCCAGGCCCCCATCTTCGATGGAATATCCTGCGCGATGTTGTGGGCTTCCTCCCACCGGCCGGCCTTGGCAAACCAGAGGGCCTCCAACTCCGGCGTCAGCTCCGAAGGCGGCGACTCGTCGTTCTGAGCCGATTTCCGAAACGATTCCACGGTCATGATCGATATCTTAGATGTCCTTGATATCCACGGCAAGACACCTTTCGCAAATCGCCGGTCTAGCGTCTCGCCCTTTTGGAAGGGTCGCCGGGAACGGGGACGGCCGCGATGAGCTTCTGGGTGTACTCGGACTGCGGATGGTTCACCAGGTCTTCCGTGAGCCCTACCTCCACCGCCTTGCCGTGACGCATGACCACGGTGCGATCGCAGATGCGCTTCACGACGCTGAGGTCGTGGGAAATGAAGAGATAGGACAACCCCAGCTTATCCTTCAGGTCCATCAGTAGATCGATTACCTGAGCCTGGATGGTCACGTCGAGAGCGGAGACGGCCTCGTCGCAGACGACGAACTTCGGCTCGAGAGCGACCGCCCTCGCCACGCAGATCCTCTGCCGCTGCCCCCCGGAGAACTCGTGGGGGTAGCGGTTCATAGTGTCCGCCGACAACCCGACCTCTTCCAGCCAGTGGGCGGCGACTTCCCTCCGCGCCCCTTTCAGCATCTTGTGCTCCATCAATCCCTCCGTCAGAATCTCCAGCACGGTGAGGCGCGGATTGAGGGAGGAATACGGGTCCTGGAAAATCATTTGGAGGTCGCGCCGGAGGGGCCGCATGGCGTGGTAGCCCAACCCCCGAATATCGCGTCCCTCGAAGAGGATCTGCCCCCCCTGCGAGGTCTCCAGGCCCAGGATGGAGCGCCCCACGGTGGTTTTTCCGCTCCCGGACTCGCCTACGAGGCCGAGGCATTCTCCCGGAAAAATATCGAGCGAGACCTCGTCGACGGCCTTGACCCAGTCGACCGTCCTCGCGAACACGCCGCGCTTCACCGGAAACCACGTTTTCAGATCCTTCAGTTCGACGAGGGGCTCCGTTTCCGGCGACCGGTCCGGACTGGCGATCGGCTCGTCCGTCAGTCTGGGCACCGCTTCGAGAAGCGTCCGGGTATAGGTCTCCCTGGGCTTCGAAAAAAGCGTCTCGACGTCCCCGCGCTCCACCACCTTTCCCTCGTTCATCACCAGGACGCGATCGGCGAGCTCCCAGATCACCCCCATGTCGTGTGTGATGAAGATGATGGACGTGTCCTCGGACTTCATCTTGAGAATGAGTTCGAAAATCTGGGCCTGCAGCGTCACGTCCAGGGCCGTGGTTGGTTCGTCCGCGATGATCAACTTCGGTTGGAGAATCAGAGCCATCGCGATCATGACGCGCTGTCTCATTCCTCCGGAAAACTGAAACGGGTAGGCTTTGGCGCGCTCCTCCGGATCGGGAATGCCGACCTTGTCGAGCCACTCCACGGCTCGCGCCCACGCCTCGCGCTTCGAGACGTCCGGATGGTGCACACGGACCACTTCGGCGAGCTGATCGCCCACCACGTGCAGGGGAGACAGGGCCGTCATCGGCTCCTGGAAAATCACGCTGATTTCCCGCCCGCGGATTCGCTGCATTTCCTTGATCGGCAGGGTGAGAAGGTTCTTCCCCTCGAAGAGGATCTCTCCCGTCTCGACTATGCCCGGCGGAGAGGGAATCAAACGTAGAACCGACATCGCGCCGACCGTTTTGCCGCTTCCCGACTCACCCACCACCCCGACGATTTCACCGGGCATGACATCGAAGGAAACGTCGTCGACCGCGAGGATGCGGCTGCCCTCGACATCGAAGGCGACTGTTAGATTCTTGACGCTGAGGAGAGGTTCGGCCATGGATCACTCGAGCTTCGAGTCGGTTCGCGGGTCGAAGGCCGCCCGAACGCCTTCTCCGATAAAAATTCCCAGCAGACTCACGATGAAGAGCGCGATGGAGGGGTAGAGAGTCAGCCACCACGCGTACGACTGAACTTGCCCCTGGTCGAGAAGATTCCCCCAACTCGGCGTGCCCGGCGGCAGGCCGAAGCCCAGGTAATCGAGAGCCGTCAGCATGAAAATCGCGCCGACGAGGGCGAAGGGGAAAAACGTGATCACCGGCACGAGCGCGTTCGGCAGAACGTGGCGGAACATGATCTTCCACCGTCCGATCCCCATGACGCGGGCGGCTTCCACGAACGGCTGCTTCCTCAAGCGGAGAAATTCCGCGCGCATGTAGTAGGAAATCCCGATCCAGTTGAAAATCCCGTAGATGAATCCGAGCAGGAAAAAGCTCCTGCCGTAGATGGAACTCAGCAGGATCATGATCAGGAGAAACGGCATCGACTCCCAGATCTCGGTGAGGCGCTGGCCGAACATGTCCGTCTTTCCCCCGAAATAGCCTTGGATGGCGCCCACGCCGATCCCGATCACGTAGGTGAACACCACCAGCAGCAGGCCGAAGATCAGGGCCGTTCGGGTGGCGTAGAGAATCCTGACGCCCACGTCGCGGCCGCTGTTGTCCAAGCCGAAGGCGTGGTGCTTCACGGGGCGAAAAGGAAACTCGACGGTCTCGCGTTCGAAAGCGACGGAAATTTTCCCGCCGGGTCCCGACACGTTCATATTTTCCTGGGGCACGACCAGCGCTTCCTGGGCCCGGCTCAGTATCTCGTTGCGACTTTCTTCGGCGAGTTGTTCCCAGATCTCCGGCGGGTCGGTCAGGAACTCCATCTCGGGGGTCACCACCGCTTTTTCGGTCCCGTTCGCCCCCGCTCGCCGTTCCATCGAGATCCTCGCCAGTTTCGGGGGTCGGGACTTGGGCTCGTAAGCCCCCAGCCCGAACGCGATCCCGTCGTCGTTCACCTCTTCGACCGCCGGGGCCGCCTGGTTCCGAAAGCGCTGCGCCACCGCTTCCCGGATCTTCTCGGGCGCGTCCACGTCGCCGCTTCCCAAGGGCTGCCGGCGCAACGCGTGTTCGTAGTCCTCGCCGTAGAATCCGGCGGCGCCCCGACTTCGCTGGATGACGAGGCCGCTGTCGACATCCACCACGGCGATCTGGTCCGCGTGGGAAAAGGTCAGAGTCAGGATCGGATCGATGTCGATTCGGCTCGCCTCGAGCGACTCTTCCGGACCGAACGGGATCAGCGGCCACAGCATCCAGTTCTCGTCGTTCTCCCGGAACAGCGGCAACTCCTCCAGGTCCTTGTACTGCGGCCGGGTATTGAGGCCGGAGCCGGTGAAAGCGTCGTCGGGATAGAATTTCACCACCGGGAAGAAAAGCCGATCGTTCACTTTCACGATCAACGGCTTTTCGTTCGCGATGAAATTGGAAAACAAGCTGAGGACGAAGATGGCCAGCAACAGCGCGAGAGACCACTTGGCCCGCTTGATGTTCCCGAAACGCCGCAGTCGGCGCCGGGTGTTGGGATCGAGAAAATGGGCGAACCGACCGATCATCAGGCTTCCTTACCGAAATTGATCCGCGGATCGACCAAGACGTAGCAGAAGTCCGAGAAGATCCGTCCCAACAGCCCGAGGAGGGCGGTGAGACCCAGCACGCCCATGAAGACCATGTAGTCACGGCCGACGATCGCGTCGAGCGTCAGCAAGCCGATCCCGTTGATCGAGAAGACCCGCTCGATGAGAACCGACCCGGCGAACATGATGGTGAGAATGCCGCCGATCCCCGTCACGATGGGGATCATGGCGTTGCGCAGAGCGTGTCCCCAGATGGCCCGCCGCATCGTCCCCCCTTTCGCCAGGACGGTTCGGATGTAGTCCTGCGAGATCTGGTCCAGAAGCGAATTTTTCATCAGGATCGTCAGGACCGCGAAGTTACCGATCACGTAGCAGAGCACCGGTAGAAACATGTGGTGCGTCTGGTCTTTCACCTTCTCCCAGGCCGACAACTCCTCCCAATTCTCGGAACGAAATCCGCCGATGGGAAAAATATCGAAAAACTGGTCGTTGGTCCCGCTGAAGAGCGTTTTCAGGATCATCCCGAAAGCAAAGGCGGGGATGGCGTAGAGGACCAGCACCACCACGGACGAGAGCATGTCGAAATGGGTTCCGTTCCGAAGCGCCTTGCCGATGCCCAGCGGGACGCAGATGAGATAGGTGAGGACGAATCCCGCGATTCCGAAGGTGAGGGAGATGGGAAACCTCTCCCGGATCAACTGCCAGACGGTCTTGTTATTGAATTTGTATGAATAGGACTTCATGCCCATGGCGTCGGGCACCAGCCAGGTCCAGTAGCGGACCAGAAACGGCTTGTCGAAACCGAATTCCCGCTCGATCGCCCGGCGTTGATCTTCCGAAATGCTGACGTTCGTTCCGCTTCCGGCCCCGGCTTCGCCGCTGCCCAGGCCCCGCATTTGGGCGATGCGCTGCTCGACGGGGCCGCCGGGCACGAACTGGGTCAGGCCGAAGACCAGCAAGGTGATGCCGAGAAAAGTCGGGATCACCAGCAAAAGACGGCGGATGAAATAAGTGAGTCGCTCCATGCCTTCGGTCGCTTCGAGCACCGACGCTCACTGGAGCGGTTCCGTCGCGGCGGTGCCCGCCGCTTCCGGATCGAAAACCCGATCGAAATGAACCTCTCTGGGAGGAGCGGGCAAAGCGGCCCCGCTCTCCCTCGCCGCCTTCAGGTCGTCTCGCTGGAACTCGTCGTCCCACCAGTAGTCGACCGAGGACCACTCGTCCGAATACTTCCCGAGAACGTGGTCGGGCATCCCGAAGCGATTCCAGTAGAGCAGTCGGATGTAGTCCACGTTCCAAAGCAGGACGTATGGCGTTTCATCGTAAATGATCTGATCGATTTCCCGGATGACCTCGTGCCGATCTTCGACGTCGAACATCTCGCGGGTCTTCTCGATCAGTTCGTCCACCCGCTCGTTCTTGAATCCGCAGATGTTGTTGCTCGACTTCACGTCCGCCGCCTCCGAGTGCCACATGGGCTCCGCGTCCTTGATCGGGCCGGCCGCCCACGCTGCCCAGGTCATGTCGAAGTTGAATTCGTCCATGTCCCTGCTCCACGCCGCCCAGTCCTTCTGGTCGATCTCCAAGTCGATTCCGACGTCGTTGAGCGCTTCCTCGTAGATGAGCAGAAACTTGGTGGAAGACGGGTCGCGGGTCAGAAAGCTGATCACGAAGGGCTTGCCGTCCTTTTCCAGCTTTCCGGTCGAGCGATTGACGGTCCAGCCGGACTCCTTCAGCAGGGCGCGGGCCTTGGCTGGGTCGAACTCGATCAGGTCGTTCGGACAGGGGTGCTCGGGTCCCCACAGATCCGGCCAGTACGACTGCGTCAACGAGTACTGGTTGAACATGATGGTCTGGTTCATTCGCTTGCGGTCGATCAGGTGGGCGAGAGCCCGCCGCACGTTCTTGTCGTCGAAAGGCGCCCGGCGCAGGTTCATGGCGAATCCTTGGAAGCCCACGGGGTTGTAGTTGTGGACCGACTGCTTGACGATCCAGTTCTTGTCGAAGCGCTCGCCGGACGTCTCCTTGACCCAGAGACTCGAGGTGTAGACGGAAAAAATGTCGAAATCGCCCTTCTTGAACGCCTCGTAGGCCACGTCGCGCTGCGTGTAGAAGCGGTATTCTATGGTGTCGAAGTTCATGAGCCCTTCCAGCTCCGGCGAATCCGCTTTCCAATAGTCGTCGCGCTTCTCGAGTCGCGCGTAGTGCTGCTCGGCGACTTTTCCGAGACGGTAGGGCCCCGAGACGATCGGGAACTCGAAATTCACCTTGTTGAAGTCCTGATCCTTCCACCAGTGCTTGGGCAACACGCGGAAGGCGGTGCAGGCCTGGAGATTCTTCCAGTGAACCTCGGCGGCGTCGATGCGCACCGACCGCTCGCCCAGCGCCTCGATGTTGGTCAGTCGCTTCATCACCGTTTGAAGCGAACCGGCCAGATGATCGGGGTTCTTGATCGCCTCGAAACTCCAGACCACGTCCTCGGCGGTGATGGGCTTTCCGTCGCTCCACTCGGCCCGCGGATCGAGGTGGAACGTGAACGACTTCCTGTCCTCGGAAATCTCCCATCGATTGGCCAGCCCGGGCCGGTCCTCCAACGTGATCGGATCCGTGTCCAGCAGCGGCTCGAACATGAAGCGGAAAATTTCCCGGGAAAAGACGTTGTTCTCGATCTGGTAGTTGAAGCTCTTCGGGTACTGCGAGGCGTAGACCGAAATCTTGCCTCCGGGTTCGGCGAACTCCGAAGCCAGCGGCGACGGTTTCTCCGTCCAGCCTTCTTCGGGAAAGGATTCAGCCCGGGATTGAAAGGTCAGTCCCGCACCGAGCGAGGCCATCAGGAGAAGTTCAGGAAATCGGGTCATAGGGCAATCTTTTCGAATGGGTCCCCGCGGCAAACTCGGGAATTCCGGCGTCGAACAGGGCAGGCTCTTGGACTCAACCCTGTCCGATTCGTTGAAATCTCGGGCAGCGCCCCCCGAAATCAACGACGAATAAAGGCCCGAACCCTCCGCCGGCGGACTCGGACCGGACCCGAGCCCGCATCCGCCGTCTTGACGGCGCCGGCATATCGGGGATCGTGCCGGGATGAACGAACTGCTCATCGAGAAGCTGAAATGGCGCTATGCGACCAAGTCCTTCGACCGCGCCAGGACCATTCCGGACCACGACTGGTCGACGCTGGAGGAGGCGCTCAGACTGACGCCCTCGTCCTACGGTCTGCAACCGTGGAAGTTCATCGTGATCCGCGATCAGAAAACGAAAGACTCGCTTCTGTCGGCCTCCTACAACCAAAGCCAGATCGCGGACTGCTCCCACCTCTTGGTTTTCGCCGCCAAAACTTCGGTGACCGCCGCCGACGTCGACCGGCTCGTCGACGCCTCGGCCGCCGCGCGCGGAATCGCCGTCGAGGCGCTTTCGTCCTACCGGAAAGTGATCGTCGGCGACTTGATCGAGGGCGCCCGGTCCGCCGAATCGACGGAGTGGGCCAAGCTGCAGAGCTACATCGCCCTCGGCAATTTCATGACCTGCGCCGCCATGCTCGACATCGACTGCTGCCCGATGGAAGGCTTCGTCCCCGCGAAGTACGACGAAATTCTCGGGCTGGCGCCACGAGGACTGACCACCTCGGTCGTATGTCCGGCAGGCTATCGTTCCGGCGACGACAAATACGCCACCGCCGCGAAAATGAGATTCCCCAAGGAAGACCTCTTCGAATACATCGGTTGACGTCCTTCAGTCCCCGGCCTGCCGACGCAGGACTTCCTTCCTGATCGAGCGAAGCGTACCGGGCATCGATTTTCGCATCCCCGGCCTCACCACGAAACCCGGCGCGAAAAATCCGGCGTCGATGCGGAGGGAATACACAAGGAGGCAGGTCTCCGGTTCTTTGCCTTCGAAAAACCACCAGGAACCCTCGACGTCCTTCAGGTCGCCGCCGGCGTACGAGAAGTCGGCCCGATCGATCGGGTGGAGCCGATGCCGCAGGCGGTATCGGTAGAATTCCTTCGGTCCCCCGACCTTCGTCGCCTGTTCCACCAGGATCCGGTCGTCGGTTCGCTCCAGCACCCGGGACTCGAGCACGCCGTCGACGAAATCCGCCGCGTGCTCCTTGTCGTTCACGACCTCCCAGACTTCGCGCCGCGGCGCTTCGATCAACGCGGCGCAGGTGACGAATCGCCCGTCGCGGTCTTCGCCGTCGTCGGGGCGTTCATCGAGCACGACGATCTCGCCGCGC
This sequence comes from Verrucomicrobiales bacterium, assembly GCA_040905585.1. Lineage (GTDB taxonomy): Bacteria > Verrucomicrobiota > Verrucomicrobiia > Verrucomicrobiales > DEV007 > Arctic95D-9. Next base: position 67,446 of record JBBDRG010000098.1, read on the forward strand.
CGCAGTTCATCCCATTGGTCTTCCCGAAAGGACGCCTGTTCCTCCGCCCGCGACCCGGGGGACGAACAAAGCAGTATAGAACCGAGCAGGAGTGATTTCCGCGTCATGTCGGGCTACTGCTTCCTCTTCGCCAACTCCGCTTCGCGCCTCTCCAGAAAGTCGCGCGAAATCTCGATGGACGCAGCCCGGTCCTCGCCGTCGAAGTCCCAGAATTCCTGCACGATTTTCTCGACCGCGGGAAAATCCTCGCCGGAATCGCCAACCCGCTCCCTGAGCGCCGCAAGGCGGGTTTTCAGTTCCTCGGCCACCTCGGCGTATTCCGGATCGTCGTAGACGTTGACGATTTCGGTCGGGTCCTTTTCCAGATCGTAGAGTTCCCAGGCTGGGGGCGTCCGATAGTCGCCTTCGTAATTGCAGCCGTAGTAGAAGATCAGCTTGTGCTCGTTGGTCCGGATGCCGAGGTGGCCCGGGTTGTCGTGGTGGGCCATGTGCATCCAGTAGCGGTAGTAGGCTTCCTGTTTCCAGTCGGCTGGCTCTTTTCCGGTTTCGCAAATCGCCCGGAAGCTTCGACCCTGCATGTAGTCCGCCGTGTCGACCCCGGCAAAGGCGAGCATCGTCGGGGCGAAGTCCACGTTTTCGACGATGGCGTCCGTCCTAGAACCCGCCTCGATCGTCTCGGGATAGCGCACCAGAAGCGGCATCCTCATCGATTCGTCGTACATCCAGCGCTTGTCCTGGTAGTCGTGCTCGCCCAGCATGAATCCCTGATCGCCGGTGTAGACGATAACCGTATTGTCCATGAGACCGCTCTCCTCTAGCCAGGCGAAGAGTTTTCCGAGGTTGTCGTCGATCCCTTTCACGCAGCGAAGGTAGTTTTTCAGGTAGGCGTTGTAGGACATCCGCTTGACATCCTCGTCGGAAAGTTCGGCCGGGTCGTAGTCCGCCGGAAAGTCCTCGGGAAAACGCGGCGGCAGATCCACGGCGTAGGACCGCCGCGGGTTCCGCAGCCCGATCGACGTCCCGATGTGCGGCACCAGTTCCCGCTCGTATCCCAGCGTGGCGAGCGAGCCGAACTTCGGCTGATTCTCCAGCCACAGGTTTTCCGGTTCGGGGATATCGACGTCCGCGAGGTAGTCGTTGTAGCGCTCGGCGTGCTCGAAGTAGTCGTGCGGCGCCTTGTAGTGATGCATCAGGAAGAACGGCCTTCCCTCCTCGCGCTCGTCCTTCAGCCATTTCAGGGAGATCTCCGTAATCGCGTCGGAGGAATGGTAGCCGTCCAGCTTGATCACGTCCTCCGGCCAACCCCTGGCGCCGCGGACCCGGAACTCCGGATCGTGGTACTCCCCCTGCCCCGGGAGCACGGTGTAGAAATCGAAGGCCGCCGGCTCCTCCTTGAGATGCCACTTCCCGATCATGGCGGTCTGATAGCCCGCTTCCTTCATTTCCTTGGCGAGAAACTGGCGTTCCGCCTCGATGCCGCCGCGCAAATCGTAGACGCCGTGGGTGTGGGGATACTGCCCGGTGATCACCGAGGCCCGGCTCGGCGCGCAGATCGCGTTGGTGCAGAACGCGTTCTGGAAAAGCATGCCTTCCTTGGCGAGCCGGTCGATGTTCGGGGTGGGATCGAGACCGGCCAACCTGCCGCCGTAGGCGCCGATGGCGTGGGCGGCGTGATCGTCCGACATGATGTAGAGAATATTCGGTCGATCCTGACCGAACGAGGCGACGAGCGCCCCGCACCAGAAAAGAGCAGCGAACACTGGGAATTTCATGGCGCCACCCTCGCAGAAAACCGCGGAAATGTCCCGCCTCGTAACGACAATTTTGCGTTCTTGGAAGCTCAACTCGGTCGTTGCCGGGCCGGGGCGAATCTGCTACAAGAGGGAACGCACCGTTCCCGACGCCCCCCGAGACCGCGCATGGACAAGACCGCAATCGTCGAGGACCTGAAAAGGCAACTTCAAGAACAGTACCGGCGTGCCGTCGAAGCGCTGGCGGGAGCCCGGGACGCCGCCACCGGAGACGATTCGAAGGCCGAAGGCAAGTACGACACCCGCGGCCTCGAGGCCTCCTATCTCGCCTCGGGCCAAGCGGAGCAAGTCGAGCACCTCGCCCGCTCGATCGCGACGCTGGAAGACTTCGGGTTCAAGGATTACGACATCGACGACTCGGTCGGCCCCGGAGCGCTGGTCGAGGCCGAGGCCGGGGGCGAAGTGCATTTCTACCTGCTCGCGCCCGTCGGGGGCGGACTGACCTGCGAAACGGAGGACGGAGAAACCGTCACGATTCTCGGACCCGCCTCGCCGCTGCGCGAGATGCTGCTGGGGAAGACCTCGGGCACGGTTCTGGAAGATCCTCCGGTGACGATCCTCGAAGTGACGTGATGCGAGGCGCCGTCGCCCGCGCCGCGGTCAATTCAACCCGAGATCGTCCGGTTCGTCCGCGATGAGCTTGTGCCAAGGACTGAGATCGCGGAGGAGGGATTTCCAGAGATCGCCGAGTTTGGAAACGTCCATGATTTCCGGTTCCGGCTGGTGGGGAATCCAGGATTTCTCCCGCATCTCGTCTTCGAGTTGCCCTTCGGACCAGCCCGAATACCCGACGAAGGCGCGGATGTGGTAGCCCTCCATCTCGTGGCGGGCCGCCTCGCCCGCCGAAAGGTGGGTGTTGTACTGGAGTTCCCCGTCCGCTTCCGACCACCCGAGAGCGGAAAAGGTTAGATGGTCCGTGTTCACCGGACCGCCGAGAAACACCGGAACGTCTTCGAGGCGTCTTCGCTGCTCGGCCGCGAGTATGTCTTCGCCGAGCAGTTCCCCGACCTTGCGCCCGAGCGAACGGTTCAGGATGTAACCGAGAGCGCCCCCGTGGGAACTGTGCTCGGTCAGAAGCAGCACGCTCTGGAAGAACGTCGGCTCCCTCAAGCTGGGAGCTGCCAAAATCAGGCTCCCCTTTAGCGATTCCTTCACTGGATCTTCGAAAGACATCTCTTGCGCGCGAAGCCCCGAGAATCGGCCCGCAATTCATTCTGCGGCAGAATTTCGCCGTTGGCAACCCGGAAGCGAGAGTGTTCACTGGCGGCATGGAATATCTCACCGAAAGACTCCGGGACGGTCGCGATCTAGCCCCGGAGGACATCGGCGCGGCGACCGACGCGCTGGTGGACGAATCCGTTTCCCGCGAGGAAAAGGCGGCCTTCCTCGAGGCTCTGTCCGCCAAGGGAGAGACGGCTGCCGAGATCGCCGCCTTCGCGAACGAGTTTCTCGAGCGCGCGGTCGATCCGGGCCTCGACCGGGAGGCGGTGGGAAAACCGCTCCTCGATGTCTGCGGCACGGGCGGGGACAAACTCAACCTGTTCAACGTATCGACCGCCAGCGTGTTCCCGCTCGCCGCCGCCGGAATCGCTGTGGTCAAGCACGGCAACCGCGGGATCACCTCGCGGAGCGGCGGGGCGGACGTCCTCGAAGCTCTCGGCATTCGCATCGACCTGTCGCCGGGGGATTGCTGCCGCTGCCTCGACCAAGTGGGGGCGGCGTTTCTCTTCGCCCCGCTCTACCATCCGGCGTTCAAGGCCGTCGGTCCGGTGAGAAAGCTCCTGGCCGAACGCGGCCGACGCACCATGTTCAACCTCCTCGGCCCCCTTCTCAATCCGGTCCGGCCGGACTATCAACTCGTCGGCGTGTTCGACGCCGCCGTCGGGCCCGTTTTTTCCGACATCCTCGACCGGCTCGGCCGCAGGCGCGCCTGGGTCGTCTACGGCACCACCGGAGACGGCGCGGGCATGGACGAGTTGTCCACGCTGGGGCACACCCGCATCTGGTCGACCGACGAGGCCGGGACTTCGGGCGCGACCATCGACCCCGCCACCCTGCATCTAAGCCCCGCCACGCTCGCCGACCTGCAGGGAGGCGACGCCGGTGAGAACGCCCGCATTCTCACCGCCATTCTCGACGGCAGCCTCACCGGCCCGAAGCGCGACATCGTCGCCCTCAACGCTGCCGCGGCCCTCGCCGTCGCGGGGAAGGCCGGCGATCTGCACGAAGGCCTGGCCTTGGCGAACGAAACGATCGATTCCGGCGCCGCTCTCCACGTGCTTCACCGCTGGCGTCAATTTTCGTAGGCTCCTTTGACTAGGCAGACGGCCGCCTCGGGCATATACTGGCGCACTCATGTCGAAACGGACCGTCTTCTTTATCCTGGTCGGGCTGGCGGTCCTGATCGCCGCCCTGTTGACGAATTTCGGCCGCAACCTCCCGGTTTTCCCGCCCCGAAATCCGGTCTTCACCGAGGTGGTCCCCGCTTCGCGCCCCCCCCGCCTCGACTGGAGGCAACTCGAGCGGTTCGCGGGGCAGTCGATGGAAGACATTCTTCGAACTCTCACCGCCGAGAACGAAGCCGCGGCGGAAGCCGAAGCGGCGAAAACGCCGTCCGAAGGCGCCGCGCCACTGCCGAAAGAGAGCCTGCTCGGCGCCCTGCCCGACGCCCCCCTGCCGTTTCCCGAGGATGCGCCTCCGATCGACGAAGCGCGGCTGCGGGAGTTCGTGACGACGGCTCAACAGGGTCCGGTCGACGACCCTACCCCCTTGGAAAAGTGGGAGTTCAACCTGGCCTTGGCGGCTCTCGACGTGAGCGCTTCCCAGCTCCCGGAAACCATCCGAATGGATACCGCGCCGGCACCGGAGTCGGACACCTTTCCGGTAAGGCTGGTGAAACGCGAACTGGATGTTTCCGGTCCCTTCGCGGTGGCGAATTTCGACGACGATCCCGATCTCGAGATCGTCAGTGGCGGCGGCACGGCGGTTTCGAAAATCGCCGACGACAGCGTCGTCGCGGCTTCGAACGCGCCTCCGACAACCGTGGCCGGACGCGGTCTCTTCCCGGCCGACTTCGACGGCGACGGGAACGTCGATCTTTTCGTCGTGCGCGGCGCCGGATTGCCGAACTCCCTCCTGAGAAACGACGGTGCCGGACAGTTCGAGGACGTGACCATCGAACTCGGCCTGCTTTCGTTCGACGACACCACGACCGCGGCTTGGCTCGACTACGACGGCGACGGGTCGCTCGATTTGCTCGTCGGCAGCGCCGATCATCCCCTGGAGCTGTACCACCAGTCCAGCGGCGGCGTTTTTCAACCGATCGCCTGGGATTTGCAGCTCTGGGTGCCCCGCGGGGTCCGCGGGATCGAAGTGGCCGATTTTTCGGGCAACGGCCATCCCGATTTTTTCCTGAGCATCGCCGGTCTAGGGGACCGCCTCTGCCTGAGCCGTCCCGCGGAATCTTGGGAAAACTGGCGCTTTCCCGACAGGGCGAGCGAAGCCGGAGTCGCAGGCGGCAGAGACGAGGCTTCCGTCGCCGCAGCCTGGGACTTCGACAACGACGGGCACGCCGATCTCCTCGTCGGCGGTTCGCAGGAGCCCGGCGACGCCGTCAGACTGTATCGGAACGGGGGAGACGAAACGTTCGTCGAAGTCGGCGCCGACACCGATCTGGCCGCGGTGGAAACGGCGAGTGCTTTCGCCGTCTTCGATCTCGACAACGACGGGTTCGAGGATCTCCTGATCGGAACCGAGCAGCTGGCGATGAACCGGCTTTTCTGGAACCGCGGCGGTCTCGGCTTCAAGGAAGTTTCAGTCGTCGCCCGCGCCAGCTACCTGGATCGACCGCTCGAGTTCCTCGCCGCGGATCTCGACGGCGACGGGGCGTCGGATCTACTGTCCCGAAACGAACAGGGCAGGATTCGCCGTCTGGAAGCCACCGGCGGCGGCGAGAACTGGCTGCTGATTCATTTGAGCGGGCATGCTCCGGGAACGCGGTTGCGCCTGACGGTCCGCGACGACGACTGGGTCCTTCATTCGATCGCGAGGACGGTGCGCCTGGAGGACCGCATCACGATCGGGCTTGGAGACGCGGACCTCGTGGAGCAGCTCGACGTGCTGCCTCCGGAGACGGACGCCCCCTTGAAGACGCTCGAAAATCTCGATCCGAACGAGGAACTCGTCATCGAACTCCCAAAAAGACCGAAACAGCGGCCCGTCGTCCCGCTTTCCGAAACCGAGGCCGAGACGGCGGGTAACTGAGTCTACCATAAGAATTCGCAGTTCCCGGTCCGCCGAAGAACCTGTGTCAGTTGTTGACAGCCGAAGAAATTCTGATCACTCTTGTTTTTCGGTAATCTTTATTATTTACAGGCCTTGTGCAGTGGATCAACATAACCCCACCCAATGGACCTGCGGCCTTCGGTGCCGTGGAGGTGGGTCGCCGCCCGTGTCGCTGACAGATGATCGAGCCCGTTCAAAAAGACGAAGACTTCATTCAGGACTTCAAGGAAGCCGACAAGGTTTCGGGCGCCATTCACGTCTGGTGGCTGGGTTTGAGCACCTTCCTCGTGAAATGGGATGGCCAGGGTCTGCTGATCGATCCCTACCTTTCGGACTCGATCACGCGCGACCATGCCGGGACCGACTCCCCTGTCACTCGGATCTCCGAGCGCGTCGTCGACCCGCTGAAGCTCAAGGGAGTGGATTACGTCGTGTGCAGCAGTGCGGATCCCGACAGACTGGATGCGGAGACCATTCTTCCGCTGCGCGCCGCCAATCCGGGTCTCAAGCTGGTGCTGCCCGCCGGGATCGCCGCGGAAGCCGAGCAAAAGCTGGGTGCCGCCGCCCCTCCCATAATCAATGTGAACGCCGGCACCTACAGCTCGAGCGGCTCTTTCGATTTTCACGGCATCAACGCGGCCTGCCCCAAGATCCGACGGGACAGCGCCGGGGACTCCAAAGACCTCGGCTACGTGATTCTCTTCGGCCCCTTTTCGATTTATCACAGCGGGAAGACGACGTGGCACACCAATCTGGTGAAGGAAGTTCGCCGGTGGCCGCTCAACCTCGCGTTTCTGCCCATCAACGGCAACGTCAAGAACGGAAGACCCGACGACACCCTCAACGGATTCGAGGCCGCCGCTCTGGCCAAGGCCATCAGCTCCAGCCTGGTGATCCCCTGCCACTACGACGTGTTCGACGAAGGAAATCCCACCACGGACGAGTTCGAGAACAGCTGCAAACGTCTCGAGGCGCGCCACCGCATTCTCAAACTCGGCCAGAGAATGACGATGGGCCCGGTGACCGATCCCGGAGCCGGGAAAGCTCCGCCGAGCGAACCGCATTCCAACGACTGGAAACTCGGCTACTGAAAGGTCGACACCGCCCTCGCGGGAGCCGCCTCGCGTCTCGACCCAATTGGACCGGCCGCAGGTTCGGCTCGGCGTATCCGCCCTGGAACCGCCGCCAGGAGACTGTTGAAAAACTCGGCGCGCCGAGCGGCAAGTCATTTTGTTGGCTGGC
>JBBDRG010000099.1:0-16347 GCA_040905585.1 Verrucomicrobiales bacterium
TTCCACCCAGGAGAGACACTCCACCCCCGCCACCGGAAAAGACGGAGACGTTTCCTGCCGTGGGACCGGAGAAGTCGATTCCGCCGTGTCCGACCATGCTGTAGGTATTCTGTTCGCCGCCGCCGAAAGCGCCCACCGATCCTCCGGCCGCCACCGAAACATCGCCGCTGAACATTCCCGAAATCGCATTGCCCGCACCGAATCCGCCGTGGCCGATCTGGCTGTAGTTTCCGTAGCTTCCACCGCCCCGAAGCGCGATGGCACCCGCAACGGCCTCCACAGTCACCTCGCCGCTGGAATCGACCGTCAGGCCGTTTCCGTAGCCGCCGTGCCCGATCTGGGCGTGGTTGTAGCGACTGCTGCTGGCGTAATCGCCTCCGGCAAGCACCTCGATATCGCCCGAATCCGCCGTCACCGTCACCGCACCCGATTTGGTGCCCCCGATATCGCGTCCTCCGTGGCCAATCATGGCGTGGGAGAAATACCCGTCGGTGGAAGCCTGCAGGGTGACCCCGCCCGATTCCACGCTGACATCGACATTTCCCGACAGGTTGACACTCGGATGTCCGCCGCTACCGCTTTGACTGTTCAGAGCGCCGTGCCCGATCGAGGCGAAGGCATAGGAGCCGTCCCCTCCCAGAATAGAAATTCCATCGTTCAAGGGGTCGCCTCCCATCGCGCTGACCACCGTATTGCCGGAAACGGAGACACCGTCCCTGAGATTGTAGCCCCCGTTGCCGATCAACGCGTAGTTGGCGGTGGAGTCTCCGCCCCGGAGACTGACCCCGCCCGAGGTGGTGGTGACGTTGGTGTCCCCGTCGAGATGGCCTTCGGACGCGTAGGCGACGTGGCCGATCTGGGCGAAAAGGGGCGAGCCTCCCGTTCCACCGAACACCTCGACTCCGCTCCCGGCATTGACCGTCACTTTTCCCGAGTGATCGCCCTCGGCGAAAACCCCGCCGTTTCCGATGACGGCGTAGTTGTACTCGCCGTCCGCGCCAGCATGGACATGGACCGCGCCACCGGCGTCGATCGTGATGTCGCCCTTGTAGCCCCGTCCCGAGCCGGCGCTCACAGGAACGTGGTCGTCGGCAGTGCCGGGAACCTCGATGAAATCGGCCCCGTAGCCCCCGTGACCGATCTGGGCCATGGAGCGCCGGCTGTTCGAGTTGCCCGTACCCGGGCCTCCCGTCAGGATCACGTCGCCGCCCGCGGTGACGTTGACGGCGCTCTCCGTAAAATCGTCGAGGAAGTGGGTGTAGCCGCCATGGCCGATTTGAGCATGGGAAAGATAACCGACCCCGCCCTGCAGGGAAACGCTTCCACCGACGTCGACGGTGATCTCACCACCGAGAGTGGCGTCGTTGGTCCCGTCGTTGTCGTCGGCATTGTCGAATCCGCCGTGGCCGACTTGGGCGTGGTTGTTGATGGTCTGGCCAGCGACGATTCCGAGATCCCCTCCCGCCTCGATGATGATCTCCCCGGAGAGCTTCATGTCGCGCACCGAGGTCCGCTCGCCGCCGTGCCCGATCTGGGCGAAGGACGCGTAGCCGGACCGGTCCTGGCCACCCCAACCACTGTAGCCTTCCGTGCCGATGGCGTAGTGGTTCGCCTCCACGGCCACGTCGTTCACCGCCTTCACCCGGATGCGCCCGGTCACGTCGCTTCCCGTGCCGGTCCCGCCGTCGATCCGGTTGTAGCCGATCTGGGAGTACTTGCGGTGGCCCGAGTCGATCCCGCCGGTGACGGCGCCGCCCCAGACGTTCACGTCGTGGCCGGCCACGTTCGTCTGGCCGGTCCGGCTCGCCACCACCACGCTGATGTCCGCGCCCGTGAGATCCTGGTTCGCTCCGACCCAGACACTCGAGGTTCCGTTGGCGTAGGAAGCCGGGTTCGAGAAAATCTCCACGTCCATGTCGACGTCGCGGACCCAGTAGTAGCGGTAGGGAGCGCTCTCTACACCGCCCGACAGATCGGACACCGCCGGATCCCAACCCGCCACCAGGTTCACGTCGCCGCTGCCTTGGTTGATCGCGTCGGCGGCCATGTAGATGTCGGCATGCGACAGCAGGTTCAGGTCGAAGACCGAGTTCTGGCGAATGTTCTGGTTCGACCAGATACCGTCTCCTCCTCTGCCGATCAAGCTCACGTGCCCGCCGGCGAGGTTGTTCGACATCATGCTGTCGAAGGTGTCCCCGATGTGGAAGAGACCCGTACCGGAAAGACCGGTGGCGTAGTCGAGGGAAGTCGATCGGATCGTCACGTCCGCATCGGAAATGGCGGTCGTTCCGTCGGTAGTCCGATGCCCGATCCAGACCGGGTTGGGATTGCGGACGAGGGAAATCTCCCCGGCCACGTCCACCAGGATGTCACCCTGCCGCGTGCCGGAGCCATCGTTGTTCTCCCCGTGGCCGATCTGGGCGATGCTGTCCGACCCGGCGATCGCCTCGAGTTCGAGGTTGCCGCTGCGGGAGACGACCTTGATGAACTCGTCGGCCCCGCCGTGGTTTCCGTCGACGCCGCGTCCGCCGTGGCCGATCCGGGAAAAGGTGTAGCTCTGGTCGCCGGTGCGGAGCTCGATGTCGTTCTCGACTCCCACGTCGATGGAACCGGTCATGTTACCCGTGATATTGCTCCCCGCACCGAATCCGCCGTGACCCACCTGGGCGTAGCTGCCGTAGGTCTCCCCTCCGACGATGGAGAGGGATCCGTCCGTGACTTCCAGGGAAATGCCGCCGATGTAGTCGCCCGTGAGCCCGTTGCCGTAACCGCCGTGACCGATCTGCGCGTGGGCGTAGCGGCTTGAGGTGAAAGGCCCCCCCGCGAAGACGTCGATGTCGCCCGAATCCACTGTCACATCGATGCTCCCGGTCTTGGAACCGTTCGCGTCGCGTCCCCCGTGACCGATCATGGCGTGGGAGAAATACCCCGTATCGGCCGCCTGCAAAACCAGTCCGCCCTCGACCACGTCCACCGTGATGTTTCCGCTCAGCGGAATGTCCGGATGGGACGAGCCGCCCCGATCGCTGGTGGCCGCATGCCCGATCTGGGCGAAGGAATAGGCGCCTTCCCCGGCCGTCAGGGAAACGCCGCTGCCGCCCGGAGCAGTGCCCGAGGCAATCACTGTGACGTCGCCGGAGACCGAGCTGGCGTCGCCTGGGCGGAAGGCCCCGTTGCCGATGAGCGCGTAGGCGCCCGAGGTGGCCCCGCCTTCCAGCCGGACACCTCCGTTCGAGGACTCGACCCGGACGTTGCCCCCCAGCGTTCCCTCGATGCGCGTGCCGCCGTTCCCGATCTGGGCGTGGGAGGCTGAGGCTCCGGTCGCGAGCACCGAGACGCCCTCCGAGCCCCGGACAGTGATCTCGCCATCGGCATCCGCGTGGGCCTGCCCGTTGCTGTGCCCTCCGTGACCGATCTGCACGTAGTTGCTGGATTCCTCGCCATTCTGCAGGATCACTTGGCCGTCGGAAGCCTCCACGGTGACCGCACCGGAGTAAACGTACTGTCCCGAGCCGGAGTTCAGGTAGCCTCCGTGCCCAATCTGCGCGTGGGCGTAGCGACTGGTCGTGAAATCGCCCCCCCCGGTCAGCCCGATGTCGCCCTGCGACACCGTCACGTTGATCTCGCCGGAGCGGTCGCCGCGCACGTCGCGGCCCCCGTGTCCGATCATGGCGTGGGAGAAATAGCCTTCGGTCCCGCCAGTGATCCGCAGGCCGCCCGACTGGACGGTCACGTCGACGTCGCCGGAGAGGTTGCCGTCGTCCTCCCGGTTGCCGTGGCCGATGTTCACGTAGGAGTAGTCGCCGTCGCCGCCTTGGAGAAGAAGGCCGCCCGCCGTGACCTCGACCGTCGTGTCGCCCGTGACGTCGGAGGTGTTGAAATAGTTCCCGTTGCCGATGCCCGCGCCGGCGTTCGACCCATCGCCGCCGACGAGTTCGATCCCGTCTCCCGCCGCGACGCCGGTGGCCCGGACGGTGACGTCTCCCTCGACGAGGCGGTCCCCGTTGTAGCCGCCGTTGCCGATCAGCGCGTAGGCGCGGTTGTCGCCCCCGCCCTGGAGCAGGACCCCCCCGATTCCCGCTTCCACCTCGATGTCGCCCGAAGTCCGGCCCCGCATGACGAGGCCGCCGTGGCCGACCTGGGCGTAGGAGTTGACTCCCGTATCCCCCTGCAAGGTGACCTTGCCCGCCGTGCCGAGAAGGGAAATCGCACCGTTCACGTCGCCCGTTCCATAGGCGCCTCCGATGCCGGAGCCGCCGTGACCTATCTGGGCGTAGCCGTCCTGTCCGCCGCCGCGAAGAGTGATGTCCGCAGCACCCCGGACGTCGATGGTTCCGTTCCGGGCGCCGTCCCAGTCGTTGCCGCCGTGGCCGATCTGGGCGTAAGAGCCGAAACTCCCCCCGGCCAAGAGATCGACATCGCCAGGCTGGCAGAAGGAGATGTCGATGGCTCCTTCGAGCGAGACGCCCCCTTGGACGCCACCGGTTCCGCCATGGCCGATCTGGGCGAATGAGCCGTCACCGGATCCACCCGACAACTCGAGCCCGAGATCTTTCAGTCGAACGAAGATGTCGCCAGTGACGTCGCCGCTACCATCGGGACGGAACCCGAGTTGCGAGGCCGCATCAGTTCCCGAGCCCCCGAGAATGTTCAAGCCCGCCCCGAAGACGCGCGTATCGCCCCGGCGACTGCCCACGTACACCGGAGTCGTCTGTGTAGAGCTGCCGAGCGTGACCGTTCCCGCGCCGTCGCCGTTCGCATCGTTGCCGAAGAACTCGCAGTTGTTGAAGTCGTCGACCACGAAGGTATACCCCTTGATGACGGGATCGCAGTAGTCGCCGTTATTGAAAGTCACCGAGGCGTCGTTGCTGAGCGAGACGCCAGTGCCGTCCCAACCCGCCACGAGCGTGATGGTCCCGGCACCGGCGTTCTGGTAGGAACTGAGCAGAGTGATGTCGCCTCCGGAGAGGATGAAGAAATCATTCGGGGTATCGACATACAAATCGTTGCCTGCATTGAGGACATACGGAGTATCGGCCGCATTCATCACCCTGATCGGCCCCTCCCCCATGTTGCCGCTGATGATGGCCGACTCGTCGTTTCGCGCGCTGGCTGCGACGTTCACCCCTCCGTTCGCGAAGACCTGGTAGCCGTCGCCGCCCAGATAGGTTCCCGGGAAAGTGAGTCCGACCCCGTTCCCGTCCCCTTCAGTCTGGTGATAAATGTTCACGTTGCCGATCGCGGCGGGATCGTCGTCCGGCGCACCGTTGCCGTTGGTCGCGGTGAGGGTGCCGTCGGCGAAAATGTGGATGCCGCCTTCGCGGGTGCCTGTCGTGGTCCGTCCTTCGGCGTCGCCGTGTCCGATCATGGCGTAGTTCGAAGCGGAGTCGCCGCCGGTCAGCGCGATGTCGCCGCCATTGTCGGCCACCACGTAGACGTCACCGCTCATGTCGGCGTCGCTGTTCGTCCCGCCATGGCCGATCTGTGCATACTGGCCGGCTGCACCGGCGACTCCGCCGAAAAGGGCGATGTCGCCACCATTACCGGTCACGACGATGCCCCCCGAGAAACTCGTACCGTCGGTGCCCGCTCCGCCGTGGCCGATCTGGGTGAATCCGTCGCTCGCCGAAAACGCGTCGGAATCGAGAGTCGCGCCGGTTTCGACACGAACGCAGATCTCGCCATCGAGGTTTCCGGTCGCCAGCCTTCCGCCGTGCCCGATTTGGGCCAAGGTGTCGTTTCCGCTGCCACTGGTCAGAATCAGATCGGCAGTCGAAAAAAGCTCGATCCGGCCCGAAAAATCGCCCACGGCACCTTCGCCTCCGTGGCCGATCCTGGCGGATGAATCGGCATTGGTTCCTCCGGTTAGATAAATGCCCGTCGCATTTCCGACCACGATGTCGCCGCTGGAGGAGTTGTTCCCCGTTCTCCGCGTGCCGTTGGGGCGGGCGCCGCCGTGTCCGATCTGTGCATAGCTGTTGGTCCCGCTGCCGCCCAGAAGAGTCACCGCCCCGGCCCCGGTACCGGTGGCTTCGTTGATGCGGATATCCGAACCCGCCGCCGTTAGATTCGTCGCTTCGTATCCACCGTGCCCGATCTGGGCGTAGGCGCTGTTGCCGCTGCCTTGGTCCGCTTCGAGAACGATCGCCCCCGCCACGTTCACGGTGACATGGGCGGCGGAGATGGTTCCGCTCGCCGATCTCCCTCCATGGCCGATCTGGGCGAAACCGTTCGTCGTGTCCGCTTTCAGCGTGAGATCGCCGCCGCTCGCGACGGTGACGGTACTCGCGGTGTTCACCACTCCGATGTCGCCGCCGTGACCGATCATCCCGAAACTCTGCGAACCTGTTCCGCCGCCCACATCGATCGACCCGCCGGCGTCGACCGTGATATCCGCAGCGTGGGTACCACCGGAATCTTTGCCGCCGTGGCCGATCTGGGCGAACGCTTCGGTGGAACCGCCCACGACCGAGATATCGCCGGAGGAAAGCACGCGGATCACGTCTCCGGCCGCGCCGTGGTTTCCGGTGACCTGATACCCGCCGTGGCCGATCTGGGCGAAGGTGAAAGACGCGGTCCCGCCCCGCACCTCGACGCTGGTCGATTCGAGAATCTCGATCGAACCCGAGGTATCCCCATTGATATCACCCGCATCGTTGTCGTTGCCGCCGTGGCCAATCTTGGAGAAATTCGTCGAGCCGCCTCCGCCGACGATCGAAAGCGCGTCGGCGGTTCCGATGACGATATCGCCGCTCAAGGCGCCGTTGACCTGCCGTCCGCCGTGGCCGATCTGGCTGAAGCTTCCTCCGCCGCCGATCCGGCCGCTCAGGGTGATGTCGCCGCCACCGGCTGCAGTAGCGGCGGTCGGATCATAATTGACGAAAATATCGCCGTCGAGACTTCCGTCGGAATCCCGTCCCCCGTGACCGACCTTGGCATACGTGTCGCTTCCGGCCCCGCTGTCGAGCAACAGCGTTCCTCCGGCGATCACCCCGACCGTGCCGGTCATGGTCCCTCCCGAATTGACGCCTCCGTGGCCGATGTGAGCGTAGCCACCCGTTCCCGATCCGCCGAGAATTGAAATCGCTCCGGAACTGTTTACCGCCACGTCGCCAATCTTGCTCCCCGAATAACTGGAGCCTCCATGGCCGATATGGGCATGAGATTCGTTGTGCGCCCCCCCTTGCAACGTCACGCCGGTGCTGGCCAAGATTTTCACATCGCCGAACGCGTCGCCGCTGGCATTGCCGTTTCCACCATGACCGATTCGCGCGAAGCTGAGATTTCGTGCGCCTTGGACCAACACGTCCGCAGCGTTGCCGATCACGATGTCGCCGCGCTTCTCGCCGCTCTGGTTTCGCCCGCCGTGACCGATTTGTGCGACGGTGCCGAAGTTGCTTTCGTTAGTCGTCTTCGTACTGGCGAGCAGTCTGATGTCGCCGCCGCCGTCGGCCAGGCCGGTAACCGGATCGTAGTTGATGTAGATATCGCCGAGAAGATCGGCGTCGGCATCGTAGCCGCCGTTGCCGATTTGCGCATAGGCACCATAACCCGCACCCACCGTATCGCCCCCGGTAAGCGACACGCCATCCGCCGCTATGACTACGATCCGGTCGTCGAGCGCGCCGTGGCTCCCACCCACGTTGTTGCGGTCATGACCGCCATGACCGATCTGGGCGTATGCGTCCTGCCCCGTCCCGCCGGTAAGACCCACCGACTCCATCGAGCGCATGCGGATGTCGCCCGAGGTCGCACCTCCGCCCCCCAATCCGCCGTGACCGATCTGAGCGTAGGCGTGGGTCTGGCTGCCTCCGAGCAGAGAAATCGTTCCCGCGCCTCCGGTTGCGACATCGCCGACGATGGAAATGTCTCCTCCACGGGTCCCGGTAGTCGTCAACCCACCGTGACCGATTTGCGAATAGGAGTTGCCCGTTCCGGCATCGAGCATCACAGCACCCGGTTCGCAAAAAGTCAGTGCGATTTCCGAGACAGTGCTCGAACTGAAAGAGCCGAGGCCGCCGTGGCCGATCTGAGCGTAGGAGCCTGCCTGCTCTCCGCTGAGCAACGACACCCCGCCCGCTTTCGCGAACACTGAAATATCCGACGTCGCTCCGGGCGCGGCTGCGGTCGGTCGGAATCCCAGCTGTGTGTAGGTATCAGCGACGCTGTCGCCTCCGTAGATCGTCAAGCCGTAGCCTGCGACGAAGTTACTGCCCGACCGGCTGCCCACGGCCACTCCGGTGGCTTGCGACTCGCTGCCGACGGTGACGGTGCCGAAGCCGTTTCCGGCCGCGTCGTTACCGAATGCTTCGCAATTGTTGAAGTCGAACGAGTCGAGTTGGCCTTCGGAAATAACCGGGGCGCAGAAATCGACTGGCGAGCCATAGGAGACGCTGCCCCCGCTGAAGGTCGCACCGGTTCCATCCCATCCAGCTACGAGGATCACGTCACCGTCGCCGGAATTCTGGTAGCTGCTCAACATCGTGATGCTGCCGCCCGTAAGAATGTAGAAATCCTCCGAGGTGTTCACGTTCCGTCCGTTGCCGGGACCGACCACGACGTCGACGTCGTTGCTGATAGCGAAGGAAATCGCGCCACCGTTTTGATTGGCCGAGGTCATCGCGCTGATGTCGTCCACCGCGCTGTCGGGCAGGGTCGTGCCGCCGTTGGCGACGAGTTGGAAACCGTCGCCGCCGAGGTAATTCGCGGCCATACCGCCGGGAGCGCCGGTCTGATGGTAGATATTCACATTTTCTACGCCAGCGCCGTTCGTGGCCGTAAGCGCACCGTCGGCGAAGATGTGGATGCCTCCTTCGCGGGTTCCCGAGAGGGTTTCGCCTTCGGCGTCCCCGTGACCGATCATCGCGTAATCCGTTACGTTGGCCCCGCCGGCGAGAACGATATCTCCGCCATTGTCCGCGATCACCGATATGTCGCCGCGCAGGTCCGGAGCGGTATCGGTCGTTACATTGCCACCATGTCCGATCTGCGCGTATTGACCCTCGCTTCCTGCCCCGGTGCCGCCCCGCAGGACGACACCGCCGGTCGCATTGGTTCCCGAAACCACCGTGATATCGCCCTCGTGGTCGCCGCTTGCATTTCTACCCCCGTTGCCGATCTGCGTATAGGCTTGAACACCGACGGAACCACCGTCGTTCGTCGAATCGAGTGATACCTGCCCCCCGACATGCACGCAGATATCGCCGAGATGCGTCGTCCTGGAATTTGTGCCTCCATGGCCGATCTGGGCGTAGGAGTTGTTGCCCGCTCCCGCAGTGAGGATCACATCCCCGTCGATGGCGACGTTGATCGCCGCGCTGGCGGTAGTGACGCCGGTTTTGTTGCTGTTGTTGATCCCGCCGTGCCCGATCTGGGCGCCGGATGCAAAGCCCGATCCGGCCGCCATGGATAGCGATCCTCCGGAACTGGTGACGGATATGGTGCCGTCGTTCAATCCGCCCGCCTCGTCGGCATCGTTTCCTCCGTGGCCGATTTTGGAGTAGCTTCTCCCGCCGCCGCTACCCGCGAGACCGATGTCGCCCGCAGTTTCTACGTCGATGGCGCCGGAGTGCGACCCACTAGCGCTACGACCGCCGTGTCCGATCTGGGCATAGGCGTCGAGTCCCCCGCCGGTCGACAACATCAAGCCTCCGCCAGCCGATCTTACCGCGAGATCCCCGTCGTGGTCTCCCACAGCCCCGAAACCGCCGTGCCCGATCTGGGCGTAGGCGTTGTTCGCAGCTCCCCCGTGCACGGTGAGCGCTCCTCCGCCGCCCGCGGTTGTCATGGCTACGGGGTCGAAATTCACGAAAACACCGCCAGCGAGATCTCCGTCTGCGTCGGTGCCACCATGTCCGATCTGCGCGTAGGTCCGGGCGCCGGTGTTACCGCCGTCGAGATCGATTTCCCCCCCGGCAATCACCACTATCGCGTCGGTGGCCAGCCCGTGGCCGCCGTCGTTGTCGTGGCCCCCGTGGCCGATCTGGGCATACGCGTCCTCGGCGCTGCCTGCGGCGACCGTCACCGACTCCGGCGCGAAAACGACCACGTTGCCGCTGGTGAAGGCCGCCCCCGAGTCTCCGCCATGCCCGATCTGCGCGTAGGCGTCGGCGGCAGATCCTCCCGACACCGTCACGCTGCCCGCGCCCGAAGTGGGGTTGAAAGTAAGCGGATCGATGTTCACGAGAATGTCGCCGGCGAAAGTCCCGGTGGCGGAATTTCCACCGTGGCCGATCTGGGCGTGACCCCGGTCGCCCCCGCCTCCTCTCACGTCCACGGATCCGGACGCGGCATTTCCGGTCAGGACGATCGCGCCGCTCAGGTCGCTTCCGCTGTTGGTGCCGCCGTGGCCGATCTGCGCGTATGCACCGTCCCCACCGCCGTCGAGGGTCAGGGCGGTGAAATTCCCGATCTGAATCGTGCCGCTACGGGCCGCGCCGCCGCCCGCCACGCCATGGCCGATCTGGGCGTAAGAGTTCGCGCCGCCACCGTTGAGATCGACGATGCCTCCCGGGTCGCAGAAGCTGATCGTGATCGCTGAATCGATCGCGTCGTCCACCGCTCCGAATCCGCCGTGGCCGATCTGGGTGAAAGCGCCAACGCCGTCGCCGGAAGTCATCGTCAATCCGCTCTGCGCCACCGCGATATCGATGGCACCGTTGGCTTCTTCGCTGCCGTCGGTAAAGAAGCCGATCTGGGCTGCCGCGCCGTCATTATCCCCTGCCCGCATCACGATTCCGTCGCCGTAGACTCCGGTGGTGCCGTCACGGGAGCCGACTGACGCGCGCGAAGTCTGCGCCGCGCTGCCGATAGTGACCGTGCTGCCATTTTCGCCCGTGTTGTCGCAGTTGAACGAGAAGTCGTAGTCGAAATCCGGCTCGCAGGTGAAGGTCAGGTCCGGGAGGGAAATACCGCTTGCGGCAACACTCGCAGCGCCGTTGCCCAGCCAGCCAGCGGCAAGGTTGACGCTCCCGGTGCCGGAGTTCTGAATCGCAGTGTGTATCGTGATGCTACCGCCGGTGGCGATGGTGAACGCGTAGTCGCCGCCCCAGAGGATATCCGGGCCGCTGAAGGTGAAGTCGGTGTCGCCGCCGGTCGCGAGAGTGAAGTGTCCGTCCTGGACCGCCTTGGCTGCGACGGTGGTCAGGCCCGCCTGTTCTCCGGCGGTCAGGGTGATGTTGTCTCGTCCAACCAGCGAGTATCCCCCCTGCGGACCGGGCCCGCTGAAAGGGCCTATCCCCGAAGCCGCATAGGAAATCGCGGCATCGCCGTCGGCGGTTTGGTGATTGACGAATGCTCCGCTGGTGCCCGTTCCCGGGGTGGCGACGATCTCGCCGTCTGCGTAAATGTTGATACCGCCGGTGCGGTCTCCCGATGTCGTCGAGTCGGCATCACCGTGACCGACGAGGGCGCCTCTTCCACTGCCGCCGGTTCCCGCAATCAGCGAAACATCGCCACTGCCGGTAGTGGTTCCGTCGAGCGCGACGACGGCGATGCTTCCGCTCATGTCGCCGCCGGAGCCTCCACCTCCGTGACCGATCTGCGCAAAACGTCCGGTGGAATTCCCGCCGTTCACTGTCACCGCTCCGCCCGTGGAAATAACGCTGACGGCACCGGACAGATCTCCGCCGGAATCGATACCGCCGTGTCCGATCTGGACGAAGCCGTTCGTCCCGGTTTCGGCACCGGAATCCAGAGAGACGCCGTCGCCCGCTACTACGCAGATGTCGCCGTAGTGGTCGCCGACCGTAGCTTCGCCACCATGGCCGATCTTGGCGTGACCGTTCGTGTTCGCTCCGCCCGCGAAAGTAACGGCGCCCCCGGCGGCAACGGTGATTTTTCCGCCATATCCTTCCCCGGCAGTCAGGACACTGGAATCGCTTCCGCCATGACCTAGCTGGGCATAGTTTTCAATCCGGTTCGTACCAGCGTTTCCGACATCCCCACCACTGAAAACAATATCCCCGCCCGCCGTCGCCGAGATCCCGCTTTCGGTGAAGCTGGCGATGCGGTGGTCTTTGCCGCCGTGCCCCAGCTGGGCGAATCCATAATACCCGGTGCCCCCCTTGAATTCGATGTTGCCGCCTGCGTCGACCGTGATGTTACCGCCCAGAGTCGCGGTACTCGCAGCTTGGGGATTGTCGTAACCGCCATGACCAACCAACGCGAAAGCTTCCCGGGTGTAACCTCCCGTGGCAATCAGATCGTTGCCGGCTTCGACGACGATCTCGCCGCTTAGGTTCAGGTTTCGAACCGCTTCCCGGTCCCCGCCGTGACCGATTTGAGCATACGCCGCAAATCCAGAATGATCCTTGTCGCTCCATCCTGTATAGCCCGACGATCCCAAAGCGTATTTATCTGAAACAACGCTGACGTCGTTTTCCGCCTTCACCCGGATGCGGCCGGTCACATCATCCGAACCGGAACCGGCATCGGAAGCTTCGTAGCCAATTCCGGAATATTTCCGGTTCCCCGTGTTGATCCCGCCGGTGGTGGGGCTGGCCCATACGTTCACGTCGTAACCCGCGACATTGGTCTGCCCGGCCCGGCTGCCCACCCTGACCCCCGTGTCGGCGCCGTCCGCGATGGTTCCCGTATTGCTCACCGACCCCACGAATATGCTCGAGGAATGGTTGCCGAAGGCGTCGGCGACGCCGAAAATATCCGTGTCCATGTCTATATCGGCGATGATGCCCGTCATCGTGTCCGCGAGCGGGGCATTCGCGGGATTCCAGCCGGCTACCGCGTTGATGTTTCCAGTCCCGCGGTTCAGGATGTCTTCAGCGAAGAAAATATGAGACTCCGAGAGCAAATTGAGATCGTTAGAAAAATCATAGACCATTCTTCCTGTCGAATTCATCAGTAGACCGCCGGTTCCCGTCGCATGTACGGTCATGTCGCCGCCTTCGGTGTTGGCCCCGAGGAAGGCTCCGAAATTGCTGTCGACGTCGAATATCGTTCCTGATTGATCTCCGGCCACCCCGTCGGCTGATTGAGCGACGATCGTCACGTCGGCATCGGAGATCGCGTTGGCCGTCGTCGATCGATGCCCGATCCACGCCACGTTGCCTCCGTTCGCTACCGCAGAGATTTCACCGTTGCGGATATCCACCAAGATGTCGCCCTGGCGGGTACCGGATGAATCGTTGTTGTCGCCGTGACCGATCTGGGCGAGGGCGTCGGCTCCGTTGCCGCCGGCCAATTCGAGGTTTCCGTTCTCCGAAATCACTTCGATCGTCTCGTCGGCCTTTCCGTGGGATCCGTCGACGTCGCGACCTCCGTGGCCAATGCGGGCGAAGGTGTAGGATTCGCTTCCCGCGAGCAATGAAATGTCTCCGCCGGCAAACACGCGGACGGAACCTTCCGTATCTCCAGCGATGCCGCTGCCCGCCCCGAAACCGCCGTGACCGATCTGAACGTAGCCTCCGTACGTGTCGGCACCGTTGAGAATCACGGCGCCGTCGAGAGTCTCGACCGAGATGTCCCCGCCGAAGTTTCCGGTCAATCCGTTGCCGTAGCCTCCGTGACCGATCTGGGCATGAGTGTACCGGCTACTCGTGAAGGCGCCGCCCCCGGCGATCCGGATGTCCCCCTGGGCGACGTTCACGGTAACGGCCCCGAACTTGTCCCCGTCGATGTCCCGCCCGCCGTGGCCGATCGTCGCGTGCGCGAAGTAGCCCGGGGTAGAGGCTTGCAGGTCGATACCACCGGCGGTGACGTTGACGGTCGTGTCCCCGCTCAAGCTCATTGCCGGATGGCTGGTGCCGCCCGTGCTCCGCGCCGCCCCGTGACCGATGGTGGCGAAGGTGTAGGATCCCGTTCCCGCCGCGAGCGTGACTCCGTCCGTGGACGGATCGCCGCCCAAGGAATTCACCGTGGTCGATCCGCCGATGGAACTGCCATCCACAATCTGATACCCTCCGCTTCCGACGAGCGCGTAGTTGGCCGAGCCGCTGCCGCCGGCGAGGTTCACCCCGCCCGTCGTCGCCGTGACCGCGACGTCTCCGTCGATGGCGCCCTCGAGAGCATAGACCACGTGTCCTATCTGGCCGAAGCTGGCCGAACCTCCGGTCCCCCCGGTCACCTCGACACCGGTGCCCGCCGTCACGTTGACCGCGCCCGAATGGTCGCCCTCCGCGACGGCCCCTCCGTTGCCAATGACCGCGTACTGGTAAATGTCGTTGTTTCCGCCATGGACGCCGACCTTGCCTCCGGCGCTCACCGTGATGTCTCCGCGATAGCCTTTTCCGGAACCGGCACTCACCGGGATGGCGTCGTCGTTGGTTCCCGGCACCGCTATGAAGTCGGCATTGTAGCCTCCGTGTCCTATTTGGGCCGGAGACCGTTCGCTGTAGGAATTGCCCGTGCCGGGACCGCCCGTCAGAGTCACGTCCCCGCCCGCGGTGACGTTGATTTCGCTTTCCGTGAAGTCGTCGAGAAAGTGATTGTAGCCACCGTGGCCGATCTGAGCCTGGGCGATGTAGCCCACCCCGCCCTGGACGGTGACGTGATTGCCGGCAGAAACGGTGATTCCCCCGCCCAGTTTGGCGAGGTTGGTGCCGTCGTTGTCGTCCGGGTTGTCGAAGCCTCCGTGCCCGATCTGGGCGTGGTTGTTGTAGGTGAGGCCTCCCGCCACGCGTACGTCGTTGCCGGCTTCGACGATCACCTCGCCGGACAAATCCATATCCCTCACCGAGGTCCGTTCGCCGCCGTGCCCAATCTGGGCGAAGGACGCGTAGCCGGAACGGTCCTGGCCGGTCCATCCGCCTTGGCCCGCCGTGCCGATTGCGTACTTGTTGGCTTGAACGTCGACGTCGTTGACCGCCTTGACCCGGACCCTGCCGGACGCCTCGGTTCCCGTTCCGCCGTCGATCCGGTTGTAGCCGATCTGTGAATACTTGCGCTCTCCCGTGTCGGTCCCGCCGGTGAGGGCGCCGCCCCACACGTTGACGTCGTAACCGGCCACGTTGGTCTCGCCGAGGCGGCTGGCCACCACCACGCTCCTGTCGGCTCCCGTAAAGGGATCGCCTCGCGTGCCCACGTAAACGCTGCCTTCGCCCGCGCCGAAAGCCCCTGGCACCCCGAAGACGTCCGCGTCCATGTCCACGTCGCTCGCGGTGTTGTAGGACGAGCCGTCGGGAATTCCCAGCGGCGCAACCGACGGATCCCATCCCCCGACGATGTTCACGTTGCCGGCTCCCTGATTGATGACGTCGTCTGCCACGTAAACGTCGCCTTCCGCGAGCAGAGTCAGACTGAAGTCGGAATTCCAGCGAACCACGTTGTTGACGCTCAAATTGCCCTCGTCGGCGTATCCGGAATCCAGAGTCGACACGACCACGTTGTTCGAGCTCAACGCCGAAGTGAGGGTGTTGCTGTTGATGACGAAAGGATCCCCGGCCGGGTCGTGTCCACCCGTGCTGATGATTCCGTCTCGCGGATCGAGCAAAAGGGTACCGGCAGTTCCGTCGGAAGCGAGCGTCGAAACCGTGCCGTGAAACCCGAGTCGATTTTTACCGGACACTTCCACGATCCCGCCGCGATCGACGCCTCTCGCGGAGATGTCGCCCTCGAACAAGGTGTCCCCGTCCGCCCAGATCACGGCGGTACCGCCGGAACCGGAGCCGAGCGCGTCGACCGAAATCGTGGAACCCGACTCGACCGTGGTCTGCTCGGCGTTCGCGATGCCCGCGTCGCCGCCTTGGAATCCTCCGCCGACGAGGACGCTGCCGCCGCCCGTCAGTCCGTCCGCCCGGATGCTGCTCGACGCCTTGAGCGTTACGAGTTCGCCTTCCACCGTCACCGACCCGCCCGACCCCGTCGAGCCGACGGCTTCGATCCCGCCGCCGAGTTCCGCCGATTCCGTCGCCCTCACTGCCACCGAGCCTCCCGCGGCGCCGTTGGCATCGAGGCTGCCGTCCACTTTCGCGTGGGCCGCCTCGATCAGAATCCGCGCCGAGTTCCCTGCGCCGGGAGCGCTCGCCCGGATCGTTCCGCTGTTGCTCACGCTGCCGCCGACGCCCGTCAGAAATACTTTTCCGCCGCTGTGATTCGCTCCCGTCGCCCGGACCGACCCCTTGTTGTTGATCGCCAGGGCGTACATGTTCCCGTGCGCCTTCAACTCCACCGCGGCACCTTCGATCGTCCCGTCGTTGAGAACCCCCGTTCCGCTCGCCCCGCTGCCGGTGGCGCGGACGAACATCCGCTCCCCCGCCGCGTTTCCTTCGGCGGCCAAAAGCACTTCCTCTCCCGCGGCCAATCCCACGGTCCCGCCGCTCGCCGTGATCGAGCCGCTGTTGGTCACCGTCTTGCCCAACAGAAAAACATCGCCGCCGATCGCGTTGATCC
>JBBDRG010000100.1:0-72263 GCA_040905585.1 Verrucomicrobiales bacterium
ATAGTACAAGCGGAAATTTCACCTTTTTGTCGCGCTGGGGGTGGTGAATAGTTACGATCCGTTGGGCAATTATCCTTTTCATCGTTGGACTCATCGCCGTGGCGCTTGGCTTCGGCGGAGTGGGCGGTCTCGCTCTCAATATCGGCTGGGTGCTCTTGGCCATCGGGGTGGTGGTGCTTATCATCCACCTCATCACGGGACGCCGAGCCGTCTGACAAACGGTATCCGAAGCACAACAAAACGACCCCTGGAGGCCGGGTTTCGAGTTTGGTTGACTAAGCTCGATCCCGGTCTTTTTCTTTGGCATGCTGGAATCAAGGTTTCTCTCCGAGGGGAGGGAATGCTGTATCCAGTCCCCTCGGTCGGGACGTTCCGCGTAGGCGAGCGCCGGCTTCGGCATGACTTTCATGCAGCTCTATTCCAAAGGCGGGATGTTGGGCGTGTCGGCCCTGTTCGGGATTGCCATCTTCTTTCTGCTTGCGATCTCAGTTCTATCCTGGATTTCCAAAGCCGCCGTGGGCAAGGCATAACGGGAGTACGCCTTCCTCCATAACGTCGACAGGGAACTGAACACTCTGGGATCCCTGGTGAACCAGGCGGAAACGGCCCAACGGGGCTTTCTGATAACCGGCGATCCCTCCTATCTGGAGGCCTATCGGCGGGCCGCGACCGAGAACGACATCCAGATGCGGAAGATCGAGCGGTTGCTCGCGGAGCGAACTGAATTTTCCGAGGTTCTACCCGAACTCTTCGGGCTGATCGAGGCCCGCGAGACGGAACTCCTGGATGCGATCGAGATTCAGCGCACCTCGGACGGTCCAGGCGGCCCGAGCCGCCTTCGAGACCGATGGAGCCCAACGACTCACCGCCCGAATTCGCGAGGGGATTGGCGAGGTCCGGGCCGAGATTTCATTCCAGCTGGAGTTGGCGGAACAGAATCTCCAGTCGCATCTCAATCGGGGGGTGGTACTCATGAATCTCGCGTCGGTGGCGGCGCTCGTCTCCGGCCTCGTTGGCGTGGCAATGCTCCTGCACCAGTTGCGCGGCCGGACCGAGGCGCTCGAGTTGCAACGAGATCGCGAACGGGCGGAGCGGGCCGACAGGGAGAAGAGCCGCTTCCTTGCGAGCATGAGCCACGAGATTAGGACTCCGCTGAACGCGATGCTCGGCTTCACCGAACTCCTCGACAGCGCGACGAGGCTGCGGACGAACCCGTGTCCGCTGCCGGGCGGGACGCCGCTTCCTCCGGCTCCGCGGAATCCGCGCCGGGCCTGCTGAGGGAGAAGCTGATGGCCATCCGCGAGGATCGCTGGGAAGGACTCACCTCCGCCATGGCTCTCGGCGACGTGCTCGAGGTGGCAGACGATCTCCGCGATCTGCGGAAAGAGCATGCCTGCGCACCGCTCGTCGAATACGCCGGGCAACTTCGCGAACACGCGCAGAATTTCGAACAAACCAAGCTTGAGAAAGCCTTGGCGGGGTTCGATCGTCTGATCCGGTCGATAGGGGCGGAGACGGCGTGACGTTCAATTCGTAGAAGTCATGGCGCACGATCTCAAGAACTGGGGCGGCGGTGCCAACTTCAGCGCGCGGATGCTCACGGAGATAGCCGATCTTTCCGACAGTGCCCGAGCTTCGAAGGTCAATCTGGATCTCGAGAGAAAGCCGGTCGATCTCGTTCGGATCTGCCGGGAAGCGCTCTCGCATTACGAAGCGGCTGCGGGAGGGAAGGGCATCGAAATCCGGGCGCGGCTTCCCGACAGCCCGGTGATCGTCGAAACGGACCGAACGGCGATGCTGCGAATCGTGGACAACCTTCTCAGCAATGCCGTGAAATTTTCTCCCCCGGAGACGCTCGTGTCGCTGAGCCTGGGCATTGCGGCTGTCTCGATCGTGGTCGAAGACGCGGGACCGGGATTTTCCGAAGAGGACCACAAAAACCTATTCGAGCCCTTCACCCGCCTGACTGCCCGTCCGATCGCCGGCGAAGTTTCGACTGGGCTTGGTCTCGCCGTGGTCAAGCAACTCGCGGATTCTCTCGGGATCTCAATCAAAATAGACAATGCCGCTCGCGGCGCGCGGGTGACTCTCGACTTCGAATCGAACTCGGCGTTCGAGGAGTAAACGGTGAAGGCAGTCCGCCCGAGGCAGTCCGCCCGACTTTCTCGAGCGGGGCCAATGCGAAAACCGCATCCCCGCCAGGGAATGCGGCATCGCTGGAAGAGGCTTCGAAGAAGCCGGGATCAGGCCGGATCGACGTGGGTTTCTATCTTCTCGTCGATTTTGTCCTGGGCGGTGTCGAGTTTCTTCTCGGCTTCCGCCTGGAGCTTGTCGACCGCCTCCTCCTGTTTCTCGAGAGCGACATTCTGGGCTTGAGTCAACTTCTCCTTGCCTTTCTCGGCGACCCTCTCCTTGAGTTCGTCGGACGTTTCGCCGCAGATGGTGTTCTCCCTTCGCGTTCTCGGGAGACCGAGGGCGGCTAGGAAGCCGACGGCGAGGGCTCCGAGGCACATCGCGCCGGGATACTCTTCTTTTCCATTGTAGAACCGCTCCTTCGAGGTTCGCGCGACCTTGGAAACCGCCTCCCGAGTCGAAGCCGACGCGCCTTTGAGAGCGTCTTCGGTTTTGTGAGTCGCTTCGGATAGCGTCGTTTTGGCCGTGGTTGCCGCCGATTTCGCTCCGGATTTCGTGGAGGCGGCTGCGGAAGACATCCTTGCCTTGGTGGAGGTTGCCGCGGAGGAGATCCCTGACTTGACGGAATCGGTCGCGGACTCCACTTCCGATTTCGCGGAAGACGCAGCGGATTTCACTCCTGATTTTGCCGACGACGCGGCGTCGGAGACGGAGTCGCCAACGCGATGAGCCGAGCCGGAAACCTTCTCCTTCGCAGTGAACAGCGCCCGGCGTGCCTTTCCTCGTTCATTCGCAGGATCCGAGGAACTCCGGTTGGGTCCTTCAATAATGATGGACTCCTGCGGAAGGCTCTTGACGCCTGGGTTGATCGTAGGGTCGATAATGCCGGTGGCCCCCTCAGCCCCGGGGTGGGCGGGGACGTAGGGTTCCTCCGAGCGCCTCCGAAACGATCCGCGCGGCATGAAGATCGAGGCGATAGCCAAGCCTCCGAGGGCGAATGGTAGCGGGTTCTCCTTGACCGCTTTCCCGGTTTTCTTCCCGAGATCGGCGGCCGAGTGTTTTACCGCCTCCGCGTCGACACGCTCCATTTTCGCCTTCAGCCAATCCAGGGCGTCGTTGACGTAGTGGTCTGGATTCAGCTTGTGCGCGAGTTCGTCGATGGTGCTGTCCATGCGGTTTCGCGTCGATTCGATTTCCTGTTCGAGCGCGTCGGTTGAGCGGCCGACGCCATCCGTATGTTGTTTTATTCTATTCATGAATTTTTTCCTTTGCCCAGTTTTTGGTATTCCTGAGAGTGTCGGCGGTGCGCTCGGGCTTCAGCTTCTCCGCCGATAACTTGTTTTTGCCTTTCTTGATTGTTCCCCAGCCGATCAGCGAGACGACTGCCCCGACGACCAGCAGGCCGGTCAGGTAGGAGGGGACGAGGCCGACACCGGCCATCCTCATCAGTTCGGCCGCGCCGGCGGCGGCCGCCAGCAGCAGGACGATCACGCCCGCGTAGAGCGTGCAGGCCCCTGCGATCAGGAGCGCGACGTTCTTGCCTGCTTCGTTGACCTTTTCCGAGATCTCGGCTTTCGCCAGCGCGGTTTCCTGCCGGATCCATTGGCTGGCGTCGCTCCTGAGGGAACTGACCAGAGCCTTCAGGCCTCCGTCCGTCCCGCCGTTGCGGCCCGGCGAAGGGGTCGTGGCGCGGCGCTGGGCCAAGGTTTCTTCTTTTTCTTCCGTAATCATATTCTGAGGGATGTTGAGGTTCCGTTAGGCGTTCGGCTGCTCGTGTCGGGCGTCGTCCGGCTCGGTCGCTTTGATGAACCGACCCGCGCAGAATCCGGCCAAGGCAAGACCTCCGAGCACGGCGGCGGGATGTTGGCGAACGAACTGCTTCGCGTCCGCAGCGATCTGGGCGGAGTCGTTCCGTTCGAAGTAGCCTGCCATCTCGTCCACTTTCGAGCAGGCGAGATCGACCCCTTTCTTCAGATACTGGGGCTGGCTGTCGTCGAGCTGTTCACCGGCCCGTCTGGTTGCGCTCTCCAAGTTTCGGAGATGCGAGCATGTCTCCTCGACGTAGGAGTCGGCCCTTGCTTTCGCACTGTCCTTGGCTCGGGCGGCGATCTCGGAGGTTTGCTCCTTGATCTTGCCGCGCGTCTGGTCCATAGCCCGACTGGCCTTCGCCCCCGGGGTGAAGCGTTCCGGATTCGGAATCTCCGTAAGCGGGCCCTCCTCCGGTTCGGGCAGGTTCTTCGGCTCCAACGTATCTAGGGTGGATTCTGGGATGGATTTCTTGTTCATGGCCCTTCTTGAGGGCGCATGGGCCGTGCCAGCCGAAGGGATCACTGGTTAAAGGCTTGGGGAACAGGGGCTTAACCTAGTTTAGATGCTGAGGGCATGGCCCATGGACACGCCGGGCCGCTGAGGAATGCAAGGGGGGGGCGTGCAGCCTGCAATTTTACGCCGGCGCCTTCAGTCCGCGGCGCGCAACTCCGAACGTCGCTTGAGGGTGCGTTGATTGCCGCTCATGGAAAGGAGGTAGGCTGGATTGTCCGGGCTGGCGTCGCTCGTCACCACCACGCCCGCGATCTCTTCGGAGATTGGCTCGGTGTAGATCTCGGCTACGGTTCCGAACATTCGGTTGTCGCCCTCTTGCCAGCCAACGGCGGATCCGACTTTGAACTGGTCGCTCTCGTTCATTGAAAACGCTACGCCTCCGCTTCCGGAACGGACACCGCGGCCTTGGGGAAATTCTCCGGGATCGTCCAGATTCGACAGGGTTTTGTCGGTGATCCAACCCTGTCCAATTCTAACGATTGCCGAATTTCCAGAGATGACCGTCGCTCCGGATGTAGACGGCGCCCTCGTCGAGGGACGGGGTGCTTAGGATCGTTTCTTCGAGCTCGATCTCGCTGACTACCTTTCCTTCGGCACCGGATACGTCGACGACCTGGCCCACGCCGGTTTCGCTGAAGACGTAGAGGCGATCGTTGTCTCCCGCGACCGGACTGGCGCTGATGGGGCCGGTCAGACGCATTCTCCAGAGTCGCTCGCCGGTGGTCGTGTCGGCGCAGCTGAGAACGCCGGCGTTGTTGACGACGTAGGCCTTCCCGCCGAGGACGAGCGGGCTAGCCGTTCCGGGACGCTGGGCCGATTCGTTCCACAGCTTTTCGGGTTCGCCGCCGCCCGCGGAGACGCGAAAGACGGTGAGACCGTGGGCGGGGATGAAAAGTCGATCGCCTGCGGGAGCGCTCGAGGGAATGGTGGAGGCGCCGCCACCGATCGTGAACACCGTCGATCCGGTCGACGGGAACACCCCGAGAATGCCTTTGCTCGACTGGAGCGCAACGATCTTTTCCCCGTCCGCCTCGAGTACGGTCGGGGACGTCCAGTTGGCCGCCTTGGGCCGCTCGATCTTCCACTTGTTCTCGCCGGTGTGCAGATCGAAACCGGCGGCGAACGATTCCGAGTCGTTCTCGATCTGAGCCACCAAGGTGTCGCCCGCGACGATGGGAGAGGAGGCGAGTCCGAGGCTGTTCGAGGCGTTCGGATAGTCGAGCGTTAGGCCGCGCATCCACCGAAGGTTGCCCTCGAGATCGAGGCAGATCAAGTCGTTCGACGAGAACAGCGCGTAGATCCGCTCGCCGTCGCTGGCCGGGGTGGGGGCGGCGACGGCGGTCTTCTTGTGCGACATGGTGCGGCCCGTGGCCCGGAAACGTCGCTCCCAGATCGGCTCGCCATTCCCGCCGTGGAAACAGAGCACGTGGAGGAGCTTCTGTTCCGGCCCGCTGGCGGCCGTCACGAAGACCTTGTCGCCCACCAGAATGGCGCTGCCGAGTCCGCGACCGGGAAGCGCGACTTTCCATGCCTGCGTCTCTTCGCTGAACTCCGCGGGAAGATTCGGAGTCTCCGCGGCGTAGCCCGCGCCGTTCGGTCCGCGGAAGTTCAACCAGTCCGCGCGCGCAGTCGGCCAAGCGAGCATGGCGGCGAAAACGAAAAGAGAAAACTTCATTCGGTCGGTCGGGTTCAGTTGTTGGAACGGCGGCGGGGTTTCGACTCCGGCTGGGGCGTTGGCTTGCGGTCGGTCGAGAGGATGGCGGTTCCGGTTTCGTCGCAGACCCGAAGCTGGAATTCCCACTGGGCCGTCCAAGTATGCTCCTCTTTGCTCTGGCAGGCTTTGACGAGGAGGGTGTTCTTGCCCTTCTTCAGCTGCACCGGCAGCACGTACTGATCGATGCGAATCCCGCGATGGTATTCGTCCCGGCCGAAGAGCAACTCGTCGTTGAGCCATATCTTCCAGGCGTTCTTGCAGCCGAGGCGCAGCTGCGCGGTGCGATTCTCGGCCGAGTCGAACTCCGTGTAGGCGTAGCCGACCACTTCCTTCAGCGGCGAGAACGGCTGGTTGAAATCGACCATGCCGTAGTCGTTCGACGTGGAGTAGCGCTGCCAGGAAACGGCCTGCCCGTCCTTCCCCTCGTAACTGGCGTCGAGATCGACCCCTTCTTCCGGCGGAAACACGGTTTCGAAACCGGAAAGGCCGGTGTTGTCGAACGGCGCGACCAGATGCCAGCGCATGAGAAAGCCGAAGTGCTTAGGCAGGTCGACGTTCTGGTTCAAATCCTCCCGAAGCAGCTTGGCGGCGGCGTCGATCTGGTCCACGTCGCGGGCGGCGCCGAGCGCTTCGCCGAGGACCTCGATGCTGTCGTCCGTCTCGTCGTTGGCGATTAGCCGTTCGCCTTTCTCGATCAGCCGGGCCACGGCGTCGCGCCGAAGGGAAGGGTTGGGATCGTCGATCATGCCGGGAACGAGATCGGCGGCGGCTTCCGGCCCGATTTTCGCGTAGAAGTCGAAGGCGAGGCGCCGGGCCTCGGGGTCGTTCTCCCGGTCCAGCAGGAAGCGCTCGATGCCCTCGGCCGGCAGTTCGCCTCCGGCGTCGAATTCGCGCTCGAACACCGTCTCCGCGGCGGAACGCATCCAGTTTCCCGCCAGCGGACCGGCGTTCTCCATCGACTGCAGGATCGGGATAATCGTCTCTGGACCCTGGTCGACGAGTTCGCGCCACGCCTCGGCGGCTTCGGCGTTGCCCTTGCCCTCGGGTCCGACCTCACGGAGTTTCGTCAGAGGCTCGGTCCACGGCTCCGCGCAGGCTGTGGCGGCGAAGAAGTCGATGAAAAGATAGGAAGCAAAGAGGATGGCCGGCGCTCTCATGAAGGGATTTTTCGAAGGTCCGGGAAACTCGCTTCGGTTCCCTCCCGTGTCCACCAACTTGGCGACCGTGTCCGCGGCAATTGTCGCAGGGAACACTTCGGCGGCCGCACTATTCGGACCGGCGCGGCCAGCCGCGACGGGGGAGGGGGTTGGACGGTTCACTCGAAAGTCCGGGCCGGTCAACTCTTGAAAAGGCCTTCCCGAGACGGACGGAGCGTAGGGCGGTTCAAGAGTCTACTACGCAGGACCCCTTCTGAAATGAACCGCATGGTTTAACTTGTAGAACAATCTCTTGATTCTTCCGACAAGACCCTTCTTGAGTCTTATTCTTCGATCCCTGCTGAACCGCATGTCGCCACCGTATTCTCTATTGAAATGCAGGGTCACATCCCTGGGTTCGACCATTTTGTAGCCGTTTTGATGCATAAACGCGTAAAGGCGGTCCTTCAGCGTTTCCGCGTCCGTGTTGAAATAGGTTAAATACTTGTCTGGAAATTCTTTCTTGTGAATGAAGGAATGGTAGGCCAGCGTGAAATACGCGTTCTCGTCATCCATCACGTAGATGCCCTTCTCGTTCATTCTTCGCTTTCGCATGCAATCGTCTTGCCAGGCAGCATCGAAATAGCCATCGCCGACATACCGGAAGTCGACGTTTATCTTCTTGCCCGAAACGACTATCTCGTAGTTGGCTCTTTCGGTACCTCTGGAAAGTTTCTTCGCGTCTGTGAAAAAGGCGAACTTGACAGGATCTCGCACTAAAAAATCAATGTCTTCGTCTTCGGGAAGGTCGGGGATGCAGTCTGCGTTCCTTAAGACCAAATAAGGTTCGACGGAATTCATCACATGGAAGAACTCCTCGAAATTCTTCCATCCGTTCATTCCGCTTACGTCTCTTTGCCGATGTATGGTGTCGCCGTCCCACTCCGGAATCTCCCTGGCTTTGAATTCTCCCAAGTTGATCCCCAGCAGGAGGCTGAGGTCCCGGCTCGTCTCCGTCTCGTCGTTGCTGGCGTGGATGCCGAACCGTGTTTGAAGTTTTTTTCTCAGAGCTTTCTTGAAATCGAAGAGACGGGTGTTAACCCTTTCGATGCCGCGGGCGGTGGCGCGGAATCCGTATTGAGGTTCTCCGTCTTCGAAAATGACAAGGCGGAAGACATTTCCTTCCGTGGCTTTTTCCTTGATGGATGAAGTGGCGAGTCTTTCTCCGTAGAAACGATAAAAGTTTCGATACAGGTTGTTCTTGTCCCATTCGATATCGTAACACTCCAATATCCTGAACTTTTCCGATATCTCCTCGTTGACGGTAGCCGCTTTATCCAAATGGTTGGGCCATGCTATAATTAAGCCGATATCACTCATGAATGTCTCCGGTGGACTTCCCGTTTTGTTTGGGTGATTTCGGGTCGTGCGCGGGATTGACGTCGGGGGGATTGCCTTGCGTTGCTTTGTCCCTGACTGCGCGGGCTAGATCGAGCTTGGTGACGAGTCCCGGCCGTCGTCTTTTGCGTCGAGCATCGCGGATCCGATGGACACCCGGGAAGCGCCTATCCAACTCGGCATTTGCCATTCCGTTGATGACCTCAAGGATGCCGTAGTGGGAATAGAGCCTGGCGATCAACTCGACCAGAGATTCTTCGCCGAGGGCGTTGGCAATTTCAAGAACCAGCTTTTTCACTTCGCGTTGCGCGGACCGATCGATGCGCTCTCGGGGACGTCCCATTTCGAAATCGACCCGGGCGGGTCCGTCTTCGGTAACTATGATGTTCCGCATGTTGGAGTCAAAATGTATCAGGCGATAGTCTTCATCGGAAATCGCCAGCAGGTGGCGATCCCGAAGATCCTGGAAAACCGTATCGAGAACATCCCATTTGTCCTGGGGGCTTCGTGTTTCGTCACGCAGATAGGCATCGAGCGTGATTCCGTCCAGAAATGACATCGCGAGCGACACGCCGCGCTCCGAATGCCCCGCCGGATGGGGAACCTCTTCGGGGACCAGAAAGCCTCGGGTTGCCCAAAACCGCAAACACTTCCGCTCGAATTCTCGTCGGCACCGTGCCGGACGATACTCGATGGGAACATTCATTCCTAGAAGGTGCATCGCCGAATACTTGATTCGCTTCAGGGTCAGCGGCTTTCCGCGATAGGCTTTCACAATGCACCGGCTCGCCCCGTTTTCCCAGAGACCGATCTCATTGTTGTGTGAGCTCAACTTTTCGAACTGGCCCATTTCCCTGTTTTTGCTTTCCATTTGCCCTCACTCCCGGATCGGGAAAATTACCGCTCGCAATTGGATTCTTTCAAGGCTTCGGCCACCGTGTCGTCGATGCCGGTCACGAACGTTGGGGAACCAGGCGGGTTAGCTGCTCGAGTGTGGCGGTCAGGTTTTTTTCAAAGGAGTAGGCCCTTGCCAGGTTTTGGAGCGGTGCCCGGGCGGATTGAACCCGCTGGAGCTCCAGCCAGCGCTCGAGGGCTTCGGTCCAAGCGGAGGCGGAGCGAGGAATGGGGACGGTTTCCCCGGCACCGGGGAAGGCTTGGAGGGCCTCGTGAAAGCCGTTGGCGTCGGTGGTCAGGACTGGCAGGCCGAAAGCCGCCGCCTCCAGGCAGGCGTTGGAAAAGGGATCGTAGAGGGTGGGCAGAGCGAACAGGTCGGCGGCGAACAGGTACGGCTTGGGATCGGGGACTGGACCGGTGAGGTGGACGCGGGGCGGGACCGGGGCTTCCAAGTGGCCTTTTCCAACGAAGATCAGATGAGTGTCCGAGTCGGACAGGTTTCGGAACGCCTCGGACAGAAGGTCGGCACCCTTACGCTTCCAGCCGGTACCGACGAAGACGATGACCCGGGCGTTTTCGGGGATACCCAGTTCGGCGCGAACTTGGCGGCGGGTATGCAGCCGTTTTTCGGGGGAAACCGGGTCGGCGCGGAAGCCGTTCGGGATCACCGTGATGCGTTCGCTGGGAAAGTCGTAAGTGGTGGTGAGTTCTCGAGCCACCATTCGCGAATTGGCGATGACGAGGAGATCGCTGTTTTTCGAAAACATCCGTCTCTCCAAGGCGAGGATTTGCCGGTGCATGCGGCGGGTGCGGCGGAAACTGGAGGCGAGCGGAGTTTCTTCGTCGGCCAGGCGCTGCAGCCAGCAGGCGTGAACGCCGTCGCCCGCCCGGTAGAGGTCGGCGGCGGGCACGCGGGTCATGCTGAAAAGCGGAACTCCTGGATAACTCTCTCGCCTCGTCTCCACTGATCTGGCAAAGCCGACGGGGCCGTTCTTGGGGATTCGTTCGATTCGCCCTGGCCAGGCTTCCTCGGGCCACTCGGGATGGGCGAGGAGGACGGGATCGAATCCCGATTCGAGCAGTCCTCGACCCAAACGCCGAAGATACTGCTCCGCGCCCCCGGACGGCGAGTAACCACTCCTGGCGATGAGGACTTTCATGGGAGCGGGTGAACTAGGCGTTTCAACGTCGATAACAGGAATTTTCCCCACATGGCCGGTTCAGCCTGTGGCCGAGCGTTGGCATTCGTGTGCCTTGGCTCATTTCGTGTGCCCTGGCTCACTTTTTCTCGCCGAGGGAGCGTCGCTTGGCTACCCGAAAGGTTCGGCGACATTGCGCTAGAAGCGCGGGCCTTGTCAAGCTCGGGTGGTTCTTCGTTTCTCCGGGAGCGCCCTCCGCGGGGGGCATGACAAGACAGGCGCGGCGCGGGGTCAAAAGGCCCGGGAGCGACTTTCGGCCTCTTGCCAAGCGCGGGGGATCGTGGATTGTTTCCGAGAGCCTTCTCGACGCGAGCCCGGAAACTCGCTCGATCGGTCCACTGAACACCGCAAAGCTTATGCCTTTCGAATCCCGTTTTCCCCCCTCCCGCCGCGCGATGCTTCGCCGCGGCGCCTTGCTGCTTGGCGGAGCTCCGGCCGCCTCCTCGTTGTTGGCCGAGGAGAGCCGGCCCCCCGCCTTGCGCTTCGGCGCGGTGACCGACATCCACTACGCTGACAAGCCGCCCAACGGGAGCCGACACTATCGCGAATCCCTCGACAAACTGGCTCGCGCTTTGGAGCGACTGGAACCCGAAGAGCCGGCGTTTGTGGTTGAACTGGGCGATTTCATCGACCGGACCGAAAGCGTCGAAGAGGAGATCGAGTTCCTCCGTAAGATCGAGGGCGTTTTCGCCAAGGCGCCCTGCGACCGGCATTACGTTCTGGGCAACCACTGCGTCGACACCCTCACGAAAGAAGAGTTCCTCGAGAACAGCGGAGCGACCGCCCCTCATTATTCGTTCGATCGGGGGGATTTTCACTTCGTCGTGCTGGACTCCTGCTTTCGAAGCGACGGAGAGCCCTACGGGCGCAACAACCACGAATGGACCGATCCCAACCTCCCCGAAGCGCAACTGCAATGGCTGGCCGAAGATCTGCAGAAGGCCGACCGGCCCGCCATCGTGTTCGCTCACCAGCGGCTGGACGGCGAAGGCGCCCACTACGTCAACAACGCCGCAGCGGTCCGCGGCGTGATGGCGGAATCCGGCAAGGTGCTGGCTGTCCTGCAGGGGCACAGTCACCGCAACGAATACCGCGAACTCGACAGCATGCATTTCTGCACGCTCGTCGCTGTCGTGGAAGGGAGCGGCCCGGAAAACAACGGCTGTTCCCTGGTGTCGCTGTTCGAAGACGGTTCCATCCGCATCGACGGGTTTCTTCGCCAGAAGGACTACGATTTCACTCTCGCGGGTTGACCGTCATTCTGTAGTCGGGATCGCTACGAGCGCCAAGAAGTTCGTCGTTCGCGGCTCAACGAGCTGTCCTCGCGGTCACGCCCGGGATATCGAGCGGGAAGATCTCGTTCTCGCTCACCTCCCGGCGCAGGATCTCCTCGGCTTCGCGGATGAGGTCGCCATTGGTGGCGGCGAGGTCGTTCGACTCGGAACGATCCTTCGACAGGTCGTAGACTTCCCACGGACCGGGATTCTTCGTCTGGAGATTTTGAC
Source organism: Verrucomicrobiales bacterium (assembly GCA_040905585.1). GTDB lineage: Bacteria > Verrucomicrobiota > Verrucomicrobiia > Verrucomicrobiales > DEV007 > Arctic95D-9. Next base: position 12,302 of record JBBDRG010000100.1, read on the forward strand.
GTACGAGCTTGAAGTCGCCAATCCGAAGCGCGACCTGACCGGAGTAGGCCGGGAACACCCATATCATGGGCTTGCGGGATGCGAGCGTCTCCCGGTCGCCGACGAGCACCGGCCAGAGGCTGTCTCCATCCATGCCGGACGGGGCTTCCAGACCGGTGGCCTCGCACAGGGTCGGGAACCAGTCGGCGGCGTAACCGGGCGTATCGTTCACCGCACCCGCTGGGATGCGGCCGGGGAGTCGAGCGATGGTAGGGACGCGGAGGCCTCCCTCGTAGACGCTTCCCTTGTAACCGCGCAGGTCGTCCGTGCTGTCGAAGAAGACGGGGTCCGCGCCACCGACGTGGAAGTCCGGTTCGGCGGATCTTTCATGCGTTGGACCGTTGTCGCTGGTGAAGACGATCAGGGTGCGGTCGGCCACGTTCGCCTTTTCGAGCGCGGCCACGACGCGGCCGACGTAGCTGTCGAGATCGTTGATCATGGCCGCGTAGCCGGCGCGGGGACGGGGGTGGGGGACGTAGCCGTTGCCGCCCCGGTAGGGCTTCGAGTCCCATTCTTCGGGGAATTGCTCCACGGATTCCCGCGGCGGATGCATGGACACGTGCGGCTCGATGAACGGCAGGTAGAGGAAGAACGGCCGGGCCGAGTTGTTCCCGATGAACTTCTCCGCCTCGGCGATCATCAGCTTAGGCGCGTAGGTTTCGCCGATCCAGTCGTCCATCTTCACTTCTCCCTCGGGCTGTTTCGCGTGGCCGGGAATGGGGTTCTGGTTGATGACGATCTTCTGGTCGTTGCGCCAGATATGCGGCGGGTAGAAGCTGTGGGCGACCGACTGGCAGTTGTAGCCGAAGAAGAGGTCGAAGCCCTTGCGATTGGGGTCGCCGGTGCTGCCGACCGGGCCGAGGCCCCACTTGCCCATGGCACCGGTGGCGTACCCCGCCTCCTGGAAAACCTGGGCAATGGTCACCGCCTCCTCCGAGAGCGGATACTGGCCCTCGTCGAACTCGGGAAAGGCGTTGGCCACCTTGAAATTGCCGCGCACTTCGGCGTTGCCGAGATGCTTGCCGGTCATGAGCACGCACCGGGCGGGAGCGCAGACCGGTGCGCCGCTGTAGTGCTGGGTGAAACGCATGCCCTCCTCCGCGAGGCGGTCGATGTGGGGCGTTGGAATCTTCTCCTGCCCGTAGGCGCCGACTTCGGCCCAGCCGAGGTCGTCGGCCATGATAAAAACCACGTTCAGCGGTGGGTCGGGAGCGGCGGCGAGGGAATTTCCGCCAAGGGCGGCAAGGAGTGCGAGGCAGAGGGTCGGGAATTTCATGGGCTTTCGGAGTTCTTCGATCAATGTCGATCGTGGCGTACGCAGGGTAAGGGAGCCCCGTCCGGTTTCAAGATTCATCTTGCCGGCGTCGAAGCAGCGGGACTCCTTCGGCGACCGCTGTCCCCGGTGAATTCGATCCCGGCGGGAACGCAAACCAGAGTGAAGGCAAGCGTGGCGCAAGGTCGGCGGCGCTCGAACCCTTGTCGGAAAGATCGTCGGCAAATTCGGCAGGGGATCGGACGAAGACGAACTCCGTCCCGAAGATCTCGGCGAGAAAGAGCGCGAGGCGGTCGAGAGGGGCGGCGCGGGCATCCAGAAGCAGGTGCAGCGCGAGGAGGTTCAGCGGTTACTGGTTCAGTTCGACGAGCGATTCGACCGGGCTTTGGCGGAACGGGATCTCGAAGCTCCCGACCGCGTAGGATAACGGCTCGGTAGAATCCAGGGTTGGTGATTCTTGAAACCAAAGCCGGGACGACCCGGAGGCCCGGCGCTGGCTGAAGTCAAAGAAGCCGGTCGAGGAAGGCACCTTGACCGAGGATGATGTCTGGCGTTGGAAATAGGCGGTCGCATCCCGATTCTTTCCACGGAGGAACCCAATGGCGCGCTCACTTCGTTTTCATCTCGTAGACGCCGTTCCAATCTTCGGGGGGCGGATTCGATTGCATGGCGAGACAGCGGTCGACCATCACGAGCGAAGGATTGGTGACGATGCCGGAATCCCGACCGGGCTGGAAGCGTTCGCTGGCGGCAGCCTTTCGAAAGAGCTTTAGAGCTTCTTCCCACCGACGCGCCAGGTAGTGGTCTATCGCCTCGGCGTAGCGTTCGAGCCCCGCGAGCACGCCGTCCGGAATGGTGCCGCGGAAGCCGACGATCTCGTAGACCTTGACCGGGACGGTGCGGCCCACGACGACGATGCGGTCGAGATAGCGATAGATCACGTCGTCCCTGGTCGCCGTGGCTGCCTGCCGGGTTTGCTCGGTAGTCATGGTGTAGACGCCGTAGGACTTGGCGGCGCTCTCGCACCGGGCGCCGAGATTGACGTTGTCTCCCATCATGGTGTAGTTGAAACGTCGGCGGGAGCCCATGTTGCCCACCACGGCGTCGCCCGAGTTGAGGCCTATTCGGGTTCGCATGTTGTGAACCAGGTCCGGCAAGTCGCCCTGGCTTCTCCAACGGGCGCACAGTTCCTCCTGCTTCTCCTGCATTTTCAAGGCGCAGGAGACCGCGTGGTAGGCGTGGTCGGGGTAGGGCACGGGGGCGCCGAACATGGCGTCGATGGCGTCGCCAATGTACTTGTCCAGGGTGCCGTCGAGGTCGAGAACGAGGTCGGTCATTTCCGACAGGTACTCGACCATCAGTTCGACGAGCCTCTCGGGAGGCAGTTGTTCGGAAAACGTGGAAAACCCTTGGATGTCGCTGAACAGGACTGTTATATCCACTTTCTCGCCGCCGAGTTTCGGCATCTCGCCGGTGGCCACGATCCGATCGACGATGGCCTGGGCGACGTAGGAGCCGAACACCCAGTGGATGTGGCGCTTGGCCCGGGCCTCGGCCACGAGCCTCTCGCCTATCACGGTGGCGTGAATGAAGGCGAAGCCGAGAACCGGAAGGACGAGGGGGAGGACGATCGAGCTGCTGGCGAAAAGACGAAAGGTGGCGGCCACGTAGATCGCGGCCACGAGAAGCGGGACCCCGATCGCCAACGCGACGTGGGCGTTTTTGAGAAGGAACAGGGTGGGCCAGGCGACGGCCAGCCAACCGAGAAGAACCCAGAAAAACGGCGCTTCGCGGAGATAGTCCGTGCGCAGGATGCTGTTCAAGGCGGTGGCCTGGATGCGGAAAAGGGGATCGTTGGCGCTGTAGGGAGTCGGTCCGAGATCGGGCAGCGCGGTGGCGCTTTGCCCTACGATGACGAGTTGCCCCTCGAGCGGAGGGACGCCGTCGGGCCACGCGGCACCGTCATCCGAGCGCAGAAGCTGGGTGAGAATGCTTGCGTAGTCTTGAATTTCGAAGCGCTCCGTATCGCGGTAGTTGAGGGGCAGGAAACCGCGGGAGTCGATGGGAATTCGCCATTCGCCTCCGCCCGTCCTGGGCAGTCGGATCGCTTCGCCGAGAACGACTTGGACGTCGTCGGCGTCCGCGTCTTCCAGTTGCATGAGGATTTGCAGGACCATCGAGGGGTAGACCGAATCGCCGACTCGTCCGACCAGCGGCAGCTCCCGTCTCATTCCGTCGACGGGAGAGGAGGGGGAGTTGACGACGCCCGTCCAGGCGCTCTCGGCGATCACGGGAATCGGCACGGCAGCTCGATCGCCTCCCAGGATCTTCGATCGGTCGCCGAGGATCCGCTGCAGCGGTTTGGTCTTTCCGAGGTAGGGCGGCTCGCCCCGGTCAACGCCTTCGTCGCCGAATTCGTCGTCCAAGTCTTCGCCGGCACCCGTCTCGATCGCCATGCCGGTAATGGCGCCGGGATGAAAGGCGAGGCCGTCGGCGAAAGCGAGATCGTTGGCGGGATCCCGGCTTTTCTCCGAAAAGAAAAAGTCGAAAGCGAGGACTTCGGGCGGCCGCGACGTCAGCGCCTCGGCCATTTTGCCGTGGAAGTCCCGGGTCCATTCCTCCCATCGCCCCAGGGTTTTCAAGGAATTTTCGCCGATGCCGACGAGAGCGATGCGCGGATCGGGCGGTCCATCCGAATCGGCCCGGGTCCGAAACCGCCAGTCGAGCGTGGCGTTTTCCCACTGGCGGGCGATTTCCGTCTGGGAGACCGCCAGCATGACGCCCGCCGCGACGAACGGAATCAGCGCCAGGACAACGGTCGGTCTCTTTCGCGATGGAGGCGCCATGATCACTCGGTCCGCGAATACCTCTCGGAGGCGGGCATGAAACCACTCATGGATTCGTCAAAGAGGGCAAAGCGCGTTATTGATTGAATTTGTTCGCCGATATCGGTAAAAGGTAGGAGAATTCGGGGCGTTCACGACACAGGGACCATGAAACAACTTCAGATCGGGATATACAGCTTTTTTTGCCTCTGCGGACTGATGACTCCGGGAGAACTGAAGGCGGAACCGGAAAGCGGGGAGGTGACGGTCGCCGTCGGGGACGTGGAATCCGTTCCCCGGGGCGGAGGAAACGCTTCGCCGCTGGAGGCCGGCGACAAGGTGGCGGTGGGCAGCACGGTCAAGACCGGGGCGAATTCCAGAGCGGTCATCGTCATCACGCCTCGCTCAGCCATTCGAGTGTCGGCGGATTCGGAAGTGGTCATCGAGGCAGTCGACGAAGAGGCCACTCCCAAGCAGATCACGATCGATCTCAAGAGCGGTGGCCTCGGAGCGCTTCTGAAGCCCAACGCGGTCGGCGAACTCGATTTCAAGGTGAGGACGCCGAGCGGCGTGGCCGCGGCGCGGGGCACCTTTTTCGGGGTGGTCGTGGAGGACGGCAAGGGCTACGCCCAAGTGAAGGAAGGCCGCATCGAAATCGTTCCGGAGAATCAGGACGGAGCCAACCAGTAGAGTAGCGGTCCGAGCCGATTTCGACTTTCCTTTTGCAATGACGCCACCGCATCCGTTTCGCGCAGCCAGGTTGGCCGCGCGGCTTCTCGCGGCGGCGATTCTGGCGACCGCCGGTCCAGTGGCCGCCAACCCTGCCGGGGAGACGGTTCGGTTCGGCGACGTGCGGTTCGAGCGGGCGGGAAATCGGCTTACCGTTCTCCAGGGAACGGATCGCGCCATCATCGACTGGAACGACTTCTCGATCGGCGGAGACGAAGTGACCCGTTTCAAGCAGCCGACGTCGGAGTCGGCCGCCCTCAACCGCGTGCAGGGCCGGCACGTTTCGCGGATCGACGGGGCGCTGCGGGCCAACGGGAATATCCTTCTGCTCAATCCGAACGGCATCCTCGTGGGCGCTTCCGGAACCATCGATGTCGGCGGGTTCGTCGGGTCCACTTTGGATGTGGAGGACTCGGAGTTTCTGGCCGGAGGCGACCTGCAGTTTCGCGGTTCCTCCCAGGGGGCGGTGATCAACCTCGGCAGAATTTCGGCTTCACACGGCGACGTGTTTCTCATGGCGGCTACGGTGGACAATTCCGGCCTCGTCCAGGCTCCCCGCGGCACGGCGGGACTGGCTGCCGGAAACGATATCCTGCTGAAGGAATCGGGCGAGGAGCGGGTCTACGTCCGCGGCGCCTCCGGCGGGAAGAAGGAGAACGGGGTGATCAACCGCGGAACCGTCGAAGCCAACGTCGCCGAGTTGAAGTCCCACGGGGGAAACATCTACGGAATGGCCGTGAAAAACGAGGGGCGTGTCGCCGCCACGTCCGTTTCGCGCGAAGGCGGCCAGATTTTTCTGCGGGCCGGAGGCGGCGGGACCGTGCGGTCGACCGGAACTCTTCAGGGCAAGCGGAACTCGGGGGAAGAAGGCGGGCGCATCGTGGCCGACGCCGGAGCCGACGGAAAAACCGAAATCGGCGGCGAGGTGGACGCGTCCGGGGAGGAAGGGGCCGGGGGCAGCGTCCTGGTGCTGGGGCGCGAGATCGACGTTTTCGAGGACAGCTTGATTCTGGCCGACGGGGACTCCGCCGGCGGTCGGGTTTACATCGGGGGAGGCAGAGAAGGCGAGGACCCCGCGTTTCACAATGCCACCGACGTCACGGTCGGAGGCGGTGCGCGGATCGACGCCGGCGCCCGCGTCGCCGGCAACGGGGGAGAGATCGTGGTTTTCGCGAATCGATCTCTGACCTTTCAGGGCCGGGCCGAGGCGAGAGGCGGGTCCGTGTCCGGCGACGGTGGGTTCGTGGAACTTTCGGGGAAGGAATCCGTCCGAATTCCCGGTTTGGTGGAGTCGGTGGACGTGGGAGCGCCGAATGGACGCGGCGGGCTTTTTCTGCTCGATCCGAATGACATTTTCATAGAATCCGGATCCGGGAGCCCGATTCAGTTCGAGCCGGACGACGGAGGCGAGACCGCGATCAGTCTCAATACCTTGTACGCCGACGACATCTCGAACTTTCTTCAAAGCAACGGCAGCCTGGTGATCCAGACCGACGAAGACCCCTCGTTCCAGGGAAGCGGCAACATCACGGTGAAAAACGGTGTCCTCATCTCCTGGGCTTCGGACAACAATTTAACCTTTATGGCGCTCAACGACTTCCGGATGGAGGGGGACACGTCCATCGCGGTGGGCGGAGGGAACGGCGGCTTGAGTGTAGAGGCGGGTGGGTCCGCGATATTCTTGGGGGACGGACAAGTCAGTATCGCCACCGTGGCCGGCGACATTTCGGTGTCCGGACAGCGAGGCGTCGAGCTTGCCGGAGCGTCTTTCGGTACGGACAGCGGCGACATTGCGATCACGGGTATCGGCGGACCGGGGGCGGACGGTGTCGCAATTTCGGGTTCCTCGCTGGTTTCGAACTCGGGAAACATCACCATCGAGGGAACCGGGGGCGCGGGAACGTCTCGGGGAATTCACATTTTCGGAGAAGTCGGCTCGACCATGGAATCCGGCTCCGACGCTCTCGTCGGATTGACGGGACAAGGGCAGGGCGGGGGCGCCGCGATCGACATCGCCGAGATCGTTCCCGGCTTCGAGCTAGGCCCCGGGAGCCTCGTTTCGGGAGACGGCACCCAGGATCTTCTCCTGCGGACGCTGGGCGGGGAGGTCGTGACCCACGGCATCCGGGCCGACCGGCTCCTGCTTGAAGACCTCTCGTCGAACGGCGAGAATTTCACCCTGAACGACAGCATGGTGAACTTTCTCACCAGCACGCCCGCAGGAAACATCGCGATCGAGAACTGGTCGAATCTCGCCCTTGGCGACATCGGTGTGGCGGGCACTTTGGCGGTAACGGGCCCGCAATCGCTCGACATCGTCGGGACCGTGAGGGCGGGGACCGGCATCGACCTGGGTCTGAGCTACGACCCATACTACTACAGCAACGATTTCCAGTTCCGGGGGGACGGTCGTCTTGTGGCGCCCGATGTTCTGTTGGACGGAGGTTCGGGCGCTTGGGTCGGTGTGGAAAGAACGCTCGATCTCACGAACCATCGCTTCGAGAACATCGACTTCTTTCAAGGGCGGACGACGGAATCGAAACTCGTCGCTTCCGCCGCCGGCGAGCATATTCGCATCGAGGCCGTGGACAGCGGTGCCTACTTCGGAGGCGGAGGGCCGACCGCAGCGGCCGTGATCGGCGGTCTTCCGTTTTTCGATTTCGGGGAGATTTCGGGCGGAGCCGGCGCCGACACCGTCACCGTGGATTTGCCGGAAGGGGTTCACTTCAACGGCTCGGTTACAGGAGGTCGCGGCAACGACCTGTTCTACCTGCTTCCCTCCGGCGGCGGCCTCGCAGGAACGCTCGCCGGCGGCGGCGGATTCGACACCCTCAGCTACGAGCATTTCACGAGCGGGATCACCGTCGCCCCCGGGTCGAACGTTTTTCCGGCGGTGGCAAACGTCGAATCCATCGAGAGAGTCGTCGGCTCGTCGGCCCGGGACACTCTGGCGGGAACGCCGAACGCCGACGTATTCCGCATCACCGGGCCGAACTCGGGGAGGCTCAACGCCGGCTTTTTCGAATCCTTCGAAACGCTGGTCGGCGGTGGGGGACCGGACCGTTTCGAGTTCTTCAATCAGGCGACCGTCTCCGGAGTTGTCGGGGGAGGTGGGAACGATCTGTTGTGGATCGACGACAGAAATCTCGGCGGCGCCAACACCTATCGAATTTCGGACAACTGGATCGCGCGCAACCCCGTCTACCGATTCAGCGGCATCGAGGCAATTCAAATGAGCCTCGGATTCGGAGACGACACGGTGATCACGGGTCCCCGCAGTTTTGTGCAGATCCTAGACGGCGGCCGGGGACACGACCGGCTCGATCTGCCGGGGGGTCGAGCGCTGGATTCCAACCCGATCCTGCTGGCGGGAGGGCAGCCCATCGTCCACGCCAACTTCGAAGATCCCGCGCCGGACGACAGTGTCGTGGGCAACGGCGGCGGCTCCCTGTTGACCCTGCAGTTGGACAATGGCGAGCAGCGCGCTGAGATCGGGGGACGAAAAGGCGACGGAGGAGAAGAGCGGAACTTGTTCAACAACGCGAACGCCGTCGACGAGGGCACCCGGCTCTTTCGGGACAACTTGTTCGCGTCGCAAACGGGAGCGTTTGCCGCCGCGCTGGCGGGCCAGGCCACCGTGATACTCGTCGACGGGACCGAGTACCTCATGTTCGCGCCGGCTTCGCTCGACGGCCAGTTTTCAGTTCCGCCCGTCATTGTGATCTCGGATCTTCGGGAGACTCTCGGCATCGACGCGTTCGCGGAACTGGCGGAGGCTCTGGATCACGGCGGGGCCGCGCTTTTGATCCCTTCCGACGGTCCCTACGCCATCGATCTCGACGGGCCTCCGGATGCGGCGGTGGTCGCGTTGCTCCAGGAACTGTTGAATCGGGCCGCCGCTTCCGAGCTGTTTGCCGCGTTGCAAATGACCCTTGCCATCCCGGTGACGTCCGAGGACGGGGTCGTTTCGATCGTGGCCGTTCCCGTTCAGCCCGATCCCGCCGTGGTGGCCGCGCTCGGGGTCTTGTTGAACGATGCCGCCTTCGGAGAACTGACCTCCGCTCTTGACGAATGACGACCCGCCGGGTTACGGGAAGGGTCGCAACATGAAACCGCTCAGCCGACAAGACTGCTCCCGACCGCTTTGCGGCGTTTTGGCGGTGGCGGCCTGTCTCACGGCGACTTTCGCTTGCGCGCAGAACCGTCCCGTGGAACGAGCCGAACGGCAGCGGGCCGCGGTGTTGAACGACGAACGCTACCGCGAATCGGAGGCGACGGTTCGGGAGGACGAGGAAGAGACGGGCGACGAGACTCCCCTGGGGGTCTCCATCGCGGCGATCCGGTTGATATCGGACCAGTCGAAAACCACGCCTTCTCCGGCCGCGGGCCCGGAACCCGTCGATATCGACCCCGAGCTTCCAGCACCGGAGGGACTGCGCGCCACCTTGGAGCCGTACGTCGGCGAACCCGTTTCCATGGCGCTTCTGGAGAGGCTGGCGAAGGACATCGTCTCGGCGTGGCGGGAGAGCGATCATCCCCTGGTCGACGTCTACTTTCCCGAGCAGAACATCACCCAGGGCAAAATCCAAGTCGTCGTGCGCGAGGCGGTTCTCGGCGAGAAGCGGCAGGAAGGCGCCGTGCGTTCGAGGCCGGAGTATCTCCTCGATCAGCTTCGGACGAATCCCGGCGACAGGATCAACCGCCGCGTCGTCCAGTCCGACCTCGACTGGCTGAACGAGAATCCCATTCGCCTGGTGAACGTGATCTACGAGCGTGGCGAAACGGACGGCACCAGCGACATCGTGCTGGAGGTGAAGGAGGAGAAGTCGGTCACGGCCTACGCCGGGTTCGCCAACACCGGGGTGAACTTGACCGGGGAGAACGAAGTTTCCTTCGGATTCAACGTGGCCAACCCGTGGCGGACGGAGCAGTCCATCGGCTACCAGCACACCGCCGACGTCGATTGGGATTCGCTCAGCGCCCACTCCGTATTCTACCAGGCTTTTCTGCCCTGGCGACACACCCTGCGTTTAATCGGAGCCCACGTCAGCAGCAACGCGGACGATCTCGGGCTGCTCGACATCGAGGGGGAAAGCACGCAGGTCACCGCCGAGTATCGCGTTCCCCTCGTGCGACCGGCGTGGAACCGCCGCTGGCGCCACGCCTTCACCGCCGCGTTCGACTACAAGACGACGAACACGGATCTGATCTTCGGCGGCTTCAGCGTGTTCGGCACCGACATCGCCATCGGCCAGTTCCGGTTCGAATACGACGCGGAGTTCCCCGACGAGCTCGGCTACACCCGCTTCACCGCGGGCCTCGCGGCGTCCCCGGGGGATCTCTACGGGAACAACGACGACGCCAGCTTCATGCTGGCCCGGGCCGGCTCGGAAGCCGACTACGTCTACGGGTTCGCCGAGGTGGAAAGGGTGATCCGCTTGCCGCGAGACTGGTCGTTGCGTTTCGAAACGGAGGCCCAGGCCACCGGCGACAGGCTGGCCTCGACGGAGCAATTGCTCGCCGGCGGGCACGCGACGGTCCGGGGCTACGACGAGAGCCTCGTCCGGGTCGATTCCGGGCTGATCCTGAACGTCGAACTGATCACACCGCCGTTTTCGGTGTTTCCCGCCGACCGCCCCGGAGGCGACGGCGTATGGAACGCCTATCTCTTCTACGACGCCGCGGTCCTCGATATCAGCGATGCTCTGCCCGGAGAAACGAGCCCCTCGTTGCAGAGCGTCGGCCTCGGTCTTCACTGCCGTCTCGGCGAACTCGGATTCGCCCGCGCCTCCTACGGTTGGGCGATCGAATCCCACGGCGTTTCCCCCCTCGAGGCCGGAGACGGGAAATTCCACTTCGGGATGACGGTGACCTACTGAAGAGCCGGACCGATCAATCGATCGGCCTGCCGGCCAGCAGGTTCTCGAGATTTTTCTCGGCCTCGTCGGGATTGAGGTAGTGCCCGTCGTAGATGACCACGCCCTCCTTGTCGACGATCACCCACCACGGAGTGCCGCCGGTGTTGTAGGCGGCGTTGAGGCTGTAAAGCCTGGGGGTCTTGGCCAAATGGCCGAAGGGGATGTCGAGACCGAACTTCTCGGCGGTGGGCGCGAGCTTCGCCTTGGTGTTGTCGGTCAAGTCTTCGAACGGCGTCTGGATGGCGAGAAAGTCGACGTCTTCTTCGTCGCCGAACTTGTCCACGAGGCGCTTCAAGGTCGGGAACGACCGCTTGTGGCAGGCTTCGCAGGTGTCCTGGAAAAACATCATGATCAAATACTTCCCGGCGAAATCCGATATTTCCAGACTCTCGCGTCCTTCCGGCAACTGGATCCATTCCGTGCCTCCGAAAGGTGGCGCTTTCGTTCCCTCGATGCCTTTGTCCTTGCTCTTTTTGACGGTGGGATCCTTCGCGTTCGGAAAGTTGAACTGTTGGGCCGAGAGCAGCTGCGGAAGGGAAAGAGCGGCTAGGAGAACGTAGAGGTGGATGGTTTTCATGAATGGGCGTCTTCGAATTCTGGCGTGGGCCGATGAAATGTCATTGCGAGCTTGCGGCGGCGAAAATCGATCTCTAATCTACAGCGAATGAAACCGACTTTCTACCTCCTGACGCTCGCCCTCGTCCTAATTAACACGATTTACGCCGGTCATCCCGAGAAAAATGCGGACGGTTTCGTGTCCCTGGCGGCGGACGGGGAACTCACCGGCCTGGAGACGGAGGGCAACTGGCAGGCGAAAGAGAACGGCGTGGTCGACCTCGAACCCCGCGAGGGCGAGGAGGGCTGGAAGCGCTACCACCACTACCTGTGGACGACCGAGAAATACGGGGACTTCATCTTCGATTTCGAATACAAGCACGGCGAAGGCGGGAACTCGGGTTTTCATTTCCGAATCGACGACCGGGAAGACCCGGTGGCGGGCGGGTTCGAGGTCCAGATCCTCGATTCCATGGGCCTGGACGACGAAAAAATGGGCCATCACGACCTCGGCGGCGTCATCAAGACCCGGGGGGCGACGAAGAACATGAGCAAACCCGCCGGAGAATGGAATCGCATGACCGTGAAGATGGAGGGAAGCCATCTCACCGTGGTGATAAACGGGGAGACGGTGCAGGACTTCGACCTCGCCGAGGAAAAGGAGGAGGGCAAGAAACTCGCCGACGAAGGCTGGATCGCGATCCAGGACCACGGCGAATCGTTCCAAGTCCGCAATCTTCAAGTCAAGCGATTGTGACCCGATCGGCTTGGCAGGCCGTTCGACAGGGGTTGGCGGTGGATCCAACCCTGTTTGCCGCCCCTCGAAACGGAGGCGCGCGGCGACCGAACCGAACCGCAATTGGCGATTGCCATTTCGCGATTTCCCGGCAACTTAGGGATACACCCGAACGACCTTAGTGCCGGATTCTCTCACCATTGCCAAAACCTGCGCCAAGTACGCGGATGAAATTCAGGCGGAGGACATCGCTGTTCTCGATTTGCGGGGTCTCTCCACGTTGGCGGATTACTTCGTGATCTGCACGGCCAGTTCCGTCCCGCATCTGAAGGCGGTCAGTCGCGAGATCCGCGAGAGGACGGAGGAGGCCATCGGCGAGCGGCCGCGGGCGTCCGAAGGCGAAGCCTCGAGTCTGTGGCTCGTGCTCGACTACGTGGACGTCGTCGTTCACATCTTCCATCAGGAGAAGCGGGACCTCTATTCCCTGGAGGACCTCTGGTCGGACGCCCCGCGCGTGAACCTCGATTTTCTTCCGGAGCGGCACCCTTCGTCCGCGGAAGGCTGATTCGACGATGCGGATCGAGGTGGTCAATATCGGGACCGAACTGCTCCTCGGCAAGGTGACGAACACCCATGCGGCGTACTTCGGAGAACAGCTTTTCAAGCTCGGGCTGCGCATCCAGCGGCAGACCGCGATTCCCGACGGCGACGAGATCCGGGTGGCCCTGGAGGAATCCTTTCCCCGGAGCGACGTGGTGCTCGTTACGGGCGGTCTCGGGCCGACCGCGGACGACGTCACCCGCGAAGTGGTCGCCGCGATGCTGGGGCGCGAGCTTCGCCTCGACGCGGCCATCCGGGATGAGATCCGCGAAATGTTCCGGAAACGCCGTCTGAAGGCGAGCTCTTCGAACGATCGCCAGGCAATGGTCCCGGAAGGCGCCGAGGTGTTGGCGAATCCCCGCGGCACCGCTCCGGGGCTTTATCTGGCGTCCGACCCGGAAGCGGGTTTTCCCCATCTCTTTTTGCTGCCGGGCCCGCCGCGGGAATTGAGACCCATGTTCGAGACGGCGGTAGGGCCGAGGCTCGCCGGACTGCGAGGCGAGGCGCTTCTGTCCAACGCCTGGCGAAATTTCCGCATCTACGGGATCGGGGAATCCTCGCTGGCGTCGAAGCTGGAGCCGCGCCTTTCCCGGATTCCGAACCTCGAACTGGGATACTGCGCCCGTCTCGGCGAAGTGGATTTGCGTCTCATCGGCTCTCCCGAAGCCGTGGACGCGGCCTCGGAGATTCTCCGCGCCGAGTACGGAAGCCACATCGCGGCGGAGTCCGAGGATTCCATCGCGAAGGTGGTGCTCGATCTGCTCGTCGAGCGCCGGGAAACCGTCGCCACCGCCGAAAGCTGCACCGGAGGGTTGATCGCCAGCACGCTTACGGACGAGCCGGGCTCCAGCGCGATCCTCGGAAGCGCCTACGTCACCTACTCGAACGAGGCCAAGACGAAGATTCTCGGCGTTCCCCCGGAGATGCTGGCGGAGCACGGTGCCGTCAGCGACCCGGTGGCGCGGGCCATGGCCGAGGGATGTCTGCGGGCGAGCGGCGCGGACCACGCCATCGCCGTGAGCGGGATCGCCGGACCGGGCGGCGGTTCGGACGCGAAGCCGGTGGGAACCGTCCACATCGCCCTTGCCGGACGGAGCGAGCCGACCTTTTCGCGGCGCTACCTCCAGCCGTCCGACCGCACGAGCTTCAAGCTGCGGGTGACCCGTCTGGCGCTGGATCTATTGAGACGCAGGCTCCGCGGCTTCTCTCTCGATTATTGACCGGTTTCGGTGTAAAGTCCTGCCCGGTAGTTCTCAGGGCACTGTATATTTTGGGATGGAAATGGAAAGACACGCTGATTCCGGGATGTTCGTCGGCAGATTGCGCGAGGCCGTGTTGATCGCGGCCGCGTGCCTGTCCGTCTCCGTCTCGGCCGAAGGCCAGTTGTTCAAGAAGGGGGGGCTTTTCAGTCGGGAACCGGAAGCGCCGCGCTTGAAGACCGAAGACGAGATCGGCGTTCCGGTTCCGGTGACGGGAAGAGTCGAAGCGCTGGAAGGGCACGAGGTCCAGTTCGAGATCCGGGCGGAGTCGAAGACGCCGGGCGCCATGGTCGAATTTCTCATCCGCGACTTTCCGACGGCGGGGCGGATCGTCTCGCTCGTGAGCAAGCCTTTGGAGCGGAACAAAGCGATCGTGACCTACGTCGCCGATCCCGACTCGGGCGCCGAGGCGGACGTCTTCTCGTTCGCGGTCCGCTACCGAGGAGGTCGCTATTCCTCGGCGATGCGCTACGACATCGACATCGTGAACACGGAGGCGGAGATACAGGTTCCGGAGTCCGTCGACTTCGGCCAAGTCATGATCGGCGACGAGGAAGTCCGCGAAATCAACGTCCGAAACCTGGGAAGCGGCTCCTTTTCCCGTCAGCTGATTCTCGCCGCTCCCTGGCATCTGGTCGAGCCGGAGGACGGCAACTTGACGCTCGGGCCGAAGGGTTCGAAGAACGTGAAGGTTGCTTTCCGACCCGATCTCACCGGGGAGACGAGTTACTTTCTGAGTCTCAGCCGGAGCAAGACGGGAACCACCAAGCTGGTGGGCGAGGGAGCGGAACCGTTTTCCATCGTCACCGAGACGCTGGAACTGCAAAGGGATCCGAAAACGCGCGAACGCCGCGGGGAAATCGTCCTTCTAAACCGTGGTCCCAACACGCTGCGCCTCGAAGCTCGCGGCAGCAGTCGCCTGGAGAACAGTCTCCTCGAGGAATACTTCTTGCCGCCGGAAGCCGAGACGAAGGTCCGGGTGCGTCTCGGCAGCACCGACACCGCGCCGTTCGACGGCACGGTGGAATTTTTCCTGGAGAACGGCTACGCCAAGTCGGCTCGAGTCTTCGCCCCGGTGGTTCCCGGTGAAATCAAGGTGTCGGTTACGAACTCGATCACGTCGGAGGTCATCAATTTCGGCAAGGTCTCGGCGGGCAAGTCGACCGAGCGCGGATTGACCCTGACGAATGTCGGGGGCGTGGCCATGCCCTTGGAATTCCACATCCCCGAGCCTTTTCGACTGCTCACCAACCCGGGGCCGAAGCTCGCGCCGCTCTCGTCCGTTCAGATCTCCGTGGGCCTCTATCCGGGTGCCTCCCGCCGGGGCATGGTCGACTCGACCATGAACGTCTTCGCCGACGAGCAGACGATCCCGATACGCCTGCTCGGCAACGTGGTCCGTCCCAAAGGAGAGGCGTCGGACGGTTCGAAGAGCCGGTTGACCCCCAATCTCTCGTCGGGTCGCATGCGTCTCAGTTCCGGTTCCGTCGCCGACGCGAAGGACGCTGCCCCCGAAGGCGGCGGTGGGTTCTCCGTTCCCGACCCAGCCCCGCAGGATGGACTTGCCGACTTGTCCGCCGACGAGCCCGCCGCCGCCCCGAAAGGCAACTCATGGCGCGACGACTTGGATCCCGACGAGATCGAGAAGCTGCGGAGCCCCCTGGGTTTCGTCACCCGCCCGCTGGTCTCCCGCGAACTGAACCCCGAGTTGCGCGAGCCGGAGGATCTGTCCATCGTCAACGCCGGCAGCGATTCCCTGACCATCGGCTGGACCGCTCCCCCGCAGTCCGAAGGAAATTCCTTCGAAGTGGAATTGCGCGGGATGATCGTGGCCGAGGAATCGGGAGTCCCCGAAAGCGTTTGGGCTCCCTACGGGGATGTGGCGTTCGAGCGAATCGACCGTCTCGTGAAAGCGAAAATCAAGGGGCTTGCGCCCGTCTCCGAATACGAGTTCAGGGTCGTCATGATGGATGGAAACGGCCGGAGTTCCGAAGCTTCCGAAGCCATGGTGGCGCGGACCGAGCCTCCCATGGACTGGACCTACATCTACCTCTGCGCCGGCGCGCTGTTCGTCGTGCTTCTCGGATTCGGGATCTGGGAGGTGTTCAAGGACCGGCAACCCGAGGTGTATCAGTCGCAGTACGTCGACGTCTGAACCATCGGATCAGCTCGCCGCCGTTTTCCGGCATTCGCTGCAGATTTCACGGCCGTCCGCCGCGACCCGAAAGTCCCGTTCGGGGTGGGTCTTGTCGGTCGCTCCGCAAACCTCGCATTCGTGGAACGCTTCTTCGTCGCCGCCTCCGCCCTGTTCGAAACGGTGGCGCCTCACCGCCGTTTCCCCCCGCTCCTTGAAGTCGCTCATGAACGTGGGGACGAAAACGACGAAGTAGGGCAGCAGGCCGAGCCCGACGATGATTCCGACGATCAGTGGATTGCCGCCGAGGAAAATCATTCCCGCGAGGAGCGCGGCGTTGGCCCAGCCGAGCCACTTCGCCTTGATTGGAATGACGGCGAAAAGGTGAACCACGTAGTCCGGAAACAAGGTCGCGAACGCCAGGAACGCGGAGGAGTAGAAAATGTTGTTGAGAAGCGGTCCCGCGCCCTGGACGAGAAGTCCGGCAATCGAAAGCATCACGACCGTCGAAACGATGTAGGCGTTCAACCGGAAGGTGTCCCAGTGCCGTTCGAGGCTGTCGTTGATGAAAAACAAGAACAGGGCGACGATGAGAACGAAGAGAACGAAGTCCGAGGTCGGAAACAACACCCACGTGACCAGTCTCCAGACTTCGCCGGAAAGGATCGCGGAGCGGTCGAAGACGATCCAGGAAAGGAAGTCGGGCGAAAACCGCGAGAGCGCCCAGCTCAGCACCTGAAAGCCGGCGATCCAACGCAGAATCTGCGGGAGAGCCAGGCCGCCGATGCGTTTTTCGAGATTGTCTAGGATCCGATCGCCGGTCTCGTGAATCATTGGGGGAAGGTGGGGGAGATCGACTGAATTTCAATCGCCAACTCTGCGCGATGCCTCCCCGAGCGATTGACTTTGAATCGTCGGGGCCGAAGATCACGCATGAAGCGATCGCCCCTGCACGAGCGTCACCTCGCACTCGACGCTCGCATGGTCGAGTTCGCGGGTTGGCGAATGCCGATCCAGTACGCCGGGATCGCCGCCGAGCACCGCGCGGTGAGAGAGAAGGCGGGCGTCTTCGACATCTCGCACATGGGCGAATTCGAGGTCAGGGGCGCCGGCGCCTGCGATTGGCTGAACTCGATGCTGACCAACGACTGCTCCGTCTTGGAAAAAGGCGAAGGGCAGTACACGATTCTCCTGAACGAAAAAGGCGGCGTGATCGACGATCTCATCGCCTATCGGGTCGATGAAGAGCGCTTCTTTCTGGTGGTGAACGCCGCCAAGATCCAGGAGGATCGGGAGTGGTTGCGGGCGCACGGGGCCGCCGACGCGGAACTGCTCGATCGCAGCGACGAGTTCGGCGCGCTCGCGGTGCAGGGTCCCGAAAGCGCTCGCCTCTGGAACGAGATCGCGCCCGGGCATCCGCTTCCGCCCCGCAACGGAATCCGCGTCGGCGAAGACGGCTCGATTCTCTGCCGCACAGGTTATACGGGAGAAGACGGATTCGAGCTTTTCGCGCCCTCGGACGCCATCGGCGAATGGTTCGACCGCTTGCTGGCCGCCGGAGCCGCCCCGTGCGGCCTGGGTGCCCGCGACACCCTCCGTCTCGAAAAATGCTACCCGCTGAACGGCTCCGATCTGAACCCGGAACGCACTCCGCTCGAAGCGGGTCTCGGATTTTGCGTGAAGCTCGACAAGACGGGAGGCTTCGTGGGCGACGAGGCCCTTCGCGCGCAGAAAGCCGCGGGCCCGGCTTCGAGGCTGCGGGCGATCGTCCTTACGGGGAAGGCCCCACCCCTGCGCCAGGGGTACGAAGTACTCGACGAGGAGGGCGAAACCGTGCTGGGCACGCTCGCCAGCGGCACCCTTTCCCCCAGCCTGGGGAAGGGAATCGGCATGGCCTATCTTCCGGCCTCTTCGACGCCGCCGGGGACGCCGCTGTCGGTGTCCATTCGAGGAAAAATCTATCCGGCCGAAGTCGTGAAAAAGCCGTTTCTTTGAGAAAGCGGTTTGTCAGCGGGGCATAATTCGCTTTGTTGCGCCGCCAGCTATATCGCCGCCAGCTTTTATGAAAGTGCCAGATCACCTCCATTTCACTCCTTCCCACGAGTGGGTCGACCCGAGCAACCCGGACGCCGTTTCCATGGGCATCTCCGACCACGCCCAGGAAGAACTGACCGACGTCGTCTACCTTGAACTTCCGGAGGTCGGGCGCATGGTGAAAAAGGGCGAGCCCATTGCCGTGATCGAGTCGGTCAAGGCGGCGAACGACATCTTCGCTCCGGTGGGCGGCGAAATCGTCGAAGTGAACGAGGCGCTCGCCGAAGCGCCCGAACCGGTCAATCAAGACCCCTACGGCGACGGCTGGATGGTGAAAATCAAATTGGCGGACCCCTCGGAAATCGACGGGCTCATGAACGCGGAGTCCTATCGTGAACACCTTGCCTGAACCGTCTACCACTTTCGCCGATCGCCACCTGGGACCCTCGGTCGGGGAAGTGACCGGAATGCTCGGGGAACTCGGCTTCGAGAATCTCGACGGGCTGATCGAATCCGTCGTTCCTTCGGACCTGCGGCTCGACGATCCGCTCGATCTGCCCGCCGCGCTGAGCGAAACCCAAGCGCTGGGTCGGTTGCGGAAGACGATGGAGAAGAACGAACTCCATCGATCCTTCATCGGGCGAGGCTACTACGACACCGTCACGCCGCCGGTCATCCAGCGGACCGTCCTGGAGAATCCGGGATGGTACACGGCCTACACGCCCTACCAGGCCGAGATTTCGCAGGGGCGGCTCGAGGCGCTGCTGAATTTCCAAACCGCGATCACCGAGCTGACGGGGATGCCGGTGGCCAACGCCTCGCTGCTCGACGAAGGAACCGCCGCGGCCGAGGCCTTGGCGATGGCGGCGGCGAGCCGGCCCAAAGGAAAACGCTTTTTCGTGAGCGACCAATGCTTCTCCCAGACCGTCGACGTGCTGCGTACGCGGGCGACCCCGCTCGGGATCGAGCTCGTGGTGGGACGGGCGGAGGACTTCGATTTCGCCGAAGACGCCGACGAACTGATCGGCGTGCTGTTGCAGTATCCCGGCGAATCGGGCGCCGTGGTCGACTGGACGCCCGTGGTAGAAGCCTGCCGCGACCGGAAAGGGGTCGTGGTCGTGGCCGCGGATCTCCTCGGTCTGGCTCTTCTGAAACCGCCGGGCGAATGGGGCGCCGACATCGTGGTGGGAAGCGCCCAGCGCTTCGGCGTGCCCCTCGGCTACGGCGGACCCCACGCGGCCTACATGGCTTGTTCCGATCGGCTGAAGCGCCGACTTCCCGGACGGCTGGTCGGCGTGTCCCGGGATGCCGACGGACGCCCCGCCCTGCGGTTGGCGCTGCAAACCCGGGAGCAGCACATCCGCCGCGAAAAGGCGACCTCCAACATCTGCACCGCGCAGGTTCTGCTGGCGGTCATGGCCGGGTTTTACGCCGTCTACCACGGACCGACAGGGTTGCGTCGTATAGCCGACAGGGTTCACTCGGCAACCTCCCGGCTCGCCGCGGCATTGAAGGCCGCCGGGTTCGAGTTGGAGAACGAGACCTGGTTCGACACCCTCGCCGTCCGGGTCGACTCGGACCGCAGGCAGGGAGTGCTGAGAAGATGCGCCGAATCGGAAATCAATCTGCGGATCGACCGGGAAGACAGCCTCGGAGTTTCCCTCGACGAGGCCGCGATCGAATCGGGCGACTGGTTGAAATTGTTCGCCGCCTTCGGTTTGTCTCCGGACGGCGCGGAGGAAGGCGAGGGGATGCCCGGCTCGCTTCGGCGGGAGTCCGCTTACCTGGGACAGCCCGTTTTCCGGCGCTACCGAACCGAGACCGAGCTGCTCCGCTACATCCGTCGACTGGAGGGAAAGGACATCGCGCTGAATTGGAGCATGATTCCGCTCGGTTCCTGCACCATGAAGCTGAACGCCGCCGCCGAGATGTTTCCCCTGAGCTGGCGCGAAGTGGGCGGCATCCACCCCTTCGCCCCGCCAACCCAGGCGGCGGGCTACCTGGAAATGATCCGGGAACTGGAATCGTGGCTGGCCGAGATCACCGATTTCGCCGCGGTGAGCCTGCAACCCAACGCCGGCTCCCAGGGCGAGTTCGCTGGCCTGCTGGCGATTCGCCGGTTTCACGATTCGAACGGCGGTTCGGAGCGCGACATCTGCCTGATCCCCATGTCGGCCCACGGCACCAATCCGGCCAGCGCGGTGATGGCCGGCATGAAAGTCGTTCCCGTCGCGTGCGACAGCGAGGGAAACATCGACGTCGACGATCTCCGGCGGAAAGGGGAGGAACATTCCGCCAAGCTGGCCGCGCTGATGATCACCTACCCGTCGACGCACGGGGTTTTCGAGGAGGCCGCGGCGGAAATTTGTTCGATCGTGCACGAACAGGGCGGGCAGGTCTACATGGACGGTGCCAACCTGAACGCCCAGGTCGGGCTGTGCTCGCCCGGTCGGATCGGAGCGGACGTGTGCCATTTGAACCTCCACAAGACTTTCTGCATTCCCCACGGCGGGGGCGGTCCCGGCGTCGGACCGATCGGAGTGGCGGCGCATCTCGCCCCGTATCTTCCCGGCCACGGCGAGTGGGCGGAGAACGCGACTCACGCCGTGAGCGCGGCGCCGTTCGGCAGCGCGAGCATCCTGACGATTTCCTGGATGTACATCGCCATGATGGGGCCGTCGCTGCGGCGCGCCACCGAGATCGCGATCCTGAACGCCAACTACATCGCCCATCGGCTCGATCCGCATTTTCCGGTGCTCTACCGCGGCGGGAAGGGCTTCGTCGCCCACGAGTGCATCCTCGACGTGCGGGGCGTGAAGGAGCGCGCCGGGGTCGACGTGGAGGACATCGCGAAGCGTCTCATCGACTACGGATTCCACGCGCCGACCATGTCCTGGCCGGTGCCGGGCACGCTGATGATCGAGCCCACGGAGAGCGAATCGAAGGAGGAACTGGATCGCTTCTGCGAGGCCATGATAGGCATTCGCCGCGAGGTCGAGGCGATCGAGACGGGCGAGGCCGATCCTGCGGACAACGCGCTCAAGAACGCGCCCCATCCCGCGGAGACGCTGCTCTCCGACGACTGGTCGCGGGGCTACTCCCGCGACGCGGCGGCGTATCCGGTACCCTGGGTGCGCGAGCGGAAATTCTGGCCTCCGGTGGCTCGGATCGACAACGTTTTCGGCGACCGACACCTTGTCTGCACCTGCGAGGGCATGGAGGCTTATGGGCCGGGTCCCGGAGGACCGGACCCCGCAGGACCGGACGATTCCGCGGCCGGATGAACCCCGGGCAGACAGCTCCCGAACCGTTTTCCCCTGCCTGGAAGCCCGGTGTGATCGCCAATCTCGTCTTTCTGACGCGCGGGGACGAGGTGCTGCTGATCCACAAGAAGACCGGCTTCGGCGCCGGGAAGATCAACGGGCCCGGCGGCAAGCTGGAACCCGGCGAAACCGCGCTCGAGTCCGCAGTCCGCGAAGTGCGGGAGGAATTGCTGATCACGCCCCGCTCGCTCCGCGAAATGGGCGAGTTGCACTTCGATTTCGTCGACGGCCTCAAGCTCCACTGCACCGTGTTTCACGGAAACGAGTTCGAGGGCGTGCCCCGCGAAACCCGCGAGGCCCGGCCCGAGTGGTTCCGGATCGACGAAATTCCCTACGACCGCATGTGGGCCGACGACCGCCATTGGCTGCCGCAGATGCTCGCCGGCCGGCGATTCAAGGCCTGGTTCCGTTTCGATCGCGAAGAGATGCTGTCGCGGGAAGTGGTGTTCCTCGATCGGTGAGCGGTGGCGCGGGGCAGGCGGCCCGTCAATCCGGACCCGGAATAGGCTGGCTTTTCGGAGGGAGTTTTCTACGCTCGGCGTTCCGAGTACCATGAAACGCTTTTTTCCGCTCGTCTTTGCTTTCCCGTTCGCGCTCTTGGCCGAAGACGGTCCCGACCTGCCGATCTTCGACATTTCCGGCGACGCCGACCGCCACGTGATCGTGGCGGAGGGAACCGAAGAGGTCTACCAAGGCCATCCCACGACCCTGCTGATGCCCGACGGACGGACCCTTTTCTGCGTCTGGTGCATCGACCACGGAGGCGCGGCCGGGCCTATGGCGAAAAGCACGGACGGCGGCCTGAGCTGGGAGCGGCTCGACGACATTCTGCCTTCGGGATATTCCAGCCACCAGAATTGCCCCAGCATCTACCGGATCGTCGATCCGGAGGGAAAGGCCAGGCTTTGGGTCTTTTCCGCCGCCTTGGGAAAACGCGGCGGGCCGGGAATGCCGAGCATCGTGAGCGAGGACGACGGCGAGACGTGGAAGGAGATGCCGCCGCTGGAATTTCCCTGCGTCATGACGTTCAGCAGCATGATACGGTTGAAGGACGGCCGTTATCTTGGGCTCTACCACAAGGGGCCGGACGGAAAGGACAAGGCACCGCTCGAAGTGCTGCAAACGATCACCGCCGACGGCGGATTCACCTGGTCGGATCCCGAGACCGTGGCCTCGGTTGAAGGAAAGAATCCGTGCGAGCCCTTCGTGTTTCGTTCTCCCGACGGCGACGAGTTGTGCTGCCTGATGCGCGAGAACACGCACCGCGGCCGAAGTTTGATGATGTTTTCCCGGGACGAAGGCGTCACTTGGAGCGATCCCGAGGACACGCCCTGGGGGCTCACGGGCGACCGGCATGTCGGGGTCGAAACCCCGGACGGTCGGTGGGTGATCGCTTTTCGCGACCAGGCGCCGAACAGCCCGACCCGTGGACATTTCGTGGCTTGGATCGGCGCCTACGAGGACATCCGGGGCGGAAACGGCGGTGCCCGTCGCCTGAAGCTTCTACACAGCCACGCCGAGAGGGTGGGGGATTGCGGCTACCCCGGCGTCGAAAGGCTTCCCGACGGGACGATCGTCGCCACCACCTACGTCAAGTATCGACCGGGTCCGGAGAAGCATTCGGTCGTCTCCACCCGCTTCAAGCTCGACGAGTTGGATGCGATGGAGACTCGTCGGAGCGAGTAGGCGGGGCCGGCCGTTTTGGCAAAGCGCCGGGCGCGAACGACCGTCCCTCGTCGCAACAAAGCGTTTGAGGCGCGGAACGCCTACGATATGGTTGAGACCTCTTGGGATCATGTTGAACGGGAATGTCGCCAGCGGTTTTGATCGAGTCCTCAATCTCATGAGCGAGGCTTCCGGGATCGATCTGTCCTCGGAGATCGACGTGGAAGCCCTGCGTGACCAGTTTCTCAACGGCGGTTCGCTGATCGACTGGGTGTTGGACAATGTCGAGTTGTCGGAACGCGATTTCGGATCTTCGCTTGCCGGGACTCTTCGCATCGCCTGGGACGAGGATCCGCTCGTCGACGAAGCCAACGCGGACGTTTTGAAATCCGCGTGCCCTCCGCCCGTCGCCATCAAGCACCGGGTGCTCCCCCTGCGGACTGAGTTCGCCGACGAGGGCCGTCGTCCCCGCCGGCTCACCGTGGCTCACTACGACCCGTTTTCCACGCTGGACCGGCAGTTGGTCCGTCGCGCCGTCGGGTGTCCGGTCGCGTGGGTGTTGGCACCGAGGAGGAAGATTCTGGCCGGGCTGCAGAAACTCTACGGGGTGGGAGGCGACATCTTCGAGGATCTGCTGGCGACGCGGGATTGGGACGAGGACGATTTCTCCTTCAAGGAGGAAGTGAACATCATCGACGACGACGACGACGAGGAGGCGTCGGTGGTCAAGTTCGTGAATCAGATTCTCAACGAAGCACTCAAGCAACGGGCGACCGACATCCATATCGAGCCGCTGCGGAGCGATCTGAGGGTTCGCTACCGCGTCGACGGGGTTCTGCGCCGGGTGTCGGTGCCGGACAACATCGTCGCGCTGCAGAGTTCGGTGATCGCGCGGCTGAAACTGATGGCGGGGCTCGACATCGCGGAGAAGCGCAAACCGCAGGACGGACGCATCGCCCTTCAGGTCGGCGGCGAGCCGATCGACACCCGGGTGGCGACCATTCCCGGAATCGAGGGGGAGAGCATCAGTCTTCGGCTCCTGGGGCAGGAGCAGTTCAATATCGATCGTCTCGGCATGTTTCCCTATCTGCGGCGCGATATCGACAAGATTCTGTCGCGGCCCAACGGAATCGTTCTCGTGACCGGGCCGACGGGTTGCGGAAAGTCGACCTCGCTGTTCTGCTTCCTTTCCGAGTTGAATTCGGAAGAGCGGAAGCTCGTTACGATCGAGGATCCGGTCGAGAATCGGCTCGAAGGCGCCCTCCAGATCGCGGTGAAGCCCGAAATCGGCCTTACTTTCGCCACCGGCCTGCGGAGCATACTGCGGGGCGACCCCAACGTGATCATGGTGGGAGAGATTCGCGACCTCGAGACAGCCGAGATCGCGGTACAGGCGGCGCTGACCGGGCACCTGGTTTTCAGCACGCTGCACACCAACGACTCGATCGCAGGCATCACGCGGCTCGTCGACATGGGAGTGGAGCCCTTCTTGATCGCCGCTTCGGTGAGAGCCTTCATCGCCCAGCGCCTCGTCAGGCGGCTCTGTCGGGAGTGTTGCCTGCCGGCGACCTACACCGAGGAATTTCTTCACTCGGTCGGTTTCCCGGTCGCGGAGGCCGACAAGATCTTTCAGGCGGACCCCTTGGGATGCGACGCCTGCGCCCACGCCGGCTACCGTGGTCGGACCGCCATCTACGAGTTGTTCCGGGTCACCGACAGAATCCAGGAGTTCATCGTCAGCGGCGCTTCGAGGCAGGATATGCAGCGTCAGGGCCTGATAGACGGGTTCATCAACATGAGAGAATACGGCTGGCGGAAGGTGATCGAAGGTCAGACGACCATCGAGGAAGTGGTTTCGTCGACCGAACTGGGCTGAGGCCGGCGAAAGGATGGGGGCATTTCGCTACAAGGCACTTCAGAAGGACGGCTCCCTGACCGACGGAGCGGTCGAGGGTGGCAGTCGCGGCGAAGCGATGCGCGCGCTCAACGAAAAGGGCATGCGGGTGCTTTCGCTCGAGGAGGAGAAGAACGACAAGAGATCGACGTCGCGGAAAAAAGGAGCGCCGAAGTCCGAAGCCGGCAAGGCGACGGTCCGCTCCGTGGAAGGGCGATTGAGCTCGAGGCAGCTCATTCAGTTCACCGAGGAATTGAGCGATCTCCTGTCTGCCGGGGTGCAGCTGGATTCCGCCCTGAACTCGATCGGTCAACGGAGCGAATCGGAGGCGATTCGCCGCGTCGCGTCCCACGCGCACGAAAAGGTCCGCGACGGCACGCCGTTGGCGACGGCGCTTCGCTCGGCGTCGCCGAGTTTCAACGAACTCTATTGCAACCTCGTTTCGGCCGGAGAAGTTTCCGGCGCCCTCGGCGATATCCTCAAGAGGCAGGTCGGCTACTTGACGACGCTCTCCGAGTTGCGAGGCAAGCTGGCGACGGCGCTCATCTATCCCGCTTTTCTGGTGGTCTCCGGAATCGCTGTCTCCGCCATGTTCGTTTTCTTCCTCATCCCGAAACTGCGTCGACTGGTGGAGTCGACCGGGGGGGAATTGCCTCCGGTCGCGCGGTTCATGCTCGGGACGGGTGACTTCCTCAAGGCGAACTGGGTGGGCTTGCTCGTCGTCGTCGTCGTCATGGTTGTCATCCTGTTCCTCCTCTTCCGGCAACCGCGGATGCGGGAAGCGTGGGACGAGGCCAAGCTCAAACTGCCCCTCTTCGGCCGGCTGCTTCTGACGCGGTTCAACGTCCAGTTCGTGGAGACCTTGTCCAATCTGCTTTCCAACGGATTGCCTCTGGTACGAGCGCTGCAGCTGGTCGAGGGGACCACCCCCAATTCCTACATCCGGAAGCAGATTTCCGGTATCACCGCCAGAGTCTCCGAAGGGGCGATGCTGCACCGCACCATGGAGAAGGCGGGGACTTTCGAGTCGGGCTTGATCGACATGGTCCGCATCGGAGAGGACACGGGCCGGTTGGCACCGGCGATGGCCAAGGCGGGAGAGCGCCTCGACCGGGAGTTCACCCGGGCGATCGACCGCATCGGCTCGGTGATTCAGCCAGCCATTATTCTCATCATGGCGGTGGTCGTCGGAGTGATGGCCTACATGATGATCTCGATCATCTACGAGACCATTTCAGTGTTGCGAAATCGTTGACGATTGTTAGGCTGAGGTGATGAAAATTTCCTCTCGAAGCCTTCGCCGAGGGTTCACGCTGATGGAGATGCTGCTGGTTCTCGGCATCATCGCGCTCTTGGTCGGGATGGGCACCTACATGATGATCAACGTCTTGGGTGACGCGGAGGAAGGAAAGGTCAAGGGCGACATCCAGGCCCTCAATGCCAGCCTGATTCGCTACAAGACGAAAGGCGGGTTGTACCCGACGACGGAGCAGGGCTTGAAAGCGCTGGCTGTCCGGCCGACCGACGGGCCGAAGCCGCGGAGTTGGAAGCCTCTCCTTCGAGAGCAGGCGCTCTACGATCCGTGGGGGAACCCGTACCAGTATCGTTATCCGGGCAAGCACAACCCCGACACCTACGACGTTTTTTCGATGGGCATCGACGGGAAGGAAGGAACCGAGGATGACATCGGTAACTGGTGAACCGCGGGGGTTCTCGCTGCTGGAACTTCTGATCGTCGTCTCGGTGATCGTGCTGTTTTCGGGCTTGTTCGCTCTTCGGTTCGACGACAGCCAAAGCGAAGAGCTGCTGGCCCGCGCCACCGTGGATCTCAAGGCGGCCGCGCTGAAGGCGAAGCGCCGCTCCTACGCGTTCCGGCGCGACCACTACGTCGTCTTCTCGCGCCGGACTTTTCGGCTGAGCGAAATGGCCCTGTCGGAAGCGGGCGGCTCGTCGGGGGAAGACAAAAGCGGGGATTTCGAGCGAATCGCGCTTCCGCCGGGGGTTCTGATGGAACTTCGACCCGGAGGAGCCGGCAAATGGATCACGCCCGACCATTTCGTCTGGATGTTCCGGGACTCCGGCATGAGCGACCCTCTGGCCGTTCGTTTCTCGGTGGAAGACTCCGACTCCTACTCCACGCTCACCTTCAACGTCCTCACGGGGCTGGCGGAAGAGGAGACGTTCATCGAATAGCTGTCAGGGTGGCGAACGCTAGGTTCAGGCTAAGAAACAAGTTTACAAACTTTTGGATCCGCACTCAGCGTGACAGGCCTGTTCCGCATGATCATCGCCGGCAACCGGCAATCCGAAAAACACTCTCACACAGTCGGGGCTGGATTCGTTGCACCCCTCCAACCCCGGGCGATGCGCGGTGACAGCCGACCGGGGAGCGTAAACGGGGTCAGGTCAGAGAGCGTAAACGGTACCAGATAACGATTTACGAATAATTGCGAAGCAAATCTGACCTCGTCGCTGATCCACTTCTTCGCTCCCCGTGAGTTCGGTTTTCGTTCCCTTCTCTGACCCCATTTCCCATGAAAGCGTTCCTTCAGGCCGGTTCCGGCGGGCGGGTTCCCGCGCCGTCTGAAAAGCGATTCCTTATCCATGGTTGGAATCGACAATTGCCTGAGTAGTTCGTAGATTAAACCGCAATGACCACCGGCAACGACCCCACCGTTACCGCCAACTCGGAGGCATCCGACGCCCCCGGCGAAGTTGACCGCCCCGATTCAAAGATGCGGGTGGTGGGCGTTGGAGCTTCCGCGGGCGGGATGGAGGCCCTGAAGCGGTTGTTCGCCGAGGTGCCCGAGCAGCCGGGCGTCTGCTTCGTGGTGGTGGTTCACCTCTCTCCGGAACACGAAAGCCACCTGGCCAGGCTGCTTCAGCCGCACAGCCGGATTCCGGTGCAACAGGTCACCGAGACGATTCCAATGGAGCGGGACCACGTTTACGTGATCCCGCCCGGGGTCAATCTCGATGCGATCGATACGCACCTGCGCCTCTCCGATCTCGAGGAGAAGCGAAACGAGCGCGCCCCGATCGATCACTTTTTCCGCACGCTCGCCGAAGCCCACGGTGAGCGGTCGGTCGGCGTGGTTCTGACCGGCACGGGTTCGGACGGCACGCTCGGGCTGCGGCGGATCCGCGAGAGCGGCGGGCTGACGATCGTCCAGTCGCCGGAGGAGGCCCAATACGACGCGATGCCGCGCAGCGCGGTGCGGGCCGGCGTGGCGGACCTGACGCTCCCGCTGAACCAGATCGTTTCCCGCATTCTTCAGGTCGATCGGCATGAGCCACCGCCGCTGGAAGTCTCCGAGGACGATTCCCCGCCGGCGGAAAAAGCCGACCGCACTCTGCAGAAGATTCTGAACAAGGTCAGCGGCCACACCGGGCACGACTTTACGTCGTACAAACGCTCCACGGTGGGGCGACGCGTCCGGCGCCGCATGCAGTTGCACCGCGTTCAACAACTCGAGGAGTACCTGCAACTGCTGGAAGACCAGGCGCCGGAGATCGACCTGTTGTTTGAGGACCTCCTGATTACGGTCACGGAGTTTTTCCGCGACCCGGAGGTCTTCGATCACGTGGAAAGCGAGGTCATCCCCAAGCTGTTCGAGGATAAGGGACCGAACGATCGCGTGCGAGCCTGGTCGGTCGGCTGCGCCACGGGCGAGGAGGCTTACACTCTTGCCATGCTCCTGGCCGAGGAGGAATCTCGCCGGGAGATCAAGCCCCGGCAGGTGCAGGTGTTCGCCAGCGATCTGCACGAGCCCTCCCTGCGCAAGGCCCGCGAAGGGCTTTACCCCGACTCGATCGAGGACAGCGTCTCGCCG
This sequence comes from Verrucomicrobiales bacterium, assembly GCA_040905585.1. Taxonomy (GTDB): domain Bacteria; phylum Verrucomicrobiota; class Verrucomicrobiia; order Verrucomicrobiales; family DEV007; genus Arctic95D-9. The sequence continues at coordinate 41,119 of JBBDRG010000100.1, forward strand.
GCGCGCCTGCGCCAGTTCTTCACGAAACAGAACGACAGCTACGGCGTGAGAAAAAACGTGCGGGAGCGCATCGTCTTTGCCGGACACAATGTGCTTCAGGATCCGCCGTTCTCGCATGTGCAACTGATCTGCTGCCGGAACCTGCTGATCTATCTGCAGCGCGATGTTCAGGAGCATCTGACCCGCCTGTTCCATTACGCCCTGGAAGAAGGCGGCTACCTGCTGCTGGGCACGGCCGAGGCGATCGGCTCGGAGCTGTTCGTCTGCGAGAACAAGAAGAACGGTCTCTACCGGCGTCGCAGCGTGACGACGCCCAAATTCAAGCCTGCCAGCACGCCGCTGTCGGCCAAACAACGCTCGGCGGATGACCCCGAGCCCCAGACCCGGCCGCGGGAAAGCCACGGCGAGATGCACCAGCACGTCGTCGAGCAATACGCCCCGCCCAGCGTGCTGATCAACCACGACGGCGAGGTTCTTCATTCCTCGGCCCGGGCCGGACGCTTCCTCCAGGTGCCCGGCGGCGCGCCGACCAGCAACCTTTTTCAACTGGCCCCCGACCCGCTCCGCTCCGAGCTGCGGGCCGCCATCCATTCGGCCCGGAATCAGGGCGCCGGCTATCGTTCCCGTCCCGTCTCCCTCTCCCTGGACGGCCGGGAGCGCCGCGTGGCGATCCGGGCGCAGCCGATCGATCAACCGCGGATGCAAGGCTGCTTCCTGGTGATTTTCGACGAGTTGGAGGATGCCGAGGAACCGGGCTCGGAGGCGGAGCGCACCGACGCCACGGTGCGCGAGCTGGAAGCGGAGGTGGAGCGGACCAGGCAGCACATGCAGTCGGTCATCGACGAGCACGAGGCCACGAAGCAGCGCATGCAGGCCTACAACGAGGAGTTGGAAAGCTCCAACGAGGAACTGCGATCCACCATGGAGGAGCTGGAATCCTCCAAGGAGGAAATGGAGAGCATGAACGAAGAGCTCACGACGGTGAACCAGGAGAACCAGCAGAAGGTCGAGGAGCTCGACCGGCTTTCCGGCGATCTGCACAATCTGCTCACCGCTACGGATATCGCCACCGTGTTTCTGGACCGTGACATGCGCGTCCTGCGTTTCACTCCCAGCATGGCGGAGCTGTTCAACATGCGCGACAGCGATCGCGGCCGATTGCTGGCCGACATCACCCACCGCCTGCGGTACGAACAGCTCCAGGAGGATTTTCAGCACGTGCTCGATCACCTCGCGCCCGTGGAACGCGAGGTGGCGGATGAGCAGGACCGGTGGTACCTGGTCCGGCTTCAGTGTTATCGCACCGCGGACGAGCGCATCAAGGGAGCGGTCATCACCTTCATCGACATCACCGAACGCAAGCGGGCCGAAGAGGGGATTCGCGAGGCGAAGTACGTGGCCGACGAGGTGGCCAACACCGTCCGGAACCCGATGCTCGTGCTCACCAATGACCTGCGCGTCCGGAGCGCAAACACCGCCTTCAATACAATGTTCTTCGTCGATCCGGGCGAAATCGACGGCCGGCTGGTTTACGAGCTGAATCAGGGGCAGTGGGACATCCCGAAACTGCGCCGGCTTCTGGAGGAGATCCTGCCCGAGAACAAGGCGATGGAGGACTACGAACTCGAGCACGAGTTCGAGGGGCTCGGTCAGCGGGTGCTCCTCTTGAACGCCCGGCGCATCGACCACCTTCAGCTCATTCTACTGGCGATTGAGGACATCACCGAACGCAAGCAAAAGCGGCAAGCCCTCGAGCAATCGCACGATGAACTCGATCGGCAGGTGCGTCAGCGGACGGCCCAGCTTCACCAGCAGACGCAGCGGCTGCAGCACCTGGTCCGTGAGCTTTCCTCCGCCGAGCAGCGGGAGCGCAAGCGGATGGCGGCGGTGCTGCACGATGAGCTGCAGCAGTTGCTCGTCAGCATAAAAATGCAATTGAACACGGCGCGCGGCGGAGTTCCGGATACGAAGGCTGTCGCATCGATCGATGCAGCCGTGCAGACCGTGGAAAAGGCCCTCGAAACCACCCGCACGCTCGTGCGTCAGATGACCCCGACGGTGCTCTACGAGCAGGGCTTGATTCCCGCCCTGAACTGGCTGCGCGATGAAATGTCGCGCCGCCACGGGCTGAACGTAAAGATCGTCGCCGATGAGGGGGAATCGCCCTTGCACGAGCAAACCAGTGTCATCCTGTTTGATGGCGTTCGGGAGATGCTGTTTAATATTGTTAAACATGCCGGCGTGAACGAGGCGGAGGTGACCGTTCATCGGGATCGCGATCGGCTCCAGGTGGAGGTTCGCGATGAAGGCGCCGGGTTTGATGTTGACGCGGAAGCCGCGCGGGTTGGAAAAAGTGGATTCGGGCTGTTTTCCCTCGGCGAGCGCCTCAAAGCCCTGGGCGGGGACTGTTCCATCGAATCGGCGCCGGACCAGGGGACCCGGGTCCGGATGGAGGTGCCGCTTGGCCAAGGGGCAGCGGAAGAGGCCGCCGAATCGGAGCCGGCCGCGCGTTCCCCGGCCGATGCGACCGAACCATTCGAGGGCTCGCTCCGCGTTCTGGTGGTGGACGATCATGCCCTGGTGCGGGAAGGCATCGTAAACGTCCTGAACCAAGAGCCTGAGACCCGCGTCGTCGATCACGTCGAGGATGGCGTCGAGGCGGTGGCGGCGGTCGAGCGGCATGAGCCGGATGTGGTGCTGATGGACGTGAACATGCCGCGCATGAACGGGATCGAGGCGACGCGGGAGATCCGCCGCCGCTGGCCGAATGTCATCGTCATCGGCCTCTCTGTGGAAGACTCCAATGGCGATGCGGCGCGTGCGATGCGCGCCGCAGGCGCAGCCGCTTTCATTCCCAAAGCGGACACCGCCGACCGCATGATCGAGACCATCAGGAAGTTGGCAGAATAAATACAACCGGTTGTTGATCTCCTCGACCGCTGCACCGAGCCGATCACTAAGGCGTAGCGCGACAATAAGTTACCGTTCTTGGCTACTTTGTAGGATGGATTTCATAGTTCCATTCACCGTGGAACCTATTGCGTTTGATATGAACTTCTTGAAGCTCATGATCAGCGACCTTCCGGACCGCTGATTTTTTCCCGACGCCCTTCCCCTGACTCTTGTGAAAACGCGGCTTCCGGGGGGGGGTGATTTCATCGATTTCTTTTCTCGGTCTTGGACCGGGAGGGGGGGTGCTAGAAAATCGCTTTTTCAACCCCATCGCTCCGTTAGCACGCAGCGACCTGGGTTGGAGGGGGTGCAACATCAGGTCGCCGTCCTTCAGAAACCGATGGAGGAAATCCAGGTAACCCCGGCTGCCTCCCTGCATTTCCGTGCGGGTTTTCAGAGAATGCTCGATTCTTGCAAGGGCGTCCCGCCCCCAGGAACGGGGCGCGCCATCACTCACGGCGGCCTGGCCAATTCCGTGAAGGCCACGCGCCAGTGAGGCGATCCAACGGTCCTTGGCCTTCAGTTTTTTCGCACCGCCCTTCGGCGCACCGCCTTTCAGCATGCCCATCGCCTTGCGCAGGGCGGATTGACGTTCGAATCGGTGATCGACAGCCCCAGCTCGTCACGGCCCCGGATGTCCTCGTCCGCGATGAGAACTTCGAAGCTGAATACCAGCTCGTCTTCGTTTCTCGGGTTTATTTCCGGCGGTTCGTCGAACCCTCCCAAAAGAGCGGCCGAGTCGAAGTCGCCGCTATCGTCATCCTGCATCGCCCGCCACTTTTCCGCAGTCAAAGCCTCGACTCGGGCAAAGATTTCCTCATCGGATTTGTCGGGAAGCCCGCCGGGGAGAGCCGACGTCAGTCGTTCAATCTAGAGTTTTCACGGCGGACGGCGAGGCCGCTGGTTTCCCAGGCGAAGCCGTAGAGGCGGGACCGTTCGCCCCGCAGCTCGAATTGCAGTCGGACCGGGCGATCGCTTTCAAGATCGACGCGGGAGGCGCCCGACCAGCGGACGGGCAGCGCGACGCCGTCGGCCTCGAGCGCTTCACAGTCGTCCAGCGAGTACCCCTCCAGCGGCTCGCCGGTAGCGGCGTCGAGAACGGCCACGCGGAGGGGACTCCCGTCGCCGGCGACGGCGTTGACAGTCAGGGGCAGCCGGCGGTCGAAATCGCAGTGGATCGGCCGGGTGACGAGCGTGCCCCGCCCTTGCGGGTCGGACGGGCGGAAACCCGCATACCGACCCGCGCCGATCGTGGCGAGCCCGCAACGGGACTTGAAGGTCCAGATTTCTTCGGGGTCGGCGGGGTAATGGCTCCACGGTTTCCGGCGTCCGCCGTAGTAGAACCACGACTCGTCCCCGACCCGCACCGGGACCGCCGCCTGGAGTCCTCCGTGGTCCCATTCGCCCGGTTCGCCCCGTCCCAGAAAGGGGCGGCCGTCGCTGACTCGGGAAAAATGGATGCCGTCACGGCTGACGATCAGCTCCCACTGGTAGTTGTGAAGCTCATCGCCCACCTGCACCAGGCCCACGTAGCGGCCCATCTCCGGCCAGACGAGGAGATCGTGAATGCAATGGCTGACCCCCTGTAGCGGATCGATGATCGGATTCTCCGGATAGCCGGTCCAGTGGACGCCATCGGGGCTGGTGGAAAGCTGGCAGGCGCGTCGTCTCGGGCCGGTCGCGAACAGCCCGTAGGCCTTCCATCGCCGGGACGCGTCGGGATCGCGGTCGTCGCGAAACACGTGGTGGAATTCGGACGGAAAGTAGGGCCGGGTGCCCGGATACCGCCGCGGCGACGGCTGTATGCGCCAGTGCAGGCCGTCGGCCGAGGTCATGAGGTGGCCTTCCTCCCGGACGATACGCGCGGCATTGCCGTAGCACTTGTAGCGGCGCGCGGGATCGGGCTCGCGGTCGTCGCGGATGACGGTCGGACATCGCTGGATCACCGGCAGGATGTTGTTCCGCTTGGAACCCTTGAACTCGACCAGCCCCAGTTCGGGACGTTGCCAGTGGATTCCGTCCGAGCTCTCCGCGTAACAGACCCGCATGAAACTCTGCCAATTGCGGGACGGCAGGCCGGGCGTGATGGGTGAATCCGTCCCGGTGGCGCTGTACCACATTCGAAAACGACCGTTCTCGAGCCGCACCGTGCCGCGGTTGAAGACCCGCACCGCATCCGGAGCGTCCGGGTCTTCCGGCGGCGAGAGCAGTGGATTGTCCGGATGCTTGTGCGGGTATTCCGCCCTCCAGGACAGGCCCCTGGTCCGGGAAACGTCGCGCGTGTCGATAAAGATCACCCCCTCGCCGGGGATGGCCTTCCGATCGACCGCGGGGATCGATTCGATGCGGACGACCGGAGGCTCGTCGCCGCTCGTCAGCCGCATTTCGATCGCACGACGAACCCGCGAGCCCTCGACGACGAAATCGGCGATCGGGCGCAGTTCTTCGTCGAACTCACCGTTGGACGCGGGTCTCACCCGAAAGATGCCTCGGCCGTCGATCCTCGCACCCCAGCTTTCGCCCAGCCAGCGTTGCAGGAACACCCGTCGCCGCACCTCGCTGCGGTAGGCGATCCAGACGTGATCATCCGGCCCGGAAACCAGCTTGGGCGAGTCCCAGCGTTCCCCGTCACGCCGCGGCGAGTCGGCCGTCACGGGGATGGGCGGGCTCCATGCATCGGCGGTGAAGTTCCGCGAGACGATCTCGCCATCGGCCGTCTCGTAAGCGGCAAAGACGGCATCGCCACGCGGCAGCACCGAGCCGGAGGCCTCCGTCGGCGCGGAGGAATCGAACGCCTTCCGGGCATCGTCGTCGATCTCGGCGAGCCCTTCCAGTCTGGCGCTCGGCTCGGCTCCCAGGTTGGCCCAGCTCCGGATCGACGCGGGCTCCTGACCGAATCCCGGAGCGGGAATGGATGCGAGCAGGATAGCCGGAAGCCAGCTCAGTGTCCGCCAACTCTTATGAAAACGCTCTGTCGTCTGCGATTTCATCGATGTCTTTCCCCGGCCCCGGCCGGGAGGGGGGCTGCTAGATGGCATGGGGTTGTCAGGAGGGGGTGGAACCCCCATCCTGACAACCGATGAGTGCAACCACCGAATCCAATCCTACCGAACTCCACGCCACGATCAAGCTCGGAATCGACGCCCACGCCAAGTGGTTCTACGTCGCCCGCCAGCTCGACGGGGCCACCCCGCAGCCGGTCCAGAAGATGACCTTCGACGGGCTGCTTCGCTTCGTGGCCAAGCAGCAGGGCATCGCCCGCGAGGTCTTCACCTGCTACGAGGCGGGAGCCTTCGGCTACCACCTCCACCGCAAGCTCGCCGCGATGGGCGTGACCAACCACGTCGTCCAGCCCCAGGACTGGGACGAGCGCGGCAAGGGGGTCAAGAACGACCGGCTCGACGCCCTGGCCCTCTGCCAGCGGCTCGACCGCTACACCCGCGGCAACCGCAAGGCCTTCAGCATCGTGCGCGTCCCCAGCGAGGAGGAGGAGCGCGAGCGGGCCTTCACCCGGCAGCGCCAGCAGATTGTGCGCGAGCGCCAGCGACTCCAGGCGATGGGACGCAGCCTGCTGGCCTCCCACGGCATCCACCTCACCGGCAAGTGGTGGAAGGGCAAGACCTGGAAGCTCAGCGGCGAGGAGGCCCCCGCCTGGGTCGTCGGAGGCTCCGGACGCTGGTGCGCCTCATCGAGCCGATGGAGGCCGAGGAGAAGGCGATGACCGAGGCCATCCAGGCGCGGGGCGCCGAGGCGGCGATCCCCCGTGGCGTCGGCCCCTTGACCTTCGAGGTGCTGCGCCGGGAGGTCGGCGACTGGTCGCGCTTCACCAACCGCAGGCAGGTTTCGAGCTACACCGGTCTTTGCCCAAGGGAACACAGCAGCGGCGGCAAGCGACGAGGAGGCAGCGTCAACAAGAAGGGCAATCCTAGAGTGCGGGCCATGCTCGCGGAGATGGTCTGGCGGATGATGAGCTGGCAGCCGGACTACCACGGGCTGAAGAAGTGGCTGCCGGTGCTGACCGATCCGGGCCGCAATGCCGCCGCCCGCAAGAAGGCGGTGGTGGCCATCGCCCGGCAACTCGCCGTCGATCTGTGGCGGCTCTTCACCGGACAGACCACGGCGGACAAGCTCGGGCTGATCTACCTGCCGGAGCCGGCTTGAGAACGAGGCACCTCCAAGCGCACCATGAACCCACCCCATGAAACACTGAGATCCCACCCGCTTTGACTCCGTCACGAATGTCGCGCGTCTGGAAAATTCCTTGGGCGGTTCGACCCGATCCGTCCGTCTGCTAGATGAGACCGCTTTTTCTTTTCCCCGGCCCGAATCGGGCAACTGGCGCTTTGCAACGAGAACCACGGCAAACGCGCGGATAGCAGGCTGCGTCGCGGGAGAACCGAAGATGCTCAACCGGGAAAGAAAGACACTCGTGAGAAGAACCGAACCGACCACCCTTCACCCTCTCTTCGAGAGATCCAAACCATGAACAACCACTAACCCTGGCGGAAAATTCCACTTCCCTACTTGACCAACCCCATAGCAGAAATCGCTTTTTCAACATCATCGCTCCGTTAGCACGCATCGCCCCGGGTTGGAGGGGGTGCAACGATGCGTTGGACAGTCGATAACCCGACACCGCCAACCTCACTCCGCCTCGCTGAGGTTCTTCAACTCCTGTTTGAGCGGCATTGTGATCTGCACAGCGGTTCCGCGGCCGGGGGCGCTGTCGATCTCAATTTGCCCGTTCATGAGATTGAGCCGTTCCTGCAGAGAAAAAAGTCCCAGCCCCCCCGCCTTGTCGCCGGCCGCTTTAGAAGCCTCGGGATCGAAGCCCTGGCCGAAATCCTCAATCCGCAACCGGAGGAAATCGTTCTCCTGTCGGGTCAATGACACCCGCACCTGATCGGTTCCGGCATGCTTGACCACGTTTAAAAGCAATTCCCGCATCGCCTCGAATAAGAATCTTCGCACCGGAAGGTTGGCCGGTTCGGCCTCCGCGTCGACCTGCACTTCCATGTTGATTTGGTAACGCTCCCTCGCCCACCGCCCGAGCCACTCCAGGGCCGCGCCCAGGCCGCGTTCGTAGAGAATAGGAGGAGCGAGTTCTTTGGCCAGCAGACGCGTGCTTTCGATCGCCTGGGAGATTAGGCTGACTACAAAAGCGCTTTGTTCGCGGGTCCCGCTTGGACCGAAAGCCGTGGTGGCGTGCATCTGGGCGCCGACCAGGATCTGTTGCAGGTCGTCGTGCAGTATGACGGCCAACCGCCGGCGTTCACGGTGCTCCGTATCGACCAGCTCGAAGGAAACCCGCTGCAGTTGCTCCACGCGTTTCTGGATCTCGGCCGTTCGTTCCGAGATCCGCTGCTCAAGCGTTTGATTCAATTCCTGTAAATTTCTCTCGGCGCGACGCTGTTCGGTGATGTCGTCAATGCTCAAGAGAATGTTTTGGAGGTGGTCGAGCCGAGTGGCATTGAGCAGGAGGACGCGGGGGCCGAGCGTCTCGAAATCGTGTTCGACTTCGAAGTGTCTGAGCACCCTCTTTTCGGGCAGGATTTTTTCCAGCACATTCCGCAATTCGGGAATATCCCACTGGCCGGTGCCTAAATCGTAGATCAGCTCCCCTTCCGTTTCCTTTTGCGATACCTTGAAGTGGCGGAGAAAAGATTCGTTGGCCCTGACCACCCGCAGACTTGTGTCCAAAACCAGGAGAGGGGAAACCTGATCGACGATGGCGTCCACGTAATGATGCGTTTTCTCCAGCTCGCTTTGGGTTCGTTTGAGGTCGTCAATATCGACGAGCATCAGCACGGCCCCGTCGATTTCGTTGTCGGTGGTCTTGTAGGGGCGGCCACGCAGGGAATACCAGCGCCCTTCTTTGTCCTGCACTTCCTGCTCCCGGCCGGCCACCGTGTCGATGATCTCCCGCACCCAATTCTCCAGATCCGGGAAGTCGAAATCGAGCTTGATGCGGCTAATGGAGCGGCCGATATCCGAAGTCACCAGGTTGAAGGCTTTCTCCGCCAAGGGGGTGAAACGGCGCACGGAGAGATCGCCGCCGAGCAAGACGATGGCGGTGTGCACGCTGGTCTGGAGATTCAGCAGATCGTTGTTCACCCGGTGCAACTCGGCGTTGCGATTCGCCATTTCCTCATTGACCGTCGTCAATTCCTCGTTGGTCGATTCCAGCTCTTCTTTCGAGGTCTCCAGTTCTTCATTGATGCTCTGCAACTCTTCGTTTGCCGATTGCACTTCCTCGTTGGAGGTCTGCAATTCGTCGCTGCTGATGTCGTATTGTTCCTGGATCGATTGCGCGTAGTCCCGCGCTTCAGAGACCTCATGCTCCAGCTCGGCGATGCGAGAAGTCTGCTCTTCCGTTTGAGGCGAAGGATCGCGGGAACGGTTCCTGTCCCTGGGCGCCTCTCTCTCCAACCCTGGTTCCTGATCGGCGAAGCCTTTGTTTTCGACAAAAAAGACCAGGAAATACGGCTCCTTCACATTTTTGAGCGGAATGAGTTCAAGCGTCAGGGCGATAGTTTTGTCGTCCTGCTCGCAAAGAACGTCTTCTTTCCGAACCGTCTGTTTCGATTTTTTCGCCGCTTCGACAGCGGTGCGCAACGGCAGCATCAAGCCTTTGCACGCCATCTTCAACAGGTTGAAGCTGGCCTTGCCGGTGGGAGGCTGAAGGAAGGCATGCGTATCCCCGCGGAACTGGATAATCTGAAGGCTTCCGTCGATCAACACGCCGGGCGGGGCGAACCGGTTGACGGTGACGCGTTCGGCCTCGCGCTGCGCGGTCAACTCGGGGGCGACTCCTCCGCCAAAAGGTCGCGGAGGCTCGGGCGCGGCCGGGCGACCTGGGTCAGCAACGTGTGTCCCGGGAGAGAACCGCAGGTGCAGGGTCGGCGTGGGCACCGGTTTTTTGAGGAAAAATTTCCGCCTCTTGTCGATCGGCTCAAAGAGCTCCGTACAAGTGCCAGTCGATTCCGCGGCCCCGAGGAAAAGCACCCCCTCCGAATTCAACGCGTAATGGAACAGGGGCAGCACCTTTCGCTGGAGTTCGGGTTCGAAGTAAATCAACAGGTTGCGGCAACTGATGAGATCCAGGCGCGAGAATGGCGGGTCTCCGAAAAGATTGTGCCGCGCGAAAATCACCGACTCGCGCAGTCGCTTGACGAGACGGTAGCCGCCAGCTTCTTCGACAAAAAATTTCCGTAACCGTTCATCGGATACATCGTGGACCAGGCTTTTGCCGTAGAGTCCGGTCCGGGCTTTTTGGAGTTGTCCCTCGCTGATATCGGTTGCGAATATCTGCAGCTCGGGCGCCTGTCCCAGCTTTTCGGCGAACTCGGCGTAGGCGATGGCGATCGAAAAAGGCTCCTGGCCGCTGGAACATCCCGGCACCCAGAACCGGAGTGGGTCCTCGCGTTTCGATTGAAGGAGCCGGGGGAAAATCTCTTCTTTCAACGCCTCGAAGGCTTCCGGGTTGCGAAAGAAACTCGTCACTCCGATCAGGACATCGGCGTAGAGCGCGTCGAGTTCCGCCGGCTTTTCCTGGAGAAAGCGGGTATATTCGCTCACCGTTTCCAGGCGATTGAGCACGCTGCGCCGAAGAATGCGCCGTTCCAGGGTGCTCGGCTTGTAGAGGGAGAAATCGATCCCGAAACGCTTGTGCAACAGCGCGAGGATTTCCTGGAAACCGTTCGGCCCCGCTTCGTCGCGCGCTTTCCGAAAGAGGCCTCGGGTTTTCTCTGTCCCGGGTTCTCCCGAAGATGAAGCGTCGCCGCTGTCTGGTTGTTTCAGATAATCCTGCTTGGCAAGCCAGGCGAGTTCGTGGGCGATTTTGGCGGGCGAAAGAACGAAATCGACGCAACCCGCGCCAATGACGCTGCGGGGCATCGAGTCGTGTGTGGCCGATTCATCCTGGGCGAAAACGATTCCCCCTTCGGCTTTGATGGCCTCGGCCCCTTTGGTCCCATCGGAGGCGGTGCCGGATAGAATCACCCCAATGGCGCACTCCTTGCAGTCCTGAGCGAGAGACTCGAAGAAGAAGTCGATGGAGCGGGACCCGCCTGACTCCTGGCGCGGCTCCAGTTTAAGGACCTGTTTTTCGAGAGCCAGATTAGCATTGGGCGGAATGACATAGACGTGGTTCGGCTCCACCGCCATCTTGTCGGTGACCTGGCGCACCGGCATTTCGGTGGCTTTTGCCAGAAGTGCCGGCAGGGCGCTCTCGTGAGTCGGGGCGAGATGTTGCACGAGGACGAAAGCCATCCCCGTATCAAGCGGCAGTTCTTCGAGCAATTGGGTAAACGCCTCCAGTCCCCCCGCGGATGCCCCGACGCCGACGATGGGGAATGGTTTGACGGGGTTCTCGGTGCGTTTCTTGGACTTCATAAAAATGATTTGGCGGTGGCCACCTTTTAATCGGGATGCACCGCGAGTAGGTTACGTCTTAGCAAGAGTAGGGGGTTCCGCAGTCGTGGAGCCCGCTCCATTGTCTTCGCGCCTCGAATTCGAAAAAGATTTGCCTTCGGCTATCTCCACTCCGTTCCGATTCTCGCGAGTTTTTCAACAGTTTCCTAGCGCTCGCCACACTTTAGCCCGGATAGTGATTCAGTCCTTGATCGGGACAGCACGGACGGTGGGCGCCTTGGGCTTTTTCTTGAAGAGATCCCGGAAAAAGTGAATGCGTTTTTCGGGCGAGTTGAAGTCTTGGGATTCGAACACGTCGAGGTTGTTGTCGGCGTTCACGGCGAACTTTTCCGCGGAGGTTCCGACTCTGGTTCGGTGAGTCAGGTCGCGGTCGACGTGGAATTGGTCGGCGGCGTTCTTGATGATCTTCGGCTGGATGAAAATCAGCAATTCCTGTCGGCTTACGCTGTCGTTGGTCGATCCGAACACGCGCCCCACCAGCGGCAGGTTGGCGAACAAGGGCAGACCGGATTCGTTCTTCTCGTCGCTCTCGCTGATGAGTCCGCCCAGCAGGACCGTGCCGCCGTCCTCGACGATGATGGTGGTTCCGAGCGTCTGCGTGGCGATGGTGGGAATGGCGTCCCCGCCAATGATCTGGCTCCCGACAATGGAATCGTTCTTCTGCTTGATCTGGAGGGTGATGGCCCCCTCGGCGTTGATCAGGGGAACCACCGAGACGCTGAGTACCACGTCGATGTAGTCGATGTTCGCGGTGACGATCTGGTTCGTGGCGTCCCGGTCGACGTCGAGAGAGGATAGCGTGCTTCGCGGGACCGCTACCCGCTGTCCCGTTTCGATGACGGCTCGGCGATTGTTCTGGGTGTACACGGTGGGGCGCGACAGGACCTTGAAGCGGTTCGTCGAATCGAGGGCGGCGAGGAAGGTGTCGAGATAGGGATTGACCTGGCCGTAGAAGGTCAGGCCCTGTGCCGCCGGCAGCAGATTGGTGACGTCGGTCAGGGTCGACACGTCGAGCAACCTTTGCGATTCTCCCGTCCGCGAAGCGAAGGAGCCGCCGCCGTTGAAGGAGCTGCCGTCGGCGGGCGACTCGAAGGATCGCAGGAGGTCGAAGCCGAACTCGAAATCGTCGCCGAGATTGAGCTGGGCGATGACCGCTGAAATCTGAATTTGCTCCGGGCGGCAATCCATGGCGTCGAGCAATTCGCAGATCAACGCGAGATGTTCGGGCGGGCCGGAGGCAATCAGCATGTTCTGGACGTTGTCGGCGATCAGCAATGTCTTGTCGATGACGATGGACTGAGGCGCCGCCGCCTCGTCGGACCCGGCGTCTCCGAGATCTCCGGTGCCTCGCGATCCACTGTTCGATCCCAGTCCGCCCTGGCTGCCGAAGGGACGTCCCCTGTCGCTCGCGAAACCGTCCCCGCCGCTTCCATCGTCGCCGCCCCTCCGACTGTCGCGTTCCCGTCCCGAAATCTCCCCGGTCTGTCCGTCTTCGTTCCCGATGCCGCGGAGAATGACGTCTCCGGCAATCTGCAGGAAGTCGGATACCGGGATGTAGAGAAGTTTTCGGCGGATGTAGTTGGCCGTTTCCACCGGAGCGTCGAGATGATCGACGATTCCCTCGATGTATTCGATGTCCTGCGGCGCGGCGACGACGAGAACGCGGTTGGCGCGGGGAATGGCGCGCACGCGGGGCTTCGGTGCGTTCGCTTTGGCGAAAGCGGCACCGCCTTGAACTTGGGACGGAATGATTCGGTCGGTCGGTTCCGGCCGGGGAGCGCTCCGAGTCTGTTCCGGCCTCTCGCCGTCCGGCCTTTCCCGGGATCGGGAAGCCCCTTCGCCACTCTCCTGATCGAGGTCGAGAATGTCGATCAACGCTTCGGCAACGTCCTCGGCGTCGGCCCGCTCGAGTTGGAAGGATCGGCTCACCGTCCGGAGCGGACTCACGTCGAGATGGTCCCGGAGTTCGATGAATCGGCGAATCACGTTCGAGCTTTCCGTGATCACGAGAGCGGACGCGTTCCGCAGGGGAGTGATGCTTCCGTAGGGGTGCAGGTCCACGATGTTGGAAAAGACTTCGGCGGCTTCCTCCGGAGCAAGATAGGACAGCGGCATGATGTAGGTCACGACCTGGTCGGACTCGGGCAACTGGAAGGCGGAAGTGATAACGGGCAGGCCCTCGCTGCTGAGTCTCTTGTCGACGTTGAAGGCGATGATCTTCATCTGGTCCGGCTCCTCGGTCGGGAGGATGGCGTAGCCGTTGAGAAGGAAGCTTTTCTCGATAAACCGCGCTGCCTCCCCGTACGTCATCTTGCCCGAGGTCTGGACGCTGAGGGTCTGGTCCTGAACATTCGCGTCCCGGATGACGCGGTTCCCGGTGAGTCTTTCGTATTCCAAAAGAATCATGGGAATGGGCGTGTTGGGCATCTGGACGTCCGTCATCGGCTCACCGTCCGCGGCGGGCGTTTCTCGGTCCTGGGAGTGGACGGGGGCAACGAGTGCCAACATCGCCAGAAATAGCGCGGTCGATCGTGCAGGCCGGAGGAATCGGGCGTTTGTGTTCATGCAAGGAGGATGGGATTAGCGATTCGGCAGAGGCACCCGGCGTCGAGCGTCGTCGGCTTCGAGACGGTCGTCGTCGGCTTCGAGACGGTCGAGCGCGGGAGCGGCAGCGGCGGCCGGCGGGCTCGTCTCGCCGTTCGTCTGGGCCGGCGCCCGTTGGGACGGATTCCGGCTGACCGCCGGGGCGGCGTCGGACGGTGCGTTGGGCGGCGCCTCCGGCGGCGCGTTGGGGCTTCGGCCTGCGGGTGCCTCGGGTCCTTTCTGTTTCCGGGCGGGTGGCGCCTGCTCTATTTTCTGGGTGAGCCTGTTTTCCGCGTAACCGATTTCGGCCGTCTCGGTGCCGTCGGTTATGGTAACGGTGGTCTCGAACGGATTGTTGACCTGGTTCGCCGAAACGATGGTGTAGGGGTGGCTCTCGCTGGCTTGCGAGGTCACGACGAGAGGCTTGTCCTCCTTCACATCTCTCACGTAGGCGATCGGACCGACGGCATCGTCGCTGACGAGTCCTTCGAGTGCGATCGACTGGCCGAAGCTGCTGATGACTTTCTGCTCGACCACCTTGACGACTTCACGGTTGAAAGGCGAATCCTCCCAGATCTCGGTGTAGCGCGTCACGGGGAAGGCGACGGGGAGAATTTCATCCTCGGCGGTGCCGAGGACGGTTGCCGAAAGACAGATTGTTATCAGTCGCGCGCTCATGATTCGGGCGGGGCGTACCAGCGCAGCAGTTCCATCTGCGCCACGACGCGTTCGCTGTCCTCTCTGTCCGGGGCGAGCTTGAGCGTTCGGACGACGCGGAAGGTTTCGGGACCCGTCAGGTCGTAGATCCAGCGGAAGATGGCGGAAAGGTTGCCGTGGGCCGTCAAGGACACGCCGGCCTGGACGTATTCCGGAGTTGTCTCGTTCGGCAGCAGGTTGAGCCTGGAGGTGGCGAAACCGGTTTCGCCTTTCGCCTCGGACACTTCGTGAATTGCCTGGGCTATCTCCTCGTCCCCCGTGAAGGCAGGTTGATTCCGTTCCAGCCAGTTCGCTCTCATTTCCCACATTTCCTTTTCCTCGAACAGCGTCCGAATCGCGATCCACTCGTTCTCCAGGATCGCCCGTTCCGCGCGGAGTTCGTCCCGCCTATCCAAATAGAAGTCGGAGCCTACCACAAGGGCACCCGCCAGGACAAGGCCGAGTAGGGCGAACAATAGACGCTTTTCACTCTTTTTCACGGCGGTCAGAATCGATAGGTTCCCGTGGCGAAGAACTCCGTCAGATCGTCCTTGGGCCGGGGCGGGGGAATTTCCCACTCGTAGTCCGAGAGGTCAGGCGCAGCCTCCAGGGCTCCCTTGAATTGCAGGGCGTTGGCCATGGCCGAGCCCTCTCCCCGGACGACGATGGTCCGGAAGTTCTGGACTTCGAAGGCAGTGAGGCGAAAACCGGTCTCCGGCAGCAGCGTGGAAACCCGGTGGAAGAGTTCCACTACGGAGCGGGCCGGTTCGATCGCGGGGCTGAGCGTCTGCCACCTCTCGATCGTGGACTCGACGCCGGCCGCCGCGGGGGTGTTGAGAGCGACTTTCTCGCGCAGGCGCTCGTTGAAGTTTTCCAGCGTCCAGATGTGAAGAACGGCGGCAACGGCAAGCAGACCAATGAACAAGAGGCCGGCGAACGCCAGCCACGCGCCGCGTCGACGCTGCCGTTGCTTGAGTTTCGCGATCGACACCTCGTGCGGTTCGAATTGCCATTCCGGCGAGGCGGAGGGGCTCGGGGAAGGACGCTCGTCGAATTCGACGAAAAGTCCGGTTTCCTCCTGAAGCGCACGGTGAAGCTCCAGGTCGTAGTTCGACCAGACGACGATTTTCGTCGTATCCAGGGAAATTCCCTTGGCGGAGAGTTCCATCAGAGTCAGCGTGATTTCCGCCCCCAGGCTGACGGGGTCGTCGCTGCCCTCGAGCGACTGCACGTGAACCCAATGGCCCGACCGGCTGTATCCCGCCACCCAGGAATCCCGTTCGCGCCACAACGCGACCGCGTCGTCCGGCGGCGGATAGAGGGCGTACTGCGGCAGGAAGTCCGTGAATTCCGAAGGGATGGTCTCGAGTTCCTCGAACGCCCAGGGGATCGCGACGGAGTGGACGAGAGTCCGGGTGCCGTTGTATTCGACCGCTTTCCAGTCCGTCGTTTTGCCGGGACCGCGCGACGATTTGCCACCCAGTTTTTCCGCCTCCGCGGCGACTACCTGGGCGATGATGTCGGAGTCCTTGCTGCTGATCCACTGCGGTACGGAAACGAGATCGTTCGTCGGAATGCCGAAAACCGCCCTTGCCGGGGGCCGGACCGCGTCCGGACCGGTCGCCGCCTGCCTGGTTCCCGTGGCCAGGTGATGCCAGTGCCTCCCCCTCTCGTCCACGAGGTAGGCCCATTCTGGAAGATTTCGCGTCATTCAAATACGACGGGTCGTCCAGCGAAGGATTTCGCCCGTCTCGCCAGTGTATTGAACGGTTACGGTCCTTTCAACCGCTATCGAGCCATGGCGACCGATGGCAATGAGCCGCCGGGCCGGGTCTTCGACCGACACGCGGGCTCCGATCTCGTCGAGAAAGCCGGAGGGAATCCCCAGTAGTTGCAGCGCGGAATCGACGTCGTCGAAACGGATATCGTCGCGGGTTCCCTGGACGCGGTCGAATCCCTTGCGCGTTTCCACGAACAATCGGGCCGTTTCCAAGGGGCACTGGCATACCACCGACACGAGTTCGGCCGGCGCTTCGTTGAGGTCCAGCTCTCCGCTGCTCAGCAGAGTGAACGAATCCTTCCACGCCGGATTCGCCGCCACGACGCGGTCGAATCCCTTCACCAGCAAGACCTCGCCCAGAGAATCGAAAGGTCGATTGAAGGGGTGGTTCAGGCGATCCCGAGAGAGGTAGTAGCTCCGCTCCGCCCCGGCGTTGGTGGGTTCGTCGTCCGGATCGATCCAGTCGACGAGGTTGTCGACCGCGTCCACCGCCTCGTCGCGTCTCAGCCCCCATTGGAAGAACAGTTCTTCGAGAACGATGCGGTCTGCCTCGGCGTTCTCGAGCAGGGCGTTGAGGTTGAGTCGATCGCCCTCGCTGCTGATTCGGCAGAAAAACGACTCGTTGTCGCTCACCGTCCGGGAGAGCAGCGGGTCTCCCGTTTCGACATTGGGATGGGCAGCCAACGCGATGCCCATGTCGGCGAGCTGCTCCGCGCGAAAGATGGAACTGGCGTTGGACTGCGACTCCAGTTCGATGAACAGGAACTGGGTCGCGGAAAAAACCGCCATGCTCAGAATGGCGACGATCCAGAGAATAGCGATCAGGGCCGAGGCCCGCTCCGCGCGACCGAGACAAGCGTTTTCGCGGGAGCGCATTTTCATCAGCTGTTCAGGTGCCAGAACACACTCCGCAGCGGAACGCTGCCGCCGCCGGTCTGAAGCGTCAATTCGATGAGCGAGGTTTCGAAATTTCCGTCCAGCGTTTGTCGCCATTCCCGGGCGCGGTCGTCGTAAAACCGCCACGAGAGCTGCCGCATTTGTGGAATCAACTCGACGTAGGGCGCCTCGATTTTCGCGAAGTTCGTCTCGCGGGCGATTTCGAAGTCGGCGGCCGTCATGTAGTAGACGCCGGATCGGATGAAGCCACTGGACTGAATCTCGGCTGCCAACACGACCCGTTGGATTTCGTCCCGCAGGTTCATTCCGAAATCGAATGCTTCCGGCGCGTTGACGATCGACAAGTAGGTGTCGTAGCGACCGGCTCCCCGTTCGGCGTAGAAGAATTCCACGGTCGAGTTTGCCGTCGTCGACTCGAACGCCGCCCGGCACGTCTCCACGAAGCGCATTCGAACCGCCGATTCGTTCTGCACTTCGGAAACTTCGGTCATCAGTTCGGTCGTCGCCCCGACCAGCGTGAAAGCCGACGTCGCCAGCAGGACGAAGATCGCCACCGACAGCATCATCTCGAGCAAGGTGAAGGCGGACGGGGAACTGGTGGATCGAAGTTTCGTCTGCATTCAGAAAATGGGGGGGTACACGTAGGTGCCGGCCCAGTCGAGTTCCTCGTGGTGACCGGCCGGGCCGCGCCTGATTGCTTTGACGACGACCTCGTGCAAATTCTCCAGTGTTTCCCCCCGTTCGTTTTCCTGAGACAGGAGAGTCACCTCGATCTCGAAAAAGATACCTTGGTCGTTCGGGTTCGTTGAACGCGTTTCGGGCTGCAAATCGGGATCGCGGGTAACCTCGAGCAGGACGGAGCGCAGCTGCTCGCGGATCTCCGCGTCCTCGGCCGATTCGGACACGGTCAGACTGATCACGTTGAGCGCTTCCGCAAGGCTCACTGCCGCGATGGTGAAAAGCGCCATCGCCATGAGCAATTCGAGCAGCGAAAACGCCGCTTGTCTGGTTCGATGGGCAGTCATTTCGGCGTACCCGCGATCCTAGTCGATTTTAGCCTCTCCGACAAGCGGTCGCGGCACCGGGCAGACCGGGTTGAACGACGGGCGCAACCCTGTTATGGAAACCGGCGGAATTGGCTGGTAGAATGGCCGAGCCGGATCGGTTCCAAGGCGCGGCCAGGTTCGCTTCCCTGCTCGACGAGACTGGTTCGGCGAGAATGCTCCCTTCCATGAAAAACCCGTCTCCCGCGACTCGATACGCTTTCCTGATTTTCAGGCGCCTGACGAACATTTTTTCGAAGTGTCTGTTCGCGTCCTGCCTGATCGCTGGCTTCGCGGTGGCGGGTGCGGCGGAATCCGCGGCTGCCGACACGCCTCCCAACATCTTGCTGGTCATGACCGACGACCAAGGGTTTGGGGACATCTCCAGTCACGGCAACCCGTGGATCGAGACGCCGAACATGGACCGTGTCGCGACGGAGGGCGCCCGGTTCGACCGGTTCTTCGTCGAGCCGGTCTGCGCGCCGACCCGGGCCGCGCTACTGAGCGGGCGGTACCCGACCCGGACGGGCGTACACGGCGTGACTCGCAACCTGGAGGTCATGCGAGGCGAGGAAGTGACCATCGCGGAACTCCTGCGCGACGAGGCCGGATACGCTACGGGGTGTTTCGGCAAGTGGCACAACGGGGCGCACTGGCCCCACCATCCCAACGCCCAGGGCTTCGACACCTTCGTCGGCTTCTGCGGCGGGCACTGGAACGAGTATTTCGACCCCGTCCTGGAGCGCGACGGCGAGCCGTTTCAGGCTCGGGGGTTTATCGCCGACATCGTCACCGACGAGGCGATCGCGTTCATGAGGCTGAGCGCAGAGAAAACAGAACCGTTTTTCTGCTACGTGCCTTTCAATACGCCTCACACGCCGGCCAGCGTGCCGGACGCCGACTGGCGGCGATGGCGGAACGCTTCCGAACCCGGGGACCCGTTCACCCGCGCGATGTACGCGCTCTGCGAGAACATCGACGCCAATCTCGGCAGGTTGCTGGAGGCGCTCGATTCCCTGGGGATAGCGGAGGACACCGTGGTTTTGTTTCTGACCGACAACGGCCCCAACGGGAAACGGTTCAACGACGGCATGCTCGGCCGCAAGGGCAGCGAGATGGAGGGCGGCGTGCGCGTGCCGCTTTTCGTGCGATGGCCCGGCCGGATCGAACCGGAAACCGTGATCGAATCGAACGCGGCGCACATCGACATCCTCCCGACGCTTTGCGCCTTCGCGGGAGTCGAGGATCCGGACGGGGAGACGCTCCCGCTCGACGGCGTCGATCTTTCCTCGCTGTTGCTGGGCGGCGGGGAAGGGCTGCCGGAACGCTACTTCTACACGTGGCGGAATCCGGACCGCTGGTCGATTCGTTCGGATCGCTATCGGGCGACCCGGGACACCCTGCACGACCTGATCGAGGATCCGGCCCAGAAAAACAACCTGGCGTCGGCCAAGCCGAAGCAGCATCGGGATCTGGTTGCCGCCTACCGCGCCTGGGAAGCGGAGGCGGTGCCCGCTTCGCCTCTGCCGGAGCCGGTGCCCGTGGGACACGACGAATGGCCGCGGGTGACGGTCCAGGCCCACGAATTCGAGGTTCGGCCCGGCGAGGGCGAGGGGATTTCCTACTGCGAGATGCGCGGCTACGCGAACCAGTGGATCGATCGGTGGACCGACGTCGACGCTTTCGCGGAGTGCCCTCTTCGGGTCGCGAAGGCCGGGAGATACCGGGTGACGTTCCGGTATGCCTGCCCGCCGGATGCGGCGGGATCCCGTTTTCGGCTGGAAGCCGGGGAAACGTCGATCGAGTTCGAAGTCGAGGAACCTTGGATCAGCGCCGTCTATCCCGCCTCCGAACAGGTCAGCCAGCGCGCCGGCGGTTACTTGTCCAGGGACGCGTGGAAGGACATCGTGGTTGGCGAGGTCGATCTCGAAGCGGGCGAATTTCCCCTGCGTTTGAGAGCCCTGAAGAAGACGGGCGAGGCCATGCCGGATTTCAAAGCCGTGGTTCTCGAGAGGCGGTAAACCCCGGGAGCGCCGCCAGCACGGCGTCTTGGGGATCGTTTTCGCCTGAGGCAAGATCGAGCAAAAGGTCGCCTTCGCCGGCTTCCGGCCTTTCGAAGCGCTCCCGCAGCGACTCGTAGACGGAAAGATCGGCGTCGCTTTGCGAATCCGGATCGCGGCTCCGCGCTTCGAGCCGTTCCCGAATAGCGGTCTCGTCCGCGTCGAGATGCAGGATCGCCGCCTTCGCACCGGCCTTCGTCGCCGCCTCGCAGGCGCGGGCCCGCTCCTCGCGCTGCCCGAAATTCGCGTCGAGGATCACGACTCCCGCGCGGCCCGTAGCCTCTTCGGCACGGTCGTAGACCGCGTCGTAGGTCCTCCGGGAAAATTCCGGGGTGTAGTAGCGGTCCGGCAAGGAGTCGGTCGGGGCGCCACCCGCCAGTTCCTTTCGAACCCGGTCGCTGGCAAATACGGGCCAGGCGTCCGACGCGGACCGGGCGAGGCCGGTTGCCAGGGTGGATTTGCCGGAAGCGGGGAGCCCGCAGAGGATCAGCCACCACGGGCCGTCCTCCTCGACCGCGGAGGCGGCGGCGAGACGAAGGTAGCGGAGCGCCGTCTCGCGGGCTTCCCCGCGATCTCCCTCGGGCAACTCCGTTTCGCCGGCCGTGATCGATGCGACCTTCGCCCGTACCATGGCCCGGTATCGGACGAGCATGGGCATGAGGCGGCGCATCTCCTCGTCGCCGTTCGCCTGCGTCACCGCGTCGAGGTAGCTGGCCGCCAATCCGGCGTGCCCCCGGAAGCGCAGATCCATCGTGAGGAAGGCGTGCTCGGTGGCGACGTCGCCGCAGCGGAATTCCGGATTGAATTCGATGCAGTCGTAGATCGAGACGGGCTCGGTGAGGCAGATGTTGCGGGCGTGGAGGTCGCCGTGTCCGTCGACGACGTGTCCCGAGTCCGAGCGCGTCTCGAGCAGCGGCGTCCAGCGATCGAAATCCGTCCGGGTTCTGGCTTCCAGAATCCGGTGAAGATCGGGGGGAAAGACGGAACCGACCGCGGTGCGGGTTTCCTCGAAGTTCGCCAGCGAGAATTCGCGCAACTTTCGGGGCGCCCCGAGTTTTCGCGTGTCCGGTCCGCGATCCGCCTCCCGGTGAAAAGCGGTCATGCGACGGGCGATTTCCTCGACGTCCTCCGCCGCGACCGCGTCTTTCTCGAGGAGGACATCAAGCATGCGATTCGCGGGCAGCCGCTTCATGCGCACGGCGCAATCGACGATTTCGCCGTCGGTTCCTCCGTCTCCGGCGAAGCTCAACTCTCCGTCGCTTCGTTGTCGCAGCGAAGCCACTTCAAGGTAGATCTCGGGGCAAAGTCTCCGGTTCAGTCGAAGCTCCTCCTCGCAGAACCACCGGCGCTTCTCCAGGGTCGAAAAATCGGCGAAGGGCAGGCGGATGGGTTTCTTCAGCTTGTAGACGACGTTGCCGGTCAGGCAGACCACCGAGAGATGCGTTTGAATAATCTCGACGCTGTCCGCCCCTTCGGGAAACACTGTCGGGTCGCGAAGCTGTTCGATTCGGTTCGGGTCCATTCGAATCAACCTAGTGTCCCGCGCGTCAAGTTCACCACCTTTCGAAGAAAGGGATGTATTTTCGAAGTTTGCTCGCTGCGTTCGAGAATTCGAAGAAGGGCGGATCTTTTTCCCAACTGCGGCGTTGTTCGTCAGTCACGAATCTCGATTCGTTTCTCACGCCTTGCATTTGAAAAAAATCTCGCGCGCGAAAGGCGCCGCTCTTTCCGCGCGGGACACTAGTGCCGATCCCGCCGTCTTCAAACCGCGAAGGTCCCACCGCGCCGTCGGGGCTTCGGGACCGCCCTTCAACCGAGTAATTTCGCCCGCTCGATCGCGCGCATCATGCCCTTGGCCTTGTTCACCGTTTCCTCGTATTCGTTCTCGGGAACGGAGTCCGCCACCACGCCGGCCCCGGCCTGGACGTAGGCTTTCCCGTTTCTCAGGACCACGGTGCGCAAGGCGATGCAGCTGTCGTGGTTGCCGTCGAAGCCGAAGTAGCCGACGGCGCCCGCGTAGGCGCCGCGCTTGGATTTCTCCATCTCGTCGATGATCTGCATGGCGCGGACTTTGGGGCTGCCGCTCACGGTTCCGGCGGGAAAGGTCGCGCGCATGACGTCGTAGGCGTTCTGGTCGGCGCGCAGCCGACCCACCACGTTCGAGACGATGTGCATGACGTGGCTGTAGCGTTCCACGAGCATGAATTCGCTCACCTTCACGGACTCGAATTCCGCCACTCGACCGACGTCGTTTCGGGCCAAATCGATCAGCATGACGTGCTCGGCTCGTTCTTTCGGATCGGCGAGAAGTTCCGCGGCGAGCGCGTCGTCCTCCTCGGGAGTCTTCCCGCGCCAGCGAGTCCCGGCGATGGGGCGTATCCTGATGTTCCCCTCGATGGCCTGAACGTGAACTTCCGGCGAGCTCCCGACCAGGGAGAATTCATCGCCGAACTGAAGGCAGAACATGTAGGGCGACGGATTGACGTGGCGCAGAGCCCGGTAGAGGTCGATGGGGCGTCCAGTGTAGTCGGTCTCGAAGCGTTGCGAAGGGACGACTTGAAAAATGTCGCCGGCGAGAATGTGCTCCTTCGCATTTCTCACCATGCCCTCGTATTCGTCGCGGGTCGTGTTGCTGGCGAAGGGCTGCTCCGGCGGGTCGGCCATCAGGGAAAACGGGGCCACGCTTTGCGGTTTCGAAAGTTGTTCGATGACTGCGTCGATCCGTTCGTGGGCGGCGGCGTATCCCGCCTCGGGGTCGGGGAAGTCGTCGAAGCAGATGTTGGCCACCACCTGCATCTTGCGGAAGCGGTGATCGAAAATCACCAGGGTGTCGGTCACGACGAAGGCCATGTCCGGCAGGCCGAGCCCTTCGTCGGGCGGTCCCGGAACCGTCGGCTCGAAAAACCGAACCATGTCGTAGCCGATGTACCCGACCGCACCGCCGGCGAACACCGGCAGCCCCTCGACCGGGGCCGGTTTGAAGCGCGACATAAGGCGTTCGAGTTCACGGAGTGGATCGCCCTCGTCTTTCTTCAGGGCGCGTTCCTCGAAATCTCCGCGGCCCTGCTCGCGGACGGCGATGGTGCGGCCCTTGGCCCGAATTTCCAGGCGCGGGTCCGTGCCGAGAAAAGAATAGCGGCCGATCTGATCGCTGCTTTCCGCCGATTCGAGCAGAAAGCAGGGAGTGCCGCTTTCCTCGCTCAGCTTCTGAAACGCGGAGACCGGGGTTTCGTAGTCGGCGGCCAGTTCCGTCCAGACGGGAACGAGATTGCCGGTATGGCCCAGAGACGAAAAATCCTCGAAGGACGGCTTCAAAACAGTCATGACACGCACGGTTGAAAACGGAGGGCGATCCTCGGCGCGGGTCTAGAACGCCCACTCGCCCTGACGCCACTTCGGGGAAGACGGCGACGACGCCAAGGGGGGCTCGGACTCGCCTACCCGGCCGGATTCGGGAGCCTTTTCTTCCGAAAGGCGGGAGCGATGGACCGAGTCGTGCGCGGCGCGGCGGAGGGGCAGGGGACGGTTCCGGTCGGCGCACTCGACCACGACTTCCGGGAAGCCGCTTTCCCGCAGCGTTTGCGCGATCAGGCTGCTTGCCAGCGTGGGGCAATTGCAGTCGCTGCTGAGATGACCGAGAATCACCTGGTTGAGGTTCGGCCCGGCGATCTCGGCGATCAACGCGGCGGTTTGGTCGTTGGAGAGATGACCGTGGCGATTGCCGATGCGCTGTTTCGTCGGCCAAGGCCGGCGGACGTCGTTCTGCAGCATCGCCTCGTCGTAGTTGGCCTCGGTGAAGAGAGTGTCGACCCCTTTCAGGCGTTCCACGATCATGCGGGTGACGTGGCCGAGGTCGCTGAGAACGCCCACGCGGCTTCGGCCGCAATCGAAAACGAAACCGACGGGATCGACCGCGTCGTGAGGTACGGAGAACGATTCCACCGCGACCTCGCCGATCCGAAACGCCGCGCCGGCCTCGAAATGATGCCAGACAACGTCGGCCCGGACCTTTTCCTTGACCATGGCGCAGGTGTGGGGCGTTCCGTAGACCGGAATGGAGCGCTTGCGGCAGAAAACGTCGATCCCGCGGGCGTGGTCTCCGTGCTCGTGGGTGAGGACGATGGCACTGAGGCTGTCCGGGTCGATTCCAAGCTCTTGCAGCCGCACGCACAGCTGGCGCGCCGAAAGACCCGCATCGATGAGAATACGGGTGTCTCCGAGACAAACGAGGGCGCTGTTCCCCGAACTCCCGCTGCCTAGAACTGCCAACTCGAGCATGTGTCACAGCTTAGGTATTTAAGAGCCCTGAACAAACGAAAAATCCACCTATTTCGGTTTTCGCGGTCGGGATGTCTTGGAAAACCTGTCGGAGCAAAGGCGGAAGTTCGCGAGAATTCATCAGGTGCCAGAAAAAAATGTGCCGAAAGAGGGGAGGGCTTGGAAACTGGCAAGAAATGTCGAATGACCCGATATCTGACCCTGAATCACAATCAAACTTAGGATTTCCCGTTCGAACCCGGGAAGAATTGGATTTTTTTCATTGCGAAACCTGCCCCGTTCATGATTCGATCCACCTCGACCTCCCCAACCCATCTATATCTTATGAAACGCCTCTTCACCTCCCTCTTTCCCGTCTCTGCGCTCGCCGCCCTGTTCCTAGCTCCTCCACCCGCCATCGCGGCGGAGCCGGTGCCCGTCGGCATTATCGGGCTCGATACCTCCCATGCCCCCGCCTTCACCAAACTGCTCAACAGTGGCGAGGACGACCCCGAAGTTTCCGGCTACCGCGTGGTTGCCGCAAACGTCAAGGGTAGCCACGATCTCGAGGTCAGCGTGGTGAGGCAGGAGGGCATCACCGAACAAATGGTCGAGTTGGGGATTGAGATCACCGACTCGATCGAGGAGCTGCTGGAACAAGTCGAGGCCGTATTCCTCACCTCGAACGACGGCCACGTCCGGCTCGAGCAAACGCTGCAAGTGATCCGGGCGGGCAAACCGGTCTTCGTCGACAAGCCGGCCTCCGCGTCGCTCGCCGACCTCATCGCTATTTTCGACGGGGCGAAGGAGCACGATGTTCCGATCTTCACGAGCTCCTCCCTGCGCTACATCGAGCACGCGGACGAACACGCCGCCGGACAGCACGGCCGCGTTCTCGGCGTCGACGCCTACGGCCCCGCCTCGCTCGAGGCCTCGCATCCCGACTTCTACTGGTATCTTATCCACGCCGTCGAGATGCTCGTCACCGTGATGGGACCGGAGATCGAGACCGTCGCCCGAGCTTGGAGCGAGGGACAGGACGTCGCCGTGGTCACCTGGAAGGACGGGCGCATCGGCACGGTCCGCGGCATGCGCGAGCGCAACCCGGGAATGGGCGGTACCGTCTTCACGAGCGAGGGAACCTTCCAGCTGGGCAAGAGCCGAGGCTATCGTCCGCTCGTAGTCGAAGCCGTACGCATGTTCCGCAGCGGGGAAGTTCCCGTACCCCAAGAACAGAGCATCGCAGTGTATGCCCTCATGGACGCCGCCGACCGCAGCAAGGAGCTGGGCGGCGCTCCGGTCAACGTGCCCGAACTTATCGCCGAGGCCCGCGAGCAGGCCGCCGACCGCCTGAAGGAGGCGAACGCGGCGCTGGACCGGTCGGAGTGAGAAGGGATTTCCCGGTCAGTAGCCATGACATCCCATCCCTCCCGCCGCCGCTTTTTCGAAGACTCCCTCCTCGCCGCCGCAGCCGCAGCCGCCACCTCTTTTCCGCCCCGGACCGCGCTCGCATCGGACGCCGCACCCGTCGCCGCCAACGAGCGCATCGGAGTGGCGGTGCTCGGTTGCGGCAACCGGGGAAAGCAGCTCGCGGCCCAGACCGCGCGCCATCCCGGCTGCGAGTTGCGCTCCGTCTGCGACCCCGACGACGAGCGCTCCGCCGCCCTCGCGGAGGCGGTTGCCGCCGAGGGGCGTCCCAGGCCCGCCGCGGTGCGCGACCTGCGCCAGATCTTCGCCGACCCCGGGATCGACGCCGTGGTCGTGGCCACCCCGAACCACTGGCACGCCCTCGCCTCGATCTGGGCGATGGAGGCAGGCAAGGACGTCTACGTCGAAAAGCCGGTGAGCCACAACGTGCGCGAAGGCCGCCTCATGGTCGAAACGGCGCGCCGCCTCGGACGCATCTGCCAAAGCGGCACCCAGAACCGCGCCAACGGCAACCTGCGGGCCGCCATCCGATTTGTCCACGAGGGTGGCCTCGGCGAAGTCAAGCTCGCCCGCAGCGTCTTCTACAGCCGGCGCGGGTCCATCGGCGCGCCGGGGATCTACGAGCCGCCCGCGACCCTGGACTACGACCTTTTCCAAGGACCGGCGCCGCTCGTGCCTCTCGCCCGACCGCGCCTCCACTACGACTGGCACTGGGTCTGGGACACCGGCAACGGCGAGTTGGGCAACAGCAACATCCACTCCGTCGACATCTGCCGATGGGGACTCGGCCTCTCGGGACTCGGCAACTCGGTCCTCAGCTACGGCGGGCGCTTCGGCTACGAGGACGCCGGCGAGACGCCCAACACCCAGGTGGTGGTGCACGACTTCGGCGAGAAGACCCTCGCCTGCGAGACGCGCGGCCTCCCCACCGAGGCCTACCCGCACGCCCACGGCAGCCACTGGATCTTCTTCGGCACCGAGGGCATCGTGGCGGGGACCTCGCGTTTCGACTTCGAGGGCGAGCTGCAGGAGACCTTCCAGGGAAGCGGGGAGAATCACTTCGCCAACTTCCTCCGGGTGATGCGGGAACGCAGGCACGAGGAGCTCAACGCGGACATTCTGGAGGGACACGAGTCCTCCGCCCTTTGTCACCTCGGCAACCTCTCCTGGCGTCTCGGCCACCCCGCGACCGGAGGGGAGATCCGCCAGGCCCTCGACGGGTTGGAGAGCCACGACGACCTGGAGGGCACCCTTGAAAGCACCCTCGCCCATCTCGGAGAGCACGGCGTCGATCCGGACGAACCCTCCGTGGTCCTCGGTCGCCGCCTCCATCTCGAGCCGGGGAGCGAAACCTTCGTCGACGATCCCGAGGCCGCCAGCCTCCTCACGCGGGACTACCGGGAGCCCTATGCGGTGGAGGGGTGAATTTTTTCTTGGAGAAGCTCGAGCAAGGCGGGAGTGGAGCGGATACCCTACTCCGCCGCCCGCAACACCTGGAGATCGTGAATGGACCAGAAGAGCCCGTGCTCTCCCGTCTGGGTGACACGAATGAACCTGGCCGACTGCTCGGGAATCTCGATCACGGTTCTGGCGGATTTCTCCTCCTCCTTCCGGACGGGTTTGCTCCAGGTCTCTCTGTCGAGGGAGACTTGCACCTCGCAGCCCCGGGGATAGTCCCCGCCCGAACCGGCAGCGTCGAGGATGAGGCCCGCCACTTCGGTGACCTCGGGCAACTCGACCTGTAGCCACATACCGGGCCGCATGCTCTGCCCGGTCGTGTAACGGGTCGCCAGATTGCCATCGATCGCATATTTCACATCACCCGGCTTGTGACTGGCGCTGAGTTTCCAGCCGGAGCGATCGGGAAGCACCTGCGGGACACTCGCGAAGAGTTCCGCCTCGGTCCACGGAGCGCTTCGGTCCGGATTTTCCTCGCGAACCCGTTTCACCTCAGCGGCGGAGACGAACCCGATGTGATTGCCGAAGCTGTTCTTCACGTAGGAAAGCACCGCCGCCACCCACTCGTCGCCGTTCGAGGCCATGGCGATCATTTCGCCGGGATAGGTCTTTTTCCCCACCGGGCCGGTCATGCCGTGAAGAATCACCTTGGTCGCGAGATCCCGGTGACCATTCAGGATCGCCGAGTTCACCAGGGAAGGCGCCAGCCGTAGATCGTCTCCACCGGGGATGGGGGTGCCCTTTCCATCTTCTCCGTGACAGGAAAAGCAGAGCGAGGCATAGATGGTTTCCCCTTCCTTGTAGAGCGAAAGCTGATCCGGGGTCAGATTATCGGGAGCTGCCTTGGTCCCCGTGAGAAGTTGCCTGCCGATCTCCTTCACACCGCGGCTCCCGCTTTTCTCGACAACCTCGGACGTCAGTTCCTTGTGGCCGTCGAACCCGAGCAGCTTCGCCGTCAGCAAGCTCTGGATGACGACGTCGGCGTCGGAATCGCCCGCCATCGCGACGAGATCGGGCTGCAGTTCTGCGGTCCCGCTTTTGATCAGCGTCTCGCTCGCACGGATGGCTGCCCGGCGCACCGTGGCGTTCTCGTCCTGCAACTTTTCACGAACGAACTCAGGAGTCAGCGCGCCGATGCCCTCGAGAGTCCAGAGGGCATGCATCCGGGCGAGATCGCTCTCGCTCCCGCGGGCGATGCTCTTGAGCTCCGGAACCACGGACTGGTCGCCGCGGAGGACGAGCAGCTTCTGCGCCGTGTCGCGCCACCAGCCGTTGGGATGCTCGAGGTGAGCCACGAGTTCCGCGGATGTCTCGTCGAGCATGCGTGGCCGAGGTCCCGGCTCGAAATCCTCGTGAGCGAGGCGATAGATGCGACCGCGCCCCGTGTTTTTCGCTAAACCGTATTCGTCGATGACACGTCGGAGGTAGCTGCCGGGCTTGGTCCAGTTCCCCTGCTGGATGATTCCGCGATACATGTCGACGATGTAGAGGGTGCCATCGGGAGCGTTGACCATGTGCATGGCACGGAAATTCGGGTCGGTAGAGCGGATGAATTCGCTGTCGGGATGAGCATTCTCGAGACGGGTGATGCCGTCCTCGACCTTCACCTTGCTCCGTCGGACGAGACGCCCGACCGGTTCCGAGAAGAGCAGGTCGCCCCGCAGGTCTTCAGGAAGCCGATCGCCCCGGTAGATCGCCTGACCACAGGTCGCAGTGAAGTGATTCAGCGTGTTGTTCTCGGGCCGGAACCGTTTCTCCCCTCCCTGGACGTCAGGAATTCCGACCAGCGGGAACACCTCGCGGTAGGCGAAGGAAAACTGGTCGGCTACGTTGAAAGCGCCATAGACGATCGGCTGCTGGAAATTGAGCGGGCCACGCTCGCCGCCCGCATTGACGAACCAAGGCTTTCCCCGGTCATCCTGACAAAGCCCCCATTGCCCGCCGTTCGGCGCGGTCGGCTCCTTGTGCGCGAGACCTCTGGGATTGTGGCGGAGGCGGTAGGCGTTGTAGGTCGTGTAGATCCAGTTGTCCATTGCCCAGACCAGTCCGCTGGGCTGATGCTCCATGTTGCCTCCGCGAGACCCTCCCTCGTACCAGAGCGTTCTTTCGTCGGACACTCCGTCGCCATCCGTATCGCGGTAGCAATAGATGTCGAGCGTGTTCGTTTCTCCGATAAGGACACGATCGTCGAGCGGCAGGACCATGCGCGGGAGAAGCAGGTCGTCGGCGAAGACGGTGTGCCGGTCCATGACTCCGTCGCCGTTCGTGTCCTCGTGACGCGAGACGCGGCTGATCGGTTCGCTTTCGCCGGTGGCGTCGGCGTCCTGCATGTAGGTCCGCATCTCGACTACATAGAGGCGCCCGTTCCCGTCGAAGGCACAGACGACCGGTTCGGCGATCTCCGGTTCGGTCAGAACTGGCTCGAGCCGGAAACCCGCCGGCAGATCGAAGGTCTCGAGGCTCTCCTCCACGGAGAGATACGGCAAGCTGCCGGTCGCCTCGTATTGCCTGACTTCGGCCCCTTCGGCAAGAGCCGTGAGAAAGCCAGCCTGCAGGAGAAGGGAATATCGTTTCATGGGGGTAGATTCTTGCCGACACGGAGAAATAGTCATCGGACGGAATGACGGCAACAAAAAAGGAGCGTCCCGCGAGGGGCGCTCCTTCTCGTGTCGAGGACGGTCGTATCTCAGGACCGTCCCGGGAGACCGAATAGATCGAGGTTCATCACCTTGTTCCAGGCCGCGACGAGATCCTCGACGAACTGCTTTTCGCATCGGCACTGAGCGCGACGGATCTGGTCGGGAAAGATTGACTCCCCTCCCTCCGGGCCTTTCAATCGGGGGAATCCGCTGCGATGAAAAGGAACCCGCCCGCCGCCGTTGCCGCCCCGCCTGCCGTGTTCCCCGGCATCGCGTGCGTTTCCGCCGCCCTCGCTGCGGCGGTCGCGGTCGCAGCGCCCGCGCACGCCGCGACGCTGGAGGTGGAGCCCTCCACCGTCGCCGTGGAGCGGGAGGGAGTTACCGGGGCGGGCTGGGCGGTCGTCTCGGGCGAGGACGGGGCGCGCCGCGTCACGCTGCATTATCCGAACCATCCCGACGATTTCGGAGCCTCCTCCGGTACCGGAACGGCGCATTCGTTCGACGACGGAGTCACCTGGTCAGCGGGGGAGGACGACTGGCCGCTGGCGGACGCGGTCGATCTCTGGCAAACCCGGCTGGACGGCGGGAGCCTCCTCGCTTTCGGGATCCGTTGGCTGCCCGATCCCGCGAGGCGGCGCGAGATCGATCCATCCGAGGTGCCCGGCGACGCTTTCCGCATCGCCTTGTCGAGGAACGGGCGCGAGTGGGCGGAAGAGGCTTCGGTGATCGAGTGCCCCCCCGAGATCGGAGTGTTGGCACGCCCCCTACCGCGCATCTTCAGCGATGGAGGCGGCAGCCTCTTCATGCCCGCCTACGCGTGGAGGCGGGGCGGCAACTGCGCCCTGCTCCTCGAATCGGGCAACGGAGGAAGGCTATGGCGGGTGCGCTCGCTCATCGCCACCGCAGTGGCTATGAGCGA
>JBBDRG010000100.1:72273-73684 GCA_040905585.1 Verrucomicrobiales bacterium
GAGGCCGGAGCAGCGGTGACCACGCCCTGGTTGGAAAGCGCGGTCTCGCCCGCCTCCGACGGTTCCTGGATCGCGGTGGTCCGCACCGGGAGCAACGAGCGCTCCGGCCTCATGTCGGCGCGCTCGACCGACCGCGGGCGCACTTGGTCGCCGGTGGAACCGGTCGTAGCCGGTCAGGACCGGGAGCCGGTGGCCGGGAAATTGCCGGGCCTGCTGCTTTTCCGCAACGGGGCGCTCGTGCTGCTTACCGCCCACTCCCGGCTGGGGTGCCGGATCCATCTGTCCGCCGACGGCACCGGGCGCGAGTGGAGCGAAGCCCGTCTCGTCGCGGAGCGCAGCGGGGGAAACACCTCCATGGTGGCGCTCGACGAGAACCGCCTGCTCGTGTTCACCCCCGAGAACCGGCGGATCCGGTGCTGGCGGGTGACGGTGCGCCCGTGAACCCGCGGTGGCCGGACGGGAAACGGGGTCAATTAGTCGCATCAAAGACCATCGCTTTGATGTAATTTTCGAGCGTGGCTGCTTTCATGTCATTCCGCCGCTACGACCCTGCGGATAATCATCAAGAATCTTTGACTGCGATACCGACAGACTGCGATACCGACAGACGGCCCCCCCCCTTTGCCAAGACTACGACGGACATTCCACGAAAATCATCGACCAACGAGACGAACGAAAACAGCCGATCCACCGCCATCGGCAGTCGTCCGCTGCGCGGTCGCGGCCTACGCTTCATCCCTGGCGGGCGGAGGCCGTCAGCGGCCGGAGCCGAGCCTCGATCGTCCCGGCGAACCCGTCGGAACTCTCGCGCCGGTCGAGTGCGTCGAGCAGACCGGCCGCGGTCCGGTACCGCCAGGTCCGGTCGTCCTCTTCCCCGATTACGACCTCCAGCGCATCCTTGATCGCGCCGCCCTTCCCGAAGGCGACGGCCTGGGCGAGCAGGTCGCCGAGGAGGTCGCCCCCCTCGTCTTCGTCGGAACGCTCGCCCAACACTGTGCGGATCACGCCGTCGAGATTTTCCGCGTCCAGCGAGCTGACGATCGCGGCGGCCGGAAAGGGCTCGCCGCTGGCACGGAACGCGAGCCGGCCCAAGGCCTCATCGACGCCCGCCCCGCTCCACTCGCCCAGGCTGCACGCGAGCTGAAGACGGACCGCGGGGTCGGGATCGTCGGCGAGTCCGAGGACGGCGCGCTTCAGCTCCGGGTGCTCTTCGGCCAGCGGTTCCGACAGGCGGACAACGTGCCGGCGCACCCCGGCGGACGAATCGGAAGCCGCCCGCACCAGCAGCGCCGGATCCAGAGCATCCATCCCGTCGAGGGTGCAGAGGGCGTGCAGGCGCGCCAGTGGCGGCGCTTCCTTCGAGGGCGAGCTGCAGGAGACCTTCCAGGGAAGCGGGGAGAATCACTTCGCC
>JBBDRG010000101.1:0-6388 GCA_040905585.1 Verrucomicrobiales bacterium
ACAATCAGGCCGAGCGCGACCTCCGCATGATGAAGACCCGCGAGAAGATCAGCGGCACGGGGTGCCCCGAACCTTCCGCACCGAGGAGCACGCCATGCTCTTCGCCGACATTCGCAGCGTGGTCTCCACCGCGCGCAAGCAGTCGCGCAATCTGCTCGGCACGCTCGCGGAGATGTTCCGCGCTCCCGGCCAGTTGGGCGACTCGCTCGTCGACGGGGCGAAGAACTGACGGGGCACCTTTCCGCCGTCATCTCACGCGAGGCCTCCGAGAATCGCCCGGAGGACGTGAATAGTTACGGAACGAGGGCCTATCGAGGTAAAAGGCAAAGGAGTCGTGCCGACCTGGTGGCTGGAAGGTGAAGGCCTCTTGGTCCCTACTGCGGACCAGGGTAGTCAGGGGTCAGCTGACTACCGAATTCCCGCACCACAGAAATAGTCTCGACCTTGCCCCTGCTTTTCCTGATGATCCTGTCACTATTAACCTGTCCTTGTGAATTACACGAAGAAGCCGAATGACTCTTAGAGCCCACCCCGTCCACTTCTCCGGATCCACCCGTTGATGTCTGCCTGGAATGGTTACCTCACCATCCGGACCAAGAACATCGCGCGATCTCGAGACGCGAATTCCTAAGAGAAAGCCGTGGATGGTTCTTATCCTGGTCGTCCCGTTGCTTGTTCTGATACTGGTTGCCGTCTCCCGGGTGCCCCGGCCTGACGACTACGTCAACGTCGGGAGATTTACCTCCGGAGGACAGATGATGTTCTCCGACACCTCGAGAGGATTCTCGAAAGCCAAGGATCCCGCCGTGGTCCGGTTCAACGACAAATACTTCCTCTACTACACGGTGAAGCAAAACGAGGTCGTCACCGGGCTGCGAATCGGCGTCGCGACGAGCGAGGATCTCCTGATCTGGAAGAAATGGGGCGAACTGGAGGTCGAACATGACTACGAGAAGCGAGGATTCGGTGCGCCCGGAGCCATAGTCTTGAACGGGAAAGTCCATCTTTTCTACCAGTCTTCCGGAAATGGCAGGAGGGATGCCATCTGTCATGCCTGGTCCGATGACGGCTACAGCTTCACCAGAAACTCTTCCAATCCGATATTCAGACCAACCGGTCGCTGGAATGCCGGTCGAGCCATCGATGCTGATGTGATCGAGCATGAAGGCAGGCTGCTCCTGTATTACGCTACCAGGGATCCGAGCATGAAAGTCCAGATGCAGGGGGTTGCGGCCGCTCCCGTCGACTCCGATTTTGGACGCGATACGTGGACCCAACTGAACCCGGATGGCCCCATCCTGAAACCCGAACTGCCTTGGGAGACGAATTGCATCGAAGCTGCGGCCTTGTGCAAACACGGGGGGAAACTCTACATGTTCTACGCCGGAGGATACAACAACGACCCCCAACAGATCGGGTGTGCCATCAGTTCTGATGGGGTGAAATGGAGACGGTTATTCGATACCCCTTTTCTTCCAAACGGAAAGGAAGGCGAGTGGAACTCGAGCGAGTCCGGGCATCCCTACGCCTTCACCGACGACGACGGTGTCACGTATCTCTTCTATCAGGGAAACGGCGACAACGGGAGATCGTGGTTTTTGTCGAAGGCGACAATCGGATGGAAAGATGGTATTCCGTTCCTGGATGCGGCCGGAGATCGGCGGATGGCCGGAGATCGGCGGATGGCCGGAGCAGGGGTCAGGGAGCAGGGGTCAGTCCTACAGGGAGCAGGGGTACCAGTCCTAGAATTTAGAATTTGACTCCCCGAGCAGCGTCAGCCAGCGGGTGCGGCAACACCGCCTAAGCCCCGATGGCGGGAAGCCGAAGCAGGTGCAACTAATGGGGTAAGAAGTGGCGAATATTCGAGATTCTAGGACTGGTACCACCACTGAGCACTGAGGACTGACCCCGCCACTGCTGCTCAGCCCGAGTTGCTCCGCTAGTCGTAAGGAATAGAGGGAAAAATGTCATGGATGAGGTGAGTACAAAGGGGAACGGGGATCCCGCCCTGTCCGGCGAAAAATCGAGAAAGCGCGCGATCATTTTCTTTATCGTGCTGGCGGCGGCGGTGCTCGTCTTCATCAAGACCTTTTCGCTGCTGTCCCCCATTCTGCTGGCGTTCTTTCTCATCTTCTTTTTCACCCTCGCGGTGAATCCGTTGATCTCACGGCTGCGGATCTGGAAGGGAGGGAGAGGGGGCGCCACGTTGCTGGTCGTGGTGGCCTTGCTCGGTCTCCTCTCCCTGGCGGGGTGGGCGGCCGTCGGGCCATTGAAAAGTTCGGTGGCGACACTGTCGGAACGTCTGCCGGAATACTGGGAGCGCCTCCAGAGGCCTCTGATCAAAATGGAGCAAAAGGCCGCGAACTTCGAGGAAGAAATGCAGGTGGAAGTCAGCGCGGAGATCGCGCGCAATGCGGCTGAGGCCGGAGAATCCACCGCCCCGCCGGACGAGGAAGAAAAAGAAGAAAAAGAAAAAGAGGGCGCTTCGCTTCGTGACGGTCTCATCGGGATGCTCCAAGGCGTGTTTCAGCAGATCAAGGGGGTGGTGTTCGACACTACCCAGATGCTGATCGTGGTGGTTACCGTGTTTTTTGGCGTGACCTTTACTCTCATGAATCCACGCCCTGTCGTCGGGGCGCTCTTCTCGGTGGTGCCGGAATCTCAACACGACCGGACCATGACGATCATGAAACGCATCGCCGAGTTCGTGCCTCGGTGGGCCGGAGCCATGCTGGTCGGCATGCTCACGGTCGGCGTGCTGTTCTTTTTGTTGATGTGGCCCATCTTCGGATTCACGGACGCCATCATTCTGGGTTTGATCGCGTGCGTGCTGTCGTCGATTCCCTTCTTCGGGCCGCTCCTCAGCGTCCTGCCGGCCCTCCTTCTCGCCATCGATGAGGGAGGGATGACTCCGCTCTGGGTCATCCTCGCCTACATCGCTGTACAGGCCCTCGAGGGCAACGTTGTCCTCCCTCTCGTCATGTCGCGGGCCATGAATTTGCACCCCATGGCGGTCATCTTCTCGATCCTCCTGTCCGTGGCCGCGTTCGGCGTGCTGGGCGCTCTCATCGCGGCCCCGCTGGTCGCCGTCGCCCGGATCGTACACGACGAGATCTATCGAAAGCGTTTCCTTCCTTCGGTCACTGACGAGGACCTCGATCGCCTTGCCGGAAACGCCCTGAACGAGAAGTCGCCTCCTCCCTAAAAACAAAGCAGGAAATGACCCCGTAGCCCGAGGACTGCGGCGAACTTGGTTTTCCTCATCATTGGATCGGCGCCAGAAGCCGGGCGAGGCGCACTTTCAGGCGGAAAATGAAATCTTTCTCCACGTAATCCTCGGCACCGACTCGTCGGCTGTCGGCGATATCCTGCTCCAGCATTTCGGCGACCTCGGAGTTGAACCCCGTGTCGTGGACGATGCCGATGACCTCGAAATTGAGCCGGAACGAGCGGTTGTCGAAATTCGCCGATCCGATGCAGGAAATCTCGTCATCGATCAGGACGACTTTCTGATGCATGAAACCTTTTTGGTACCGATACAGTTTCGCGCCCGTCTTTCCAAACTCTTCGAGGTAGGAAAACGAGGAGAGATACACCAACTCGCTGTCCACCAATTCGGGCATGATAATGCGCACGTCGACGCCGCGGATGGCGGCCATCTGGATCGCGGTAACCATCTTGTCGTCCGGTACGAAGTAAGGGGTCGCGATCCAGACCCGCTTTTTCGCGTTGTTGATCGCAGTAAGAAAAAACATCGAACAGGTCTCCACCGGATCGGCCGGTCCCGATGCCAGGCAAATCGCCTCCATTCCGCCGGTGAAGCCGTCCGCACCGACTTCCCATTCCAGATCCTCGAGCAGTTCGCCCGTGGCCCAGTGCCAGTCTTCGACGAACGGGATCTGAATACTCTTCACCACCGGCCCCGTGAGGCGCATGTGACTGTCCCGCCACGGAGTCAGCGTCGGATGCATCCCAAGATACTCGTCGCCGACGTTGTGACCGCCCAAATAGCCGGTTTTGCCGTCGACGACCACGATCTTGCGGTGATTCCGGAAATTGAGTTGGAAACGGTTGGCGTCCTCGGAGAAATCCATGAAATAGCGGGCCTCGATTCCCGCCTCCCGCATTTCGTTGAAATACTCCACGGGAAGCTTCGAACTTCCAACGTCGTCGACCAAAACATAGACCCGCACCCCCTCCTTGGCCTTCTCGATCAGCAGATCCTTCAACTTCCCGCCGGTCTCGTCGGCCCGGACGATGTAGAACTGAACGAGAATGTAATTTTCCGCTATCTCGATTTCGTCGAAGATGGATTTGAATGTGTTCTTTCCGTCGACGAGAAGTTCAGCCTTGTTTCCCTTCATGGCGGGGATCGAGGCCAACTTTTCGAGGACTTTCATAGTGGGATGCTCCGTTGCCGCAGGTGTTTCGGCCTCCGTCAGATTCCCGATCAGTCTCTCCGCCACCGGGCGCACTTCTTCCAGTCCGGCCCTGCGGGTGGTGATGTATTCGCCGAACTCGCTATCTCCGAACACCAGCCAACCGGGCACCGCGACCAACGGCACGGTGTTCAGCGCGATGGCCCAGGCGACGGTGCCCTGTTCCGTGCGCGTCTGCATGACGGCTTCGATCGAGAAGAAAAACCCGACAATGTGCAGAATGACACTCAGAAGAATCGCGAGAGGCCGGCGTCTTTTCCGCACAATTCCGAAAAACCGCGCCGTTCGGGGAAAGCGCTTCGCGAAAGCCGCCAGCCAGTCCGAGACCCGCTCGTTGGCGGGCCCGAGCCAGCCGAAGAACCACTCTTTCCATTTGCCATACCACTGAAACATATCGATCCGGAGCGAATTGCCGATCGCGAAAGTATCCAGTCGGCCCCATTTATACGCTTTTCGATCGTCGTCTGGCTCGGCGTGTTATTGAGTGGGGAGATGAAATTTCCCCTCCGACTCGCGTTCAAGGACGTTGCCCTCGCGCCTCAATGAACAACCGCTTCGGAAGATGCAAGGGACAGGTCATTCACAGATGCAAGGGACACGTCTGAGCCTACGTGACCAAAATCCTACGGGTTGGTAAAGCACTCTTTCTCGGAGAGTCTGACCCCGATGACCTCGAGATTCCGGAACCGGGAGCCGTATCACCGTCGCGTCAAAGAAAATTTCCTCGGTTCGAATGTGTCGAGACACAGTCCGTCGTATCGATCCCCATTGGCGGTCGGCCTGGTCTGCGTCCATTTCTTCTCGATTCAAATTCCACTATTGAAAAGGAGAAAAGGATGATAACCTGAGCTTCTCTCAACTTCAGGCCCGATCTTCGGCAAAGCGACCGAAACGGTTGGAAAGGATGAAAAAGGTGGGGGCCCAGAGCCCGACGAAAATTCCGAATCTTTCTGCGTGTGCCTTGGATTCGACTTCTGTGCCCCCGGCGAGGAACCAAACGAGGATGGAAGCAATGATTGAAGCGAAGCCCAGGACGAAACAGGCTTTACTCAAAGTGACGTGTGATTGACTCTTCATACCGAAAGATACGTCGGGTAGGCCAAAACAGAGTCAGGGGCGCGAAACTCAAAAACGGAGCGGGCCTTTCTTTCCTCGATTTCCCATTTGATCATCTCCGCAGGTATTTTTGCGGCGTTGCACCAGAGACCGAATTCAGGCGAGCGCCCGAATGAAGACCACCTCGAGAGCAAGCGTCTCGAACACGTTTGTGTTGAGGTGCGCCGCAAAGTTTCAATGGCCGAGGTCTTGGTGGCGATGTCATCAATGGAGGATGCAAGGGACAGAAGCATTCATCGTCTCGGCGTCTTTCATCCGCCTTGCGCCACTCTTGCGGGTCGGACCGAACTGGCTGCGGTGGCGGTTGAAGACTTCGTCGACGAAGGCGGCCCGACCGAAGACGGCTCCGTCGGTGAAGTATCTCACCCGACAGCGGATCACTTCGCTCACGCTCAGTTTGCCACCACGGGCGATTTCCTGCTCGACGGCTTCCGGGGGGAAGCCTCGTCTCGCCGGTTTTGCACGGGGGAGATCGCAAGGCTCGACGGCCTCGCCCTGATCGTAGAGCCAGAGGCGGTAGGTTTCGCTGGTCTGCGTCCATTTCTTCTCGATTCAAGGAGGGTGGCGCGGTCGAGTTCGGCGGTTTCTTCGGCATCGAGTTCTTCGACGAGGAGGTGGAAGTGGTTGGACAGGATGCCCACCGAGTCGCCGATGCGGAGGCGTCGAGATGACTGACGCCAGTCAGCCCGGAGGGTAGCCGGACGAGGCTTCGGCCCGGCTATCAATGGAGCCGCCGAAGTGGCGGCGGCGACATAGACTGCTCGACAGGGCAGCCCGAAGGGTAGCCGGACGAGGCTTCGGCCCGGCTATCAATGGAGCCGCCGAAGTGGCGG
>JBBDRG010000101.1:6488-15468 GCA_040905585.1 Verrucomicrobiales bacterium
CGGCGACATAGACTGCTCGACAGGGCAGCCCGAAGGGGCGATGGGCGAGGCTTCGGCCCGTCGATCAATATGTGACGACGCGCACCACGAGGAAGGCTTCGAGCTTGCGCATGATGCCGACGAACAGCTCTTTTTCGTCGTCATCGAAGATGAATCGTCGATCTACGACTCGTGAGATGCAGTGGTAGATGCCGTGGTACTAGCTTTGTCCGTCGCCTCGCAGCCGTGCTTGTCCCATGCTCAAAACTGCAATTGTGAACAGTTCCTGCAAGGGAATGAGAAAAATAACTGACCTGTCACTAAGAGATTACGCGACTTCATCTCTTGCTATCCTCCACCAGCGGGTTCCACACCTTCTCAAAGCCCAGTCCATCAAAGTCCTTCACATTAGCCGTGGCGAAGTGGGTGACACCATGATGCCGAAGCGTCAACCCGATCCGTGCGTCGATGATACCCCGGTATCCCCGGCTCGTGCGCTCTGCCCATTGCCACAGTTTTCTGGCCACTAGAGGATCATAGTCCACGCACCGCCACTTTGGACTTGCTGCAAGCGCTTGACAATACCCCGCCGCTTCCTGGGCAGAATAGGGACGTTTGAAAACCGCTGGATTGCGCAGCAACATGTAGAGTTCCACCAGAATCAACTGGCTGACAACGAAATCATCGCCGCATGATTTGAGAAAACTCCTTGCCGCTTGATGATCCGGAGCATCAGGATCAGCCGCATAGACAAAAAGATTTGTGTCTGCCGAAATCATCCTCGACGCGCTCCCGTAAGTTTTTCCAGGACGCCATCGGCTTCCGCGTGAACGTCGGCAGGATCCTGAATCAATCCGCCACTCGGCTTGAGGACAGGCAAGGTCCAATTCTGAGCCTCGCTTTCCTCCTCGTCGGCGATGGTCAGCAAATAGGCTTCGGCTGCACGCCTTAAAACCTCAGCCAACGACCAATCGCGCCTCGCGGCGACCTTTTTCAATCTCTCATAAAGAGGGTCGGGAAATTGAACCTGTGTTCGCGTCATGGGTAAAAGTTACATTGACGCCAATCTGATGTCAATCAGAATGATTCCCCGGAATTCGCCACGGCATGCACGACCACAAAGGGTTCGAAAAAATTCGTGAAAATTCCTCCCCATTCTTCGAGTTCGTGACCCAGCGAAGCGCAAAGTTCGCCCCTGTGCCAATCGTCGAGACGCCGGGGAAACACCTGATAAAACGAGCCTCTCTCGCCAAGCAGTCTCGATGCTCTCATTCCGCCTCAGCAGCGGGTCAGTCCTACTAGAATTTAGAATTTACGGCATTTCTCCGCCCACTTTCGTTCCAGCTTCGACTTCTCGCTGTCGGGTCTCAAACGGTATTGCCGCACCCTCTGGCTCACGTTGCTGGCGCTCTTGAGCTTGAGGTTTTCGGCGATCCAGTTCTGTCTCGCGGTGGTGCGCTCGCTGATCGCCCAGGCGATCGCCATCTTCCTCCAATCGCCTTTCACCGTTTTGGCGACGGAGGCCTCGTCGAGTTGGAAGTGCTTCAGCCCCTCGGAGAGGATGTGCCGGGCCTCCGACTCCGAAAATGCCTTGCCCAACTCGCTGCTTCGGTAATTGCTGTTGGTCGAGCGGCTCGGCTCTTTTGTCTCCGCCGGACCAAAAGACTTCAGCACGATTTCGCGGAAGGTGTCGCTGCCGTGGACGCAGCCGCGATCGAACAGGTCGGATAGACTTCGCCGGCGAGGAAATTCCGACGGTTGCTTCCAAGTCCGCCTCGGACGCCGCGATCTCGTCGAGTCGCCACACGAAGGCTTTTCGTCCCGCAGCGGTGTCGTCGAGATCCAGCAGGGCCAAGGTGTCGCTGTGGAGGTGTCCCGGTCGTTTCTTGGGCGGCAGGGTGTAGGCCATCGTGGGCTGGAGGTCGGAGAGGGGTGAGCGGCTGAGGTGATGGGGTGGGGTGAGAAGGGCTTCCGTGCTGGCGTTGAGGGCGAAAATGCGGAATTCGTTCCCCGTCTCCCTGAACACGAATCAGGTCCAGTTTTCCAAACGGAGGCCGCTCACGCGTGAGAATTCGCGGGCGTTTCCGGTGACGAGTGCCAGCTGATGTTCCAAGGCATGGCCCGCAATGAGGGTGTCAAGCGGGCCGATAGCCTGACCCGCCGCCGCCAATTCCTGCCGGACCTGAGAGGAATGATCGGCGGAAGCCAACGTGAAGGGGAGAACAGTGAGAGGGGCTACGAATTCCGCGACGACACCCAAGTGGCGCTGGACCGCCGCCGAGTGAAGTGCCCCGTAAAGCAGTTCATGATAGCTGATGGCAGACAGGAAAACGGTGCCCGGACCGTGCTTCGCGAAATGGGCGAGCACCTCGGGCCTCCCCTTCATGAAATGAATGCTGGTGTCGGTATCGAGCAGGAACATCAGAATTTGACCTCTCGGTGTTCACCTTGGGGGGGACGTTCGAAGCTGTCGTCCAGCCTGCCGGCGGCGAAGGATTCGAGATAGCCATCAGGCCAGCAATTCTCGTCGGGCAAGGGACGGAGAACGAGAGTCTCGCCCTTGCGTTCGATCTCGACCCGTTTCGCGTTGATCCTCAACTCTTTAGGAATGCGGACGGCTTGCGAGCCACCTGAGGTGAAGACGCTTGTTTTCATTTCAGGATATACGTATATCCTGAAACCGGATCCAGCAAGGAGAAAACCCGCGTTTCCGGGGTCGCATTTCTGGCATCTTTCCCCGAGGAGAGGCGGGCGTTTCCCGGGTCGCGGGGAGGAGGCGGGGCGCGGGCCGTCGTGGGATTGGGAGCGGAGAGGGTTGAGCGGGGGAGGCTTCGTTGCTGTTGGGGAGCCAAAATACGGAATTCGTTCCCTTCTGACCCCACTACACCCTGACCCCACTACACCTGCGAATAACATGGGAGTGGAGCTGGATTGGGTGTTGGTTTTCATCGACTCGAGGGTAAATCCGCCCTCGACGCCCGATCCAGCTCTCTTTCATGTTATCTGACCCCGTCTCCACCTTACCCTATCAAGTCAGCAACGCCGACACCTGCGCGGTGCTGTCGGCGAAGCGTTCCATTTTCACACCCATCGCTCGGGCTTGAGTGAGCCACAGGTTCGCTAGCGGGGTGCCGTCCGCACAGGCGAGATGATCGCCCGTCTTCAGCGCGCCGCCCCCGGATCCCGCCACGACGATGGGCAGGTCGGTATATTGGTGCGTCGCCCCGTCGCCGAGTCCGGAACCGTAGGTCAGCATTGTATTGTCGAGCAAAGAGGAACCATCCGACTCGACGATGCTGTCCATTTTCTCCACGAGATAGGCGAATTGCTCGACGTGGAAGCGATCGACCTCTTGAAGTTGATCGATAAACTCCGCCTGATTGTGTGACATCTTGTGATGACTCATCGGCTTGTCGAAAAGGCCCTCGAATTTGAAGGGCGTGTCCCAGCGCTCCGGTCCGACCATGAGGGTGGCGACGCGGGTGAGCCCGGTTTCCAGCGCGACCACCATGAGGTCGCCCATCAGGCGGATGTATTCGCCGCGGGGTAGATAGGCCTCCGGCGGCTCCTCGAGCGGGACTTTTTTCAGCTCGCCTTTCATTTTTTCGAGCTTGTCCATCTGCTCCTCGATGCTGCGGATGGACTCGAAGTATTCGCCGAACTTCTGGCGGTCGCTGTAGGTCAGTTCCCGCTGCATCGAGCGGGCGTCTTCGAGGACGAGGTCGGTGATATTTCGGTAGGTGTCGGTTTCCTGCGTACCGAACATGCGGCGATAGGCTTTGCGGGGATCGCGAATCGACGGTGCGAGATGGCCGGTCCCGTACCATGAGATGTTGTCGAAATAGATCGACTCCTTGTTGTCGCGGTGGCTGTTGCAGCTGAACTCCAGCGTGCGAAACGGAGTGTCGTTTCCAATCTTGTCGGCCACGAGATGATCGAGGGTCCGGTCGAGCGGCCAGGCCGATGACTTGATCGAGAACGGCGGCGCGCTGCTGAGAAAACACGAGGCGCACTGGGCGTGGACATCGGTGCCGTTTTGAAAAGTCCGGTCGAGCCCGGTGATGAGACTGATCTTCGACTTCACCTTTTCCAGAGGCTCCAGCGTCGGTGTCAGTTCGAGCGGATGGACCCCGGCGGGGATCTCCGTTTTCCGCGCGACCTCCTTCTGACTGCTGGTGAATTTAGGAATCGCCGCTTCCGCTTCGCCGGGGAAAAAGCCGCGACGGACTACGCCGATGGGCACGTAGAAGATGGCCATCCGTTTGGCGGGTCCGCTCGCGGCGGTCACTGCGGAAAAGCTTTCCAACCACGGAAGAGAAAGGAGCGTGCCGCCGGCACCGCGCAGGAATGATCGTCTCGTCGTGTTCTTCATCGGTTCTCGGGCACGGGATTCGACTTATACAGGAAAGGCTCGCTCGTTACGATCTCTTTCAGCAACCTCTTCATGCGATAGCCGTCGGCGGCGGTGTTCGCGGTGATCGCGTCGAGTGCGGCGGAATCGTTCGCGGTCGCCCCGCGGCCGAGCGCGAAGGAGAGAAGGTGGCCGGCGAAAGCGCGGGCGAAGCGTTCTTTTTCCGCGAGGATCGCGTCTTTGAATTCGATCGGATTCGAAAAAGAGTGCCTTCGGAAAAGCATCCCCGCCGCATCCACTTTGCGGCCGTTCTCGTACTCGTCGCGCCACAACCC
The DNA here is from genome assembly GCA_040905585.1 of Verrucomicrobiales bacterium. GTDB lineage: Bacteria > Verrucomicrobiota > Verrucomicrobiia > Verrucomicrobiales > DEV007 > Arctic95D-9. The sequence goes on from JBBDRG010000101.1 coordinate 11,154, forward strand.
GGTCGGTCCGTAATTCTCCAGGGCGAATCCGAGCGGGTCGATCTGCTCGTGGCAACCCCGGCAGTCGGCACGCTCGCGGTGGTCGTCGAGTCTTTCGCGCAATGTGAGGTTTTCGTCTGCGGCGGTCGGTTCCTCGGGCAGGGGAGGAACGTCGGCGGGTGGTGGATCGGGCGGATCGTTGAATATGACCGACAGCAGCCAGGCACCCCGCGTGATCGGCTGCGAGCGCGTCGCGTTCGAGGTCATCGTCATGACGGCGGCGTTGGTAATGACTCCTCCCTCGCGCCGGTCGGTCAGTGCGACCCGCTCGAACGGAATCGTCGTCGCGGCTACTTGCTTGCCCTTCGTCCCGTTGCGGTACCAGGATTTCAGCAAGCCGCTCCGGTAGCTGAAGTCGGGATCGATGAGATCGAGAATGGGCCGGTTTTCGATCAACACCGTTTCGAAGAGAAGCAGTGGCTCCAGCATCATGTGCATGGAGGCGCGGTATTTGGCGAAGTAGAACTCCGGGTGCATCTCCGGATCCGGCACCGACGAGACGATGCGGTCGAGTTGTAGCCATTGACCGGGGAAGCTGTCGCAGAAACGCTTTACGCGACCGTCCCTGAGCATCCGGTCGACCTCGGCGGCGAGAATGTCCGGTTCGCTCAGTTTTTCCTCCGCCGCCAAGTCGAGGAGCTTTTTGTCCGGGATGCTGCCCCAGAGGAAAAAGGAGAGACGCGACGCGAGTTCGAAATCGTCGAGTGGTTCGATGGCGTCGGTCGGCGCGGCGCCGTCGTAGAGGTAGAGGAATTTCGGCGAGGCGATCGCGGCGGAGGCGACCGCTTTCATTGCCTCGGTGAAAGGCGTTCCCGACGCGATCCGCGCCATCGCCAACCCGCTGTAACGATCGAGCAACTCGTCGTCGGCGGGCTTGCGGAAAGCGCGGGTCAAAAACGGACGTAGCCGCTCACGCACCCGTTCCTGAGAAATCTCGCCCTCCGGCTTCGCGAAAAATTCATCCCAGATCCGGCAGGTGTCCCGGGTGAAATCCGGACTCTCCACGACGGAGCGGCTCAGCTGCAGAAACGACTCCATCAGCAGAGGCGAAAGCGAGAGGTGGTCGCCTTGGTTGTCATAGCCGTGCTCCGCGCGAAGATCCTGTGGAAACGGTGCGACATCGGCGAGCCGCTCCTCGATCAATTGGGATTTCCCGAGCGGACGGCTTCCGGCTTTCAGTTGCTTCGGCATTTTCTCCGAAGCCGGATCGAAATACCCGTGAGCCCGCAGTAGTTTTTCCGGAAGCGTGAAGACCCGGACATTCAACTCGAACAAATCCTCGACCGCGTTGCTGTATTGAAAGCGGTTCATCCGCCGAATCGGCGTGGTCGGAATCGCCTTTTTCGCTTCCGCCGCCGTGCGGAGCAGTTTCTCCAATTCCGCGAGCAGCAATTTTTTCTGATGCGCCGAAGGTTGCGGCTCGTCCTCCGGCGGCATCTCGCCGTCTTCGAGAGCGAAAATGATGTCCTGAATCAGTTCCGGATCGGCGGTCAGGTCGTCGGCGGTGGCGAGTTCGAGAAGGTTGATCTTGCCCTTTACTTTGCCGTCCTGCCCGTGGCATTGGACGCAATTTTCCCGAAAGAGCGGAGCGACTACGGCGTCGAAAGCGGGCTCCTCGGCCGTCGCGGTGACGATCGGCAGAATCGCCAGCAGCAGGATGGAGCGGAAGGGGGACACATGCGGAGTATCCTCGATTCCGCCGGGGATTGCACTGTTATAGCGCCCGCAATCAGGTGACCGGCGGGACGCGGCGGTTCAGGAATCCGGCGCCGTGGAGCCGGTTCCCGATCCGTCCTCGACCCGGATAGCTTTGTCGCGCTCGCCAGAAAAAAACTGACCCCGTGAATCTGAGGAGTTGAACTTTGATGGCGTATATGCCATCTCAGTTTCCGCCTCTCCGAATCCTCACACCCTCCGAATTCCTCCAATCCAACTTGTTGAATCCATGAGCACTCTCACCATTCGCCTGCCGGACGAAAAGCATGCCCGGCTTCGCCAACTTGCGAAGCATCGCGGCATCAGCGCGAACAAACTGATCGAAGAAATGGCGACCATCAGTCTGGCCGAGTTCGACTCCGAAACCCGCTTTCGCGCCCTCGCCGCACGGGGATCGGCCGAAGAAGGCCTGGCTCTGCTCGACAAACTCGATCAGGCATTTGAATCGGTCGAATAGCGTCGGAGGAGGATGCTCATATCCCGCGGACGAGTAGTCCGATCCCGACGACTTGGTACAATCACCAGTGACGTAAGATTCGGAGGTTTCAAGAATAATATCGTCGATGGCGGTAGTACCATCCGGGTTCGAGATCCGTGCAACCGCGGCTCTTGACGCTGCAATGCGGCAATGCTACATTGCAGCATGAGTACGGTAGTCCCCATCAGTAAGCGAGGAACAGTGACCCTGCCGCCGAGCTTGCGGCGCAAATTTGGCTTTGACCAGATGGAGAATCCCCTCGTGATCCTTGAGGAGCGTGACGGCGAGCTGATCCTGCGGCCCGCCGCCGCCGTCCCGGTACGCGACCTGCCCGCAAGCTTGATCGAGCAGTGGATCGCCGAGGACGAGGCGGGTATGGCGCAGTTCAAGGCGTCCGGCGATGGTCGATGAGGTTGTTTCTGGATACCAGCGTGCTCATCTCGGCCTGCGGGTCGGAGAGCGGCGCCTCGCGCCATGTCTGTGAACGCGGAGCCGGCCACGACTGGAATTTAATCACCTCGGGGTATTGTCGGAGCGAGACGCTGTGCAATCTCCCGAAACTCGGCGAGACGGCCCTGCGGGTTTAAGAGGAAAAGGTGGAACCGCGTGTGGCTACGGTCACCGACGTCGTCTCGCTCGACAAGGCGCTGGTCTTTGAGAAGGCGAAGGACAGGCCTGTCCTGATTTCCGCGCTGGCCGCAGACGCGGATTTTCTACTGACTTTGGACCGCACCGACTTCCATCGCGCGCTCGGAACGCAGGTCTACGGCATGTCAGTGAGAACGCCGGCCGAGTTTCTCATGGAGCAGCGAAGTCTCGGTCGAATCTGACGCTCGCGGAGATCTCGCGACCGACCCGGCGCAGTCCTGGGATTGAGAATTTGAATCCCCGCACAACGGAAACCGGGAACGAAGAGCATTTGCCTCAGAGATTCGGGGAGTCCGCCCTGTAGCCGGGATCTGCGACCCCGGATTGCACGCGCTGGAATCTTGAGCGCCCATCCCGGCCTCACAGAGGCCAGCTACAGTGACCCGAATCAAGCGTTACCCCGTCTCCCAGCTCCGGGTTGGAGGAAAAAGGAGTTTCAGTCAAGAAATGTCGCCTGACCCCCGGTGATGGGTTGGCTGGCACTGTTTCTTGCCGTGACTCAGAATAGAGCGCCGGGCTGGATTGTCACTTCAGTCGCCTGCCCCGGAACCGCACATTGTGACCTAATTCATACGAAACTACTATTCGTTTTCAACGATATTATACTGTTGATAAAAACTCCGGTCAAAATAAGTTGCGTATTTATCCCAAGCCGCCTTGAAATTCTCCCTTTCCATCCACTCTTGAATTTCACGGTCCCACGATATCCATTGATCCCTTCTGCTCTTTGAACTAGCGTGCCTATACATCAAAAACGCACGCTCGAAAAGGGAAATTCGAATTAAAAGAATTGCCTCCTCTTGTAGCTTCTGGGGTTCCTCAAGCTTGCGCGAGACAGAATATGGAGAATCAAATACGTCCAGTTCAGGGTAAGATAAACATATTGTTTGTAATTCTATATACTTATCGTCAAGAGAATTATAGGTTCCATATTCCCTTTCATCCCTCAACTTTGATTGCTCTTTAACGTAAACGTAAATTGCTGCGGGAATGCCGAGAATTGCGGCACAATAACTCAATGCTTCCAGAAGCAGCAAAATACTCGAATTGATCATTTTAAAGTCTTTGGCGGTGCTAGGATCGGCATATAATTCAGCAGTCCATTCTCGTGTTGTGAAATTCCGGTATCGGAAAAATAATATCAAGAATAATTTGAACTATTTCCTATCTCCAGAGTTCTCTTTTCCCACGCCCGGGGCCAGGCAACAGTTGGCGTCTTTCCCCGTTGGCCGACCATCAAAAACGAGGGCCCAGTGGAGGGACTGTCAACAAATGTTGCCCGGCCCCGGATCCCGACCCCGGACCCTGCGCGCAAAACCGGCCGATCGACCATCACGCGAATGGGGAACGGCTCCGCGCATCGAAAGGCTTGTGGATCGGTGGATCGGTGGATCGGTGGATCGGTGGATCGGTGGATCGGTGGATCGGTGGATC
>JBBDRG010000102.1:0-70287 GCA_040905585.1 Verrucomicrobiales bacterium
GCCAGAAAACAAAATGGCTCGCCGTTTTTCATTCCAGCCTTTTTCAACAGTCTCTTAGTCGGAATTCGCCGGTCGCCAATCGCCGAAAAGCGTCACTGTGTTTTTTCGCATGCCGGGACTGGATTCGCCCGCCGAAGCGCTCGCCGCGGCTGACGGGAATGCGGCGAGCCGGCCGGTTCGCCGATATCGTATCAGATTGACTCAAGGGGTTTTTCAGGACTTCCCAGTGTTGGACATCGTGGGCACGAAAGATCCTCGCCAAGAGCAAATCGGTTCGTTCAGGTTGTACTTAATTAAATCCATGAAATCCATATATCACCCATCTCAATCCATGCAAAACAGGGTTTCAGGCACGGATGGAATAGGATTGAACATGGATTTTCAGGATTCATTTCCGATCGCGTGGCATTCCGGGATCGTGTCGTCCATCCTTCGAAATGTTTTAACGATCTTGACCATCGACGCATTCTAACGTCCACTTCGGGAGCCTTTCTGTCGTTCCCTGCATGACCCCGCTCCAGACTGTTCTCGATACCTACCGCAGCGCCGCCCTGTCCGAGCGCGAGAAAGGCAACTACTTCGAGGAACTCATCCGCACCTACTTCCGCTACGAAGCTTCCTACGCCGATCTCTACAGCGACGTCTGGCTCTACTCCGACTGGGCGAAAGAACACGGCTTCGACGCCAAAGACACCGGCATCGACCTCGTCGCGAAAACCGGCGGCACCGGCGAATACCACGCGATCCAGTGCAAATTCTACGCCGAAGACCACAAGATCGACAAAAAGGACATCGACAGTTTCTTCACCGCGTCGGGCCAGAAGCCGTTCACCCACCGCATCATCGTCACCACCGTCAACGACTGGACCGACAACGCCGAGAACGCCCTCGCCGGTCAGCAACCGCCCGTATCCCGCATCGACCTCCTCGATCTCGAGAATTCCCAGATCGACTGGTCGAAATACGCGCCTGACGAAGAGCCCGAACTCCGTCCCAAGTTCGAGCCGCGGAAACATCAGGAGTCCGCCATCACCAACGTCAAGCTCGGCCTCAAGAACGCCGACCGCGGCAAGCTCATCATGGCCTGCGGTACCGGGAAAACCTTCACTTCCCTGAAAATCGCCGAGGACATGGCCGGAAAAAACGGGCGCGTCCTTTTTCTCGTCCCCAGCCTTTCGCTTCTTTCGCAGACGCTCACCGAGTGGACCCAGCAGAGCAAGACCCCGCTCCATTCCTTCGCCGTCTGCTCCGACTCCGAGGTCGGGAAAAAGCGCAGCCGCAACGAGGAGGACCGCGTCCAGACCTTCGCGCACGAATTGCGCTACCCCGCCACCACCGACGCGCGTTCGCTCGCCGTCGAGATGGACGCCCGGCACGACGCCGACCACATGAGCGTCGTCTTCTCCACCTACCATTCCCTCCAGGTCGTTTCCGAGGCCCAGCATCTCCACGGCCTCGGCGAGTTCGACCTCGTCGTCTGCGACGAAGCACACCGCACCACCGGCGCGACCTTCGAGGACGATGCCGAGTCCAATTTCGTGAAGGTCCACGACGCCGAATATCTCCGCGGACGCAAGCGCGTCTACATGACCGCCACCCCGCGCATCTACGCGGACATGGCCAAGGCCAAAGCCATCACCGACAACGCTACCCTCGCCTCCATGGACGACGAGGAACTCTACGGAAAGCAACTCCACGTCATCACCTTCTCCGAAGCCGTCGAACTGAAACTGCTCACCGACTACAAAGTCATCGTTCTCACCATCGACCAGGGCCACGTTTCCGAGCGGCTCCAGAGCCTGCTCAAAGACGACAACAACCAGCTCAAAGTCGACGACGCCGCCCGCATCGTCGGTTGCTGGAAAGCCTTGGGGAAACAGAACATCGCCGAGGAACTCGATCCCGAACAGGCCGCCGCCATGCGCCGGGCCGTCGCCTTCTGCCAAGTCATCGAACCCGGCACCGGAGCGAAACGCGGCGGCCACCGCGTCTCCTCGAAGCAGATCGCTTCCATGTTCCAAGCCGTCGTCGACGAGTACCAACGCGGACTCGATCCCGACGACGAGGACTACCACCCGCTCGTCTGCGAGGCCGAGCACATCGACGGCTCCATGAACGCCGCCGAGAAAGAGGAAAAACTCCAGTGGCTCAAAACCGGTGCCGACGATCCCGACACCTGCCGCGTTCTCTCCAACGTCCGCTGCCTCTCCGAAGGCGTCGACGTTCCCTCCCTCGACGCCGTCCTCTTCCTGACCCCGCGCAACTCCCAGGTCGACGTCGTCCAGAGCGTCGGCCGCGTCATGCGCAACGCCCCCGGGAAAAAGCGCGGCTACGTCATCCTTCCCGTCGTCATCCCCGCCGGGATGGAGCCGCACGAAGCCCTCGACGACAACAAAGTCTACAAAGTCGTCTGGGAAGTCCTCCAGGCCCTCCGCTCCCACGACGACCAGTTCGACTCCATGATCAACAAGCTCGAATTCACCGGGCGGGATCACGACAAGATGGAAGTCGTCGCCGTCACCGACAAACTGACCAAGAAAGCCGCCCCCGTCCTCACCGGAAAAGACAAGGCCCGCGACCAAGCCGCCGGAGGCACCGCCATCGGCAGCGAAGAAACCGGCGCCTCCGATGAAAAGCAGGCCGAATTCCAGTTCGACGTCGGCGAACTGGAAAAAGCCCTCTACGCCAAAGTCGTGAAAAAATGCGGCAACCGCTACTACTGGGACGACTGGGCCAAAGACATCGCCGGCATCGCCCAGACCCACATCACGCGAATCAAAACCATCGTGGGAAATCCCGGGAACACCCGCGAAGTCGAAGCCTTCACCAATTTCGCCGACGAACTGCGCGACGATCTCAACGACTCCATCACCGACGAGGAGGTCGTCGAGATGCTCGCCCAGCACCTCGTCACCAAGCCCGTCTTCGACGCCCTTTTCAAAGACTATTCCTTCGCCACCCACAATCCCGTTTCGCAAGCGATGCAGGGCGTCCTCGACATCCTCCACGAACACCGCTTGGAAAAGGAAGCCGACACCCTCGAGAAATTCTATCGCTCCGTCGAGATGCGCGCCGCCGGGATCGACGACGCCCACGGGAAACAGCGAATCGTCGTCGAGCTCTACGACAAATTCTTCCGCAACGCTTTCCCGAAGATGACCGAGCGGCTAGGCATCGTCTACACCCCCGTGGAAGTCGTCGACTTCATCATCCACAGCGTCGACGACCTGCTCCGGCAGGAGTTCGGACAAACCCTCGGGAGCGAAGGCGTCCACATCATCGATCCCTTCACCGGCACCGGGACTTTCATCACGCGGCTCCTCCAGAGCGGCTTGATCAGCAAAGAGCAACTCCCCCACAAGTATCGAAACGAGATCCACGCCAACGAGATCGTGCTCCTCGCCTACTACATCGCCGCGATCAATATCGAGGCGGTCTATCACGGCATCGTCGGCGGGAAATACGAGCCATTTCAGGGGATTTGTTTGACCGATACCTTCCGGCTGGAGGAAGAGGATTTGATCAGTGAGTTGCTCGCGAACAACTCGAAGCGGAGGAAGAAACAGCAGGCGCTGGATGTCCGGGTGATTCTGGGGAATCCGCCGTATTCCAAAGGGCAGGAAAGCGCCAACGACAACAATCAGAATGTCGCCTATCCCGCCCTCGACGAGCGCATCCGCGACACCTACGCCGAGCGCTCCGCCGCCACCAACAACAATTCCCTCTACGACAGCTACATTCGCGCGATCCGCTGGGCCAGCGACCGCATCGGCGAAAGCGGCGTGATCGGATTCGTCACCAACGCCGGCTTCGTCGACGGTCGCGCCGCCGACGGACTGCGCAAGTGCCTCGCCGAGGAGTTCTGCCGCATCCACGTCTTCCATTTGCGGGGAAATGCCCGCACCTCTGGCGAACAGCGCCGAAAGGAGAAAGACAACGTTTTCGGACAAGGCAGCCGCGCTCCAGTTGCTATCACCCTCCTCGTCAAAAACCCGAAGACCCAACAGGGTCAAGTCAGTGACTCAACCCTGTCAGGTCCGGGGGCCGAGATCCTTTTCCACGACATCGGCGACTACCTCACAACGGAGCAAAAGCTAGAACGTGTTCATGGGTTTGGTAGCGTCGATGGAATTAGCCGAGCCGGGGCATGGAAGGGAATCGAACCCGACGAGAGCGGCGACTGGCTCAAGCAGCGTGACGTTGGTTTTAGTGATTTCATTTCGCTTGGAGACAAGCGCGACAAATCGGCAGCCCCAATATTTCTCACTTATTCAATGGGGATCAAAACGAACCGTGACGCATGGGTATACAATTTCTCTCGGGAAACTATAACGACAGTGATTCCTTCGATGGTCGCCTTTTACAATCTGGAAGCAGACCGATATTCTGCGTTCTGCGATGGCAAGCCAGAAAGCGATATACCTGAGGTTGAGGACTTCGTTAACACCGACCCCAAGAGAATAAGTTGGTCACGCGCATTAAGGGCGTGGGTAAAGAAGGGTGTTAAGATCGCCTACCAATTCCGGAAGATCGCGGTGAGCGTCTATCGACCTTACACAAAGCAATTTGTCTATTTTGACAAAGCGCTGATTAACGACATCGCGCTGATGCCTCGGTTCTTCCCTGAATCGGACACCGAAAACAGGATGATAATGATCAAGCAACGCTGCGCGGAAGGTAGTCAGCTTGCTTTGATGGTTGATCGTATCGTGGAACTCCAATCAGACGGCGGCACCCAATGCTTCCCTCTCTACCTCTACGACAAAGCCACCGAAGGCGAAGACGGCGACCTCTTCGGCAAATCCACCGAACCCGCCACCCCCACCCGCCGCGACGCCATCACCGACGCGGGCCTCGCCCATTTCCAATCCGCCTATCCCGCGCCGGGCGAGGGCGACACGATCACGAAGGAAGACCTCTTCTACTACATCTACGGTCTCCTCCATTCCCCCGACTACCGCACCCGCTTCGCCGCCAACCTCGGCAAGGAACTCCCCCGCATCCCGGCGGTGAAGGCCTACGCCGACTTCCGCGCCTTCTCCCAGGCCGGACGCGACCTCGCCCATTGGCATCTCGACTACGAGACCGTCCCTCTGCACCCCGGCGCCACCGTCGTCGTCACCGGCAAAGACGCGCCCCCGCTGAGCGCCCTCAAGCCCGAAGACTACCGCGTCGTCAAAATGAAGTTCGCCAAAGTCAAAGACCCCGACACCGGCAAGTCCGTCCCCGACAAGACCACCGTGATCTACAACCCCAAACTCACGATCCGCAACATCCCCCTCGAAGCCTACGACTACGTCGTCAACGGCAAGCCCGCCCTCGAATGGGTCATGGAACGCCAAGCCGTCACCACCGACAAGAAGTCCGGCATCGTCAACGACGCCAACGACTGGGCCATCGAAACCATGGGCAACGCCAAATATCCGCTGGAGTTGTTCCTGCGGGTGGTTACGGTGAGCTTGGAGACGATGAGGATTGTGCGGGGGTTGCCGGGGTTGGGGATTGACTGATCAGGAGGGACGATGAATCCGAATCCAAGAGCATTGATCATCGCAGGGCCGAACGGGGCGGGAAAGACGACCTTTGCCCGTGAGTTTCTGCCTCAGGAGGCAAACTGTCCGTCCTTCATCAACGCCGATCTGATTGCCCAGGGACTTTCGCCCTTCCGTTCCGAAGAGGCCGCGATTCGCGCCGCAAGACTGATGTTGGAAATAATGTGGGAGTCCGCAAATGCGGGCAGAGACTTCGCCATCGAAACCACTCTCAGCGGGCGGAGTTATGCCGGACGGATCCGACAATGGCAAAGAAACGGCTACGAGGTGGTCCTCTTTTTTCTCCAACTGGCATCGGCGGATCTCGCGGTGGCGCGAGTCGCTGACCGGGTCGCCCAGGGAGGCCATCATGTCCCGGAACCCGTGATCCGCCGGCGCTTTCATTCCGGCCTCGCCAATTTTCACACGGTCTACAAGCCACTTGTCGATAGCTGGAGGCTATACGATAATTCGGGGGCGCTACCCATTCTGATCAGCAGCAACCAGCCATGAAATCAAACGACTGGATAGAACAAGCCGACGCGGCAATGCTCCGCGCCGCCGCCCGCGCCAGAGCCGTCGCCTTAACGACGCGGACAACCATGCACATCTGGAAAGATGGAAGAATCGTCGAGATCAGCCCGTCCCAGGAAGACCCGCTGCTTAAGCCTGTCGAACATCAGGAGAGATCCGAGGGAATGGTCCTCCGGGAAGAGACAGCGCCGTTCCGAGATCGCAAACCATGATCGAGTTTGACGAATAAGTTGAGACCCGAAACCAACAAGTCCATCCTTGACAAAACTACCGTGATCGACAATCCCGCACTCGCCATCCGCCACTTCCCCCTCGAAGCCTACGACTATGTCGTCAACGGCAAGCCAGCCCTAAAGTTGGTTATGGAAAGCCAATCCGTCACCACCGACAAGAAGTCAGGCATCGTCAACGACGCCAACGACACCATCAACAATGCAGAGTATCCGCTGGAGATGTTACTCCGCGTCATCACCGTGAAACGGGGATCAGAAGGAAACGAATTGCGAATCATTGAGAACGAAACGTTGCCGATCCACTTCTTTTTCGTTCCCTGTCAGTTCGAAATTCGCTATCTGACCCCTATCCTGCCCAAATCTGGCGTTGAAAAATGAAACGATTTTCAGTCGCATTATCATTCCCAGGAGAGAAGCGCGATTTTGTGGAGCAAGTTGCAGATTGTCTTTCCACTGAATTTGGAAAGGACAAGGTTCTCTATGACAATTATTTCGAGGAAGAGTTTTCGCGTATTGGACTCGATGTCTACTTACCGTCTCTTTATCGAAAGGAATCGGAACTAGTTGTCGTCTTTCTTTGTGCTGAATACCTGGAGAAGCGGTGGTGTGGCCTTGAAATGCGCTACATCAGGGAGATGATCGCAACTGAAGATGAGGATCGAATAATGCTGATCCGGTTTGATGATAAAACCACCTATGAAGCTTTAGGCATAGTGTCAGGTGATGGATTCTTACCTATTGAAAAAAAAACACCCAACCAAATTGCTGCCTCAATTGTTAAACGAAGCCAAATTCGATATGATTCCACAGAGCAGCAACCCGAAAGTGACGAAGTATTCGTTGAATTTTCTAATCAACACAATTTTTACGGTGTTGAACGGAGCAAGATACACGAAGACCTTAAAACAAGATGGCTCTCAAACCATTTTGCCTCGATTGCCGCTATTCAGGGAATTCCCGGAACTGGCAAGTCACAGCTCGCTCGACAACTGGTGTCAGAATCCGGAATGCGCTCTCTTTATCTCCCAGTGGACAATTTATCAGACGATTCAGCATTAGACATCCTTTTTGAAATGCTTTCGCTCGTTGGCAAAACAAATCAAAGCGATGCGATTCAAACTTCAGTTCCTACTGACTCTAGCTTCTTCCTGAAGTCGATCCATGCGCTACTCAAAGAAAATCGACTTATTCTAGTTCTTGATGACTTCCAGAATGGATTTGAAAATGACAGTGACACGATTCCAGAAATCTGGGGAAACCTATTCGAAAGAGTTTGTAATGAACCAAACTTTCATGGGAAACTTCTTATCATAAGCAACCGTTCACTACCTGCGGCCCGTTGGACAGAGAACGCAATTGTGAAAACTTTGACGGGTCTTGAGAATGAACAGGCGGAAGCATTCCTGTTAAGCCTTCTCTCAGATAAATCGATCGAGGTGGAATCGCTCGATGGACGAGCTAATGAAATTGTTCAGAGATTGGGCGGAAATCCTAGGGCCCTAAAAACACTGGTGTCGGGTCTGGATTACAACTCTATAGACGAATTGCTTTCTTTCGCCCCAAATATATCGGAGCTAAGAGATGTCGAGTTAGACCTAAAATTGTTGGAGAGGTTTGAGCGCGAGGTCCTCTCACGGACACTCCCTGATCTTTCAACTGAACTGAGCGCCTTTTTAAGGACTCTTTCAGTTCATCGGAAACCTTGGACCAATGATGCTATGTCTTTCCTGGAGCGCAGGTTCCCGAATTACGCTAAGCTGAGAATATCTCTCATTGATCGGTTTTTCCTTGAATACTCACATGGAATGGAATCGATTCACCCGCTGGTAAGAGAGATCTGTGTCTCAAGGCTTCGTGTAAACGACCTTGAATGGAAGCGCGCCCATGATGCGGCGGCAAACTATCATCTTTACGGATTCAAGCTTCGAAAACAAGCAGATTTGAGAAAGATTTCGCGCTCCTATTTGGAGCTGAGATACCACTTGTTTGAGGCAAATCGCATATCGGAGCTTCGTAATACCACAAAAAAACTTAGCTCGTTTATTCTTAAAGTAATTCAGAAGCAGCGGCTCGCACATACCCCAAAAGACCGTTCTGAAATCGAAGAACACATTGCCCTAATTGAATGCCTCCCATCAACCGAACGAACGCACGGCCTTGAGTTTCACCTTGCACTGTGTTTGCGAGAACGAAACCTGCCAGGCGACTATGATCGTGCGCTGGAGCATGCTCAACGCGGCGCAACTAAAGGAGCCTACTATGCTGCTTGGCTGCTCCTCTTAGAGATCGAATACGAGATTAATGGTAGTGATTCCATTATCCCAGTCGCCTCCCGGGCGTTGAAAGCACTGCAAGGAAAAGGAAACTCATTTTCGATCTATTTACGAAGTTCCGAGCTTCTCGACAAATCCGGCCACACAAACAAGGCAATCGCGTTTCTTAGGGAAGGAATTGCTGACGAGAGTCTGGAATGCAGATCAGTCTTGGTCACGACTTGCACGCATTGGCTGGAGAAGTCTGGGCGGAGGAATGAAGCCATTGAATTAATTCTGTCGAATTTAAACAGCTTTAAGGCGACAGACCAAGGCCCTCTTCTGGTCAGATGCGCGAGGCTGTTAATGGCAGCCGGAAGGGCTGATGAAGCGTTCGACAAATTGAAGACTGGTATGGGCGTCGAAGGTATCTCAAAGCGGCATGCCTTCTACCTGCAGCTTTCGGACTTTTATCTCGCAGAGAATGAGACGGAAGAAGCTATCCGGATTCTTCGGGCCGGAATTGCGGATCGAGAGGTTATTGATCCTAAGAAGCTATATTTTAATTGTGCTCGTATTTTGGCCCATAGCGGACGAGCAGCGGAAGCAATTGAGCTCCTAAAAGATAGTATCAGGAGAAAAAAATGTAGGGACATGGCACCTGTTATTCATTCAATTGCTGAAATTTTGGAGAAAGCGGGCGAATACGAGGAGGCGGTAGCAATTGTGGAGAATGCGCTAGTCGACAGAGCTCTTGCCAAGGAAGTTTCGATTTATTTGGCGTGCGCAAAATTGCATTTTCATGCAAGACGGCTGGGCCCGGCTCTTGAGGTTCTGAAAAGGGGGATTGTAAAGGATGGAATAAAAGACAAGGAGCAACTCTACCATATGGCCGGTGATTTGGCATCTCGTCATGAAACAAATGATGAAGGCATAAGGATTCTACTGGAAGGAATCCGAGCTGTGCCGTCATCAAATCGATACGGACTTTACATGCTTGCCTCGAAGCTTCTCACTAAAGACAACAGGATAGATGAGGCAATTGAGCTGCTGAGGTCCGCAATTGAGGAGCCAGCGCTGAAGAATAAAGCACCCATAATCCAGGCGTGTGCAAAATTGCTCGTTCGAAAGGGAAAGCCGTTGCAGGCTCTAGATTTGATGGAGAATGCGATACTAATGCCGGGACTGACTGGCATTGTGGTTGTTTACCAATATTACGGGGAAATTCTCGAGCAACAGGGTGAGCGTCGGAAGGCAATTCAAGTTTTGGTAGATGCGATCAAAGGCCCAAAGATTGGGAATGTTGGATCACTTTATAGACTGGCGGGTGAGATGTTAGTCCGCGATGGTGATTTCGAAGCCGCGATTGAACTACTTGAACGAGGGTTAGGAGCAATCCCAAAAGACGGAGGCATAAAATTGGCATTAAAGCGAATTAAGGGGAATGAGAGCGGGGGGCAGAAGGGAACGAATTCCGCCTTTTGAATCGGGAGACGGTGTCACGAACCCAATCGCAACACCCCGCACCCACTTCCCGCCCTCCTCCCCGGTCCCCCGCGAGTCGAATCCCCGAGTCGAATCCGCCCGCAATCTCCCCGCCTCCCCGCCTCGTCTGCCCTCCCGTCAAGTCCCTCCCTCGCCCATCCGCCGAACGCGAGCTGAAGTTCGGGAGACGGGGAGACGGGGAGACGGGGTCAGGGAGACGGGGTCAGGGAACCAATTCCAAAGTTTTGGTCTCCGCCGCCCCTGCATGGAGTTTCAGCCCGAGCGCCTGGATCACTTTCAGGATCGTGTCGAAACCGGGCGTCCGCTCCCCGGAGAGGGCCTTGTAGAGGCTCTCCCGGGAGAGGCCGGTGTCGCGGGCGATCTGGCTCATGCCCTTGGCGCGGGCGATGTTGCCGAGAGCCTTGGCGATGAAGGCGGCATCGTCGCCCGCCTCCTCAAAACAAGCCTCAAGATAGGCCGCCATCTCCTCCGGAGTGCGCAGGTGTTCGGAGACATCGAATCGGGTCGTTTTCAGTTTTTTCATTTCAAGTCTTCAAGTTGCTTTGCCATCGCTTTCGCTTTCGGGCCATTCCACGTTCATCCCTTGAGTCGATCCTTCCAGAATCCCGGCTCGCGATGGCCATGGGCGATGGCGATGACGATCAGCGCCTCTCCGCGAATGACGTAGGCGACATAATGAGTGAACACGGGGCAGTTGATGCGCCGGAATCCGCCGGGGCGCTCCCGCCAAAGCAGCGGCGAAGCAGACGCCGATTGCAGCACGGCGGCGATCTCTTCGCGGAATCGAGAACCCAGTCCGGCCTCCCGAAATTCGTAGTAGGCAGCGGAGTCGAACAGATCAGCACGCGCTTCCGCCGTGAATACAACCTTCATCGCTCAAGGCGCTGGTCGAGATCACGAAACACATCGGAAGCGTCGTGGACCCGAGTAATCCCAGCATCGAGCGACTCGATGCGCCGGACGATTTCAGCCGTCCAGAGAGCCTCCGTGGATGGGTTTGCGGCAGGCTCCGTACTCGCTAGCAAACGATGCGCAAGAGTCAAGCGTTGCTCCTCGGGTAGAAGCAGGGCGTCGTGTTCGAGAGCGTCGAGGGTGCTTGCCATGCCAGAATTCTATCGCAGGATAGCCGGTTTGCCAATCGCCTTCCGGAGGATAGCGCGCGCCGCTCGATCGTCGACGGAACCGAAACGCTCCTTCCCTTCGAGCCTGACAAACGCCTAAGAGAACCAAAAAAAAGGAGGGACAAAAAAGAAAGGAAGAAAGTAGGGACAGGTTATCTATTGAACCGCAAGCAGCTGATTTACCAGAAATTCCAGAACAAACAGTCATTTTATGCTGAATTGGGCCTCGTCCGCTCTCCCGCCAAGTCCCTCGCTCGCTTCTCCTCTTCCCCATCCGCCGCACGCGAGCTGAAGCTCGCGCCACTTCGCCGCCTCCCCCGCTTCCGATCGACCGGGATCCGGACAAATGCTCATCGGGCGCTCCGTCAGCGCCTCAGGCTCGCGCACTTCCGCATTGATAACTACGCACTCACCTGCGATCCTACCCGAAGATGGAAGCAGTCGGTGACATCGAGATCAGGATCGAAGGTTCGGTGGGGGCGCAGAAACTCACGCCTGAACTGGTCGATATCGACGAGATCCGCGAGATTTTGACCGAAGCCGGGGATCTCCTCTTTCCGGGTCTGCGACGGTCTCAACGCCCCGCGATCAGCTACGAGATCGTGGAGGGTTCGGTTCGGCACCGGTTCCGCACCCTGATGCAGACGGTGATCGGGTTTGGAGCCGTGCTCGCTCAGGTGGAGGCGGAAGCCCAGATCGATTTCCTCCACGAACGCAGCGCCGCCGCGATCGAGAGCCTGCAGCATCTCGCGATGGAGAAGGACTACGTGGTCACGATCTTCGCCAACGACAGCAGCCTGCGAATCGACCGAACGACCCATTTTGAGCGGGACGAGAAAATCTGGATCGACGCCGAATTCTACCTCTACGGCGAACTCACCAACGCGGGCGGGAAGCGGTCGCCCAACATCCACCTCGACACCGAAGAGTTCGGGGTACTTAAGATCGCCACCGAGAAGGATTACCTGAAAGAGGCTGACGAAAATCTGCTTTACCGGAAATTCGGTGTCCGTGTCGAAGGACGGCAGAATCTGAAAACCTTCGAGATGGACCGCACTTCGCTGAAATTCATCGATCTCTTCGATTACGAACCGGCCTATTCCGACGCGTATCTAGATGGCCTGATGCACAAGGCGGAAAGCGCCTGGGAGTCGGTCACCGATGCGGACGCCTGGTTGGAAGAACTCCGGGGAGGCGTCCATGCCTGAGGTGGCGCAGCGAGTCGGTGTCCTCTGCGACACGGGATTTCTGATCCGCCTCGGTCAGCCAGACGATCCCTTGCATGCCGATGGGAGAGGCTACCCGCAAATGCTTGACGCCGGGGGAAATTTGCGGTGAGCTTTTGCAAAATGAGGCTCTTCCACCCTTTCCTCCCCCTGCACCCACTCCAACCCGGTGCGATGCGCGGTGACAACCGACCAGAGGGAGATAGCCTGACCGCAGGGCAGGAGCGAAGCGTCAAAGCGGCGGGATTGAAAAAGCGATTTCCTACCCATACGCGCTACCATTACCGCATGAAGTTTCCTTTACTAGCTTTAACATTTCTTGCTGCGCTGCTTCCGGCATTTGCAGCCGCCGAAAATTTCCTCGTCAAAGACGGCCGGCCGCATGCGCAGATCATCGTCAGAGAGGATGCTCCCAGGCCCCTTGAACTGGCTGCCGAACAACTTCAGGAGTACGTGCAAAAGATTTCGGGAGCCAGGTTGCCGATCCATGACAGGATCGATGAAAATATACCGGTTAAAATCTATGTCGGTCAAAGTCAATACACCGACCAACTCGGATTGGATGGAGATCAATTCATCCATGGCGGATTTCATGTGAAGTCCGGCGATGACTGGCTGGCCCTGGTTGGACGGGACAGAAGATTTGTATGGCCGAAAATCAGTCCCAGAAAGCATAGCGACTTGCCCAAAGTCTACGAGGAGTGGGACCAGGCATCCGGCGAAAAGTTTCGCTACCCCTACCCAACGATTTGGAAAACGCATCACCGCGAACTCGATATCCATGAAAAAGACGAACGCGGATCCTTCAATGCCACGACCTACTTCTTGAGAAGCTTGGGCGTGCGTTGGTATTTACCGGATGAAATAGGCGAAGTAGTCCCTGAAAAACGAACGATTGCACTGCCTGAAATTGATAAAGAAGTCAGGCCCGATTTCCCCATTCGCTGGCCGAACCAGCATGCCAGAAGATTTGGCGGAGCCAGTCAGAAGGAAGCCCTTTGGCATTGGCGCATGGGCTGGAGTCAGGCTCCCGAGGTGATTGGTTATGGCAACGGTTCCCACGATATTGCGGGGGTTACCGACCGTGACGAGACCCGGAAAGAACATCCCGAATACTACGCCTTGCTTGAAAATGGGGAGCGCGATCACATCAAGCAGTGCCTCTCCTCGGAAGGACTTTTTCAAGCCAATCTTCGCTATATCAAGGCACTCGATCAAGTTTTTGGGGACAAGTTTGTGCAGGTGATGCCGGCGGATGCGTATACCTCCATCTGCAAGTGCCCTCTTTGCGAGGGCCTGGATACCCCGGAAAAGGGTTATCGGGGGCTTCTGTCCAATTATGCCTGGGAATACTCCGATAAGGTGGCCAAAGAAATTTACAAGACCCATCCGGATATTACGGTGTCGAACCAGGCCTACGGAACGTATGTCGTGCCGCCCGACAATATCACAAAGTTCAGCCCGAATTTCGTGCCCCAACTGGCCCAACATCGGCACGATTTTATCGATCCGGATAAAAAGAAGACGACACTGGCCCACAGGCAGGCCTTTATCGATATGCTTCCCGAGGGCGGCAAGATCATGATCAATGAAAAATACCGTTGGGGCAACCACAAGCCGATGTATTATCCCCATATCATTGCCGAAGATCTGAAAAGCCTGAAGGGCATCTCACTCGGCGGCATTTATGAAGTCTTTCGCTCCCAAAACAAACAGAAGCGCGGGGAGGGTATTGACTGGATGGCGGACATGCATCTCAATCTTTACGTCACATCCATGTTTTGGTGGGATGCCGACCAGGATATCGAAGAACTGCTGGGGTATTACTACAAGTCTTTCTATGGACCGGCAGAGAAGGAAATGAAGGCTTTCATTGAGTATTCGGAGAAAAACTGGCCATCCTCGGATAGGGATCCCGTGATCATCGGGGAGCTGTTCACCCTTATCGACAAGGCTTTGAACAAAGTGGAAGAGGGCAGCATCTACGCCAAACGCGTTTCCATGGTCTATGATCACATCCGGCCGCTGCAGGAAGTTCAGGCAAAATTAGCCATGGGTCGGGAGGACGTGCCTCTGGCCTACGCCATCAAACTATTTAAAAAAAAGCACGGCGAGATCACGGTCGATGGAAAACTGGACGAAGAAGTCTGGTCGAAATGGCCAACCTATAAACTCAAAGATCTGGAAACCGGCGGCAAGCCGGAATTCCAGACGACTTTCAAGGCGATTTGGGACGATGGTTCCAGCAGCATGATCTTTGGGGTGAAATGCGATGAGGATACTACAAAGGATTTGAATATTTCCGCCAAAGAAAATGACGATATGGCGATTTTTGCAGGCGATGTGGTTGAAATTATTATCGAGACTCTGTCACATTCCTATTACCAGATCGCCATCAGCCCAAACGGGGTCATGACCGATTTGGATCGAAAGGACGATATTGAATCCAGGTGGAACTCCGAAGCTACGGTAGCCACCTTCATCGGCGAGGACTTCTGGAGTCTCGAAATCGAGATCCCCGTGGCCGGGGAGAATCAGGGCCTTCTTTTACCTTTCAACGGAGTTGCCGGCAGCGCTCCCGTGGAGGTTTACCCCTGGTACTTCAATATAGGCAGGGCCAGGATAAGGGGTGAGGACAAGCAGGTGTCATCCTTTAACGGGGAGGGCTTTCACGATGTCGTGAAGTTTGGAAAGATGCACTTCAGAGTCATAAAAAAGGAATGATCAGGCCCCTGATAACTGAAGAGATGAAAGCCAAACCACATTCTCACCGATACCCAATGAAATTCTTGAAGCGCGGCCTCATTGTTCTCGTCGCTCTCCTTTTCACCACGGGCACCGGCTTGCGTGCCGCTGACAGTGTCGAAGACGACGGCAAGCTCCGAATCGTCGTCTTCGGTGGTCATCCCGACGATGCGGAGTACAAGGCGGGCGGCACGGCGGTGAAGTGGGCTCGCCTCGGCCACCACGTGCTGCTGGTTTCCGCCACGAACGGCGACATGAGCGATCGCCCCGGCACGGCCGAGGAGATCGCCGCTCGCCGGAAGGCGGAAGTGGAAGCCTGCGCCGAGAAACTGGGCGTCACCGCGCGGGTCCTCGACATCTCCGACGGATTCCTGGTGCCGGACCTGGAAACCCGGGAGTTGTTCGTCCGCGTGATGCGCGAATGGAAAGCGGACATCGTCATCGGTCACCGCGCCTCGGACTATCACCCGGACCACCGTGCCGTCGCCCAGCTCATGCAGGATTCCTCTTTCCTCGTCACGGCACGCCGTTTCTGCCCGGATTCGCCCGCGCTCGACAGCATGCCGGTGTTTCTTTTCACCAGCGATCATTTCACCACGCCGCGCCCCTTTGAGCCGGACATCGCGGTGGCGCTCGATGACGCCTTTGATCAAAAGATGGATGGCCTGCATGAGATAGTCTCGCAGGTCTACGAGGGACGGGGAGGCGTCAGCAACGCTCCTCCCGCGAGCGACGATGCCGCTCGTCGGTTCTGGTCGAAAAGACGCTGGGCGGGCCGACAAGGCAAGGAAGCGGATCAGTACCGTGACCTGCTGATCGAACTCTATGGTGAGGAAAAGGGGAAGGCGGTGAAATACGCGGAGACCTTCGAGGTGAGCGAATACGGACGTCAGCCGACCCTGGAAGAATTGAAGCGGCTGTTTCCGTTCTACCCGGAATAGGTCTGAAATGTGCGATTTCCGAACAACGGAGTTTTGGTGAAACGGCTACTCTTCAGAGTCGGAGAAGGTATTCCGCGTTTTCCTTTGACATCATTGATCCAGATTTTAGACAGTTCTTCTCATGCCACGGTTTCTTTCCTTCTTTCTTTGCTTCTCTCTCATCTTGATTTCGTTCGCTACGGCGCAAGAGGGCTTCGAAGCGGGAGCTTCCGCCGTCGAGACCACGCCGGAAGTTTTTCCGGTTCGTCTCCGTTCCGGGTCCTCTACACTTGTTCACGATCCGCTTCACGCCCGGGCAGTGGCTTTTCAGAACGGGGAGGGACGGGTAGCCATCGCGCTGGTCGATGCCATTGGGCTGAGCCGGGAGGAACTGGACGAAGCAAAGATCGAAGCGGCCAAGGCGACTGGCTGGCAGCCCGAAGAAATGCTCATCGCCGCGACCCATGCCCATACCACTCCCGGAACTCACGGCAACGACCCCGGTTCGGTAGCGTATCGCGAAAAGCGCTTCAAGGGAATGGTTCAGTCGATCACCGATGCAGTCACCAGTCTCGAACCCGCCCAGGTGGGCTTTGGTTCGGAGGACGAGCCAAGCGAGATCCGCAATCGCCGCTGGTTTCTGGAGGAAGGCACCATGCCCCCGAATCCCTTTGGCGAATACGATAAGGTGCAGATGAACCCCGGTTTGAAGAATCTCGTCAAACCGGCCGCGCCGATCGATCCAGAGATTTGCGTGGTGGATGTCCAGACCCGCCGGGGCAGGCCACTCGCACTTTTCGCCAACTACGCTCTGCATTACGTCGGGAATATACCGAGTCGCGAGGTCGACGGTCGCGAGATGGGAATGACCAGCGCCGACTACTTCGGAGAATTCGCCCGCGTCATGCCTTACCGGATCGACCGTACTCCTTCGGAAGATTTTGTCGCTTTCATGACCAACGGCACGAGCGGAGATCTCAATAATCTCCCCTTCGGGATCGAGCGGCCCTTCCGTGCCCCTTTCGAACAATGTCGCATCGTTGCCTCCAAAGCGGCCGATGCCGCGTGGCGCGCCGTCCGCGACATCGAATATGATGGCGATCCAATCGTTGCCATTCGTCAACGCGAAGTCGCGTTGGAATATCGCCGCGTCACCGAAGAGCAAGTTGTCCGGGCGATGAAGACGATGGAACAGATCTCGGAGAAAGACGAGGAACTCTTCCCGAAAAAGGCGCTCCAGTATGCGCGAAACACGGTGAAGTATCAAACAGAGCGGGAGCCCGAGAAAGTGATCGTTCAAGCCATCCGGATCGGCGACCAGGCGATCTGTGCATTGCCATTCGAGGTGCTGGTGGAGATAGGATTGGAACTCAAGGCAAAGAGCCCGTTTCCGCACACCTTTACGATCGAGTTGGCCAACGGCTCATACGGTTACCTGCCCCCGCCCAACCAACACGAGCTCGGAGGCTACGAAACCTGGATCGGCACCTCCCGCTTCGTCCCGGAGTCGTCGGAAATTCTGGTGAAAAACCTTCTCGAGATGCTCGCTGAGCTGCGTGAAATGTAAGTGGCAGGGAGGGTTCGGTCCGGCGACAAGGGTAACAGGGAACGAATTCCGACTTTTGAATCGGGAGACCGTTTCACGAACTCAATCCCAAATCGGCCAAGCGCTCCCGCGCTCATTCCCGCAGCCTCTGCCCGCCTCGTCCTCCGCTCCCGCCAAAGCAGCGGCGAAACGGACTCCGATTGAAGCACGGCAGCGATCTCTTAGCAGAATCGGGACCCAGCCCGGCTTTCCGAAATTCGTAGTAGGCAGCGGAGTCGAACAGATCAGCTCGAGCTTCCGCCGAAATTCACAGGGACAGGTTATTTATTGAACCCGAGCGCTTCGCGTAGGCAGACGGAACTGGCTGACCAAGTCGGTCCGCATTCTCGAAGGCTCGGTTCACGAAATACTCGCTGGCAAACTCGGTTCCGAGTTCGGAGTCAAGGTCATGGATTGAACATGGATTTTCAGGATTCGTTTCCGATCGCGGATGGGGAATGTCCGAAGTTTGATGTCGTCACCCTAGCCGGAAATCGCCGGTCGCCAATCGCCGAAAAGCGTCACTGTGTTTTCCCGATCCCCGATTGACTCTGCCGCAGGGTCGGGAACTTTCTCCGTAAGTGCCCGCCAACGCCCGCCACCCGCAACCCGCTTCCTTCGACACCGTCATCATCGGCGGCGGCGTCGCGGCTCTGTGGACGGCGAACGAGCTGAAGCAGGCGGGGCAGTCCGTTCTCGTGCTTAGCCGTTCCGCGCTCGGAGAAGGCCAGTCGCTCGCGGCGCAGGGCGTCATCCACGGAGGCTTGAAGTACGCCGTGGGCGGGAAGTTGACCGATTCCTCCGAGGCGCTCGCCGGAATGCCTTCGCGCTGGCTCCGAGCGCTCCGCGGCGAAGGCTCCGTCGATCTCGGCGGGGCGGAAATTCTCAGCGACCACCAGGTTCTCTGGAGCCTGCCGAACGTGGTGGGCCGGGCGGTCGGTTTTTTCGGCAGCAAGGCGGTCCGCGGTCGGGCCGAGGCGATCCCCCGCGACGAGTACCCCTCGATCTTCGACACGCCGGAATACCGGGGACGTCTTTTCCGCATCGACGAGCCGGTGGTCGATCCCGTTTCCGTCATCCGCGAACTCGCCCGCCCGGTTGAGGACGAAACCTATCTCGTGGACTGGGAGACCAACGCGCGGCTCGAATGCGGCGGAGGAAACATCGACGGGATCGTGCTGAAGGACCGCGCGGGGGTGGAGACGCGGGTGACGGCCGGGACCTTCGTGCTGGCCGCCGGAGCCGGAAACGGGGATCTTCTTTCCGAAATCGGCGCCGAGTCGCCCGCCATGCAGCGGCGCCCCCTGCATCAGTTGATCGTCCGCAAGCCCGGCCTGCCGGACTTCTACTCGGTCTGCGCGGGAACGGGAGCGAAGCCGCCGCTGGTCACCACGACCCACACCGACTCGCGAGGCCGCCGGATCTGGTACGTCGGAGGAGACATCGCCGAACAGGCGGGCGTGGAGCGCGGCGAGGCGGAACAGATCGCGGCGGGAAAAGCGCTCTTCGCCAAGCTGCTGCCCTGGGTGGATCTGTCCGGCGCCGAGTGGTTCACCTGGCGGGGCGACCGGGCGGAACCGCACACGGGTACCGGCGACCGCCCCGCCGGGGCCTTCTGCCGCCGAATCGGAAACGTTCTCGTGGCCTGGCCGACGAAATTTGCTCTCGCCCCGGATCTGGCCGACCGTGTTCTTTCCGAAACGCGCGCCTCGGGAAAGGCGTCCGCCGTTTCGATCGACCTCCCCCGCCCCGGGATCGGGACGGCCCCGTGGGATCTGCCATGAAACTCCGCCGACTTCAATCCACCAATCTCTTCGTCTCCAGTCTCGGGCTGGGCACGGTGAAGTTCGGCCGCAACGAGCAGGTCAAGTATCCCGGCGAATTCGATCTCCCGTCCGACGACGAGATCCTCGGATTGCTCGACGTGGCTCAGGAGGAGGGCATCAATCTGCTCGACACGGCTCCCGCCTACGGCGTCAGCGAAGAACGTCTCGGCCGCCTGCTCGGTCCGAGACGCGACGACTGGGTGATCGTCTCGAAGGCAGGCGAAACCTTCGTCGACGGCGAGTCGAAATTCGACTTTTCTCCCGCGGCTATCACCGAAAGCCTCGACCGGACCCTCTCGCGTCTCCGAACGGACAGGGTCGAGTGTCTCCTGCTGCATTCGGACGGGAACGATCTCGAAATCATCAATCGCTCCGGCGCCCTTGGAGCTCTTTTCGCCCTGAAAAAGGCGGGAAAGGTCCTCTCGGTCGGCATTTCCACGAAGACGGTGGAGGGCGGCAAGCGCGCGATCGAACTGGGTCTCGACGCCGTGATGGCGACCTACAATCCCTGGAACACGGAGGAGGGCGAGGTGCTCGACGAGGCCAGCGTCACCGGGACCTCGATCTTCGTCAAGAAGGCGCTCGCCAGCGGGTGGTTCGGCAAGGGCGAGGAACCCGAGAATCCGGTCGAATGGGCCTTCCGTTTCATCTACGACCATCCCGCCACCACGTCGGTGATCGTCGGAACCATCAACCCCGACCACCTCCGCGAGAACTGCGCGGCGATGCGGCGAGTCGAGGAAGATTGATCGAAAAACGGGTTGGGTTGTCTCAGGATTGAAGCACCTTCATTCACTTTTCATGCCCGGTCCCCCCCCTCTTTTTTTCGACAGCCACATGCACACGCCCCTCTGCAAGCACGCGGAGGGCCATCCCGTGGAATACATGCGGGAGGGCGTGGAACGGGGGCTGAAAGGGATCATCATGACCTGCCACAGCCCCATGCCGGACGGTTTTTCCAGCCGCGTCCGCATGGCGCCGGAGCAGTTCCATCTCTACGTCGCCATGGTCGAGGAAGCGGCCGAGGCAGCCCCCGAGGACTTCGAGGTGCGGCTGGGTCTCGAGAGCGACTTTTTCCCCGGAATGGAACCGTGGTTGAGCGAACTCCACTCGCGAGCCGATTTTCACTACATCCTGGGATCGGTTCACTGGCACGTTCCGGAATATCTCGACACGTTCTGGAGGGGCGACACCGACGCCTTTCGTCGACAGTACTTCGAACACCTCGCCGAGTCGGCGGAGACGCGACTGTTCGATTGTCTCGCCCATCCCGACCTGGTGAAGAACGCGAGCCCGGACGATTGGGAGTTCAACCGGATCCGCCCCGCCGTGGAAGCGGCGCTGGACCGGATCGCGGCGAGCGGTGTCGCCATGGAACTCAATACTTCGGGACTCAACAAGACCTTCCCGGAGATGAATCCGGGGCCGGAAATGCTGTCGCTGATGGCCGAGAGAAATATCCCCGTCGTGGTGGGCTCGGACTCGCACACGCCGGCGCGGGTGGGTGACAACTTCCTGACCGCGCTCGAGGAACTTTCGGACGCCGGCTACGATTCGGTCAGCGTGTTCCGGGAAAGAAAGCGCCTGGACTACCCGATCGAAAAGGTGCGCGGCAGCCTCGCCGAGCTGAACCCGCTATGAGGCTGTTGCAAAACAGTCTCATAGATCCCCCTCGACCTCGCCGATTTCCCGGGCCAGATCCGCCATTTTGGCGACCTCGCCACGATAGCCCTTCTCGTTGTTCTGGAGGTAGAATTCGTCCCGACGAATGCGGCATTCGGCGAGTCGCCGGCGAAGGTCGCCGATGAGTTCCGCAGGGTCGGTCCCCTTCGCTCCGCCCGCTTCAACCGCAGGCTCCGCCATCGGTTCGACGATTGGATCTTCCGCGACTGGTCCTTCCTCAAGCGGCCCTTCCTCAAGCGGCTCTTCTGCGAGAGCCCGCGCCGCGAGTTCGATCTCGACGACCTCGGTGTCGCGCATCCTCGGCTCCGTTGCCGAAACCGGCGCTTCGTCGTCCTCCTCCACGGCGTCGGCGACTTCCGCGTAGAGACGATCGACCGGCGGCTCGAGGATCGGAGCGACGACGTAGGCCAGCCGGACGACGGCCAGACAGAACACCGCGACCGCGGAAATTTTCAGAGCCTGCCGCTGCCACTCCTTTTTCGGAACCAGAGAGGAGATCCGGAACTTCGACGTTTCCGTCTCGGACTCCGCGGTTTCGCCTTCGTCGTTCACCAGTTCGAAGACCGACTCGCACTCGCAGAGCACGAGATCTTCCTGATGGAGCCAGTTGTAGAAGGCAAGCAACCCGGTCGAGGTGAAGACCCCGGGAAACTTGCCGTAGACCTCCCTCGCGATTTCCTCGAAGGTCCGGTCGCCCTCGAAGCGAACGAGCATCTCGTGCTGCCAATGCTTCAGCGAAAAACGGCGACCGTCGCTCTGCCTTTCCGCGACGACTCCTCCGGGGGTGACCCCGTAGTGCATCGCCTCCCGCATTCGGAATCGAAGGGGGAAAATCTCGGCGAGGTTGCCTGGAAGCGCGGTATTCAAGATCTGTTAGTTTGTTGGATTTACAGAAATTATAATTTTGTTTAACAATTAGTCCACAAAAAATCTGCAATTTTTCCCGGGAGGGCGGGATTCAACCGAAATCGCTCTCGGGAGAAGCGAGCGCGGCCAGCAGGGGCTTGACCACGGCAGGATCGAGCCGCGGCATGGCGGAAACGAGGCGGGCGATCTTTCCCGCAATGAGCGGCGCCGCGAAACTGCTCCCCGTCTCGGTTTTGATGTCCCCGTTGAGCCAGGGAACCTCCACGCGCTCCCCTTTGGCCATGAACGAAACCATTTCTCCTGCCCGATAGAAAAACTTCTCGGGCGGGCAGTCGACGCCGCATACGCTGATTACACTGGGAAAATGGGTAGGCCACTCGCGCACGCCGCTGTTGACGTTGCTGCAGGCCGCCACCACGTGGACGCCCGAGAGATAGGCGCGATCGACCCACTCTTTGTAGTCCATGACGTAACGAGGGAGACCGCGGCAGCCGAAGCTGCAGTTCACGATGTGGTAGCCGCGGGCCAGGGCCTGATTGACGCATTCGGCGATGACGAAACTGCGCGCGTGGTTGGTGCTGTCGAGTGCGCGGAAGCTGCCTATCTGAACGCCCGGGGCCTCCCGGACGAGAAGCCCGGCGACCGCCGTGCCGTGGCCGTAGACGTCGTGACCTCCGCCGTCCTCGATATGCAAGTTGACGCCGTCGCAGGAGATGGCCGCGTCGTCGGTCAGCCGCACGCCCTTCAGCGCCGGGTGGTCGACGTCGACTCCGGAATCGATGATAGCCACTTTGACGCCGCTGCCGTCTCCGTCGCGCAACGCCTCCCTTGCCTTCTGCAGATCGGGCCAGATGGCTGACGCATCATCCCCCATCGCTGAGTCCGAGGGCGGATGAAAGCAGCGAATCGTCGATCAGCCGCTCGACGATGTTCGTCACATTCACCAGGGTCCGAACGTCCTCGAAGCTGTAGCCGGACCCACCGGCCGAATTCTCCTCGAGTTGAACGCAGGAAACGACGCCCCGGAGTCCAAACCCGAAATAAAAGGGAACGGCGATCATGGCCTTGGTGCGCTTCGCGACCTTCTTGTCGAGCGTGTCGTCGTGGCCGCGACTCGCGAGGATGTCGTTCTCGCAATACGGCTGCTGCTGGGAGAATACCAGAGAAATGATGCCGCTGCCGATGGGCTGTTCGAAGCCGACCAGCGAGACGGCATCGCTTCCCGAATTGTAGACCGCGACGAGATGTTGCCGATCGCGGTCGGTGAGCCAGACGGTTCCTTCGCAGCCGCCCACGGCGACAAACGCGTCGCGCAGCAGCGTGACACAGGTGTCGTCGAGCAGACCGGCAAGATTTTCAGGACCGCTCGAACCGATCCAGTCTTCGAGGTGCTTCTCCAATTCCGCCCCGAGATGGACAAACTCGGGATTTCTGAGAAGTTTCGTGCGCGTCCCCGTCATCTACTTCCGCGCCGCGAGCGCCTGAACCAGCTCGTGGAGAGCCTTCTCGTTTTCCAGGATGTTCGGAAGCAGGGCTGCGCGCTGACCGGCGTCGAGCTTTCCCTCGGCGAACTGGCGGATGGCTTTCGCCTCTTTGGCGGTCAAGGACGTGCTGGAGCGACCGGAGACTTCCGGACCGAGGCTGTCGAGGAATTGTGAGAGAACGGAGAAATCGATTTTCATTTTTTGGGAATCCGACGGTGGAAATGGCGGGGTCCGGAAGAGGACGAAGCGTGTTCTCCAGTTATGCAGCAATTTTCTCCTTTTTCCACGGAAAATCCAGGGGGAGGCGGCCCCTCGCCGCGCCCCCCAGGGTTTACGCATGAATACCCTCAAAAACGATTAAGAATTCTTCGACATGCGCAAAATACAATAACAATGGGGAAGGGAGGAGCGGAGCCATGTAGCATGGGCTTCCAGCCCATGGTCCGACCTTCGAGTCGAGAGCCTCCGATGAATCGAATTTGCTCTGATGCGGTCGTGGTGCTCGCGCTCGACCTCGCGAGGACTTCGGCGTCCGAACCGCAGTTCACGGGCTGGAAGCCCGTGCCACGTTTGGCGCTTCGCGTCCATGACTTTTTTGCGCTCACATCCGTACAAGATGTCATGTGGGCCCCTTTCCATATGGCTCCGCTCCGTTCATGCGTATGCCTGCCCCCCTTTGGACCGCCTGCTGTAATTATGGTTTTTATATTGACTGTCGGGCCGCATGCCTTATGCTTTCCACAGAAATACGCGTCAATCGACGTTTGTTTCGTGTTGAGGGGTTAACAAATGCGGCACCGATCGATCTGGTCGGTGCCGCTTTTTTCGGAATCACCTTCGATTTCCGGAGTTTAGCCACCCGGCTTCGGGTCGCTCGGCCACTCGACGAGCCAGCCCAGGAAAACGGCCCGGCACCCGGACTTTCATCCGTCGCACCGGGCCGCCCCGTTCCGCACAAATTCGAAAAAATTGAACTGATCCCGCCGGGTGGCTGTCCCCCGCATGTCCGAAAAAGTCGCGCCGCCGTCCAAGTTAGCCAAGGTTTTGCGACTCTCAGTATCCTAACTTATAACTATGCTGAATTCGGCGCAACAAAAACATGAAAAAAAATCAGCGTTGCGACGCAATTTTTAAAAACTCCCGGTGCCGCCCTCCCGTTCCGCCGGGGTTCGCCGGTTTGGAGCTTGTGACGAAGAGGCGAAGTTTCTGCTGGACAGAACCCGGCAAAGCTTCATTGTAAATTAATCTTTATCATTTATGAGAGCTGAATTCTCATGGATGACGAAGACGTGCCTCGCCTCGCACCCCTGCCCGACCATTGATCATGCGCCTGAAATCCCTTGAGATCCACGGATTCAAATCCTTCGCCGACAAGACCAAGCTCGAGTTTCACGAAGGCGTGACCGGCATCGTGGGCCCGAATGGCTGCGGCAAATCCAACATCGTCGACGCGATGCGGTGGGTCCTGGGGGAAACCTCGGCCAAGGCGCTTCGGGGTGGCGAGATGGCGGACGTGATCTTCAACGGCACGGACAAGCGCTCGCCGCTCGGCATGGCGGAGGTGACACTGACCTTGAGCGGGTGCGAAGGAATCCTCGAGACGGACTACGACGAAGTCTCGCTGGGGCGCCGGGTCTTTCGCGACGGCAAGGGAGAGTATCTCATCAACAAGCAGCCTTGCCGACTCAAGGACATCCACAATCTTCTGATGGATACCGGGATCGGGCGGACCAGCTACTCCATCATGGAGCAGGGCAAGATCGACATGCTGCTCAGTTCCAAACCGGAGGATCGCCGCGCGGTGTTCGAGGAGGCCGCCGGCATAACCAAGTACAAGAGCCAGAAGAAAGAAGCCCTCCGCAAACTCGACTACACCGAGGCCAACCTCGTCCGCATCCGCGACGTCATCGCGGAAAACGAGCGCCAGATCCGCTCGTTGTCGAGGCAGGCGTCGAAAGCGAAACGCTACCAGACTCTGTTCACGGACGTCAAGACGCTGGAACTTCACCTCGGCCACAAGCAGTGGCGCGAACTGCGAGGCGAAAAGTCCGAGTTGAACACGTCGATCCGCGGACTGCGCCTGCAGCAGGACGAGCTGGAGGATTCGATCGAAAAGCGACAGGCTCTCATGGCGGCGGCCCGGGTCGAGTATCAGGAAATCGAACACCGCCTCGCGGAACTCCAGTCGCAGCTCGCCCGGCTCGACAACGAAATCAGCACGGCCACGAACCGCATCGAATTCAACGGGGAGCGCACCCACGAATTGACGGTGCTGACCAAGAAAAACGAAGAGGAGATTGCCGCGACCTCGGACAAGCGAGATCGCCAGCGGGCCGACATCGAAGGCGCCGACCGACAGTTGGAAGCCGTGGAGGAACGAATCGAGGCCGAACGCGGCAAGGTGGCGGAACTCGAAGCCGAAACGCAGGCCGCCCGGGCCAAGCGGGAGTCGTTGAACCAATCCCTCCGCGAACTCGAAAAGGAGCGCAGCCAACTGCAGAGCCGCATCGCCAGCCTCGAGGCCACTCTCGAGACCAATCGCCGCCAGTCCGAGTCCGACATTCACCGGGCTCAACAGTTGAGCGACGAAATGGAGCGGCTCCGCTCCGACGAATCGTCCCGCCAGACGGACGCCGCGGAACTCAAGGAACGGATCGAGGGACACCAGAAGGCCATCGAGCAGTTCGAGGAAAACCTCGCCGAGATGGAACAGAAGTACCACCAGGCCAAGCGCTCCGCCTCCGACATGCACGAGGATCTCTCCGGTTTGCACAAGCTCCACGCGGAAAAGCGCTCACGCCTCCAGGTGTTGGAGCAGCTCGTGGCCGACGGCGAAGGCTTCGAGAAGGGAACCCAGGCCGTCTTGAAGGGGCTCGACGATCCCGACTTCTACCGGGACCGGATTCGCCGGCCGCTGGCCACCTACCTCGAAGTGGACGCCAAGTACGCCGAAGCCATCGAGGCGGCGCTCGGGCGGCGCTTGCAGGCCGTGATCGTTTCCGACATCGAAGTGGCGGAGAAGATCGTCCATTCCCTCCGTCGGGACAGTCTCGGCCAAGCATCGCTCATCGCCGAAAATCACCTCGCGACCAGCAGGAGTTCCTCGAAAGGACGGGCGCCTCTCGGGGCAATCAGCTGGGCCTTCGCCAAGGTCAACTGCCAACCCGAGGTCGAGTCGCTGGTTTCGAGCCTCCTCGAAAACGTGCTTCTCGTCGAAGACCTCAACACGGCCCTTCGCCTGCGCGAAAAGAAGCCGGACATTGCCATGGCCACTCTCTCGGGCGAGTTCGTCACCGCCGAGGGCATTGTCCACGGAGGAAAATCCGGCGACGATTCGGTGTCCGTCCTCAAGATTCAGACCGAGATCCGCGAGCTTCTGAAGATCACCGAGTCGCTCGATCGGGAGGTTTCCACTCGGCAGGAGCGGCGCGACCTGCTCAACGAGCGTGTCGACCAATTGGACGACACGCTCCAGCAAGCGCGGGAGAGACTTCAACAGAAGCGCATCGCCTCCTCCACGCTGGAAGGAAAGCTCGCCCTCGTCGAGCGGGACCTCAACCAATTGCGCAACAAGACCGAGAGCCTGGAGTGGGAGCAAAAGGACGTGGCCGAGCGCCAGGCGAAGATTAACCACACTCTCGAGGCGAACGCCGCCGAGCGCGACCAAGCCGCCGAGCGAGTGACGGAACTGGACGCCCGCACGGAGGAGTGCACGGAGAACCTGGGCGAGGCGCGCAGCCGAGAGGAGGCATTGACCGAACAAGTCACCGAGGCCCGCACCAGTCTCGCCGTGGAACAGGGCACGCGCCAGAACCTGGAGGAGCAGCTGGAGCCGATGGTCTCGCGCCTTCGGGAACTGGAAGATCTTCTCGAGCGGCGTCGAACCGAGATCGCGAACTACCGCGAGCGCATCGAGCGAGCTTCGATTGAAACCGCCGAATTCCAGGAAAACATCCGGATTTGGCAACAGGAAGCCGAAGAAGCCCGCAAGGAGCAGAGCGCCATCCGAACCGAACGCGAAGGGTACTCGCAAAAAATCGAAGAAGGCGAGGAACAGCTGACCTCGAAGCGCCGGGAAGTCCAGCAGGTCGCCGAGCAACGCGGCAAGGAAGAGGTGAAGGTCGCGCAACTCGACATCACTATCGAAAACGTCGAGCGCAATTGTCGCGACCGCTACCGCACCGAACTCGAGTTTTTCGAGCCGGACAGCCACGCGCTGCTAGCCGCCATCGAAGAGAGAAAGAAGAACGGAGCGGCCAGGTCGCGCGAGGAACCCGACGGAGCGGTACCAATCGACGAATCGGGTGCGGGGACGGACGATGCCGGCGAACTGGCCGATCCCGCCGAACCCGACTGGGAGTTCGTCGAGGAGGTTGTCGCTCAGCTCCGCACCAAGCTGGACTCGATGGGCCCGGTCAACATCGACGCCATCGAAGAATTCGACGAACTCGAAGAACACTACCGGTTCAATGTCCAGCAACTGGAAGACCTCGAGAACTCCAAGGAAGAACTCCTGCGCATGATCGCGCGAATCAACCGCGACACGAGGAAGATGTTCTCCGAGACCTTCGAGAAAATCCGCCGGAATTTCCGCGAAATGTTCAAGGAGCTGTTCGGCGAAAAATCCAAGGCGGACTTGGTGCTCATGGACGACGCCGACCCGCTCGAGTGCGGCATCGACATCATCGCGAAGCCCCCCGGGAAGAAACTGCAGTCGATCAGCCTGCTTTCGGGCGGCGAACGCTCCATGACGGCGGTCGCGCTTCTCTTCGGCATCTACATGGTGAAGCCCTCCCCTTTCTGCGTTCTGGACGAACTCGACGCGCCGCTCGACGAAGCCAACATCAAACGCTTCATCATGGTGCTGGACCGCTTCATCGGCGGCAGCCAGTTCGTCATCGTGACCCACAGCAAACGAACCATGTCCCGCGCCGACGTCATGTACGGCGTCTCCATGGAGGAGTTCGGCGTCTCGAAAACCGTCGGGGTTACCTTCTCCAAGTCGGACGAAAGCCCGGGGAGAGTCGGCGAAGGCTCAGGCAAAAAAGAGGCCGTCATCGGAGGGTAGCGGTCCCGCCGGCGCGAAGGTACACAGAAAAATGTTGAGGGGACGGCCTGGAATGGCGACCGTAGCCGATGAAGAAAACGGGAATCCTGACGGCGGCACCGTTCCTGCTCGCTCTCGCGGCGACCGCTCTCGCGGCGACGGGTTCGGCGAAGGCGGCCGAATCGGCGCCGCATCCGAAACCCGGGCTGAAACGAGTGCAACTCGTCACCCCCGCGTCCGCCGTCACTCCCGGGGAACCGCTCGCCGTCGGATTGATCCTCGATCCCGAGCCCGGTTTTCACACCTACTGGAAAGGCCCCGGTTCCGTGGGCGTCGCGACGACGATCGAGTGGAATCTTCCCGAGGGCTTCGAAGCCGGAGAAATCCTCTGGCCGCCGCCGGAAAAAACCAAGATGGCGGGCATTACCGCCTACGGTTACCGATCAGAGACGTGTCTCCTCACCGACATCGCGACCCCGGAAGAGATCGATGCGGACGAAGTGACGATCCGGGCGAAGGTCGGGTGGATGGCCTGCGCCACGACCTGTCATCCCGGCCTTCAGAATTTGACGATGACGCTGCCGGTCAATCGTTCGGAAACTTCGCCTCCGCGAAACGGGGAACGCGCTTCCCGGTTCAAGGAAATTCGTGCCTCGGTTCCCCCGCCGGCGCCGAGCGACTGGACCTACGAACTGCGGCTCGCCGCACCGGATCGGATCGAGCTGGACGTTTTTGGCACGGGCGTGTCTCCCGAATCGATCGCTTCCCTCTACTTTTTCAGCTTCGATCACCAGGTCGATTCGGACGAACCCCAAACGGTTTCTCTCGTCGACGCCGATTCCGGCGCGTTCCGCCTCGAACTCGTACGACCGAACTTCGCCCCGTCCTCTCCCGAGGCACTCGAAGGCGTTCTGCACCACCCGGACGGCTGGCCCGGCATCGATGCGTCCGGAGTCGAGATCTCCGTGCCCTGGCCCGACGAAGCCTTCCCCGATGAGTAGAAAGTCCGCGCTGCTGCCGGGAGAGACCTGCGAGTCGTCGTGGTGCGAGGTGCGCCGCTCGGGGATTCACGGTCGCGGGCTTTTCGCGAAAAGGAAAATCCCCGCCGAAACCTACATCATCGAATACGTCGGCGACAAAATCGGAAAGGACGAGTCGAACGAACGGGGCTGGGCGCAACTCGACCATGCCAAGGAAACCGGGGACGCGGCGGTCTACATTTTCACATTGGACGACGATTGGGACATCGACGGACAGGTTCCCGAAAACGCCGCCCGGCTCATCAACCACAGTTGCGACCCGAATTGCGAAGCCTTCATCGAAGAGGACCAGATCTGGATCGCCGCTCTCAGGGATATCGACAAGGACGAGGAGTTGTTTTTCAACTACGGCTTCGACCTCGAATGCTACGAGGACCATCCCTGCCGATGCGGGGCCGAGCGCTGCGTCGGCTACATCGCCGGAGAGGAATACTGGCCGAAGCTCAAGCGGAAACTCGCGACCAAGAAAGCCGCCAGAACCCGGAGACGGAATCGGCAGCGGAGGAAGTGACGGTTCTCGGGAAACGCCATCGCTCGTCTTCCGGCCGCGTCAAGGGACCCGAAGGCTCTGACCGACGTGGATGGAGTCGCCGGAGAGACCGTTGACTCGCTTGAGTTCGTCCACCGTCGTGCTGTACCGGCGCGCCAGCGCGAAAAGCGTGTCGCCCGTCGCCACCTTGTGATACTGCGGTGACGCCGCGGTTTCCTCGGTCGGGGGAGCGGGCGGCTGGTCCGGGGCGGAGACTTCGGGTGCGGAAACTTCGGGTGCGGAAACTTCCCGGGCGGAGACCTCGGCGTAGGTCGGGTAGTCGGAAGAAGAATCGTCCGAGGGAGCCGGAGTCGAGGAAGACGCCGCGGCCCGTTCCCGCTGCGGGTAGGAACTCCCGGTCCGCCCCGAGGCGTTCGCCTTCACCCAGTCCTTTCGATATTTCCCGTCGTCGTCGAAGGGGTATTCCTTTTTCTCCAAACCGTGGCCCGTGGGCGTCTTGAGCTTCGCGGGATCGTATTTCACGTCCCTGTAGGTACCCCCCGGAGTCCGGCACTGAGTGAGCAATATCGGGGCTGAAACAGCGACAGCAAGAAACACGGCTACGCGGAGATTTCCGGAAAAACGGATCGACGTGGACATGGTAGTGACGAGGGAGCGCGAAAACGCGGAGACGGCGGCTATCCCAAAATACTTTATATTTCCAAAAAATAAAGCGATCTAAGAGACTGTTGAAAAAGACTGGAATGAAAAACGGCGAGCCATTTTGTTTTCTGGCGAGGCGCGGTGAGGGAAGGTAGCGAGCTACCTGACCGAATCGGAACGAAACCAGGAAACAAAAGGGCCGCCGCCCGAAAGGGTCGATCAAAAACGCTTCCGGCAACGCCGCTATCTTCCATCCCAAAAACAACAGGGATTTTATGTTTCAGAGTTTTTCAACAGTCTCCTAAGGCACCAGATCCTCTTCCAATCGCTCGGCCCTGAACCCGTCGAGTTGCTTCTGGGCGTCGGTGGCGAAAGCCGTCTCGGGATCGATCTTCACGATCTCGAGGAGCGTCTGGATCACGCCGGCGGTGTTGCCCTGTTTTTCCTGAACGCCGGCTTTGATCAGCAAGGCCTTCTGCAGCGCCGGCCCTTCCAGTTCGTTCTCGTCGATGAAACGTTCGGTGAGTTCGATCATTTCCCCCCATCGGACATCTTGTTCGAGTCTCTGCATTTCGTCGCCGTAATCGACGTCGGCCATCATTTTCCTGTAGGTCCTCGTCCGTTCCAGCGTTTCGTCCGGATCGGCTTCGACGACCGCCTCCATCTCCTCGCGGTAGAAACGAGCCGCGAGGCTGCCGGGGAGCTCGGGGATTCCGGCGGAAAGCTTATCGGCCTTTTCCGCGCCGCTCAGGTCGGCGGCCTCCTTCGCCGCGGCCAGCCCTTCCTCGCGGGCGGCGTGCATTTTCATGGTCATCTCCGCGTATTCCCCCGGCGACACCGGCTGGTAGCCGTTGAAACCGAAAGGGCGGCCTTCCGAATCGGTCAGCACTACCGTGGGAAAGCCGCGCACCCGATAGGCGTCCCGCAGCACTCGCTTCCTCGCGGATTCCTGGCGGGGCTGTTTGTCGTCCTTGGGATACTCCAGTTTCACCAGGACGAATTCCTCCGAAACCGGGTCGATGAAGTCCGGCCGACGGAGAATTTCATCGTAGAACCTCCGCGAAATATCGATCCAGTCCGTCCCGGTGAATACGAGAAGAATATCTTTGCCTTCTTCGGTCGCTTCCGCCACGCCGGTCGCGTAATCGCCGTGCCAGGCTTCGCCTTCCTCCTGTGCCGGCAAGGAATGAAACAAGGAAAACAGCAGAACCAGAGTCGGTAGAATGGGTGGTTTCATAAAAAAGAGAATCGGAGAATAGAGCGGGAGGCAATTACTATTGTCGCTGAAACGAACCATGGGACCTTGAAAAGTAGACCTTCCACGCCCTCTTTCAAATCGCCAATCGCCCGATCCACCGAGCGAAAGCCGGTGCCGGGGATCGAAGTTCTGTCCGGCGAAAACCGTTTTTCCGCACGTCATCGAAAGGGGACGGCCGAGTCGGCACGGCGACGATCAATCTTCTCTCGCCAGTTCGATTCCGCCGAGGATCGGAGGTAGCCGGCTACCGTCGGTGGAGAGCAGTTCGACGCGAAGCGAATCGTCGACGACCACGCCCTTGGCGCTGACGGTTACGGCTCGCCGGGGACCCCCGGCTCTTTTCACCGGGTCGAAGGCCGACGCGACGGTCTCGCCCTGGACGCGCAGATCGAAGACGCGAGCCCCCGTCTCCACCGGAAGAAACTCGGCGAAATGCAGCGTCACGGTGTAGCGGTCGCCATCGCCGCGGATGTCGTCGAGGATGAACTCGCGAATTCCGTCGACACCGGAGGCCGCCACCCAGTTCAAGCCGTTGGTCCCGTCGATTTCGAGAGGATGACGACGGTGATACTCCTGCGGGAGAAAGTAGGCGTGCGCGGCGCGCCACTCGAGCCCGCCGACGCGGAGGTCCGAGATCGCGGCCGTGGTGGCGAGAGGGCGACCGCGGCCGTCTTTGCCGGTGCCTCCGTGCTCGAGGAATCCGAGACGCAGCTCGCGGGTCTCGATCGGCTCGAAGCGATAGGTCTTCCGCTCCCCGTCGTTTCCGGTGCCTTTGCCGACGTCTTCCGCCACGGCGATCCACTCGCCGTCGCCGCCTTTGGCCTCGATCCGGAACCGCGTTTTCCGGGGTCCCTTCCATGCGATCTCGAGATGGTCGATCCGCTGGGCTTTCTCGAGCCCGAGAGTGATGGATTCGTTGAACTTCCCCTTGCGGTCGCACGTGACGTTCCATCCGGTGGAGCCATCGCCGTCGAGGAGGGAGGCGGCGCTTTCGCCGTCCGAGGGATCGAGCGAGACGATGCGGTTCGGTGCGGGAGCGGACTCGCTGGAGAGCAAGCGCACCTTCAGTTCCGGGGCCGGCGCTCCGTCGAGGGGAAAAGGAGTCCAGAGCGTGCCGTCCGGGGCGCGGCGGTTGCCCGGTGCGCCGAGATTGATGCCGAGCCGGCGAATGCCCTCTTCGCCCCGCCCCACGGTCACACTTGTCCATAGATCCGCCTCGGGCATGTGAATGAGGCCCAGGGAAGTCTGGTTCTGGTAGGAGCAGGTGCAGGTGCGGGTGTAGTCGGGCGCGTTCAGAATGCCGTCGGCGGCGATCATGTTCGCGGTGCAGCCTGACTTGAAGCCGCCGAGATTGGCGGTGCCGCACTGATCCTCGTCGAGAAAGCCCGCCGAGCCCGAGCGGTACATGACCATGTGGGTGCTGACATTGGCGGCGCCGCATCCGTAGAACTTCGCGTACGTCTCCGGGATGAGCTCGCCGGTGATGGGATGCTCCTCCGGAACCTCTTCGCCGGTGACGATATTGAGCATCCGTCCCGGTCGACCGGGAATCAGGATGTCCCCTCGGATCGCGGCGGGAAACTCCATTTCATCCTCCCAGAGAACCTTTCCGCTCGAGGCGTGTCGAGCGATCGCTTTGGAAGCGGGCTCGTCGGACAAGGGGCGCCGCGTGTCACGACTGCCGCTCTCCATGAGAATGTCGTGCTCCTCGCTGAAGGCGAGGTAGGTGCCGAAGACCTCGCTCTCGGTGGACCACAGTTCCCTTCCCGTGTCGGCGTCCAGCGCGATGACCCGGGAATTTTCCTCGGGAAGCGTGCCGCGGCGGGAGAGAAATTCGAGGGCCTTCTCGGAGACACCGTCGATCACGAAGATTCGGTCGTCCCCCGCAACGATGGCGTTGTGACGAAAGCCGATCTCCGCTTCGCGCTCCCACAGCTTCTCTCCAGTGTGGCGGTTCATGACGACGAGGTGGCGGCTCGATGTCGCGTTCCAACTTTCGAGCCAGCCCAGTTTGGCGTCGTCGAAAAGGTGGGGACCGGTCGTGGTGACGATGAGGTCTCCGGACACGCTGACGTTCCCGTAGTCGTTGGGATCGATGCGGTGGCCCTCCGGGTAGAGGGGGAACTCTCCCCGGCTCTCGCCGGTGGCGGGATCGAGGTGGTGAATTTTCCCCCGATAACGAAGGTAGAGGCTGTCGGCGAGGGTCACGTAGGGACTGCCAATGTAGGCCGTGCCCGGAATGTTGGTCATGTAGACGGAGGTGCCTTCGCTCCACTTTTCCTCGAGTTCCATGTCGGTGAAGGGATGCCCGATGCCCGGAAACTCCCGCACCCACAACTCGCGCCCGGTGTAGACATCCCGGGCGCTGATCGTTTCCACCCCCAGGATCACGAGTCGTCCTCCCACGATGTGCGGACGCGGACCGATGGCGTGCCGCGGCAGAATGTTGTCGTGGCTTTCGGAGCCGTACCAGAGCACGCCGAGGGGCGCTCGCACGAGCTCGTCGCGGCTGACGGCGGTGCGGGCGGCGTCGGCGTACTGGTGGGTCCACTCCCCCGCCCCGGGAAGGGGGCCGTCGCGGCTGACGACGCGGTCAGGACCGA
This sequence comes from Verrucomicrobiales bacterium, assembly GCA_040905585.1. GTDB lineage: Bacteria > Verrucomicrobiota > Verrucomicrobiia > Verrucomicrobiales > DEV007 > Arctic95D-9. The sequence goes on from JBBDRG010000102.1 coordinate 34,594, forward strand.
AGAAAGCCTTGCCTCCGTACGGCCTGAGAAGGTCATGAACCGTGGATTCTTCGAGCGAAACGGCGTCGGGTTCGTCGACGACGATGAAGGAAAAGATGTAGGGAGGCACAGCGGCGGCGCTCGGTGTCGCCGAGAGCAGCGCGATGTCCTTGCCATAGAGGCCGGCGCGGTCGAAGCGCTCGCGGAGCGCCTGGATTTTTTCCTCGTCCGAATCGATCCCGACGACATGGAGTCCGGTGCGGACGGCGACTTCCTCGAGAAGTTCCCCGTCTCCGACGCCCAGAAAGAGGACGTTTTCACCACCGGGTCCGGCTTCGTCGAGGATGGTCCGCACGCGGGGATCGTCGACCGGACGATCCACGATTTCCCGGTGCGACTTCGCCGCCTCGCCATCGGCCGCGAGAGTCGGCGGGGCCTCTACCGGGTCGGCGCCGTAGCAGAGCAGACGTCCGTCGGACAAGCTGAGAAAAACGCGGCCGCGGGCGGCGATGGCTTCGTGCAGTTCCGCCCCCAGTTCATCGGCGAGGGTCTCGGCGCGCTCCTGCAGGTCTTCGTCGCCGAGATCGCCTTTGCCGTCGGCTTCCCCGTCCTCGAGGCGGAAGCGGTCGCCGTGGACGTAGTAGTGCTCGTCGTCGGCGCGAACGCGATACCCGCCGAACTCCTTGCCCTCGATGTCGAGGGAAATGATCTCGCCGGTGTGGCGGTCGAGAAGAGCGGCGGGAGATCGCCCGCCGGAGACCACGAGCCGGTCCGCGGTGGCGGCGAGGTAGCCCTGGGGAGCGATGCCGGCAAAGGAAAAAGCGCCCCCGTGGGGCTGGGCCTGCCAGTTGGTCGAGTCGCCGGTATTCTGCCAGACGACCTCCCCGCTTTCGGCGTCGAGGGCGTAGACGAAGGTCCCCATGAAAGGCCAGACCCCGGCGGCGAAGTAGACGGTGCCGTCCTTGACGACCGGACCGCCGCGGGCCGCCCACATGCTGACGAGGCGGTTGTTGCCGAGAACGAGCCGGTCCGTCGGGGCGGCGCGAAAGCGCCAGAGTCGCTCTCCGCTGGCGGCATCGACGCAGTAGAGGTGACCGTCGTCGGAGACGAAAAACACTTTTCCATCCGCGGCCGCAGGGGCGAGTCGCACCGGCCCGTCCACGTAGTGACGCCAGATTTCGCCGCCGTCCTCGATCCGGTAGGCGGCGAGGCTGTCGTTGTTCATGGAGCCCACGAACAGCCTGTCCCCCAGGACCACGGGCGAGTAGGAAAGATCGAACTCGAGCTTGTCGGCGTCGTCGAGTTGCGCGGGCCAGGCGCGGGAGGGAGCGGGCAGTTGGCGAGTCCACTGGAGATGGAGGTCTTCGGGAATCTCCATGGACGTCGTCCCCGACCTCGCCGCGTCGTAGCCCCACATGGGCCAGTCTTGGTCTTCGTCGCCCCCCGCCCTCGTGAAGAAGAGAAGCGTAGCGGCAGCAATGAAAGCGAAAGCATTGGAGCGGGCACTCCACGGAGGAGCGGGCTCGGAAACGTCTCGTTCGAATGAATGGGGGAGGACTCTCATAAGCATCGTCGGGTGATTGTCAAAAGAATGGAATGCCTGTTGCGGCAGTTACTAAACAGAGGCGAGGCGGTAGCGTTGCAGGATCTCGGCGGCGAACAAGCCGGTGAGAAAGCGGGCGAACCCGGCGGCGAGTTCCGGTGCTTCGGCTTTCGGCAAGGCGAAAGCACGCACGGCGGCCGTTGCGCCCTCCGCATCGACATCGGTCTGGACAGCCTCCGCGCGGACCTCCTTCTGGGGGACGACGAGCTCCCGCCGGATCAACTCGGCGGCGGCGGGATCGTCCCCGTCGAGGAGAAGGAGATCGTAACGCGTCTCGCCCTCGAGCCGAGCCGCGAGCGCCGCCGAAGAGACGAAGGCCGCTTCGATCCGCCCCATGCCGCGCCGTTCGTAGGCGGCGACGATCTCGCTGATGGGAGGCTGCAAGCTCTCCTCGCAAAGGACGCGGACAACGGACGGGGCCGGTTCGTCCGATCCCCCGCCCCCGCCCATGATGAGCGCCCAGGCCGCGGCCAACAGCAGCAGGCAAACGACCGGGACGGCAAAAAGGGAGAGCTTGGCGGGGAGACGGATCTTCATGCGGCGGCGCCTTCGTTCGCCACGAGGCGTCCCTTTTCGAGGTGGAGCGCCTCGGGAGTGGCGAAAGCGGGATCGTGAGTGACCACGAGAACGGCCCCTCCGGAGCGGGCGAAATCCGCGAGGCAATCCATCGCGTTCCTGCCGTTGTCGGCGTCCAGGTTGCCGGTGGGCTCGTCGGCGAGGAGCAGCCGGGGCCGATGCAGCAGCGCCCGGGCGAGCGCGACCCGCTGCCGTTCGCCGACGCTGAGTTCCGCGGGAGGGTGGTCCCGTCGTGGTCCCAGCCCGAAGCGGTCGATCAACTCCTCCGCCCGCGGGCGGGGATCGCCGTCAAAGCCGGCAAGCGAGGGCGCCAGGATGTTGTCGGTCACGTCGAGGTAGGGGATCAAATGAAACTGCTGAAAAACGAACCCGATTCGTCGGGAGCGCAGCGCGGCGCGGGCTTCGGCGGGGAGGGCGTAGATGTCTTCGCCTTCCAGAGAGACGCTGCCGCCGTCCGGATGCAGAAGCCCCCCGGCGCACAGCAGCAGGGTCGACTTGCCGCTCCCGCTGGGTCCGACGACGAATCGGGTCTCCCCCTCGCGGAGGCTGAGGCTCACCTCGTCGAGAGCCTGCACCGTCTCTCCCCGGCGATTCACGTAGGATTTGCTTGCCTTGTCGATTCGCAGAATTTCGCTCATGTCGGGTTCGTCGTTTCAGGCCTCGCACAGGATCCGGGCCGGGTCCTTGCGGATCGCGGGGAGCGCGGCGCACCAGGCCGCGAGCGCGCACAGCGCCGGAGCCGCGATCAATGCCGCCGCGAGGAGACGGAAGTCGAGCAGCGCCCAGAAATCTCCCGAGAAGAGGGTTATTCCCGCCCACGCCGCCGCGAGAAGATGGCCGAGGAAAAACCCCACGACCGCGCCGAGCAGACCGAAGGCGACGCTCTTCAACAGAAAGGCCGCCAGGAGAGTGCTTTCCGCCGTTCCAATCGCCCGCAGAATACCGATCTCGACGCGTCTCTCGCGCACGTTGCCGAGGAAAAGAAAGAACATCCAGACCACCGCGCCTCCGACGACGAGGGGTGACAGGACCGACGCGAAACGCTGCTGGGCTCCCGTGATCTCGGTGCGGTGCTCCCGCTCGGCCTCGAGCGCCTCGCGATGGGCCTCTTCCGCCCGATTTCGCGCGAGAGCCCTGGCCTTGACCCGCGAACTGAACTCCATGACCTGCACGTCCGGAACGAGGCCGTTGACCTCGGCGGTAATGATGCCGAGCGACTCGGCGCTGCAAACGCACTCGAGGGCGAGGATGAGATTGATTCGCCCGTCCATCCCGAGTTGCTCCTGGACCCAGTCGAGGCGGGCCCACACCGCGATGTCGTCGCTGGTGCCCTCGGCCGGATTGACCTTTTTCACTTGAAAGGCGCGGTCTCTCAGGACGGTCTCGTCCCCCGCCTCCAACCCCAGGGTCTGCGCCACGCTGTGACCGAGGATCAACTCGTCCCCGGCAAGGGTCTCCATGATCGGATTGCGGTAGGCCGAACCGTCCGGGGTCAGAAACTTCTTCTTGTGCGCCACCGGGATCTGGCCCGGCGTGCCGCTGAGGATGATCTCGAGCCCGTGCTCGGGCCACTCGACGCGCTGCTGGAGCACGGGGAGCAGGTGGTTGAGCGTCTCGATTCCGCCTTTGGCGAGACGCTCCGCGTTTTCGTAGGGCATCGTGGTGTCCGGGTGTCCCAGCGCCCGGAGCCGGGAGAGATCCTGTCCCTTCGGGAGAATGAGCACATTGTACCCGAGTTCCCGCATGATTTTTCGGTAGTCGTCCTCGAGGCGCTGCATCTCCTCGCCCGTGGCCCGTTCGCGCTCGGCGAGGAGCCGGTCGGTTTCCAGATCGTTGGCCTTCATCAAGGAGACCGCGCCGATCCAGGCGGTCATCGCCGTCGTGATCGAAAGCAGCCCGAGAACCAGGGCCGTCTTCCGATGCAGGAGCTCCTTGCCGATGAGTCGCCAGATGCTCATCATCAGTTCTCCGGCGCGTCCGCCTCGTCCAGGCCCTGGAGAAAGCCGCCGGTGCCGGTCGTCCCGCCCACGGCTGCCGGCGTCGTCGCCTCGACCTCCTTCGCCCAGTCGACCGAAAGGAGCAAGTCGGTCCCCGGGTTGCCCGCCTTGACTTGGCAGGAACAGGGACCGGTGAGAAAATCCGTCGCGGCACGAATGGTAGTCCCGTTGATCCCCCGTCCCACGAGAGCATAGAGAATCAAGCCCCGGCCGTAGATGGGAAAGGCCATCGGCTGACCGTCGAAGTCGTCCTTCAGGTCCGGCTCCGAAGCGAGCAGCATGTCGACGAAAACCCGCTCGGCCGGGTCTTCGCGTCCGAGACGAACGATCTTGAAGGCGACCTTGTGGTTGATCTCGATGGTCTCTCCGCCCCACTCCGCCGTCTCGGGAACGGCGGCCGTTTTCGCGGCCAGGTCCAGTTCGCGCCGGAGCGTGTTTTCCGCCTCGTTGTCAGCTCCCCGGTCTCCACTCTCGAGGAGAACCCACACGGCGGAAACGCGTCCGGCGAGACTTTTTCCCACGACCTCGCGCACCGGGGAGTCCACGATGGCCCGGGCGTTTTCCAGCGACAATTCACCGGACCAGACCGGCTTGCGAATCCCCGTCGTCTTCGGGTACAGGAGTTCGATCCGGGGGGTGGTCTCCGCCCCCGTTGCTCCATCGCCGTCTTCGCGCCGCACCTCGAGGTTGGCGGGCACTTCGTCGCCCCGGGCGGCGGATTCCAGAAAGGCGACCGCCGCGAGCTGTTCTTCGGAGAGATTTTCTCCGCCGTGAATCACGACCGGATAAGGATCCGTTTCCCAATGTTCGAGCGAGTATTGATAGACGGGAACCGGACAGGCTTGAATCCCGGTCGTCGCCAGCATCGCACCGATCAGGGCGGCGGACTGGATCAACTTGCGAAGCGACGAACGGATTCCGCGGGCGGCGAGATCAGGAATGGGGTTCATGGGATCGGGGGGGCGCGACAAAGCTGTAGGCTACGATAAAGCTTCCCGATGACCGCCCCACCTTTCAAGTCCAACATTCGGCGTGAAGAGGGGTGGTCCGGCCTCGAGACCGGTTCACGGCGGTCCCTTGTCCGCATGCCTTCGGCATCCACTCCCTTGAATCCGCACTCCGGTGGGAAGAGCCTTGACCGGCCCGGCCGATTCGACGAAACATTTCGCCGGAAGTCCATTTCGCCGCCGCGAAACAGAAAACGACATGAGAGCCGAAACGACAGAACCCAACCCGAACCCCCTCTACGTCGAAGTCTCCGGAGCGGGCCTTCCCGAAGTGGACGGGCTCTTCGTCCCTTCCGCGGCTCCGCCCGCCGAATCCGAATCGGGGACCCTCTCCAGCGTTGGTTACTGGAACGGTAAATTGGCCTGGGACCGAGCCGACGGGAAATCGTCGAGGAGCCCCGCGCTGTCCTATTCCAACAGTTACCGATCCTGGCGAATTTGCCGACTCGACGGCCATCTCGCCTACCACATCACCTGCGACGACGAGCTACCGCCGACGGACAGAGAATGGGACGTCTACAAGATGGGGGTCGCCCCGGCTCCCAAGGTCGTCGTCCACTACCACGACCCCAGGCAGCAGTGCCCCGCGCCCAACGTCGTCTTCGTTCTCGGAGGCCCCGGCGCCGGAAAGGGCACCATGTGCGAACTCGCCGAATCCCAGTTGGGCTGGGTGCACCTGTCCACCGGGGACTTGCTCCGCGCCGAGCTCCAGGCGGGGGGATCTTCCGCCGACCTCATCGAAGGCTATGTGAACGACGGAAAGCTGGTTCCCAACGAGATCATCGTGACGCTCCTGAAGGACGCCATGGAACGCATCACTCGGACGACGGGCCGGCGGAACTTCCTCCTCGACGGCTTTCCCCGCTCCCTGTCGAATGTGGAGGCCTGGAACGAGATTTTCGGCCGGGAGGCGGAACTCCCGAAGATGCTCTACTTCGAGTGCCCCTACGAGGTTCTCGAGAAGCGGATCCTCGGCCGCGCGAAATTCTCGGGTCGGGGCGACGACAACCTCGAGAGCATGAAGCTGAGGTTCGAGACCTTCAAGGCGGAGACCCTGCCCACGATCGAGTCCTTCAAGAGCAAGGACAAGTGCGTCGAAATAGACACCAGCCAAGATCGTCGGGCCGTGTACGACCTCGTTCGCGAGCACCTAGCCGAGCACACCGACGAGGAACTCGCCGACCGCCCCCTCACCGAACGCGCCGAAATCCTCCTCGGTCTACGATCCTACCCGAAGTCCGCGTGAGACGACGCCGACGGGTCGCGGACGAGGCCTTGGCACCGCCCTCTACTCCCCGCGTTCCCCCTCCCCCGCCAGTTTGCCGTGGCGAAGGCGGATAACGGTGTCCCCGAGGGCTTCCGCCTCGACGACGCGGTGCGTGACGTGGAGAAAGGTCTTGCCGCTTCCCCGATGTATCCGGCGGAGCAGTTGGATCATCCTCTCGTGGGTCTCCTCGTCGAGGGCGGCGAGCGGCTCGTCGAGACAGAGGATGTCGGGATCCGACAGCAATGCCCGGCCCAGGGCGACGCGCTGTTTTTCCCCTCCCGATAGGAAATGGACCTGCCGCTTCAACAAATGGGCGACGCCGAGCGACTCGGCCATCGCCTCCACCTTCTCGCGTGTCCCCGCCCCCCGCTCGCGCCGAATCCTCAGAGCGAAGACGAGATTGTCGAATACGTTGAAATGCGTGAAGAGCGCGCCGTCCTGCGGCACGTAGCCGATATTGCGCTGGCCTGGAGGGGCCAAGGTCCGGTCCTCGCCCATGAGCACGACGGCGCCCGCGTCGGGCTTTCTCAAACCGCAAAGGATCTCCAGCAGGGTGGTCTTGCCGCTGCCGCTCGTTCCCATGAGGACACCGTAAGCGCCGGAGGGAATCGTGAAGCTGACTTCGCCGAGGACAAAGCGACCCAGCGTGAGGGTGACGTCGCGGAACTCAATCATGTTGCGAAGGTTTGCGCAAAGCCAGGCGCATGAGCAGCAGGACCACCATGGAAAAGACGATCATGTAGAGCGCGAGAGCCGTCGCCGTGCGGAGGTTGCCTACGTTGAGTTCCAGAAAGACGGCCGTCGGCATGACCTCGGTTCTCATGCTGGTGGTCCCGGCAAAGACGAGCACCGGCCCGAATTCGCCCATCGCCCTCGCCCAGGCGATTGTCGCGGCGGCGACCATGCCGCGCCGTGCCTCGGGCACCACGATCCAGTTGAAGGCCTGGGCGCGGGAACAGCCCAGGGTCAGGGCGACCTGTTCGCGGCGCACGTCGATCTCGGAAAAGGCGGTCATCATGGTCCGCACCGCGAAGGCACAGGCCACCGTGAACTGCGCCAGGATGAGGCCGGGGATGGCGTAGGTGACGGTGACGTAGGACTGGATGAACCGGCCCACCGGAGTTTGAAAAAGCATGAGAAGGGCGAGCCCGATCACCAGCGGCGGAAGAATGATGGGGATGTCGAGGACGGCGTTCACCAGCCCCTTCCCCGGAAACGGAACCCGACAGAGCAGGTAGGCGAGAGGCACCGCCACGAGGACGGAAAGAATGGTGCTCACGGTGCAGGAAATCAGCGACAGCTTGATGGCGTAGGTCAGGCGCTCGTTGCCTAGAATCTCCAGGAGAAGGGGGTAGTCGGTGTACCCGAGTTGGGCCGCGAGCATCGCCACGATGAGAACCAGGTAAGAGCCCCCCATCACGGCGAGGGCGGCGACAAAGAAAAAGTCCTTCCGATGAAACGGAATCGTCGCGTGATGGTGAACAGAGCCAAACATGATCGGGTGGCACGAAGGGCTCAGTTCTCGCGGGCCCCGGAAGGAGGGGTCACTGAAAACTGCTCCAGATCTTTCCCGATGAGCCACTCGAAACCGAGTCCCTCGTAATCCTCCCCGCCGCGGGCAATATGCTCGTAGAAACGCTTCGACAGCTGGGGATACTCGGTTTGGCGCGAACGGCCGAAGGGCTGCACGGCGCGGGCGCGGGGAGAATTTACCGGGACGACCTCGAGTTTGTCGCGCTCGGCGCGGGTGTCGGTTTCGTAGGCCAGGGTGGCGTCCGCCGCGCCGGTCACCACCGCCGGCACCAGCAGGGCCGAAGAGGTGGTCCGCTCGACGATGTTGGGGGAGACGGCTTCGTGAAGATTCTCGTGCTGGAGAAGACGCTCGGTGAGTGCCCCCACGGTGCAATGGGTGGGATTGCCGAAGACCAGGCGCAGTCCCGGCCGAGCCAAGTCCGCGAGCGACTCGATCTCGTGCGGGTTCCCCTTGGCGGTGACGATGACGAGATCGGTCCCCGACACGGCCACCTGCTCTTCGAACCACTCTTCCACCGGATCCATGTAGTAGATGTCGCAGGCGACGTAGAGGTCGGGAAACCCGCTCGCCCGTGTTTGATCGCCCATGACTTTCATCTGCGAGGTGAGAAGGCCGCAGCCGTTGAAAGTCGCGTTGACGCGCACCCCTTCCCTGCGCTCGAAGGACTCGACGAGAGGACCGAGCGCATTTCGGTTGATCGCCCCGGAAAAGAGAATCAGCTCGGGCCGGTCCGCCCAGGAATCCCCCGGGACGGCGGTGAAGTGGTGCCGGGCGAAGGCCTCCGCCCCGTGCTCGGGCGAGGCCATGAACCGGGCCAGGTGCAACGCCGCCTGCGGCTGTCGGCTCGAAGCGGCCACGCCGACGGTGACGTTCATGCTCCGCTCGGACAACTCGGGCAGTTCGCGGAAGCCCAGCTCGAACTGCCGGGCGAGAGTATCCCAGACGATGGCTGCGTCGAGGGCGCCGATTTGCAAATCCATCCCCAGATCGTTGACCGTCGGTTTGGTCACGGCGAGGTTCTCGCTCACTTCCTCCCAGACGCCGGCAGCCTCCAAAGCCTCCCGACTGATCTTGCCGATGGCGGCGGAACCGGGCTCCCCCAATCCGAGTCGCAAGTCGTTCCGCACCAGGTCCGCCAGTTCCGCGAGCGAGTCGACGCCCTCACCTTCGGTGTCCTCCGAAAACGCCACCACCGGCACCATCGTCGCCAGCGGGATCGCTTCGGCGACCAGCCCTTTTTCCCTTGCCGCATCGACATAGGACTCGTCCGCCGCGAGATAGAGATCGGCTTCCACGCCGGTGCCGAGACGAGCGAGAAGATCCCCCGAGCCCGCGTAGTGCACCTCCACCCGCATTCGGCCGCCCAAGGTTTCCTCGTGATAGGTCTCGTAGGCGTCGACGATCTCGTCCACCGGCATCTTGATTCCCGCCGCCGCGTAGAGGACCAGCTTCCCGGAGGGGCCGGAGCCGGTCTGTTTCTGCATCCCGACGAGCAACCCGATCAGGACGACCAGGGACACGACGGCGAGGGCGAGCAATGAATACAGCCTCATGTGAGTCGCAAGTCAGTGGATCGGTTCGCCGGATTGGTTCGAGGGACAGTGGATCGATCCGACCCCTGTCGAATCGCCGTCAAAGGCGACGAAGCTAAGTGAAGGGAAAGCCGAGTGTCAATTGCGCATTCGAGAGAGGGGCTCGCTCGCGCACGGCTCCGCGGACCGCCGAAGAAATCGAGCGGCCGGACGCGATCGAACCTCTCTCCCCGCTTGACGAACCGACCGGATTGCAGTCGAGTCAGGGGAAATGAACAGGGTTGGGTTCCGCAATCAACAGGGTTCACCTCCCTTCCCGCCCCCGCCGCCGGCCAGTCGGCGGCGGGAGGCTTGAAAAGCCGATTCCCGGCAACCAACCGTCCCAATCATCATCACCAAAATGAGATCGTCCCTTTCGTCCGCCTTCGCCATCGCAACCTGCGCTCTCGCCCTCTCCGCCTGCTCCGATTCCGAACGACCGGACTTCGTCAGCATCGGGACCGCGCCTCCCGGAGGAGCCTTTTTCGTCGTCGGCGGCGCTCTCGGCGAAGTGCTCAACGCGCATTCGGAAGGCAACAATTGGCGAGTCACCTCGGAATCCACCATGGGTTCGCAGGAAAACATTTCCCGCCTAGCCGAGGGCGCTCTCGACCTGGCCATGTCGAACGCCGCCATCACCTATTTCGCGGTGCGGGGCGAAGGCGACTGGTCGGGTCCTCAACCCGTGCAGGCGCTCATGACTCTCGCGCCGAACGTCGCCCTGTTCATCACCACGGAAGACTCCGGCGTCAAGTCCATGGCCGACCTCAAGGGAGAGCGCGTCGTCATCGGTCCCGCCGGGGCGGGCTTCGAGAGCTTCGTCGGTCCCATCCTCGAGGCGCACGGCGTGTCCATGGACGACTTCACGGCGCTCAACGCCACCCAGGCGGGAGCGGTCGACATGTTGTCCGACGGCTCGGCCGCCGCGGCCTTTCTCGGAGGGGCCATCCCCACCGCCTCCATCAGCCAGGCGTCCGCTTCGCAGGACATCGTCTTCATCCCCTTCGAAGAGGAAGCCAAGGAAGCGCTGATCCGCGACTACCCGTTCTTTCATCCCGCGAGCATTCCCGGCGGCACCTATCGCGGGCAGGACGACGATTTCCACGGACTCAACGTCGGGTCGATGCACCTGATCACCGGCACGGAGCAGGACGAGGATCTGGCCTATCGACTCACGAAAACGCTTTACGAGAACCGCGAGGAGGTCGTGGAAAAACACCCGGCCGGAAAGGCGATCAATCCCGAAAACGCGGTTCGGCACACGGGAACGGACTTCCATCCGGGAGCGATCCGCTACTATCGTGAAATCGGCATCTGGCCGGGCGACGAGGCGGCCGAGTGATCCGGGACCGAGGCCGGAGAAAGATACGCCGCAATGCAATCCGAACGGACGTCCGACACCGATTCGCCGGGCTTGGCCGCCGACGACCCCGAGGATTCCCAACCCCGGTGGCGGCGCGTCACGCTGACTGTCGTCGGGGCGCTCCTCTGTCTTTTCACTCTCTCCGAAGTCAACTACCCGCGGCTTTCCCCCCAGTCCCAACTGGCGATTTTCGCGCTCCTCGGCCTCGTCCTCTGCTTTTTGCACCACCCCCTTAGCCGTGGGCTCCGGAACCATCCCGTGGCCCGGACGAGCGATGTGATACTCGCTTTTCTCGCAGTGCTCACCTGCGGGTATTTCGTCGTCCAAACGGAACCGGTCTTCGCCGGCTTCTGGACGGACGGGCAATCGCTGGGCAACCGTGCCGGACGGGAAAGTCCGCTCGATTTCGCCGTCGGGGGAGTCCTCGCCCTCCTCGTCCTCGAAGCGACGCGCCGCTCCATCGGCCTCGCCCTGCCGATCCTCTCGCTGCTCTTCGTCGGCTACTGCCTTTACGGCCAAGTCCTGCCGGAATGGCTGCTGCCCCACCGCGGGTATTCGATCGAACGCACCATTTCGCAGACCGTCCTGCAGGGCCAGGGCATCTTCGGGGTGGCTCTGCGAGTCATGTTCACCTACGTGTTTCTCTTCGTCATCTTCGGCGCGTTTCTCAAGGCGACGGGCGCGACGGGATTCATCATTGAATTCGCCAGGAGGATCTTCCGCCGGAGCCTCGGCGGACCGGCCAAAGTTTCGGTGCTCAGCAGCGGGCTCATGGGCTCCCTCTCCGGCAGCGCCGTGGCCAACACGGCGACGACCGGGACCTTCACCATCCCCATGATGCGGGCGTCCGGCTATTCTCCGGCGATGGCCGGGGGGATCGAGGCGGCGGCCAGTTCCGGAGGAGCGCTCGTGCCCCCCGTAATGGGCGCGGCCGCCTACATGATGCTGGAGATCGTGAGCCCGCCCGTCTCCTATCTCCAGATCATCCAAGCCGCCATCCTCCCGGCCCTCCTCTTCTACCTGTCCCTGTTTCTCATTGTCCACTTCCATTCGAAAAGACTCGCCGCCCTCGCCGCCCTGGCCGGAAAGACGGCCGCGGCGGAGGAGCGCGAAGGCGGGACGGCGGCGGCGGAAGAACCGGACGCGGAGTGGACGAAACTCAACGCCTTCGCCGGGATCGTCTTCGGCGCGGCCTTCGCCAGCCTGCTGGGTTTTCTCTTTCTCGGCTACAGCCCGTTCCGGGCCGTCACCCTCTCGCTCGTTGTCATTCTGGTTCTGAGTTTCCTTCACCCCTCGACCCGCCTCGGATTCCGTTCTCTCCTCGACGCCCTGCGTGACTCGGCGCGGGACGTCATCCCGCTTATCTGCGCGGCCGCTTGCGTGGGCATCGTCATCGGAGTCGTCACCCTGACCGGCGCGGGCACGCGGTTCCCGTCGTTGATCCTCCCCATCGCCGAAGGGAGCCTCTTCCTCGCCCTGCTGGTGATCATGTTCTCCTCCATCATCCTCGGAATGGGACTGCCTTCGGTGGTGTGCTATCTCCTCCTCGCGACGCTGATCGGAGACGTCCTCGGCGATCTCGGGGTGGTGCCACTCGCAGGCCACATGTTCATCTTCTACTTCGGCATGCTCTCGATGGTCACGCCGCCGGTGGCCCTGGCGGCCTTCGCGGCGAGCTCCATCGCGGGGGCGCCCATGATGCGCACCGCCATGGCGGCCTTCCGCTTCTCGCTGGTCGGTTTTTTCCTGCCCTTCATGTTCGTCTTCCGGCCCGAGCTTCTCATGCTCGCCCGCGAAGGCGGTTCCGCGGCCGTCGGGGACATCGTCCTCGCCTTCACCATTGCCGCCATCGGCGTCGCGTCGTTCGCGGTCGGGATTTCCCGGCATTACTTCCACGCGGTCTCGAGACGCGCCCGGGGCTTCTACTTCCTCGCGGCGGGACTCCTGCTCTTCCCGGGGAATACGATGCTGTGGGAGGGCTTCGCCCTGCCCCTCCACGATCTCGGAGGCGCGTGTCTGTTCGTCGTCCTCTCCGTGATCAACGCCCGTTCGGGAAGACGGCCCGAGCCGGTCGAACGGCACGGCGGGGAAGGTTGACGTCTTTCGCGACCTGGTTCGTTCGCCATCCGACCACAACGGACTTCGCGCAGCACCCGACAACTGATGCCCACGGCGAACTCCGCAGCACCGCCCCCTCGAGTGACCCATCCGGATTCTTCCGCTTTGCGATCTCTGAAAAATAAAGCGTCGCTCACGGCACCTCACAAAGAAACGATCGGCACCATCCGCTGCATCTCATTCCACCGGATGATTTTTTCATCCGCCGTAATCAACGGGATGCCCAGAGTGATGGCCGTCGCCACGATGATGCGGTCAGCCGGATCGCCGTGAAAGTCCGGCAATCTGCAACTCGCCATCGCGATTTCCGGAGTGATCGGTGCGAGGGAAACGGGAGATTCGAGGTTTTCTGAAAACCAGGTCTCTTCATCCGGCAACAATCGCAGCCGGTCTTTCATGGCCAGCGTGGAGACTTCCCATTGCGATATTGCAGAAACGACGGCCGACCCGGAAAATTCCCGTATATTCTCCGCGCGCGCATCGCCGGCTGCCGACCACACCCACACATGGGTATCGAAAACCGCTGCGACAAGATTCTCAATCTTCAGCATCCCAGGATTCTCCCGTGCCTAGGATGTTGCCGGTAATCACCGTCGTGTCTTTCGCACGACCGAACATCCGGCCCGGCGCGCTTGAAAAAACAGGAATGACTTCCGCAGCAGGCTGACCGTAACGCGTGAGAGTCACGCGGGATTTCTCCTTCCGCACTTTCTCAATGACGCCGAGACACTTTGCTTTGAATTCCGTGACGTTCATTTCCATGACACCAATATGGTCATAGCATGGTCATATAGCAAGCGCCTTCTCCGGCGCTCGAGCCCCGGCATCGTCAAAAAATTCTCCAGCAACTTCCGCGCGTTCGCGTTCGGGAAGACGGCCCGAGCCGGTCAAACGGGACGGCGGGAAAGGTTGACGTCTTTCGCGACCTGGTTCGTTCGCCATTCGAACGCAGCGGAGTTCGCGAAGACCCTACCGGCCGCCTCAGTCGCGGTGGGATCGGGATTGACTGCGAATTCCTTTTTCGGAACAATTCACCACTCATGAACCTCGCTTTCCCACTTCCAGCCGCCGCGAACTGCCGCCATGCCCGATGCGGAACTCTCGCAAGAAGCTTCAGCCTCGGCGTCGCCCTGTTCCTTCCGCTCCTGACGGACGGCAGCCTCCGCGCCGAAGACTGGCCCACCTACCGCGGCGACAATGCTCGTTCCGGGGCTTCGAAAGCCCCCGTCGGGTACCCGCTGCGCGCGGTCTGGTCCTCGAGCGCGCCCGCGGTCCCGCAACTCGCCTGGTCGAGCGCCGAGGGGCGCACCATGGAAGGCAAGCTGATCGGTCACCGGGTCCGCTTCGACGATGCTTTCCGCACGGTGATCTCCGACGGCCGGGTCTACTTCGGCTCCACCGTCGATCACCAGGTGCACTGCCTCGACCTCGCCTCGGGCGAAACCCTGTGGACCTTTTTCACGGGTGGGCCGGTGCGCCTCGCCCCCACCGTGAGCGGGACGAACGTCCTTTTCGGCTCTGACGACGGGAAGGTCTACTGCCTGGACAGGAAAACCGGCGGGCTGCAGTGGCAACGCCTCGTGGCACCCGCGGAGGAATGGCTGCTTTCCAGGGGGGAAATGATTTCGAAGTGGCCGGTCCGAACCAGCGTCCTCGTTCACGGGGGCGTCGCCTACTACGGAGCGGGCATCTTCCCGCACGAAAACGTGTATCTCGAGGGCGTCGACGCGAAGACCGGCGAGCGCGTCTGGCGGGCCGACAATCTCAGCGCCCAGGATGCCGGACGCGACGACCTTTCCCCGCAGGGCTACCTGCTGGCCACGGACGATCTTCTCGTGGTGCCCTCGGGCCGTTCGCTTCCGGCGGTCTTCGACCTGCGCACCGGCGAGCAGTTGCACAAGCGCAACCACAGCTGGCGCACCGCGGCCGGGGGCGTCGTCGGCGGCACGCGAGCCATCCTCGCGGACGGCCAGGTCTACACCAGCGGTCCCCACCACTTTCTCGCGATCGATGAACGCAGTGGCGACACCGGCTTTGCCTGGGTAAAGGGACGCCGGATGTCGATACAGGACGATCGCGCCTACGTGACCACCGGCGAACGGGTGGCGCGTCTCGATCGGCAACCCTACGCGGAGAACAGTCAGGTTCGACAGTCGCTCGAAATGGAGATCTACAAGGCGAAGGCGGCCGGTCGGGGCGCGGTCGCCGCCAAGAAGGCCGAGCTGGCCAAGCAAATCGAGGCCGCTCAGAAAGAGATCGACGAGATCGAGCATGTCGGCGTCGACTGGGAGGTGGAAACCTCCGACGACATGGCCCTTGTCGCAAGCGCCGAACACGTCTGGGTGGGCGGCCTGGACCGGGTCACCGTATACCGCAAAGAGGACGGAGAGAAGCTCGGCGAGTTGGAGGTCGAAGGCGAAGCCCGCGGCCTCGCCGTCTCCGGAGAGCATCTCATCGTCAGCACCGACGCCGGCATCGTCACCTGTTTCGGGCCTCCGGAAACCGCCGCCGGCACGCCGACGGAATGGGTCCAGGGCGCGGGGGAAGTCGAGAAGGCCGATCCCCTCCTCCGCGAGGCGGCCCGCGAGATTTTGGAGAAGACCGGAGTCTCGCGGGGCTTCTGCCTCGTACTCGGCAGCGAACGCGGAGATCTCGCCCTCGAACTGGCCCGGCATAGCGAACTGAAACTCTATTGCGTCGAGCCGGATGCGGAGCGGGTCCGGGTTTCGAGAGAGCGACTCCAGAAGGCCGGTCTCTACGGCCACCGAGTCGTGGTGCACCAATGGGACGCGATCGAAGCCGTGCCCTACGCCAACTACTTCGCCAATCTCGTCGTGTCCGAGGACCTCGTTCGCACGGGAACGATCCCGGATGGCGTCGTTCTCGCGGGTCGCCACGTCAAGCCGATCGGAGGGATTCTCTGTCTGGGGCGTCCCGCCTCGGCGGGCGAGACCGATCTCGACGCGATCACCGCCGCCCTCGCGACCGCGGAGATCGCCGGGCACTCCACGCAGGAAACCGTCGCAGGCTACGCTCTCCTCACCCGCGGGGCGCTTCCCGGAGCCGGCAACTGGTCGCATCAATACGGCAACCCCGACAACACCGCGGTGAGCCGGGAAACACGGGTCGCAGGCGACCTCGGCGTGCTCTGGTACGGCGACCCCGGCGAAGACCAGGCCGTCAACCGCCACGAAGGCGCCGTGGGTCCGCTCGCGGTCGACGGCCGACTCTTCGTTCAAGGCGAACGAAACATCCTCGCCTACGACGCCTACAACGGGGTCCATCTCTGGACAGAGGAGAATCCGGAAGCCGTCCGCACCGGCGTCTTTCAGAACCAGAATCCCGGCAACCTCGCCGCCGGCGAAGGCAGTCTCTTCCACTTCTACGGAGACGTATGCTATCAGATCGACCAAAAGACCGGCGAACCGATTGCGAGCCACTCGCTGCCCGAAGGAGCCGACGAAGGCGAGCACGAGTGGGGCTATGTCGCGATCCACGACGGCGTTCTCTACGGCACCGCCACCGTCCGAAAAGAAATCGAAGAACGGGCCCGGCGCCGCGGCCGCGTCACCGACGAGTCGACCGATTCCATCTTCGCCATCGACGTGGAGACCGGGCGCCACCTCTGGTCCTACCGGGGCACGAACATCTCCCACCACACCATCGCCATCGGAGACGACAAGGTTTGCTTCATCGACAGCTCCCTCACCGCCGGTCAGCGCGAAGAGCGCCTGCGCGAGGACAAAACGGCTCTCGCCGCGCTGACCGGCGAAGAACGGGATCGCGCCGAAGCCCGGCTCAAGGAGGCGGACCTGCGCATGGCCGTCGCCCTCGACGCCCGCACCGGAGAGAAAAAGTGGGACAACGCCGTCGACGTGACCGACTGCAGCGACATCGGCATCGGCGGCGGTCGACTGACGATGATGTACGCCGACGGCAAGCTGGTCCTCTGCGGCGCCAACGCCAACGGGCACTACTGGAAACAGTTCATGGACGGGGAATTCGAGCGCCGTCGCATCGTGGCGCTCTCGGCGGAAAACGGCTACCAGCTCTGGGGACGGGACGCCAACTACCTCCACCGTCCCATCGTGCTCGGCGACCGCATTCTCGCCGAGCCGTGGCAGTACGACCTCGAGACCGGCGAACAGATCACCCGCAGCCATCCGGTCACCGGAGAAGCCGAACCCTGGAGCATGATGCGCACCGGCCACCACTGCGGCATGGTCACCGGGTCCGACTCGGGAATGCTCCTGTTCCGCTCCGGATTCACCGGCTTCGCGAACCTCTTTCAGGACGACGGGATCCGGCACTTCTCCGGCCACCGCCTCGGCTGCTGGATCAACGCCGTCGCCGCCAACGGCCTCGTCATGATCCCGGAAGCCAGCGCCGGGTGCGTCTGCCAGTTTTCCCTCGCCTCGACCATCGTGCTCGAACCGCGCGAATCGCGGCGTCCGTGGAGCGTCTTCAGCGCGGTCGGCGCCCTCGTTCCGGCCCGGCACCTCGCCGTCAATTTCGGCGCGCCCGGCGACCGACGGGACGCCCTCGACCGGCTCTGGCTCTCCTACCCGCGCTACCTCCCCTACAAGAAGACCTCGCTGGAGGTCGATTTCGATTTGAAAGCGCAGTTCGCCAAGACGGAGAATCCGGCCCGCCTCGTCCGCTCGAGAGCCCTGACCACCGGCGGCGTCGATGCCGCGGGTTACGGCAACATCGGAGAGGAATCCTCGCCGCCCATCGATGCCGAAACGCCTTGGCTCTATCAATCCTGGGCCGAAGGAATCACCTCGCTGGAACTGCCCCTGACCGAGCCCGGCGGCGAAGCGGCCACCTACACCCTGCGCCTGCACTTCGCCGATCTTGCGCGCTCGGCGGAAAGCGCAACCCCCGCGGAGAAAGACTTTCATGTCATCCTCGTCACCGCCGATGGCGGCGAACGCAAAGTGCCCGTGCATCTCGAGCGAACGAAAGACGAGGCCGACAGCCCCGTCGTGGTCGACATCGCCGATCTCCAGGTCGCCGGCAGCCTTCGCGTTGCCTTCGATGCCGAGGGTGGCGTCGATCTCGGCGCGGTGGAGGCGATACGACAGGAGTAACTCCGCAGGTCTCCTCCCCCGGCTTTTCCAACTTTCGATTCGGATCGGTCCCCTGTTTTCGCCCCGGAGTCAGGCCCCGGTGTTTCCCTCCCGATGCTTCCGGCGGTAGGCGGCGGGTGTCAGGTCCGTCGCGGCGCGGAACGCGCGGGTAAAAGCGCTCTGATCGTAAAAGCCGCAATCGAGTCCAATGGCGCCGGCCGGCCGGTCCGTGGCGAGGAGATCCTGACAAGCCGCGCCGATGCGCTGCCGGATCAGGTAGCGCATCGGCGACTCGCCGAGGAGTTTGCGAAAGAGCCGGGTGAACTGGCGCTCCGAGAGGTGCGTGAGCGCGGCGAGTTCCTTCGTCCTGATCGGTTCGCGGAAGCGAGTGTGCAGATGACGCAACGCGGGCTCCAACTGCTGGAACGGTTGGGCGACTCCCCCGACCTCGTGCAAGTCGTAGAGCACGATGGCGACGCCGCAGGTGCGCCCGCCCGGGTCGCGCAGCGGCGCCACCGAAACGACGTACCAGTTCAACGGGCCTCCGATGTCCGGCACCATCTGCGCGTAGTACGTCCGCGTTTCGCCGGTGCGCATGACCCGCTGATCCTCCTCGACGAAACCAGCGCTGATCTCCCGGGGAAAGAAGTCGCGATCCCTCTTGCCGAGCATCTGCCACTCGTGCTGAAGATTGAATATTCTCAGGGTGCGGGCGTTGGCGCACACGAAGCGGCTCTTGCGGTCCTTGGCGAGAAACGCCACCATCGGCAGGGTCTCGAACAGCGCGGAAAGCTGAAGCCCACCGCCCATGCGATCGAAGAACTCCTGCTGAAACCATTGCGCCCGTTCCCGTTCACTCATGGCCGGAAAATACCAAAACTTGGCGATTCAATCCAATCATTCAAGCGATCCCGTGGTAATAATAAAACCGCAATGAGCCAAACCGTCGCCATTTTCGGAGCCAGCGGAAAGCTGGGTCGCCATGCACTGGCGTTGCTGGAGCAGCGGAATTTCGCGGTACGAGCGCTCGTGCACCGCACGCCGGTCGAGGGAGAACGCGTCACTTCCGTGCCGGGCAGCGTCACCGACGCGGAGGCGGTCGCCGAGACGGTACGGGGCGCCGATTTCGTGGTGCAACTCGCCACGACGAAAGAGGACGCCGAAACCTTTTTCGATGTCAGCATCCGGGGCACCTTCAACATTCTCGAAGCCTGCCGCCGCCACGGGACGAAGCAGTTCCTCCTCTTCGGCGGGGACGCGTCGCTGGGGATCTGGTTTTATCCGCAGCCGGTGCCGCTGGATGAAAACCACCCGCTCGCGGCCTATCCCGGCTACTACGCTTTCTCCAAGGTCATGGAGGAAACCATGGCCGGGCAATACGGGATTCAATACGGCGTCCCGGTCACGGTGCTCCGCTCCTCGTGGGTGTTCGAGGGCGACGACCTGCTGAACCACTTCTCGCTCCTCGGCAACGTCGACCCGGCCGAACCGGGCCACGGCTTCGGGGAAATCACGGACGACGTCCTGGAGCTGGTTCGCTCGCAGCAGGAGCGCATCCCCATCCTGACCGACGCCGAAGGCGTGCCGCTGCGGCGTCACATCGTCCACGTCGACGACGTGATGCAGGCATTCGGACGAATGATCGGCAATCCCTCCGCTCTCGGGCAAACCTTCAACATCGCCGGCCCCGCCCCCTTCGACTACCGCGTCGCGGCGGAGCACCTGTCCGCGAAACTCGGCGCGCCGACCGTCGAGTTGCGCTGCCCCGACTACCACTCCTTCGAGATCAACATCACCCGCGCCCGCACCGTGCTCGGATACGCCCCGGAAAACGACTTTTTCCGCATGGCCGACCGCGCCGTCGCGACCCGCTCGCCAACCCCCCGCTGAATACCATGAGAAAGTTCCACCACATCGGTCTGCCGACCGACGAGAGCCGACCCGGCGAATATTTCGTCGAGGACACCCGGGTCTGGGTCACCGACCCGCGCAAGCACCCCTACCATGTCGAGTACCTGCGTTTCGAACCGGACAGCCCGGTAACCGGCCCGGTGCGGGACATGCCCCACGTCGCCTATCGCGTCGACGACATCGGGGCGGAACTCGAGGGCGAGGACGTCCTTGTAGAGCCCTTCGAACCGTCGCCGAACTTCACCGTCGCCTTCGTCCTCAAGGACGGCGCGGTGATCGAGTTCATGAAGTTCGAAAACGACGACGACCTTCCCTGGAAATGATCGACATCAAGGACAAGGTCATTCTCGTCACAGGGGGCACCTCGGGTATCGGGGAAGCGTGCAGCCGGCATTTCGCCTCGCTCGGCGCCCGGGTCGTCATCGCCTCGAACCAGGGCGACCGCGGACCGGCGCTCGAGGAGGAACTGCGCGAGGCCGGCCACGACGCGCGTTTCGTCTTCGTCGACGTTTCGAAGGAGGACAGCGTCGAGGCGATGGTGAACCGCGCCGTGGAACTTTACGGGCGCCTCGACGGCGTTCACTGCAACGCGGGCGTCTGGGCCAAGGGGACGGTCACCGAGTTCGACGACGCCACCTGGGAGAAAGTCATGGGCGTGAACGTGAAGGGCGTCTTCTGGACCGCCAAGCACGCCATGCCCGTGCTGGAGCGGCAGGAACAAGGGGCTTTCCTGATCACGACATCGGTGGCCGCCTTCATCGGCTTTCCCGCCCACGCGCTCTATTGCGCCTCCAAAGGCGCGCTCGAATCCCTGGTGCGGTGCCTCGCGACCGATCACGCCGGCAAGGTGCGCGTCGTCGGCATCTGCCCCGGCACGATCGACACCCCCATGCTCGCCGCCACTTGCGAGGGCTGGGACAAGCCGGTCGAGGAACTCTACGCGGACGTGGCCAAGCGCATCCCGGTGCGGCGTCTCGGCCAGCCCATCGACATCGCGAACACGGCCGCGTTCTTGTTCAGCGACGAGGCGAGCTACATCAACGCCACCTCCATCGTGCTCGACGGCGGAACCATGGCCCTGCCGCCGTGGTGACCACCACGTGGTGGCCACCACGTGGTGGCCACCACGTGGTGACCGAATCGAATGATTATCCCGAACGAACCGGAATCGAAACTCTGATCGCAAACACATGAAAACAGTCAAACACGGAATCCTCGGCCTCGGCTGGTTCGGGGAGAAACACTGCGAAGCCCTCGCCGCCATCCCCAATGTCGAACTCCACGCGGTCTGCACCCGCACGCCCGAACGACTCGCCGAAGTGGCGGAAAAATTCGGGGTCGCGAAGACGTTCACCGACTACCGCGAAATGCTCGCCGACCCCGAACTGGAGTCGGTCAGCATCACCACGATGTGGGATCAGCACGCCGAGCCCACCATCGCCGCGCTGGAGGCCGGAAAGCACGTCTTTCTCGAGAAGCCGATGGCATCGACGCTCGCCGACTGCGACGCCATCGTCGAAGCGGCCGAGGCGGCATCGGGCTCTTTCATGGTTGGTCACATCTGCCGGTTCAATCCCCGCTACGCCGCCGCCAAGCAGGAAATCGCGGCGGGCAAGATCGGTCGCATCGTTTCCATGTACGCCCGCCGCAACCTCCCCGCCTGGGTCGGGTCCACCGTGCTCGACAAGATCGGCCCCATCATCGGCGACGGCGTTCACGACACCGACCTCATGTTCTGGTTCAGCGAATCCCGCGCGATCACCGCCTATGCCCAGACCGTCCATTTCCGCGAACACGCGCACCCCGATCTCGGCCAGGTCATGTACCGCCTCGAGAACGGTGCCTCCTGCATTCTCGAATCGGTCTGGTGTCTGCCGGACACGACGCCCTTCCAGATCGACGAGCGCCTCGAAATCGTCGGCACGGAGGGTTCGATCTCCATCCACGACACCCATCCCAATCTCATGGTCGTGGACAAGGACGGGGCGCACTGCCCCGACACCACCTACTGGCCGACGATACACGGTCAGTTGCGGGGCGCCCTCCGCGACGAACTCGCCTATTTCACGAACTGCGTCGCCACGGGGGAAAAACCGTCGGTCATCACACCCCAGGAGTCCCGCGAGGCCGTTCGCGCCTGCCTCGCCGCCGAGCAATCGGCGGTCACCGGTGAAGTGGTGAAAGTGGCCGATCTAACGTGATGCCCCAACGTCCCCGCCTCATGAAACGACTTTTCATCCTGGCCCTCGCGATGGGGCTCCTCCTGCCCGACGTCAAGGCCGCCGAATGGGAGACGGTGGAAGTTCCCGGCACCGGCAAGTTCACCGGCACCGCCTGGCTGCGCGCCTGGGTGAAAGTTCACGACAGCTTCTTCACCCGGCACGAGCGCAACTTGTTCGAGGAATCCGTCGGGGTGAACATCCGCGATCTCCCCGGCGCCCACGAGGTCTGGGTGAACGGACGGAAGATCGGTTCCGGCGGCAGCTTCGCGCCCGACTTCGAAGAGGCGGAAAGCGACCTCTTCAACCACAAGGTCCCCGTCGGCACCCTGCGCCAGGGCGAGTGGAACGAGATCGCCATCCGCCTGCACCAGCCCGACGGACCGGGCGGTTTTCCCGGCGTGGCCCCCTTCATCATGAACTACTTCTGGGAATGCGTTTTCGAGGGCACCTGGGAATTGCTCGCCGCGGACGGATACGAGCCCGGCGGAGCGCTGGCCGAGAAACCGGAGCGAGCCACCTTCGAGGAATTCCGCGAATCGCAGCGCGTCCTCGGACGCACCGAGCAGGTCCACGGTCCGAGCCTGCCGCCCGACGAAGCGGCCGCGACCATGGAGGCCTTCGACAATCTGAAAGTCGAATTGCTCCTCCACGAACCGGAAGTCGCCCAGCCGTTCCACTTCAGCTTCGACGAGCGCGGGCGGCTCTGGGTCGCCCAGACCAAGCAGTATCCTTATCCCGCCGGCCTCACCATGGTGAGCCGGGACAAATACTACCGCTCCCACTACGACAAGGTTCCTCCCGCTCCGCCGAACCACGACCGCGGTGCCGACGTCGTCTCGATCCACGAGGACAGCGACGGCGACGGGGTCTACGACCGGCACAAGGTTTTCGAGGAGGGTCTCAACATGGCCAACGCCGTGGTGCACGGCCGGGGCGGGGTCTGGGTGATGCATACGCCCTACCTGATTTTCTATCCCGACGAAGACGGCGACGACATACCCGACGGACCTCCGGTGGTGCATCTGGCGGGCTTCGGACTGGAAGACAGCCACGCCACGGCCAACGGACTCGCCTGGGGTCCCGACGGTTGGCTCTACGGCGGACAGGGAAGCAGCACTTCGTGTCGAGTGGTCCGGCCCGGCCTCGATCCGACCGATGCCCCGGGCGTCTACTTCGAAGGTTGCATGGTGTGGCGCTACCACCCCGAGACGCGGGCCTTCGAGATCTTCGCCGAAGGCGGCGGCAACACCTTCGGCCTCGAGTTCGACGCGGAAGGCCGCGTCTACTCCGGCCACAACGGAGGCGGCACGCGCGGTTGGCACTACGTGCAGGGCGGCTTCTACCTGATGCAGGGCGTAAATCCCGGCAAGTTCGGCCCCCCGCGGAATCCCTACGCCTTCGGAGATCTCCCCATGATGGACACCTCCAACACGGTGGTGCGCTTCACCCACTTCGGGGCTTTCGCCGAGGGTACCGCCATTCCCGAGCCGCTCTCCGGCATGCTCTTCGCCCTCGACCCCCTCCACAACGAGATCATCGCCACCGAGCGCGTAGCGCACGGCGCGACTTTCACCACCGAAGACCACGGCGTCGTCGTGGAGAGCAGCGACGCCGCCTTTCGACCCGTTTACATCGCCAACGCCCCCGACGGGTCGCTCTACGTCGCCGACATGTACGAATTCTACATCGCCCACGGGCAGCACTATCAAAACCAGATCGATCCGACCACGGGCCGCATCTACCGGGTGGCCGGAGAAAAGGCGACCCTTGAGACCGACGTGGATCTCGGATCGAAGACGGCCGACGAGCTGATCGCGTTGCTCGGTCACGCGAACAAATGGCACCGCCACACCGCAGGCCGCCTCCTCGGGGAACGCCGGGACCCGACCGCCGCCGTCGCCTTGAAGGAACGCATCGCCGGGGAAACCGGCACCGGAGCGCTCAACTCGCTCTGGGCACTCTACCAGGCCGGAGAACTCGACGACGAAACCGCGATTCTCGCGCTGCGGCACGACGACGCCCGGATTCGCCAGTGGGCCGCCCGCTTCCTCGGCGACGACTACGGCGTTCACCGCAATCTGGGGCTGCCTCCCGAAGCACCCGACCGACACCAGGCTCGGCTCCTGCCGCCCCCGGTATTCGACGCGATGCTGGCGCAGGCCAAAGCCGAACCGGACGCCGAGACGCGCTCGCAGTTCGCCTCGACCGCCCGCCGCCTCGCCGCCGCCCAGGGATTCCCCCTCGTCGCCGCCGTGATGGAGCACGACGAGGACGTCGACGACCGATACATTCCGTTGCTGTGCTGGTGGGTCTTCGAAGCCCATATCCCGTCCGCGACGGAAGAGGTGATGGAGTTCTTCGAAACGGCTTCGTTGTGGGAGCAGCCCCTCGTGGTGGAGCATGTCCTGCCCCGGCTGGCCCGGCGATTCGCGGTGGAGGGAAAACGGCAGGATCTCCTGCAGGTCGCCCGACTCCTGCGCCTGGCGCCGGGACCGGAACAGGCGGAACAGGTGATGAAAGGATTCGAGGAGGCCTACCGCGGACGGAACATGACCGCGCTGCCGCAGGAGCTGATCACCGCCATGGCCGAGGCGGGCGGCGCTCCGCTGGCGATTCGCCTTCGACTGGGAGAACCCGAAGCCGTCGCCGAGGCCCTCGCCATCGTGGGCGACCCCGAGGCGAAGCCCGAGGATCGCCTGCTCTACGCGAGCAGCTTCGGAGAAGTGCAGCATCCCGAAGCGGTTCCCGTTCTTCTCGACACCGCCACCAGCGAAGGAGACATCGAACTGCGGAAAACGGCCTTCGCCTCGCTCGGGGCCTACCGTGACGAGAGCATCGCGGCCGCGACCCTGGAAGCGATTCCGCAACTCCCCGAGGAGGCGCGAGCCGCCGCGTTCATCCTGCTGGCGAGCCGCGGCCCGTGGACCACGGCGCTCATGGAGCGTTTGCAGTCGGGCGACTTGAACGTATCGCTCGTGCCCGCCGACGTCGCCGACCATCTTCGGATGCACCGCGACGAGACAGTCCGCGAAAGGGCGGAGAAATTATTTCCGAAAGGCGGCGGCGAGGGCCACGACTTCGCCGAGCAGATCGCGCAAATCGAAGCCGACCTGGCGAAAGGGCCCGGCAACCCCTACGCCGGCGAGGAAATCTACATGCAGCGCTGCGCCAGTTGCCACAAACTTTTCTTCAAAGGCGGCAACCTCGGTCCCGACCTGACCAACTACCAGCGCGACGACCTCGGCACCATGCTCCTCAGCATCGTCAACCCCAACGCCGAAATCCGGGAAGGGTTTCAGTTCATCAGCGTATCGACCAAAGACGGCCGCCACCTCAGCGGCTTCCAGGTCGACCGCGACAACCAGGTGACCGTGCTGCGGGGCCTCGACGGGCAGGACGTGACCATCGCCGCGGCCGACATCGCCGACGTACAGCCGATGGGCCGCAGCCTGATGCCCGACGGCTTGCTCGAGGGCCTCGACGAGCAGCAGCTCCGCGACTTCTTCGCCTACTTGCGCATCTCCCAGCCGATCAGCCGGTGATCTCCGGTCCTCCGCATTCCACGCCACCAGCCCCATGAACGACACGCCCCCTCCGGTCCCCTCCCCTTCGTCGCCTTCCGCGCCCCTCGACCGCCGCGCCTTCGCGAAGCATTCCCTCGCCGGTCTCGCCGCCGCCTCCACCGCCGGACTCGCCGCCCCCTGGAGCGCCCGGTCGGAGGAGAAACCGCTCCGGCTCGCCCTCGTCTCCGCCGCCACCTACGGCCGACCCGGACAGGAGCGCACGCCGGGCTCGAATCACGGCACCGCTTTCTCCACCCTGTTCAACGGATGGGACGAGGAAAAAGCCCGCTCCATCGAGGGAACCTTCGTCAAATCGGGACGTCGCATCGAGGGTGTCCGTGTCGTCAAGATCTGGGATCCCAACAAGGCCGCCGCCCGCGCCCTCGCCGAAGCCTGCGGCATCGAAACCGTGACCGACACCCCCGAGGAATGCAGCGAGGGAGTCGACGCCGTCATCCTCGTGGACGACGGCAGCGGCGAACAATGGAAATACGCGGAGCATCCCTTGCGCCAGGGCATTCCCACCTTCTGCGACAAGCCCCTCGCCATGACCGCCCGCGACGCCGCCGCCGTGGCTTCCATCGTGCGGGAGACGGGAACGCCCTTCATGTCCGCCAGCAGCCTCCGCTTCGTGCCCGACATCGTCCAGCTTCGCGAGGAACTGGATGAAATCGGCCCCGTCCACCTCGCCACCACCATCTGCGGCAACGACCTCATCTACTACGGCATCCACGCGCTTTCCATGGCCTACGCGGTGCTCGGCAAAGGAGCGGTCAGCGCCGTCAACGTGGGAAAACCCGGAACCAACGTCGCCCGCATCCGCTTCGAGCCGGATCTCGACGTCGTCCTCATGACCGCCGACCGGGATCGCATGCGCGCCGGCTACCAGATCAATCTCTACGGCGAAAAAGGTTGGCGCACCGTCACCCCGGACCTCAAGGACCTCTACGCCTACCTCATGGAGGCCTTCCTCGACCTCGTCGTCACCGGCAAGGAAAGCGTTCCGGTGGAAGAAGAGGTCGAACTCATCGCCGCCCTCGAAGCCGCCGAAAAATCGCTGGAACTCGGCCGCGAGGTCGACCTGAGCGAGGTGCTGGCGGAGTGAGGCGGGGAACGCACTTGCGGGCCGCGTTGGAGAATCAGTCAGGCAGAGACGGTGCGGAGGGACGCTGCGTGAATGCGCGGCCTGATGGAGCTGATCATTAGCAACTTAGGCTTGCGGCGCGGAAGGCGCCCCGCTGGATGCAACGCGGCGGCCTGGAGTAGCTTTTCCGGCTGGTCTAGGAACGAAACGTCTCTGGCATCGTTACAGCTGCTGCAACACGCGCTTCGTCTGGCTGTTCCTGTTGCAACTGACCGGCCTGCGGAAATTCCCCGCCGCTTAACGGAATTGCAGTTCGTTTGCCCCGATGATGTAGAAAGGCGGGCAGCCCCAGTTTTCCTGCACGCTGGTGGCGGATTTCACGTCGAATTTCAACTTCGGCGAGGGCGACGGAATTTCGGGAACCGCGATTCCCGAGTAGTAAACCCTGACCTTCATCGAATCGGCCGGAGCCGAAAGCAATTCCTGAGTTTCGGGAATATCGTCTTCCACGAACTTGCAATCCACAAACACGCAATCCTCAGTGGCCAGCAAAACGGACACCGGGATTTCGCATTCCACGAAGCGGCACTTTTCGATCGTCCGCCACTCATGTTGCGATTGCCACACCGCGTCTCTATCCCCCGGTCGCATCTGAAAGGACGGGAAATCCACGTCGATGAACGTGCAGTTGGTGATCTTCAAGCCCATCTTGGAATTCGTCCATTCCGGAAAAAAGGAGTCGTGAATCGCACACTGATCGAGCTCCCACTTCGTGCCGAACCACGCCACCATCCAGCCGCCCTTCTTGGAAAACGTGCAGTTTTCGAACAGGCTTTTCGTCGCGGTAAACCGGCCCTGCAGCTCTTCCTTCAGCGCCACGCCCTCAAACCGGGCATTTTCCGCCACCAGCGCACCGAAATTGACCCAAATCGCGCCCCTCGAGATTTCCGCCCGGTCTTTGACCGTCAGGAACCCTTTCTCGCTTTCGATGTTGTCTTTCCGCTTTCCGATTTGTAATTCGTCCCTCAGGCGGTGGCTGCCGCCAGAAAGGGTCACCTTGCCGAAAAGAACCTCACCCTGTTTCAGTTCACCCGAGGGTTCGGACGGGGCGGGTTCCGTTTCCGCCGCGGGCGCGCTGTCCGCCAGTTGGGCCTCCATTTTCTTTTGCTCGGCGCTCAACCGCGACGCTTCGTCCAAGTCTCCCGCCTTTGTCAGCTCCCGAACGCGTTTCCTCAGGTGGTCGACATACTTGCGGCGGGCGTCGTCGATCTTTGCCTGCTCGACCGGTTCGATCTTCGCCAACTCCTCTTTCAGGATTTCCCGGAGCTGGGCGATCCCGGGAAAATCCGCGTTCCCGATCGCCAGCGACTCCCGGGCCTTCGCGGCTTCCCGCCGGGCTTCCAGCGCATGAGCCAGGTCGCCTTTGTTCTGAAAATCAGCCTGAAGCCGTTCCACCGCCCCGGCATAGCGATCGAACAAGGCCGCCTTCCGGTCCTTCGAAGCGGCCTGGATCATCTCCACCGTGACTGCGAATGCCTCCTCCTTCGTCGTCTGCCCGCTCGCGGCCGAACACAAACTGCCGCTCAAAACCAACATCAATCCCGCAGCCTGGCAAAAGGGTTTCGTGTTCATCGCTAACATCGAAACTATGAAGACAGCGCGTCCATGTCAATCTTCCTCTACCCAGCCGTTTTCGCCCTTCCCTTGCACCCCCTCCAACCCCGCGCGATGCGCGGTGGCGGGACGTTGGGGTTGAAAAGCAATTCCAGCAATAACGGCGCAGTCGTGGAGCGCTATGCTTACACTACATTCGGAGTTCGACGGATCAAAATTTCCGGGGACAGGTTATTTAGGGACAGGGTGGCAGTCCTAGAATTTAGAATTAGACCTCTGACGGTCGGTTGTGGGCGAGCGCGCGGGCAATGTGCGTCACACAGATTACGGAAAAACAGTTTTGAGGCGGCGGGAGCAAATTCAAAATTCTAGGACCGACCCCCGCCGCTGGCCGAGTGAGGCGGGGGAACGCACTTGCGGGCCGCGTTGGAGAATCAGTCAGGCAGAGACGGTGCGGAGGGACGCTGCGTGAATGCGCGGCCTGATCGAGCTGATCATTAGCAACTTGGGCTTGCGGCGCGGAAGGCGGAAGGCGGAAGGCGGAAGGCGGAAGGCGGAAGGCGGAAGGCAAGTTGGAAGTCTTTGCCTGACCCTCTTCCCTCATGGAGGCCTTCCTTAACTTCGTGGCAACCGGCAAGGATGGTCGAAGCGGGAGAACGAATGGAGTAATTCTAAATCCTAGGACTGCCACCCTGGCCCTGTCGCGAACGACGCCTTGGTACGTCGTCTCAAGGTAGTCTGAAAGTTGTTCTTTTTGGAGGGAGGGCATTTCAAAGGAGTTCGTAGGCGCTATGGAACACGCGGAGTCGAAATATTGTTCGCTCGCAAAAACCGAACAAAAGCAATCACATTCCGGTCGGTTTCAAACAATCCAGATCCGCTGTGAACTCCCGACGAGGCAAGTGCATCACGCATGGGCTTTTCATCGAGCAGTCCTTGAAGCATCGAAATATTCTCCGGACTCCACGCATCTTCGGCCTCTGGAGTAAAAGTAAATTTCAGTATGGCGAAGAGGTTGACTCGATATCTGAAGACGAGTTTTGCTTCACCTGGGTCAATTCCACGAGGCGCATGCAATTCCTCCAAAAGGTAGCGAATCGATTGGTCGTGATACGGCATCCGCAACGCCGCTCCGTTCACGAGCTGGAGCCGTTCGTGGCTCAATTCGGCATTTATCCGATCGTCAGCTTCAGAGCGCTCAAGAGCTTCCTCCAATCGGTTGAGCAATTCTGGAAGCGTGTCAGGGAGCTGACTCAGTTTTGGATTTGCGATCTGCAACCAGGACGCCGAAGCGGCCAGAATTCGTGGATTGTAGACATCGTTGTGGCCAGACGAAAGCGTTTCCTGAATTTGAACATTCCAGAACCCGGGCGAACGGGATCGATTGGCGCGAGGAAGTATTCGATATTTTTGCACCCGCCTTCTATCCGGCGTCAGCGCCCAGAATACGGGGTCCAGGGCGGGGCGCATCGATAACCGAAAATACTCCCGCCCCGCACTTCCGGAATCTGGGTCAATGGGGATTCGGGAACCTGTCCGATAGGCTTTGTGAGTAAGGATACTCTGATCAAAACCAATCGATTTGTGCCCAGCTTGCCCACGAAACAACTTTCCGTTTATTGGATTGAGTTTCTCATTTGCGGAATCGGCTACGCTTGTCACAGAAACAACTCGCGGAGTGAGCAACCCCATGCCTCCGACTTGCTTTCTGACGCGTTCCGCCTCGTTGATCGCATCGATGTTCTTCTTCGACACTGAGGATAGTGCTGCGGAATTCACGAGAAGAAAAACATGGGGCATCTGCGACTCGGGGCGTTTGGACACAATCAAATCTGTGGCAGCGTTTTCCATCATCACGCCGCCGAGAGAATGACCAACGAATACCGTATTGGCACCTACTCCTTTTCCGGCGGAAGCGACTTGGCCAAGAAAATCTTGGAGAGATCTACTCTTTCCGAGCTGGCGGGCCATGTCCCGACGATCTGTCAGAGTAAGCACATGGCCCAAACCTGTTTTCGACTTCCCCCTCCAAGCAACGTAAATTGCTAAAGTCTTGCCAGCCCCCACGCTTTGCATCGTATGGATGAGCTTATCGACGTCATATAAATCACCTCCTTCTTTCGCGGATCGAGGTGAGGCGTCATTGTTCCAACCATGTATATAAAGAATGACGTTTCGAGGGCGGAACGATCGGATCGATTTGACTGCATCACTCAATTGCTCTGATTTCCACGGCTGACCGTCTTCTCGAAACTCCGCGATTTGATACCGGGTCTTCGAGGGGTCTCTTCTAGCTTTCTCCTCGTGGAATAAGTGCTTCACATTCCAGGAGCCTGGATCCGTGAAATATGGTTGATCCTTAATATTCCTGGCATAGCTAGCGTTGTTGCCAAAGCCAAATACACTCAAGAGAACTATGAGTCTGACACGAAATCGCAATCGCGTGTTTTTTGGGTTCTTCGGTTCTTTCATTGTGGCAAGATCGAAAATTTGGTATCGTAAATCTAGCCAGGCTTCAAGAGCGGGTGCAATTGTCTGGTTTTTCTGGCACTTCGCAGTTTCGTGTGGGAATCAAGTGCGGAAACGAGAAACGCAGGAAACGGGAAGGGAACGAATTCCGAATCTTGCCGAGCACTCCCACTCTCTTTCCCGCTTCTCTGACTTCGTCGGCGCGATCCTGTCCGGTTCGCCGCCAAGACGATTCCGCGGACAACGGAGTCGGTGCCCACGGAACGCCCGCTCGCGGGAACGGTCTCGCTCCGCCAGTTCCGAAGACCGGAATTTTGAATGTTGGACAACTCTGGCGTCCGATGACGGAAGGCGGAAGGGGAATTGATTTCCGGGAAACCACGCTGGCACGGCAGGGCTCGCATGGACCCGAGGGTGAACGTTTCGTGCGGGGAAGTCAAGGCTGTTGACGGAGGGAAAGTTCAGGATTCTTGGACCCCTCCGCCGGCTAAAGCGGCGCGAGCGGGGGAGAATGGCCGCCTTCCGTCACGCAAACGGGGGCACGACACGCAAAGGAGGTCATGCGACGTTTCTTGACAATTTCCAGACTCTCACCTCTTTCGGCAATTCCTTCTCCGGCACCTGCTGGAAGCGGCTGATCTGCTGGCTCGCGTTCGCGGCTGACTTCAGGTTCAGCTTCTCCGCGATCCAGGCATGCGGCACGCTTGTCTCCCTGGCAACCGCCCAGGCGACGGAGCTTCTTCGCCAGTCCCCTCTTCGGTCCTTTCTCAACTCGAACTCGTCCATTCCGTAGTGAGCGGCTCCCTCGCCAATGATCTCGCCCGCACGCCTGATACCATGGTTCTGCCATCCAGTCCGGCCGCAAGCTTCGGCAAAGGTGTCGCAGAACAGTTCCCTTCTCCGGATGGGCTCGCGGCGGTCGCCCCTGGCCATCACGTGGTAGACGGCGTTCTCGTATTCGACGCGGGGAGTCCGGGGCATGGCGCAAACTTGCGTGCAGCACTTTTGTCAAGAAATGTCGCATGACCCCCTTGATGACTTTTCAGTTTTTGCGGCTTCATTTGCCGGGAAAAAGCTTCGATTGCCAAGGCGGGGTTCGCCCCCGTCACAAGGTCGCCTGCGCGAGTCGCGCCTGATCGTCGAGCACCGAGGTCAGGTAGCTCCACCAGGTCGGCTGGGCCAGGGTATCGCGCACGGTGGCGGCGGGGAGAAAGCGCTGCATTTCATTCAAAAAATCGGCGCGGGTCCGGGGATCGGACTTGAGGCTGCCGAGGCGCCGGCGCAGCAGATCGCGGAACTCGGACGGCTCGCGCTGATGATCGGCGATTTTCACGGGGATCAACGCGGCGGGCAGTGCGATGCCTTGTTGCACGAGCCAGGCGATGTCCCACAGGTCGCGGTTTTTCAATCGGTTCTCGCGAAAGGCGAGAGCGATGATCTTGTCCGCCAGAATTTCCTCGCGGCTCTGCGCCTGGAGTATGAGTCCCGAGGTGCCGAGGTCGATGCCGTAGAGATTGCGCAGCATCATCGGACGCGGGTCGTGGCTGGGGATGGCGCAGATGTCGAGATGGATGCGTTGCGCGGGTAGATGACGATGCTCGGGACGCGTCTCGATGGTGAGCTTCCAGGTGGAGACTTTGCTGCCGGATTGTTGCGGCTCGCTGACACGCACGGGCAGACCGTAGCGGGTGTCGAGCCGCTCGATGAGGATGCGGGCCATCCCGGCGAGGTCGCTTTTCTTGAAATCACTGCCGCCGGTAAAATCAAGGTCTTCGCTGAGTCGCTGCGATCCGAAGCAGGCCCGCAGACAGGTACCGCCGATGAAGGTGAGGCCCGTGAGCAGGCCCGCTCCGCTCATTTCCCGAAGGATGTCGTGATGCAGCAGTTCCTTTTCCACCACAGGCCGCAGCGTGGCGAGATCGGCGCGGGAGCGCAGCGCCTCATCGACGAGTTGGTCAAACAAGCTCATGCAGCACCTCCTCGTCGACGAGTTCCAGGCTGCGGCGTGTTGCCTTCATGTCCCGAAGCGCTTGCCTCACCGAAGCCCTCCAGAGACGGTGATCGGGATCGTAGACCAGCTCGCCCGCGACATCGTCGGGACGCTGCGCGGTGTGGACGAAATCGATGTGACCGTAGTCGCCGCAATCGACCACATGGCTTCGCCCCGAGGACATCAGGCTGATCCAGTTCATCGGCACCTGGGAGATGACGCCCGCATCGCTCAGCACCGATTCGAGGCTCAGGTAATTGAACTCGCCCGCCCGCAGTCGCGCCGCCGCGTGAAAAAGGAGGTTTCCTACCGGGTAGTCCTTCACCGGATACACGTAGATGCCCTTGCAGACCCGGCGCAGCAGTCCGGCCTTCGCGGCGCGGGAAAGCAATACCGCCAACTGCCCGCACTCCGGCACCGCCGCCGCGAGATCGGAGGCAGCGAAAACGCAGTGATCCCGGTCCGCGAGGGTGCGGAGAGCCTGGTCGAGTTGACGGAGCGGTTGCACTGTTGAACTCTACATATCATTGCGTAAAGTGCAATAATTTGTTTCCTGTTCAAGCGGGGTTTGTGTCTGATGCGGTCTTTGGCTTTTCGCTTTCTCGTCCCCGCTTTGCCGTCCTCGTAGCGTGAGTGAGGGTCACGGAGCACGGGGTCAGTCAGTCTCGATAGGCTTCTTTGCGGTGTTTGACGCGAACGATGAACACGACCAATCGGTCGTCCTCGATCTCATAAATCACCCGATAAACGCCAATTCGAATTCGACAAACCTCTTCCCCTTTCAGCTTCTTAGCGCCAGGCGGCCGAAGATCAGTGGTCAGTCCATGAATCTTTCCCAGGATTCTTTCGGCATCTTTCTGAGAAATCTTTCGGAAATCCTTCCGAACGTTTGCCGAAAACTCAACGCCGTAGGAGGCCATCTTCCTTGAGCTGCTTGACAAAATCCTCGAATCCAACCCGCGGGTCGTTTCGCCGTTCACGCCAAACCTCAATATCTTCGAGATCTTCCAAGAGACTCGCTCCCAATGCATCGTTGACGAGCTCAGACATGGACTGACGAGTCTCGGCCGCTTTCATTCTCAACGCCTTATGAATCTTTTCATCCAAATATACGGTAGCTTTGCTCATGCCTCCCAATCTGCCATTAAAGCGCTATGACGTCAAGATGGTCTTCGAATCCTTCTGCCACCATTGATTGGATGTATCCGGAGAAGCCGGGGTAGACGAGATACGCTCACCCGCGGCCCGCGGCCCGCAGCCCGCGGCTTGCGGTCTTTTCCTGTCGTTTCCGGAGGGTTCCCGCCGGCGAGGCTTCGATCGGTGCGCGGAGCGGACACGGCGTCGCCTCCCGCCGGGGATCGCTGTTTTCGATCCCGGTGTTTTTCTCCGACTGGATTCTCTCTGGGTTCTTCGCGGTCATCTTCGCGGATGATGCATGGATTCAATGGATTTAATCAAGTAGACCCAATAGCTCTCGCCGCGGACTCGCCGGCGAGGCGTCCGGTGGTCCAGGCGGACTGAAAGTTGAACCCGCCGGTGATTCCGTCGATATCGAGGATTTCGCCGGCGAAGTAGAGACCGGGCGCGAGTCGGCTCTCCATGGTTTTGAAGTCGACGTCGTCGAGCACGACGCCTCCGGCGGTGACGAACTCGTCCTTGTTCATGCTCTTGCCGTCCACCAGGTAGCGGCCTGCCGTCAGTTCGGCCTGGAGACGGCGCCGGGCGTCCTTGGACAGGTTGGACCAGGTCGTTTCGTCGGCAACCCCGGACGCTGCGACGAGCCGTCGCCAGAGACGGGCGGGCAAGGCGATGTCGGGCGGGCCGGAGCGAACGCGCTTCCTGGAAAACCGGTCGCGCGCCGCCGCCAGTTTGGATTCGACTTCCCCGGACGACATGTCGGCGCACCAGTCGACCGCGATCTCGAAACGGTAGTTCCGCTCGAACAGTTCGCGGGCGCCCCAGGCGGACAGTTTCAGAACGGCGGGTCCGCTCAGCCCCCAGTGGGTCACCAGCGCGGGCCCGGTGGATCGGAATCTGCTTTCGGACACCCGTATGCCGACGGACCCGACCGAAACGCCGGCGAGGTCGGCGAGGCGAGGGTCGTCGATCTTGAAGGCGAACAGCGAGGGCGCGGCCGGAACGACGCCGTGACCGAGTTCGGCGGCCATTCGCGCTCCGGCTTCGCTTCGGATGCCTCCGGTCGACAGCAACGCCGCCCGGGACGTCAACCGTTCGCCTCCCTTGCAGACGATCTCCCAGGCGTCCCCGCCCGGATCGAGTCGATCCACTTCGTGTTTCGTCAAAATGTCGACCCCGCATTCCCGGGCCGCCTCGACGAGGCAGTCGACGACGGTCTCGGACCGGTCGGTGCTCGGGAACATGCGGCCGTCGGATTCGGTCTTGAGTTCGACGCCGCGGTTCGCGAACCACTCGACCGTTTCGGACGCTCCCCACCGATGCAGCGGCCCGATAAGATTCCGCTCGCCGCGCGGGTAGTGCGCGGTGAACGGGATGGGCTCGAAGCAGGCGTGCGTGACGTTGCACCGTCCGCCGCCGGAAATCTTGACCTTCCCGAGAACCGACCCGCCCTTCTCGAGAATGGCGATCCGCCGCCCCGGCGCCGCTTCGCCGAACGCGATCGCCGCGAAGAACCCGGCGGCCCCGCCGCCGACGGCAACGAAATCGTAGGGGGAAGAGGAGGGGTTCAGGGGTTCAGGGGTTCAGGAGTTCGGGGGTTCAGGAAAAAACGGACGC
>JBBDRG010000103.1:0-8518 GCA_040905585.1 Verrucomicrobiales bacterium
CCGACAGCGAGGAGAAGGAACGGGTGTTCCGGATCTACCGGGAGGCGGAGCGCCTTCTGGAATAGCGACGAAGGGAGAACTCGAGCCCGGCTCTAGAAAGGGCCCTCGCCCCGGACTCGGGCGCGGCGATCGGGCGCTTCCGCGACGGCTGTCGCCCCACCGCTCTCGCCGGAGCGGTGGTTGTTTTCAATCGCGATCCGCACCCAAGCCCGCTATTGTCGATCTCGATGACTGATTCCGTTCGCTCGAAGCCGTGGCCTTCCCGCCGGGTTCGCGCATTCGCACGAGCAGCCGGCGTGGTGGCGTTCGCACTGACGCCGGGCGCGGTCGGACACGCCTGGGAGTCGCCGCTCTACGACGCCTCGTGGTCGCCGACGCCGGCATTGGAATTCGAGACGGACAAACTGGTACAGGACTTTTCCTACGCCGGCTACCACCGCGGCGAGCGACAAATCCCCGACGTGGAGGGTCCGATCTTCGATGCCGTGAGCGGCTTCGGCGCCGACCCGACCGGGGCGACGGACAGCACGACGGCGATTCAGCAGGCCATCGAGGCGGCAGCGCAGGCCGGCGGCGGCGTGGTGTTGCTGCCGGAAGGATTGTTCCACGTGGCTCCGCCGCCGGGAGAGAGCGCCGCCCTGTCGATCGGCACTTCGGGTATTGTCCTGCGGGGCGAGGGGGAGGGTCGGACGTTTCTGGTGAACACCTCCACGGACATGCGGGGCAAGCGGGTCGTCTCGGTGACGGGACCGTCGCCCTACTGGTTCTGGAACAACGGCACGAGCTACCCTCTCACCGAAGATCTCCTCTCCCCGACGAAGCGGCTCCCGGTGAGCAACACGGCACCCTTCGCGGTGGGCGACTGGATCGTCGTCCGGAACACCATCACCACCGACTGGGTCAACGAGCACAACGAGCCGGACTGGTTGGGCTACGAGAATTCGATGTCGGGCCTGGCCTGGTCCCGTCAAGTGGTCGGGATCGACGAAGCCGCCGGCGAATTGGAGATCGACGTGCCAACGCGCTACGCGCTCAAGACCCGGGACAGCGCGCGGGTGTTCATTCGCAACGGGGCCCTTTTC
Organism: Verrucomicrobiales bacterium; assembly: GCA_040905585.1. GTDB lineage: Bacteria > Verrucomicrobiota > Verrucomicrobiia > Verrucomicrobiales > DEV007 > Arctic95D-9. Next base: position 1,083 of record JBBDRG010000103.1, read on the forward strand.
GAAGTCGGGATCGAACACCTGTCGATCGGCAACGTGCAGCATGAGGGATCGCAATGGGGAGAGTCCGATTTCAGCGATCCCGCCACGAGCGCCGGGCAGGTGCACAGTTCCCGATTGATCTCCTTTCTGAACGTGCGAAACGGGTGGATTCGCAACGTGGCCTCCTTCCAGCCGGAGGAAAACGGCACCTCCACCTGTCACATGCTGTCGAACGGAATCGTGCTCCGCGAATGCCGCGGCATCACCATCCGCGACTGCCATTTGCAGCGGCCGCAATACGGCGGGGGCGGCGGCAACGGCTACATGTTTCTGCTGCAGCACACCAGCGACTGCCTCGTGGAAAACTGCGTCGCCGAATTCAACCGGCACGGGCTCGTTTTCGCGAGCATGGGTTCGTCGGGGAACGTGCTGCGCCACTGCACCGACCGCACCACCGGCAAAGCGACCGGTTCGACCGGCGGGTACAACACCAGCGGCCGCGCGAGCGACCACCACATGCATTTCTCCCACTCGAACCTCGTCGACAACTGCACGGCGGACGACTCGTGGTTCACCGCCCACTACCGCCCCTACGGCACGCCGCCGAAGCACAACCTGACATCGGCGCACAGCGTCTTCTGGAATACGCGATGCGAAGGCAGTCCGACGGGATTCGCGGTCCACTCCCAGCAATCGCGATACGGCTACGCCATCGGCACCCGCGGCACCGTGACCGCCGTGCGGACGACCGGTCTCTCGAGCGAGAAGACCAATCCGGTCGATCACGTGGAAGGGGTCGGTCAAGGAGACACCCTGGATCCGCCTTCCCTGTCCCTCGACCAATGGCGGCGCCGCCTCGGCTTTCCCGATCCGGATGCGGGACCGGATCGGAACCTGTATTTCCCGAACGCGGGACTGGCCCTGAGTGCGGCGACAGTCGCGTGGGGCGATGCCGCGGATCCCCCGGCCGGCGCCTCGGTGGGCTGGCGTCAGGTCGACGGTCCGGCGTCCGTCGTCTTCGACGATCCGGATCGCCTCTCGCCGGAGGTTGCCTTTCCCGCCCCCGGCGTCTACGCGCTGGAGCTTGTCGCCTCGCTCGACAGCTCTCTCTACGACGACTTCCCCGATTCCGAAAAGTCCGACCAAGTGACGATCAACGTGCATCCGCCCGGAGTCTCCGAAGTCGTCCTTTCGCCCAGCGACGACGCCTACGTGAGAGACGGGGCCGCCAACGTGGACGACAACTTCGGCACGGACTCGTGGCTGTTCATGAAGGAAGTCGGCGGGACCGACTACGACCGCGAGGCTTACCTGAAATTCGATCTCGGCGCGCTGGCGGGCCTGGCGATCGACTCCGCCGAGCTGGTATTGCATTCGGGGGAGACGGATCTAGACGCCACCGGCGCGTTGGATCACGTCGCGGACGACGCGTGGTCGGAGTCGACCGTGACCTGGGCCAACCGTCCCGGCCCGGCGGTGTTCCGCGAGAACTGGTCGCCCGCTTCCGACGGCGTCCAAAGGTTCGATATCGGCTCTCTCGTCGCCGGGGAGGCCGCGACCGATGAAGTGGTTTCGTTGCGGCTGAGAATCGTCAGCCAAACCAATTCGGGGACCGTCTTCAAATTCGCCTCGAAGGAGAGCCCCAAGGCGGACGAGCGCCCCGAGCTTCGAGTCCGGATACGGGAAGAATTCCCCTCCTTCGCGGATTGGATGGCGGGATTCGCGGATCTTTCCGGCGAAGAGCGCGGAGAGGAAGACGACCCCGAAAGCGATCGGATCGGCAATCTGGCGGAATGGATTCACGCGCTGGATCCGAGCCGGCCCTCGGCCCCGCCCCTGACGACGCGGATCGACGGCGACAACCACCAATGGCTGGAATTTTCGCTGAACGGCCGGCTCCCGGGGACCGCGTGGCTTCGGATCGAGGCCAGCGACACCCTGGACGCGGGAACCTGGACGCTGCTCCCCGGCGTCAGCTTCGAGATGACCGGCGGCCCCGTCGCCTACAGCGTCCGGGCTCGCTTGCCGACGCCCCCGGTCGGGACGACGCGGCGCTTCTACCGTCTGGCGTACCAGAACGCCGACGATTGACCGCGGGAGTCCCAGCGGTCGGCAGGCGGCGCCCTCGCGAAAGGTCGCGCAAACGGGGTCAGAGAAGGGAACCAATTTCCAAACTTTCTAAAAGAGGCGGGAGGAGCGAGGGTGTACCAAATTGTGAATTGGTTATCTTCCCCCGTTTCCTCGGGGTCGATATATCGTGACATTTGGCGCCGTTGAAAAAGTTAAAATGCCGACTGACTCCGGAACATGGCGGACGGAGGCGCACGAAAACGGCGGTAAAAGTTCCGTGCGGGAGAAGTCAAGGTTTCTGTTAAAGGCGGGTGAAATGTTCAAAACGGGACCCCCGCACGGGCCTATTACCGTCTCTACGAGCTTTGAAGCCTTTCGAATAGCGTCACCAATTCTACTGGAATCAGCCCCACCTTCTTGAAAGCCTTGAAACACGAATTGAAATTCACTGTTCGGTTGCTGTAAGTCGCTCCGAAAATTTCATTCAAGATGGCTTTCCCCGGTTGAGTCAACAACCATCTTGGGTAGAGTAGGTTCGTCCCGTTTGTGAATGTTACCCGTGTAGGCTCTTTGTCAACCATCGAAACTTTTGGCACTCGATTTGCGCAACTCGTCACGGAAGAAATGAGGGAATCTGCGATTTTTTGCAGTTCGATACTCGGTAAGTGCTTAAGCCTATACTCTTCCCCTAGTTTTAAATTAACTTCATTAGGAGCATTCTCCACATCGATCAATGCAGCGCAAACGATGATCGGGTCGACCAAGTAATTTTCGATACTGTAACGTTCGATTGTCGCCACGCTTGTGTGCGCGGTGCCGTCAAAGTCCTTGTCAACCAATCCGGAGATAATTTCAGATAGTCCCGAAGCGCTCCATTTCTCAGCCCAACTGCAGACATTTATTTTTCCGCCCGACTGCGATTTTGTTGAAACCGGAATGAACACTAGCGGTATGCTGCCATCAAGTTGCCCGCCCTCGGTGAGCTGTTTGTATACGTACGTGTAGAATCTTTCGTCATCTCTGTCCTCAACAAGAATATAACGGGTTCCTTCGCCAACGAACACAATTCCGGAAGTCAGAATGGAAACAGAGTGATTTTTAGATGGAGATGGCTTGATACGGGGTTCATCTTGAGACATCTCAAAGAGCGAGCCTTCGGGCGAAAGGATAACAGTAGAGGGCGAGTGCGTTGTCATGAGGACCCTCACTCCGAACTGATCGACGAGCACGTTCTTAATCACGTCGATGAATTGCTGTGACATGGACGGGTGCAAGTGAGCGTCTGGCTCGTCCATCAATAACAGTTTCGGAAATCGGTGCTTTTCCTGGGAGTTATACAGGTAGAACACCAGCGAGAAGAGCACTCTTTCCCCGGACGACAAATCTGTGAAACCGATCTCCTTGCCAGTCTTTTGATGGGTAATGGTAAGCTTGAATCTCTCGCGAATCCCTAAATTTTCGGGAGAATTAATGTCGAACGGCAACCGCGATTCCATGATAATGATACGCAGTACCTCCCATGGCTTTGCACCCAACTTTTTCGAAACTTCTTCTTTGGAGATTTGTTTCGCTAAAAGTTCGATCTCACTTAGTCTATAATTATAAAAAATCTCGGCGATCTGATTACTCATCGAGCGTTCATCCTGGAGAAAATCTTCGGGAAAATGTTTCTCGAACTCCTCCCTTGTAACTTCATTTGGAGTGCTTGCGCCTGCCGCTTCCACTACAGATTGGAACGCATGGAGAATTCTATGTTTGCCTTGTTTGCCTAGATGCTGCTGTTCTTTTTGAAATTGATTGTATAGCGAGTCAAGTTTTTCCTGCACCACTCTCAGGGAAACCGGAGTTGTGTCGGCAAGATTCCATAGTCCGTGGAGAAAAGTAACTTCATGCGCACCAAAGCTCTCCCCTTCTATTTTGATTCTTTCTCTGTTTCTGTGATCGTTGATAAGAGTTTGGTAAATAAGCTGGAGGAGTTGCGATTTTCCAGATCCATTTGGCCCTGTAATGACGGCAAACTTCGGGACATTGCGCCACTCAAGATATTCAAGCGACTTGTATTCTTCATCGATGATGAGATCCATAAGTACCGAAGGTTCAGTGTGGTCAGGTTCAGAGCTTGGGGATTTGGATGCAGTCCTTGGTGATGAACTCAGCGTGGTCCTTGGCTGGGAGTGGCAGTCCGGGCGGAACTACGGGCTCGCCGGCGGCTTCCTTGGCGGCGCAGGTTTGGTTGAGGGCTAGGAGGAAGGGCAGCTGGTCGGCGTCGGCGGGCATTCCGTAGGCGGCTCGAACGGCGGCGTCGAGGCGGTCTTGGGCGTCGCGCATCGGATTCTTGCCGGGGTCATCGAGCGTGCGGTAAAGATCGCGCAGCGACCAATCCATCTTCGCCATCACCTCGCGGCGCAGTTGGCGCAGGGCTACGGCCTCCTCAGCGACGGCTCCGATCTGCTTGCGGGTCGGGGTTTGCGGCCATGGGAAGGTGTCGAAGACGGTGTCGCTAGTGTAGCGAAAACGGCTTTCGAATGTTGAGCAGCGGGCTTTGAACCACTCGAAGTGGACGCCGGACTGAAGAATGCCAAAACAATAATCATCAGCCTGGGGAAAAACGGAGAGGCTTGAGTCAGGACAAATCGTAGAAGCAAGAAACTCGAAAATTGGTCGCTTCGTTACTCGCGAACAAACAATGTAACGGGGAATGCTGTCGATAACGGACTGCATCGCTTGACGTTGGCGCTTGAGTTGCCACCAACGCTTGAGGCGGTTCTGATGTTCACCCGTCTCTTTACCGGTGTCCTTGAACTCCTTCTCAGCATTTGCTTCCCAGTCGGGCAAAACACGGTGCCGGATCAAATTTAGGGCTCCTGAATAGGCTCGGGCTTCGAAAGTATCCCGAGCTCCCATGTCGATGATGTATCGTGGGTCAGTTCGCCAAGATGCAGTTAGCATTTCCCGCCCGTTGAGATACGGATAAACGACAGCCTCACTCGCGGGATCAACGCGGAGGAGTTCCGCTCGCTCGCTCTTCGTAAGTCTGAAACCGTTGTGTCCCGGCTGCTTGCCTTCAAAGCAGCCGTTGGATGAGGAATTCGAGACAAGTGATTTGGCGGAGGTTACGTCAAAGCCTTTCGATAGAGCTGATCCAATTCGTGGCAAAATCGACAGTTCCCACGGGCTATGAACGGAGTCGCCGAGTTGGGTTACTAATCGCTTTTCTCCGTCCTCTTCACCTTTGATCCAGTTCACGATGGAGACGTGCACCGCTGCATCACCGGACCAGACCTGGGTGGATACTGCATCATAGATTGTTCCGCCGTGCGCGACGATGTAATCAAGACTGCCTTCGCGTGAATTGTTCTGCCGAATGGAATTCGTGCCGACAAGTCCGGCACGGCCATCTTGTCCTAGGTGATCATGTGCTTTGCGATACCAATACGCCACGAGATCCGCTCTTCCCGGTACGCCAGGGAATGCCTTCCTCACTTTCTTCGTGTACGCGGCCCCATATTCCATAGTCATTTTCCGAGCGTCGAGATACGGCGGATTCCCGATGATCGCCTCGGCCTTGGGCCACTCCGTAAAGAGGGCGTCGGCGCAGCGGATATTGTCGTCGAGGTTGTCGAGGGGGAGCGGCTTTTCGAGGACGAGGAGCCCGTCGGTCTCGTGCATCTTTGCAGTTTCACGAACTTCCTGTTCCTTGGCGAGCATGAGGGTGACCTTGGCGAGCTCCACAGCGAAGGGCTGGATATCGAGCCCGTGGAATTGGTGGATGGAGACGGCGGTCTCGAGCGGTTCGCCCTTCGAGATTACGGATAGGCGGACGAGGATCTCGCGCTCAAGCCGCTTTAGTTCGCGAAAGGCGACATAGAGGAAGTTGCCGGAGCCGCAGGCAGGATCGAGGACGCGGTACAGACGGAGCTGCTTGAGCACTTCCTTGAGCTTGCCGACGCGGTTCCAGGCGGCGTTCATCTTCTCGCGCCACGGACGGACGATGGTCGGGCCGACGACTTTCTGGATGTCGAACTCGCTAGTGAAGTGCGCCCCAAAGGCATGGCGCTCGTCCGCGTCCATACTGGACTGGAAGAGGGTGCCAAAAATCTCCGGTTTCACGAGTGCCCAGTTCTGATCGGCGGCGTCGGCGAGCAGCGTGATCTCGTCCGTGTTCAGGTCGATGGGGTCGATTGTTGCGAAAAGGCCACCGTTGAAATAGTCGACGCCTTTATAGCGTCCGCCACGGGCCGGTTCCTCGCGGTCCATCTGGCGGAAGAGGCCGCCAACGAGGTCGTAGGCGCTGGCCCCTTTGTCGCGGCATTCGTGGACGAGGCGGGTGAGGATCTTGCGGGGAAGCAGGTCGATGTCTTCGGAGACGAGACCGACAAGCAACTGGAGGATGAAGCGCTGGGCTCGGTCGCGGTCTTCGCCACGGGCTACGAGAGAGCGGAAGAGTTCCGCGAGCTTGTCGGCTGCCTTGCGGGTGACGTCCACCCTGTTATTCCGGAAAAGCGGCGCTCTCTGTTCTGGTAGGAGAAAGACGAGTGCCTCGGCGCGTTCGGGGAGCTCGGCGAGGAGGATCTTGTCGACCGGATCGAAGAGCTGGGTGTTGAAGTCATAGATCCAGAATTCGTCGAAGTTGCACAGCACGGCGTAGGGCGGGCGGCGGGGGACAATGTGTGTCCAGTAGTCGAAGAGCTGCTGGTAATCGCGCTCCAGCTTGGAGCCGCGGGACTTCATTTCGACGAGAACGCGGTCGGGGAGAAGGAGGTCGCCGAACTTCTTACCCTTCTTGCCGCCCTTCTTCGGTATGCGAGCTTCGCGGGAAGCGCCGGCTTCCCTTAACCCGTCGTGGCCGAAGGCACGGAAGAGATGGTCGAGAAACTCGGCGGCCTCACCCTTTTCGTCACCTGAAAGGTAAGTGTTGACGTAGCTGACGAAGTCTTCGAGCGATTCGCGGAGGGACATGGAGAGTGGGTGGCGTGAGGGGCGGCCGAATCCGGCGGCGGGCGCCGACGTGCGGGAGCGGCGGGGAGTGTTCTGGTCGCAGAATGGGCTATCCGTGCCGCGCGTCAATCATTTCGTCGCGGGGCGGAGATTTTGCCAGTAGCCTCCGAAACTGGAGATTTTGCCGGTAGCGCCCCAAATGGCCGAGAAGGCACCGGAGATTTTGCCAGTGGCCTCCTAAACGTCCGGGAAGGCACCGGAGATTTTGCCGGTGGCCTCCGAAACGCTTGGAAAGGCACCGGAGATTTTGCCGGTAGCCTCCGAAACGCTTGGAAAGGCACCGAAGATTTTGCCGGTAGTCTCCGAAACGTTTGGAAAGGCACCGGAGATTTTACCGGTAGCCTCCGAAACGTTTGGAAAGGCACCGGAGATTTTGCCGGTAGCCTCCG
>JBBDRG010000103.1:8618-14656 GCA_040905585.1 Verrucomicrobiales bacterium
TAGCCTCCGAAACGTTTGGAAAGGCACCGGAGATTTTGCCGGTAGCCTCCGAAACGTTTGGAAAGGCACCGGAGATTTTGCCGGTAGCCTCCGAAACATTTGGAAAGGCGGTCCTTTTTTCGGGAATCGCCTTACTCCGGCCGGATTGGGGCCCGAACAGGCCAAAACGGAGAGAAAATCGTGTTTTTTGCAATAAAGCCTTGCGGAATGCACCGAGATTTCATAAACCCGAGGAGATTCGCAAAAATGAGAAAACCCCCATGAGAAATCTATCCACTTATCTTAGCACTCCCTTCGACGATCCGAAAATCAGCATGGCCGAGCTGGCCGCGTTCTCGACGGACCACTTGGAACGCATGATCGCGAACGACGCGGACGGGGCGCTGGCACCGCGGATCGCGGCGACGGCTCCGGAGGTGGCGGCGCTGGACGAAGCCCTCGACGACGACGTGATGAAGCTCGCCCATCGCAAGGCGCGGAAGTTCAACAAAGACCAGTTCCGCGACGGGCTGCCGGCGGAGGTCGGGATGGTCTACGGGATCGTGTCGGGAACGTACGGCGAGCAGTCGGACGCGGTCCTGGAGTGCTTTCCCAAGGGACGCACTATTTTCTCCACGGCGCGCGACGACGAACTCGACACTTGGCTCTCGGCGATGGCGCAGGGGGTCGAGGACCGGGAGGACGACCTGGGCGAGGCGGTGGTGACGAAGGCGGCGGATCTGCTGTCCACTTGGGAGGCGCTCTACGCGGCAAGCGAGGCGTCGACGGGCGACAAGACGAGCACGCAGGAGGAGAAGGAGGCCGCCCGCCGGAGTCTGCAATGGGTGCTCTACGAGAATCTGATGGCGATCGCCGAAATCCATCCGCGCAACGGTCCGAAGCTGTCTCTCTACATGCAGCCGCATCTGCTCGGGATGCCGCAGGACTTCGGCGGCGGCGGCGGCGGCGGTGGTGGAGGAGGCGGCGACGACAGCAGCAGCGATTCGTCGGAGGAGGAGTCGTCGATGTCGTCGGAGGACGAATCCTCGGAGGAGGAGTCGTCTTCCAGTTCTTTCAGTTCTTCGGAATCACTCACTACGTCGATGTCGGAGTCTATCAGTTCGTCGGAGTCGTCTTCCAGTTCGGAGCCGGAATCCTCCAGTTCGTTTTCGAGTTCGTCGAGTTCGGAATCGGAGTCGTTCAGCTCGGAATCGTCGTCGTTCTGATGACCGAAGAGGGTCTGCCGGGGGACTGCACCCTGTTGGGTGGCCTACCCGAGGGGGTCGGGTGCCGCCGGGTCGGCTCCGGCGGCCGGTCCGGCGGCAGGCGGCAGGACGATCCAGCTGGGATGCTCGTCTTCTTCGGTGAGCACGAAGCGCTCGGCGGGGATGCGGGCGGTGGCGAGGAACGCGTCTACGGCGGCGACGTTGCGCGGCCAACGCGGGGCGTAGTCGTGCCCGGCGACGAGCCCGCCGGGCCGTACTTTGGGCCACCAGTCGAGCAGGGTGCGGCCGGACTGGTTGCCGGTGTGGGCGTAGCCGTCGAGGTAGAGGAAGTCGAGGGCGTGGTCGGGAAAGAGGGCGAGGGCTTCGTCGAATCGGGCGCGCAGGACGATGGACCGCGCGCCGTAGGGGGCGAGCCGCCGGGTGGTCTTTTCGCATTGGGCGAGGTCGTGCCCGCGATCGCCGGCCCAGGCGTCGATGGAGTAGAGCCGGCGCACGGGGCAGTTGGCCAGCAGGTGGGCGGAGTAGGTGCCGCGGGCGACGCCGAGTTCGACGCCGGTGCGGACGAGTCCGAGCCGGGTGAGCAGGGCGGGCAGGTCGCGGCGGGACGGAATCGGCGTGGCGGCGTGCGGCATGAGGTGGTGGTGGCGGGGGTTTTCGCCGCCGGAGCGGCGGGGTCGCGTTCTTTGTAGCAGATATCGGAAATGAAGACCACCTACAACACGCACGTTCGCCGGCTGCGCGAAGTGCGGGTGCCGCGGGACGCGGCGCGGCTGGAGCGGCTGGCGAACCGGACGCTGGGGCGAGAGGTGGTGCTGCGGGTGCGCCAGGACGGGCGCAAGGTGGACGTGCCGCCCTGCGGCGAGGGCGAGCTCGCGGAGGCGCTGCGGACGCGCGGGGTGGCGGAGGACCGGGACTGCGAGGTGGAGGTGCTGGTGCGGCACCCGGCCACGGCGGAGGACGCGCGGGCGGACGACGGGCGCGACCGGGGGGACGAGAACGCGGTGCTCTGGAACGGGGAGCGCGGCACTGGGGAACGGGCGGGGGGCCCGGCGACGCCCGGCGCGCTGCGCCAGACGCCGATGTTTTTCCGCGACAACGCTATGAACGTGGATCTGGCCGGGCTCTACGCGGGCGGCGGCGGGACGGTGTTCCTGGTGCTCAACGGGCCGAGCTTCACGGAGGCGGACCGGGAGGCGCTGCGGGCGACGCCGGGGGCGACAACCTTCGGGGTCAACAACGGTGCGCAGGCCTTCCGTCCGAACTTGTGGACCTGCGTGGACGCGCCCTCCCGCTTCATGCGCTCGATCTGGGAGGACGCGGGCATCCAGAAGTTCGTACCGATGGAGCATTTCCGGAAGCCGATCCGCGATCGGGACGCGGAGACGGAGGGCGGGCCGGTGGCCTACACGCGGGAGCAGGTCCGCGATTTTCCCAACGTACTGGGCTACCGCCGCAACCACGAGTTCCGCGCGGAGCAATGGCTGTGGGAGGACACGGTGAACTGGGGCAACCACAAGAACCGGGGCGGCGGGCGCTCGGTGATGCTCGCGGCGCTGCGCCTGTCGTGGCTGCTTGGGTTCCGGCGGGTGTATCTGCTGGGGTGCGATTTCCGGATGGAAGAGCGGCGCGGCTACTGGTTCCCCGAGGCGCGCACCCCGGCGGCGGTGAAGAACAATCTCGACAGCTACCGGATCATGCGGGGCTATTTCGACGCGCTGGCCCCGTATTTCGAGGCCGCCGGCTACGAGATCTACAACTGCAACCCCGAGAGCGGCCTCGAGGTCTTCCCGCACCGCCCCCTCGCCGAAGCGCTGGAGGACGCGGCGGTGGACACCGCCGCCTCGACGGCGGGGATGTACGTGAAGGGGGGTTGAAGGGGAGCGGCGCGCGGTGCGGTCGACGAGAACGGAATGACAACGTCGTGTCGAATTGAAACGCTTCGACGAATTTGAAATCGGTTGCCGGGTCCTCCGCCACTGCCCCGCGGGGACTCGACGCACCGCGATATCCGGAACCCCAACTCACGCGGCAACCCCCGCTTCAATCAACCCGGATAGACGCATGCATCTTCGGAAAAACCTTGCCAAATCGGGGCCTGGCGGACATTCTTGGCGATGACTGCCTCGCGTGATATGACTTCGCGAGCCGATACGAATAAATACTGTTCTCCAATAAAATGAGGCTCGCACCGACCATCGCCGGACTTCTGTCCCTCTCACTTCCAAGCGTAGTTCTGGCGGATGGTTATCCGTTCCACCACGACACGCACGAAGTCATTGGTGACAGCCTGCAACTGGCGCTTTCAGACGAGCAGGTGACTGAGGTTTCTTCCAAGGGGCTTCTGACTTTCTCGCAAGAGCAGCATACGTTGCTCAAGAAGTTCTACGCGAATTCCCCGGCGAAGATCAGGGTCGTTTCCTCGACGTTCAATGACGGTTTAGATGTCCGAGACCCTAATCCAGTCGATTGCATTTGGACGAGTCCTTCATATGTGGGCATCACGCTGCGTGAGAAATACGATGAGGGCGATTACACCTTTGAGACCGAGGCCGATCCATGGCCGATTCTTCGGATTTCACCGGAGGGCGATATTTACAGCCGTGGAGTCAAGATCACGAAGGAAGCGGCGTTCGACTTGATCCGTGCTGCGAAGAAAGCCGAAGGTATCGATGAACCGCCCTATATCGCAGTCACTCTACCGCCCCCATACCGTGAACCGCGCAAGACCGAAAGCAATGATGCCGTGACGAAGCTTTTTAGCGAACTGGAAGAGATCGGCAATGCAAGTAGTGTTGTCGTCCATCGGTGCTGGTAGCGAACTAATGGAGAACAAGGCGTCTCTCTCAACACCTGCCCCGCCATGAGTTCAATCCGCTATGACCCTTGCAACCTCAACCCGCAGTCGAACCCTCGCCCTCGGGCAGGTGTGAGAGGACTTTGACGTTCGGCTGAGAAAATGAAGGAAATCCTAGAATTCGTCGCAAAGGACCTCCTGCCAACCAGGCTAATGCGAGCGACGCTACTGGTATTTCCGGTGCTATTAGGAGCCGCAATATATTTACCTGACCGGCTAGAATCCATTGGAGTAACAGTTGAAGAGTCGCAAACAGCCACAGTCCGAGCCATATCTGGACTGCTAGTATTTTCCTTTTTTGCCGTCGCTCTATTGGTTCAATCGGTTTCATGGATTCATTCACAGCGCGTTGAGTTATCGAAGTTTATTGAGTATCGAGGTTCACACTTGAAGAAGAGGGACGGTGGAGGACTTCATGACTGCGTTTATTGCGGTTCGTGCCGTAAGCCAGCGGCAGCGGTGTCCACACAATCCGCCAACAAATACAAGTGCCCTTGCGGTTGGGTTTCTGATTTTACGGTTGGAGATTTCAAATTGTATTTTCCTGACATCGAAAAGGAGTTCAACAGGGTATGATACATCATTCAACAGGGTTACTTCTCCGGGGATTCGCCTTGCCGAACAAGGCGTGGGACATCAAGCGACTCCGTCGCTGAGTCCACTTTATCGTTGGGCGAAGAGAATCATGTTCGGAAGCAATAGACGTAAGAAGAGAGTCGCGGAGGCATTTCGTCAGATCGCCGAAGGGTGCGCTGATACTTCAAAGTGGCTCGCACACGAAGATGAACTCCAGTGGGCACCAGCCCAGATGTGGACGATGTTCTGTGCATCATTGCCTGCTTTCTCCTTCGTGATTTATTCAGAGAGGACTCGAAACGCGAACGACGCCGATGCTCAAAAATTCATCTCGGAAGTCTCAAATAGTCTTTTCGTGTTTTTCCACGAATACTCTAAAAAGAATCGCAACATTCCACTCCGGAATCTCATTCCAGTTGCATCTGAACGACAGCGGATTTGCAGTGAGACCGATTTGTCAGAAAATATGAATACAGACATGGAGACCGTCATTAGGATCCTCTTTCCGTCCCGGATGCAAACATATCAGCAAGATTTTGCGGAGGGTATGCAAGCCACAGGCGTTCATGCCCCATTTGATCTTCCGGCAATGAGATTGGCCGCGCATCTCGTCGGAATTGAGACCCCCACCTCTTTGGCCGGGCGCACAGCCGAAGAACTTGGTATCATGGCTTACGGGCAGACGATCATTCCACTGGTGGAGTTCTGCACGTCATACCGATAAACGAACCGCCTAACAAGACGTCGATCCTAACGCCTGACCCGCTGCGAGTTCAATCCGCCATGACCATTCAACCATTAATCGAGAAGTCGGAGCGCGCCCTCGGTCAGGCGTAGGATGACTTGGACGTTCGGCTGAGAAATGGATGCTCTGCACAAACTAAGATATGCTCTAGACTCGATCGAGAATGCTCGACGCGCTCTCAAGCGAGCCAAGTCAGACGCTAACGACAATCAAGACATAACTAAGCCGTTACGTGAGCTCGACGAAGCGCAATATGATATCGAAAGAGCAATACGAGAACTACGTTGCTGATAAAAATGGATAGAGAAGAAGAGATCGCAAATTGGAAGAAGAGGGAACCTTGGATCGTCCAAGATCCAGATTTTAAACGGGAATGGGTTTTCCCACATCCACTGCAGTACTACGTGCATCAAAACTCCGAAGGTAACTGGATGATCATTGATCGCTGGTGGGACCTGAGAGTTGGGGAAGTTCACGCAAGTCGGAACAAAGCTATCAGAGAGTTTTACAAATTGCAGGATCGGAAGATGCCTTCAGGGGAGCCGATTCCAACTTTCCCTGACGCTAAGCATACATAGCGTGACGAAGCCGTAGCCTTTCACCCGATGGTTCCCGGCGGCGACTCGCATGACGAAGTCGCCCGGCTCCATGTCGGCCG